>DATDWL010000009.1:0-39969 GCA_035289645.1 Candidatus Peribacterales bacterium
AACGAGGCTACCCCTAAAGGTATTTCGGAGAGAACCAGCTATCTCCGGGTTCGATTAGCTTTTCACTCCTATCCACAGGTCATCCCAATGTCTTGCGATACATTATGGTTCGGGCCTCCATTTCGCTTTCGCGAAACTTCACCCTGCCCATGGATAGCTCACCCGGTTTCGGGTCTTGTCCCAGCGACTATAAACGCCCTATTCGGACTCGCTTTCGCTCCGGCTCCGGGTAAAACTCCCTTAGCCAAAGCCACTGAGAACAAACTCGTTGGCTCATTCTACAAAAGGCACACAGTCACCCCGCACAAGTGCGGAGCTCCTATTCCTTGGACGCATCACATTTCAGAGACTATTTCATCCCCCTATCCGGGGTGCTTTTCACCGTTCCCTCACGGTACTATCCGCTATAGATCTCTGCATCTATTTAGCCTTGGATGGTGGTCCACCCAGATTCGGGCCGGATTTCACGTGTCCGACCTTACTCAGGAAATCCCTACCGTCCATCACGTTTTCGATTACGGGGCTATCACCCTCTTTGGCCGCCCTTTCCAGGGACGTTTACCTAACATGATTGGAATCGGATGTTGGGCTCCTACAACCCCCACCGGCAAGCCGGTGGGTTTAGGCTGTTCCCCTTTCGCTCGCCACTACTCGGGGAATCTCGTTTGATTTCTTTTCCCCTGCTACATTAGATGTTTCAGTTCACAGGGTGTCCTTCCCGCAGATGCGGGATTCCGGGGCATTCCCCCCGGTGGGTTTCCCCATTCGGAAATCTTCGGCTGGTAGCGCCTGCCTAGCGGCTGACCGAAGCTTATCGCAGCTGGCCACGTCCTTCATCGGAATGCAGAGTCGAGGCATCCATGTGATGCGCATGAGTAACATTTCTTTTTTAATGCTCGGAAATAACGCTGTTCATATGTCATATTCCCCCTCCAAAAAATGAAGTGGGAAAGGCAAGCAGTACGTAGACACTTTGTGTGAACACAATGCAACGTACTTCTTTTGATGAGACATATTTTTTATAATGAAATTGCAGCGTATTAAAATTTATAATTAGATGTCGTTCCGGTGTTTTCAATGAGCACCGGATGGACACACCACCGCATAAAAAAAGGGTGGGCTTACACCCACCCGCAGAATCAGATTCATCCCCGCAGATGCGGGGTTCTGACCCTACGGGTGGATGTAGCGTTCCATCGCGCGCGAAGGATATATATATAAGGAGGGTGATGCAAGAAAATCCTGAGCAAATTTCTGGTACGCTAGAGTCATGTCGAATCGATCACTCCTCATCGCAGCAAATTGGAAAATGAACAGTGCGCCAAAGAGCCTCGAAACATATAAATCTCATGGAAATATTGATGTTATCGTCTTCCCCACATTCCTTGATCTCATTCCTTGCATCAATGCTGGAATCGTGACGGGAGGACAGTTCGGCAGACCAGAAAATACAGGAGCATTCACCGGCGATATCTCGATGAAGATGTTGAAGGATATTGGATGCACCTCTGTCCTCTGCGGACACTCCGACAGACGGCAATTCCATTTTGAATCAAATGAGTTTGTAGCGGAACAAGCGGCTGCAGCTCTGCAGCAAGAGCTTCATCCCATCGTGTGTGTTGGTGAAAACGAAGCAGAGCACGATGCGGGGAGGGGGAAAGAGATTGTGGAATCACAAGTTCGCGCTGTGCTCAAAAGCATCGGGGCCGCAGCCATCACATTCGCGTACGAGCCCATATGGGCAATTAGCCGTGGCGACCCGAATAAACCGGCGGCCACCTCCGCGGATGCCGAAGGAATGCACGCTTTCATTCGATCGCTCCTCCCCTCTTCTCATGCAGAGAGAACTCGTATTCTCTATGGTGGATCCATGAAAGCAACAAATTGCGAAGAACTCTTACGGCAGCCGAATATCGATGGCGGCCTCATTGGCGGCGCTTCACTTGATCCCGTGCAGTTTGGCATCATCGTGAACACGGCAACAGCCATAATCAAGTAAGGGAGAGTGAATGTTGCCCCCTTCTCCTCCATTGCTATACTGCTCCCAATGGGTAAAGAAAAGAACATACAAGGAACTCCCTCCGTACCGCGGATCGTACCGCCTCACGCGCTCGCTCTCTTTCGCATTTTCACCGGTGCAACACTCTGCGGCATGTGGATCTCGATCCTCATCCTGGAGCCTGCACTTTCCACCGGTGAATGGATGCTGTGCGTCGGCATGGCATTGATGGCAATTTTTTTGATACTCGGAGCGTGGTTCCACTACATCGCAATCATTATGGCCATGCTCTATGGACTGGAGCTTGCACTGATGTACGCCGCCGGAACCGAAACCAATCTCGTCACCAATGAAGAACAAGCGGTGTTTTTTATGCTCGTGCTTCTTCTCCTCTGTTGGAGTAATGCCGATCGCGCATTCTCCCATACCATGCGCATGCGGTACGGTTCGGCATTGGAATGGGAAGATGTCCGGCAATTGCCCGTCACTCTGCTCAAAATTCTCATCGCCTGTTCCTACCTGTACATCGGAGCGTTCACGCTCTGGCAGCCGGTGTGGATGAATGGGGTGCGTCTCCGATCCGCTTTGCTCGGATCGCTTGGTACAAAATTCGGCGCGCAACTTGCGAGATCATCACTCACGATGCCGGTCTTCCAGTGGAGCCTCTATGGAATCAAAACGTTCATGCTGATGCTGCCATTCTGCTTATGGATTCGATCCATCCGCATTCCCTTCATCATCGCTGGACTGCTGATGCACATTGCCATTGTCGTCCTCATTGGGAAGTGGTGGCTCATGATGCTTTTCGCAGGGTCTCTCCTCTTCATCCATCCCGAAACCGTGCGCATACAGTTCGAAAAAATAATGAGGAAAACCTAAACATCATAAAGAGATTCTGCATGTATGCCTCTTCGCCGCCACTGTGCGATATGCGAATTCCGTAATGCGTGCGAATCCCGGAAGAAAACGATAGAGGAAGAGTGGCCATCGCCATCCTCGTGCGAAGGACAGCGCGCGGAATACTGCTTCCGCTGCCGCAGAAATTTCTCCATTTGGCTCAACAAGCCACACCGAACGCTGGAGCTGCTCTCTCGTGATTTGCGGATACCTCTCCCCCACTTCCTGCGACGAAGCATAGTGGACGCTCTCGCCTGTGATCCTCCGCATGCGCCGAATCCATGTTGTGCAAAATCCACAGTTGCCGTCGTAGATGAGGATGGGGGGCATGAGGATTGGTTGAGTGGGTTAGGTTGGTTAAGTTTGTTAAGCTGAATTGAAATTCATCGTTTACGTAGCCTCCCTAACTCACCTAACCTACCTAACCTTCTTCAACTCTATGCTATCATCTCCCCTGTCTTCCCCCTCCCTACTATGCATTCCCTCAACCCCAAAGCCTGCGCCATTGCGTTCGGCGGTACATTGGCTATCGGCACCCTCCTCCTCGCACTCATTTCCATGGTGCATGGTTCGTACGGCAATACGCTTATAAGTATCCTCAGCACCGTTTATATCGGTTACGACAACACCATTCCCGGCGCCGTGATGGGGGGAATTTGGGCAGGAATTGATGGAGGAATTGCTGGTTACGTCTTCGCTTTGATCTACAATAAGAGTCAGAACGTATGATGACTGAATCTCAAATATCTACCCGCGGAATTGATACGACCGAAGGCAGTGGAAAATCGCTGGGGCACAGATCAGAATATTTTTTTGAAGGTGAGGAAGATATGTTTACTCAAGCTGGATTGCCTCAAGAAACAATGGCCATTGCTCAGAATTTGGATGATCGACTTGAGGCATCAAGTCGCATTGCGCATATTGATGAATCATTGAGTAACCAACGGCATCGGATAATTCTTGGAGAGCAATAGATACAAGACTGAGGAATTTCTTGCACACGAAGAGAAAATTGGTACACTGTTTTCATCATGCACCAACCTCGAGGAATTCTCCTCGGCAACCTCCTTCTCCTGCTTATTGTGGGAGGGCGGTTGCGTGCATAAATAAATCTACAAACGCACGAGCCACCCTCCCCTGCAGAGGGTATTTTTTTATTTCCTCATTTTTTTTGATCATGAACACTCCAACGAAAGCACCGCATATCGAAGCCGCGCCGGGCATCCGTACTGCCAATGAACTTTCGGCAATATTGGATCGCAATGATATGAGTCATTCGGCAGTGGGAATTCCCCATGGATCTGATGTATGCAGGCAAAGAATACAGAAGAACACCGCTAAGACGCACTGCGATGTTTCGCCATCCGAGCAATGGCGATACGACTCAACCGAACAAACGATGGTATCTACAAGTGGAGCAGAGGCTGTTGCCGCCACTCATGCACGACAGTGCAATGTGTATTTCGATTCAGAGAGTCAGGACATTGGACAATACGTCGCATCGTTCCGCGCTTGGATGGAAAATGTCTTCAAAAATGTACGAAGGAAATCGTATACAGATTCATCTCGGCTTCGCCACACAAAATTTGCAGTACCGCGCAGATTCATACGACACATTAATGCGCCAGATCATGTCGAAGCGGATAAAGACGGCATATTTACTCACGATGGGACACCAATCATGATTTACTGATTCACAGATATTCGCACTGTTGATGGCGCTCCTGAGGTTTGGATGAAGCAACCTCTAGACGCGCCATTTTCATGAACAGAAAAAAGAATTGTGAGGCTCATGATAAGAATCATCCCACAAAATCTAAAACTGTTTTAAAAACCTCAAATCTCCTTGGTAAAACAATTTAATATTTGGAATTTGGTGCTTGATCATAAGGAGCCGTTCAACACCAAAACCAAAGGCAAATCCCTGCCACTTCTCGGGATCAATATGGCATGCCTTAAGAACATTCGGATGTGTCACGCCGCAGCCCACAACTTCCAGCCATCTCCCCTCTTTTGTTTCTTTCCCTCCACGCCAGCGGACATCCATTTCGAGCCCCGGTTCCACAAAAGGGAAATACCCTGTTCGAAAACGAAATTCAAGATCGGGCGACACCAATTCTTTGAGTGCCGTAATCATGACTCCTTTCATATGGCGAAGTGAAATATCCTTCCCTACCACCATTCCCTCAAATTGATGAAACATGGGAGAGTGCGTTGCATCAGCATCTTTTCGAAATACTTTTCCCGGGCAAATCATACGAAACGGCGGCTTTGTTTTTTCGGCATAACGAATCTGGACTGTGGATGTATGACCTCGCAGCAACATACGATTTGTCGGCTCTCCCTCATTCTTCATATAGAAAATATCCTGATTATCACGCGCGGCATGTTCTCGAGGAAAATTGAGTCGATCAAAGTTATATTCCTCCGAATCGATCTCTGGACCATAGGCGACATCGAACCCCATACGACCGAAAACTTCTTCGATGTGTCGAATGAACTCTGGAATGAGGTGAAGATGCCCGCGGGGAGATTCCGGCAAATCCATCGTGAGATCGAGTGCATCCGAATCTTTCAGCGAATCGAGCTTCGCCCCCTCGAGTTCCCCCCTCTTCGCCACGAGCGCGGACTCAAGGAGGACTTTGAGGTCATTCAGCTCCTCTCCCTTCTTCTTTCGATCCTCTGGAGAGAGATCTTTGAGGAGCTTCATCGCTTCCGTTAAAAATCCGCTCTTTCTGCCAAAAAACTCCTTTTCGAGCATAAAAAGCTCATCAGAGCTTCGGGCAGAAGTAATGCGACGGAGGCCATCCTGCTGCAATGATGGAAGATCCATGGCTGAATTGTACACAAATCTACATACAAACGGATGAAAATCCGGAAAAGGCATTTCCCATTTACAATTTTGCGGTTTCGCAGTCTTGTGTGCACATCGACAGTTGTCTTTTTTGTTAAGATGAGTTGAAATCGCACACGATCATCTTTCTTCTTTCCACTTCTTGAATCTATGAAAAAGCTTCTCTCTTCCATCGCCCTTCTCTCGCTTGGCATTCCGTTCTCGTTCGCATTTGCGGAACTTCCCACCCCAACAGGGGTAGAGAGCCTGCCTGCCGATGCAACCTATGCTCCACCATGTGCACGCGGCGATATTTTGGTGAACGACACCTGTATCGAAAGGCGCTTCGCCAACATCTTCCGCGCCGATTCCGCACTCCGCCGCGAAAATCGAATGCTCTCTCGCACGAGCACACACTTTACGCAAAGACAGGATGCCCGCAATTTCTATCTCCATCCGACAGGCGTTCGCGCTGCAGATTCAAACGGCTTCGAGCTCCTTGAGCCAAACTCCCGCCAATATCAAGTGGAAACGACTCAGATCGAGTTCAACCTCCGCGAAATGAGGAGCGAGCAAGCTCGGATCGGTCCTGCCACTTCCAGAGCTGATCTTGCCCCGATCGCAAGGGCCAGCAGACGCACGAAGAAGAATTTCTTTTGGGACCCGACAAACATGCGAGTCCGCCGCGGATTGCGGCTGTGAGAATGAATCTCCAATTGTGAATTAAAAAACCCTTCCACTGGAAGGGTTTTTTGACGCATGATGAAGCATTAAATTTTCATCGGAAGAATCGAAATAAAAATTGATTTCAAATTCACACCGATGAATTCAAAATATTTCTCACGAATAATTTTATTCATCTTATTTTTTATTTGCGCGTGACAAGAATGAACAACATGAGTACACTCACCATTGATTATGGCCTCTATGCACTCGTCAGATTCCGGACGAGATTCGAAAGAGAAGACGATTCTGTTCGTAAACTCGGGAGGGAAGAAAAAACGCTTCACGCTGGAAGTGGCGAAAAAATTGGGCTATCGCATCATTCTGCTTAATGCGACAAACGATGCGCAAAAGATCACAACGTACTTTATCGAAGCGGATACCTATAACCATGGCGAGTGCGTGGATCGCGTTCAGAAATTTATGGAGGAATATCCGAAGGTAAAAATCGATGGGGCAATTACGTTCTGGGAAGATGATGTTCCGCTCCTCGCTCGCCTCTGCCGTGAATTCAAATGGACAGGAAACACTCCAACCGCCGCACTCCAGACGCGCAATAAATTCCGCATGCGAAGCCGCTTAGAGGAAACTGGCCTTCCTGTCCCCTCGTACAGCCTCGTACGCACAGAAAATGATCTGAACGAGGCAATCGAACATATTGGATTCCCTGCGGTGCTGAAACCTGTGTGGGGGGCCGATAGCGAATTCGTCGTTCGCGTGGATGATGCCGATGATGCTGGCAAAGTATTTAAGTACTTAAAGCAAAACTGCACGCCAGACTTTAATCCCATTTTCCACTACAACAGCGGACAGTTTTTGTACGAGTCGTACGTGCCCGGGATGGAAATCAGCGTCGAATGCATTGTGCAATTCGGCATTCCCCATGTGATTGGCATTGTCGAAAAACTCCCGATGGAAGAACCTTACTTCGTCGAGCGCGGCGACTTTGCACCGGCTCGACTTTCGGAAGGGATGCGTGCAAAGGCAGTGAAGATCGCCGAGGCTTCGCTCATCGCGCTTGGCGTGCAGGAAAGTTTGGCTCATGTGGAAATGAAAATCTCTCCGGATGGGCCGCAGCTCATCGATATCGCCTCGCGCATGGGCGGTGATTACCTCTACCGCTGGGTAAAGGAAATCTGGGATATTGACCTCGTTGCCTCCGGAATAAAGATCGCAACGAATCAGCCCGTCAACCTCGAGTGGGTGAAGTACAGGGAACCAAGCTGTTACCTCTTCGGCAGATATTTGATCCCGGAGCGCTCGGGAGTCGTAACGCGGCAGCGGGGACTACAAGAATCGAAGAAGGGCGAGATTTTTGATCTCCATGTGACGAAGGAAATCGGCGATACTGTGCTTGTACCACCGGAAGGATTCGAAAACATGGGCTGGGTCACGGGCAAAGGGAAAACAGCGCGCGAAGCAGAGGAACAGGTGAATGATTTTTTGAGGCATGTGGATTTTGAAGTTGTTCCCTTCAGTAGCATTTCGAGCGTCGGCAAAACCGAACGCAAGCGCGCGCTCTCGACCGCTCGCATCACAAGGCAGCAGCTCGCAGGAAGGGCGAAGATCGAAAAGCTCCGTAAAATCCCCAAGCGCGAACGCCAAAAGCTCCACATCGGCGTTCTCTGCAATGTCTACGCAGGCAACAACGGTTCGGCAGTGGAACATGATCTCACATCAGTCGGACGCAATATCGAAAAAGCACTGAGGAAGAAACACTACAACGTCACGTTCTTCGATATGAACGAATCCCCTCCTCCGTTCGAAAAGATTTTGAAGGCAAATATCGATCTGATGTTCAACGTGTGCGAGAGAGTGAACGATAATGCACTTTTAGAGCCGCATTCCGCCGCATTCCTCGATATCCTCCAGATCCCCTACACCGGCAGCAACCCCATGACACTCGGGCTCTGCCTCGATAAAATCAGGGTGAAGCAACTCCTTGAATACTACGAAATCCCAACGCCAAACTGGGACTGCGTCTATGCGCTGGATGATGAGATCGAAGACGGTCTTCGGTATCCTTTGATCGTGAAGCCCGCAGATACCGATAACTCCATCGGCATTACGAATGATTCCGTTGTGACGAATACGAAACAGCTCGATCGACAAATAGAATACGTCCTGAAAGAACTCGGGCGGCCTGCGCTGATCGAGGAGTACATCGAAGGAGACGAATATGATGTTTCGATCATTGGAAACGACGACACGCTTCGCGTGCTTCCACTCAATCGTTCCACCTTCAAAAATATGCCAGAGGGGTACTGGCACATCTACGCCTACGATGCCAAGTGGGGCGGGAAGCGGAGTCCATATTGGAAGATCGAAACCGAATGTCCTGCGCATATCCCACGGAAGCTCGCAAACCTGATCACAGAGATCAGCATCGACACCTATAACATCATGGATTGCCATGATTACGGGAGAGTGGAACTGCGCATCGATAAAGATGGCAACCCCTTCGTTTTGGAATTGAATCCGAATCCAAGCATCAACATCGGCGATTGTGTGCCGGATTGCGCCAAGCTCACAGGCGTTGCCTACGAAGATTTTATCGATGAAATCGTCCACCTTGCGATCCAGCGCTACAAAGATGCACCGGAGTATGCGCACTTGCAGAACGTGATGGCGTTTTAGCCCTCACCCCTCCTGTCCACCATTTCCCTCCTCACCTATCATGCGAGGATAATATATTTTGCTGCACCTCTCTGATGAAGGTGAGAGAGGGGTGAGGGCTTCGTGTACAATCCCCCCATGTTTCTCACCGATCGCATCGAAGTCCGGCAAACAGAGAAGAGTGGAAGAGGAGTTTTTGCTCGTGCAGAAATCGAACCAGGAACATTGATCGGCGATTACCTCGGCATCGTCACTCCATCCGATGAAGGCTCTCCCTACGAGCATGATGCCGTGTATGACATGTGGTGGAGCGACACGGCTGATATTCATCCAAATCCCGAAGAGGATGGCGTGCACCTCATTAATTGCTCCTGTGAGCCAAACTGCGCAATGGCAGCACTCGGCCGACATACGATCATTTTTGCACTTCGGCGAATCTACCCGGGAGAAGAACTGAGCTACGATTACTTCCTTGGAGATCAAGATGAAGAGTGCGATCCGGGAACGGATAACTGCCACTGCGGATCGGCGTTTTGCCGAGGGACGATGTACAGTAACCCCGCTGCGTATGAGGCATGGGAAAAACATCTCGAGGAGATTATGGAAGATCTGCCCGAGAATCCTCCCGTTCCGTACGGCGAAAAACTTCCGCCGCTTGATAAGTACCCTCAGCATATTGCTGATGATCCAATCTATCCACTCTTTGGGACCCATGTAAAAGAGCCGCTTGAGTGCGCACCAAACATGATCGGTTCAATGAGCGAGATCCGAAAACAGATGAGGGAATCAGGCAAACAGCTTTCGATCCCCACACTCAAGATCGTCATCGAGGGCATCCTGTACGGCGGCCACCTTGCCATACGACATCAATGAAGCAGAAATCATCGAGTATCGTAATTGCTCACTCGCCGTTTCGATCAGAGCGAAAAGGTGCCGACCGCACGATCAGAAATGCTTCGACGTTCGATCGCGAATACTTCGAAGAAGAAAACTACGTCTACAGCCGCTGGTACCTTGATCAGGCAAAAAAGGTGATACCGCGGATCCTAAAAGAAGCAAAACCAGCGAACGATTGGGTATTTTTGGATATTGGCTGTGCACTTGGCGGCATGGTGAAGATATTACGGGAGCGCGGCTTTGCCGCGTATGGCGTCGATCTTTCGCAGTATTGCATTCGCACATCGCCCATGAAGCAGTATCTGCGTTTTGGCTCTGTCACTGATCTTCCCTGCGCTGATGAATCTGTCGATGTTGCACTCTGCTTCGATACCTTCCAATACCTCACAAAGGCGGAAGCAAAAAAGGCTGCAAAAGAACTTCGTCGCATCACGCGCCGCCTCCTCTTTTTTGAATGCATCACAAAGGAGGATGCAGATTTTAGTGATCCAACGCAGAATCCGGATACCGCACGGAAGAACCGATCACTCTTTTCGCGCGAAGAATACATTGCACTTTTTACCTCAGCAGGATTCAGATTGAAGAAACTCCGATTTTTACCGCGCTCAATACCGGGGAAACCTTATCCGCATGAATTTAGCTTCAATGCGATATTTGAGGTCGTGTAGACTCACTATGAATGCAACATCCACCATCGCTTTCGTTCTGCACCAAAAATCACACACGCCACCAAATCCCCCACAACATTGAGCGTTGTTCTACACATATCGAGGATGCGATCGACGCCGAGGATGAGGACGAATGCTTCCATCGGAATGCCAAAGCCCGCAGCCACACTCCCAAGAACGATCATGCCGGAGCCTGGAGTGGAAGGAGCGCCGATCGTACTGATCATGAGCGTGAGCACAACCGAGATCATCTGAGGTATGGTGAGCGTCATGCCGGAGATCTGCGCCAGGAAGAGAATTGCAACGCTCTGGTAGAGCGACGTCCCCGCCATATTGAACATGGCGCCAAGCGGAATGATCACTTTGGCAGTTTCTTCGTCCGTATTCAATTTCTCCTGTGCAATTTTGATGGAAACCGGCATCACCGCTGCGGAACTTGAGGTCGAGAACGCAAGGAGCCCGGCAGGGAGAATATTTTTGAGGAATTGGAACGGTGCCATGTGTCCGAAGACAAGAACGACGAGGAGGTAGATGAGGAGGAGCAGGAAGAGTCCCGCAAGAACTGTCGCAACATAGACACCAACGCCAATGAGCGTCGCAACACCAACCTGCGATACCATGCGCGCCATAAGCCCGAAGACTGCAAGCGGCACCAACCACATTGCAAAGCGCACAATCGTAATACACACTTCCAATACGCCGTCGAGAAATGTGAGGAGCGGTTCGATTTTTTGATTATGCTGCGTCGCAAACGCAAGCCCAACGATGATGGAAAAGATGACGATGCCGATCATTTCACCACTCGTCGCTGAGGCAATCGGATTCGCCGGAATAAGGTTGATGATAGTGCTCGGCAAATCACGAACGAGATGGAGTTCGGTGGAAGCTGTGATCGCATGCACTGCACTGGTATGGAACGAAGAGGCGACATAGAGCCCCGGCTTCACAAGGACAGCCATCATGAGTCCGATTGCAGAGGCCGTGACAGCCATCGCACAAACATAGATGATGAATGTGAATCCTGTTTTCCTTAACTTCTGTGCATCAGTTGTTCCTCCAAGACCGCGGATGATGGAAGCGACGAGAAGCGGAATGATCACCATTTTGATGAGCCGGAGAAAGAGTTCTCCCGGCAGTGCCACCCACCCCATAACGAGTTGTACTTTTGCAGGCTCAAGGAGCCCTGCATCCGGACCCATCACCATTCCAAACCCGATTCCTAACCCCAACCCTACAAGTGCCTGCAACCACAATTTTCCTCGCAAAAGCGATTCCAATTTGAGCGTCACATCGCGCAGTTGTTTATGTGGATGGAAGAAGAGCATTCTTACCATTATAGCGTAAATACGCTCGCACGTCATGCTGAGCGAAGTGCTGCAATGGCGCGTAGCCACGCGCCATTGCAGGCACGCAGTCGAAGCACGTCGCGACTGAAAATATTTCTTCCAAGAACGACGTGCTTCGACTTCGTTCGTTCGCCCATCAGCCTGAGGCTGACGGGCGGGACTCACTCCGCTCAGCATGACGTACAAAAAAATCTCAAAGCCTCGTCCCAAACTCATCCTTCGCCGTGAGTGACTCCACAAATGCCGTGAGAAGAGCGATTGTCTGTTCGACATCTTTATAATCCACCATCTCGACCGCAGAGTGCATGTAACGGAGTGGGAGTGATACGAGTGCGCTCGGTATCCCCTCTTTCGTCATGTAGATAACACCGGTGTCCGTACCGCTGTAACGAGAAGCTGCTTCGTGCTGGAGTGGAATCTTTTTTTTCTTGGCGGTTTCGGTAAGGCGACTCACAAGATTTGGGTGATTACATCCGCCATGTGTCACTGTCGGGCCCTTCCGCATCTCCACCTTGCCATGCTTCTCGTTTTTAACCCCAGGCGTATCCGTCGCATGGGTGACATCGAACACAACTGCGGCATCCGGTGAAAGGCGGTATGCCGCCATCCTCGCTCCATAGCAACCGATCTCTTCCTGTACAGAATTAAGTGCCACAACGTTCCACGTCGGCTTCTTCCCCTTCGCAAGGTTCTTCATGACCTCCGCAATAATAAATCCTCCGAGTCTGTTATCAAGCGCGCGTGCAATGACTGTATTTTTCCCAATCTCACTGACATTTTCGCTATACACCATCGGGTGCCCCACGCGTACGCCCATGGCGGCGACTTCCTTTTCGTCTTTTGCACCGATATCGACAATGAGCTCATGCACCTCTGGCGCTTTCTCTTCTTTTCGCTCTCGAATGTGAATCGCAATGTTGCCGATAATCCCTTGCACCTCCCCCTTCTCTCCAAAGATTGTAACTCTCCTCCCGCGCGCCGTCGCCGCATCCGATCCTCCGATCAAATCAATCGCAATAAATCCTTCGGAAAACACATGTTTCACCATGTAGCCGATCTCGTCGCAGTGCGCCTCTAGCATCAACGTCTTTTTGGAGCCGCCCTTCAAAATCCCCCATGCACTCCCGTAGGCATCATTTGCGGTTTCATCTGCATATTTCGCAACTTCTTTGAGCCACACCTTTTGACCCGCGGATTCAAACCCCGTGGGACTGGGGGTACAAAGGAGCCGGAAGAGGAAATCTTTGGATGATTTTTCCATATGGGTCTGATTGTAGAGGAAATATTGGCATGATGTAAGAATTTTCCTGCCTCACCGTCATCGATGTTGCCTGCTCACACGGGCATTCCATTATTTCCTTCCCCCTTCTTCTTATGGCAGCCACACAACGCTTGGCAGCTCTCATCACCGCGGGGTCCATTGCCTTAAGCAGTACTCCTGCTTTTGCCATGAACCTGAATCTTGGTACAAATGCAGATGCAAAGATTCATGGGCGAATGTATGCACCCTTCACATCGATCGGCACGGATGCATCAGTAAATGCGAATGCTAATGCTAATGCAGCAGTAAAACCCGGACGATTTATGAGCGCTCTTCGGCACGAGTTCAAAGCCGAATTGAGGGAAGAAAGAAAAGATGCGAAGAAAGACGTAGCAATAACACAGGAGATGATCGTGAAGTTACAGACGCGTGTAGAGGGTTCGATTCGCCATATGATCAACATGTTTGCCGGTTTCGCAAAGCGGGCATGCTCCGGTAAAGCGGATGAATCGGCAACGACAGCCTGCATGGCCGAAATTCGCACATCGCTCTCTACCCATGTACAGGCGATGATTAATACTGCATTTGGAATCTAAAGAAGTACGATCTCGCGGTAAAAGGAGGCTCAACGACGGGCCTCCTTTTTCTTGATGAAGGAAAGAAAATACGGGATGCTACTCCCCGCATCATCATTTATCGCATACTGGGGAGTAGCCCCACCTTCGTTCCGCTCTTGCGGAACTACCTGCCCGACTGCGGTCAGGCGGGCGGCGGGCAGGAGGGTTGATGTCATCGTTCATTCAATTATCATTTCGGTCATAATGGGGAGTAGCCAAGTGGTAAGGCACCTGCCTCTGGAGCAGGCATTCGGGGGTTCGATCCCCTCCTCCCCAGCCAATCGGAACAAAGGTCTTTTTAGCTTCTGGCAGCCGTTCGAATCTGGAAATGGACGCTTTCCCAATTACCCTCAGTAAACCCCCGGCTCTACCGGGGAGACTTCACGATGTTCTACAATTCCGCCGTTTGCTACCATCCTGAGCGAGGAAAGTCTTCTATTGAAGGGCATTATTCTTCTTCATTAAGCCCTTAAACTCATATTTTGACTATTTAAAAAAATATTGCATTTACATACAATTTCGCAATAATGGGAGTCTATGACGAAACAGCGTTTTAATGATGCATTCCAGCATCATCTCAGCCAGCGTCTGAAATATGTTCCTCATGCTAATCCAGATGGTCAGGGACTAAATTTGGAAGATCATCAGCAAGAAACAACACAAAAAATTCTGTTTGCGCTTAAACAGCAAAGGCGGCAATCGTTGTCCGCCGTTGCGTCTTGTGGATCGGGGAAAACACTTGTTGAGATCAATCTTATTGGAGCATCTCAAGCTGCCAAAAATCAGTTGGGAATTAATGATAAAACAAAAGATCTTCTAGTTACAGTTGGGCGTGCACCAGTGGAAGGTGTGAGACAGCAATTTACAGATCTTGGTATCGATACGGGCTTGTGGTCAGGTGGTGAAAGGGATTTGGATCATCCAGTCATAGTTGCTGGAATACACGCACTACAGATGGCTCAATCAAGACGTGAATTAAAAAAACTTCTTCCGCCTGGTACATTAGATCTTCTAATAGTTGATGAAGCGGATTGCTTCTTAACACCTTTCAGGCGAAAAATCGTCCAATCGCTTCATCCACACATTAAAGTAGGACTTACTGCTACCCCAATATGGCCAGATGGCCGTTCAATAACTGATGAATTCGGACCACAGGTAGATGAGCTAGATTTAAGAGAAGGAATTTTGAAAGGAATAAATGCTAATCCTGAAGTGATGTTTTATGAATCGCAAATCCGAGAAGAGGACTTAAAAATTCGTAAAGGCGATTATGACCAAGGGGTATTAGAAGCTGCGTGGAAGCACGCTGAGTTGCATCTTGCGATTCCTGAAGTATATGAACATTTGGTTGGGGAATCTGATAGAAAAAAATTCCCAACTCTTGTATACGTTCCGAGTGTGAATTTGGTGCAAGCAACAACCAAGTCACTTAATCAGCAATTTGGTGAAAAAATAAAAATCGTTGGATGGGATGGAAAAAATACATCAACTTCAAAAATGAAAGATGACATGGAGGCCTTTAAGAAGGGAGAAATTCAAATGATCGTCCTGTGTGAAATGGGTGGAAGAGGCATGAATCTAGAAAATGCAATGTTATTGATAGACGCATATCCCACCATGTCATTGAATAAGTTAACGCAGAGACACGGTAGAGTTCTTAGGAAAGTCAGAGAAGGAAGCATTTTGTGGAATAATGGATGGAGGAAGAATAAGGCTTTTATCGCACAAATTGTACCGAAGGCACTAAAGTATAGACCCGCACTTTTCACGGATATCCTAGGTGGATATCAACAATTCATGCAGCTAAAGGGTGAGGGAGAAGGAGCGGGTGGTACTCCCCCCGAAGATCCGATTGATATCTTGCGCAAGCGCATTGAAGGCAAGAAACCTCCGACAAGGGTTTCATTGATCAAAAAAATAGATGCGCTAGATATAATTCAAAGACGCGTTGATCTACCGCAAGAGGATGAGACAGGATTTTTCCGACTACCTCGCCGATACATTCAATCAAATAAAAGATGAATGGAGAAAATGAAAACCAACCGGCGTTAGACTTAAATGAAGAGTTATCTGAACGCTTTGGAAGAATCGAAATGTGGGCAGAGGAATTAGGAATTACTCAAAGATTTATTCGCCAAAAATTAAAGGGGTGTCTTGGAATAACCGGACGAGACAAAGAAGGCATTGTACATAAACGAGCTTATTATTCGGAGTCAACAATACGACGCGTTTTGGCCGGGCAACTGTGGCCGGACTTCGCCGAACGTCTGAAAATATGGATCGTAAATAATCCTACGAAATGGATAGAAGACACAAAAGAAGAAGAGCCAGACAAAGAGCAAATCCACATTAGAGCCTGGTTGTCAGACGCGAGAAATTTATTTGTAGAGGGTAAACTACCACAACGATGTATTCAGACTTTAGAGAAAATCGGCTTTGCATTTGGGAGAACTGAGCATTGGAATAATATGTTTATAGCCACAAAAAAATTTCGTAAAGGTAATGGAAGACCTCCATTTGTCTGGACAGGTAATTCAGGCGAATTTTTACTCGCAGCCTGGGAGCAAGAGGAAAGAATGCGCTTCCATATAAGTAAAATACCAAAACGCGAAAGGCAAATCCCATATACTATAAATAACAAATACCGATCAAGTGAAGTACCGGATGCAGAGAAGAAACAAATTGAGGTTCTAGAAATTGATCTGCAAAATCCTGAACAATGGGAAGAAATGTACAACCGAGTCGTATCCTTATCACAGAGCAATACTCATGATTGGTATTGTAATAAGAGGTTTTATAAAATAACTCGATGGTTAGAGGAACAATTCGTCCTCCATCACTCAAATGCATTAAGACCTGACCAATCAGAGAAAATACTTAAGTTGAATTCCGTTTTTAAGTTCCTTAAATATAAAAAGATCGATTGGGCTATGCCAGATGAATTCTCATTAGCCGAATTTCTAGCTCTCCATGGAAGATTTCCCACTTCTGAGGAGCCGAAATACTCAGATGAGGAACGGACCAGGAAATGGATTTATACTTGTGGACTACTCGCACGTAAAAACAGATTACCCAAAATAGTAAGAAAGAACCTCGCTGAGCTTGGAGTGCACTTTCTAGTGCTTGGGGAAACGTTTACAACACGACTAATAAAACCCTTTGATGCTCAATTGTGTCGAGAAGAGAGTTAGAAATCACCATAAGGACACAGACTCCTAGCTGCATTGAAGGTTCGGATAACCTGCAGAATGCCCAGCCAGAATAAAATTACTTCCATCTGCCCCACGTATACCATTTGATTCCCTAGAGGAGGGGTGAGAAGTTTACCCTGCCTGCCCGGCGTAGCTGCGAAGCAGCGTAGTCGGGAGCAAGGAGCGCCGCAGCGCGACAAGTCGAGGGGATCCCCTCCTCCCCAGCCATTCGGAACAACGCTCGTACATATCTTCCATACACAAACCAACATCACCTCAAAACATTCCGTTTTCATTTGGCATATCTTTTGGAACCTCTTGGCCGAGATCCCACATCTCGATGATCTTTTCATCTTGGAAACGGAAGATGTGAACAACGGCAATCTCCGCCATCCCCGTGAGCGTAATGCTCGAGTGCGTGATCACTATATCGCCTTCTTCAAGGATCCTCTTCACATCGAATGCTTTGGCAGGAAACTGTTTATGATTTTCTTCCATTCCCACCATCAACGACTCGCGATCCCCTTTGTAGTAGGCATTGTGATGACGGAAATCCGGGTGAATGTAGGCGTTGTAGGCTTTCCAAATATCGCCCGCCACAGCGAGGTGAAGAAACGAAAGAACAGTGTCCTTATGGGAACTGCTCTTCATCGCGGAAGTGCAACAAACCAAACGGCAGCCCAAAAAGCGAAGGAGAACACCATCACCATGATGACGCCGCGCTTGCGCGCACGTACGAGCGTCGCCTCGATCATCGTGATCGATGCGGCAAGGAGAAGAAAGATGATGACTTTTTCATCGATGGATCTCCCGGGAAGACTCAGAAGCAAGCGCACGAGAAAAGCGATGGCAGTGCCTTCCAAAAAAGAAAGCATATATTCCCTCGACCCCCTCCACTTCAGCTCTGCAAGCGATCCAACGGCGGCGCAAAGGAGAAAGAGAGTTGTGAGGTTGAGTCCATGGTAGGGATCGTTGAACGGAAAAATGTCACTGTGGGTCTGCAGAGCGACGATGAGCAAAGTGGCACTGCAAAGCGCGATGATTCCAATGACGCGCGGCGAGGGAAGATGCGGATGTGTTTGCTCGATCCAATTCAACGGTTGCGTCTCGATTCCGCCAAGGTAATACGCCTCCTTCCACGTCTTCACCGCCACTCCCGCAACAAGGAGAAGCGCACTAAGCAGAAAGAGAATGATGGAAAACGGCGGCGATTCGTAGAGGAGAATCAGTGTGATGGTACCGAAGAAATCCATACATCGGGGGAGGGAAAAATACTATCTACTCTGATCGCTGTTTTAAGAGGGCATTCACGAGCGTACAGAGCGAAGCAAGACTCATCTCTCTCTTAATGAGATGGCCATCGACGCACATGTCTTTGCATGTCTGACGCGTCTTATCGTCTTCGAGATTCGTTAACATGATGACGGGGAACGGACGCTTTTCCTTGGTCAATTTGGAGAGCACCCCCCAGCCATCGAGCTTTGGCATCATAATGTCACAAATGAACAAATCGGGAGGAGAGTGTTCGATGAACTTGAGCGCCTGCTCTCCGTCTTCGACAACATGAACGTTAAACGACAGGCGTCGGAAACGCCTTTCGTATGCAGCTCTGAGGCATGGATCATCCTCGGCAATGAGAATACTTTGCTTTGGCATCGGAAGAGAGTGTATATCTCCCCTTCCATTTCTAGGAGAGCTTGCGGTTGACGAAAAAATTGTTCTCTCTTCTTTTACTATTCCTCTTCGAGAGCTGTCTGATGGTAAAGCGCCATGATGAACTCACAAGAAAATGAAGAATATATGGATTACGATGAAATACTGCTATAGTTCTTGGGATCGATGCGGAAACAAATTGTGTCCAGCCACGGGGGAGTCACGATTGTCGAACTGCTCATAGGCATCGGCATCATTGGCATCATATCGAGCATCGTCATCACGGCTATCTCGCCAAAGATTCAGTTCACCGCTGCACGGGATGCATGGCGAAAAGCTATGGCAAGGGAAATCCACAGCGCCATCACGCTCTACACGGATTGGAATAATGGCACTCCGCCTGCTGGCATTTTGGCAGGTAAATGCCAGAAGCGTCCGATCTGCCGCCAAGGAATGGGAGGGCAGGCGGATTGCGTGGATCTGGATGAAATTATTGATGCGAACTTCATCGTAGATTGGCCGGTGGATGTCGCCGAAGGAAGCGGAGCCTTAACAGGGTTCACTGTTTACACCGATGCCAATGCGTTCTTCACGACTGTGGAGGCTTCGTACCTTGGAGTCTCCGGATACGCCGTGGATGAGGCAAGGGGGAGCAGAACGACATTCGTCCCCGGATGCCCCTGCTATACATGCGGCTGTCTTGCGGACAGCGTGTATCCCATGAGCGCGGAGGACGGACCGATCTTTGCGCTTAACCAAGGAGGCATGCTCTACACAGTGAACAATCTTTTCCGTACGGTCACGGTGATCGATATGGGAATCGATTCCCTCGTTACGACGATTCCCGTCGGTCAGAACCCCGTCCATGCGGTGATCGTCGGCGGAAATTTGTATGTACTCAACCGCGATGACAACAACATCAGTATCATCAGCAAATCCAGCAACACCGTCACCGGCACCATACCGGTTGGAAGCAGTCCGTCCTTCATGACCGTTGTTGGAACAAAAATCTACGTCAGCAATTACACTGGAGGCTCGGTATCGGTAGTGGAAACAACCGACAACTCCGTCACGACTATTACCGGCATGAGCAATCCGGGGAAGAGCATCCTCGTCGGTACAAAGCTGTACGTGTGGAACCCCACTGCGAACGCCATCAAAGTGATCGAAACCGCCGCCGGTCCAACGTACAACACCATCGTAAAAACATTCAGCGGCTTATTCCAAGGGGGAGCGTTTGTCTTGAATGGCTCGTACCTCTACGCGCTGACCGGCACCACATACATCTATAAAATCAATACATCGACTGACACGATCGACGCGACGTATACGGATGTCGGCGCCAATCCTGTATTTGGAATCGTCGTCGGTACCAAGCTCTACACCATGAACTACAGCGGCAACAGCATTTCGATCATCGACACAACGACCGATACACCCACCACGACAGCGATTGCTCTCTCCGGTTCGCCGATCTACGCAACAACCAATACGAATGGCAGCAAACTCTATATTTCGCGCAGAACGGGCAACACCATTTCTATTCTCAATACAGCAAATGATCAATTCATCAATCATTTGAGCTTCCCGAACGAGCCCTACATCAGCGTCCTCTCCGGCAGGCGCCTATTCGTTGTGTTCTACACCGGCGCCAAACATGTGTATGTCATCGATACCGAAACAGACGAGATCTGCACGTAGATCGTTCTGCCACTTTCCCTCCGCTCCATGATTCACCTCCTCGCAATCGCAGGATACGTACAGACGCACCTCCTCGGCGTTCTTCTTGCAATCATCGTCTCATTTATCATTGGATTCATCTGGCACGGTCCGCTCTTCGGCAAGCAGTGGATGGCGATGAATAATATCGTCCAGCCTGCGAAGGAAGATATAAAATTTTCCATGATGCTCCCAGGGATCGCTGCAAACACCGTGTTAGTTTTTGTACAATCCGCCGTCCTCGGTCGAGCGTTTCAAATCCTGCTGCTTCCGAGCATCTTCCACGCATTCATCATTGTGTTGATCCTCTGGCTGCCGTTTACGGCGCTCACCATCATCAATAGTTATGCATGGCTCGGCAAACCAGTGAAGTTAATGGTGTTTGATTCCGCATACTACCTCGTATCGCTCCTCGCAATTGCCGTGGTGCTCTACGTGACGCTGTGAAACGTTGATCCGGTAACAAGTGTTACTGTCATAGCTTGAAGTTGGATGCCCATGCACACTCACGTAGGAAGAATTGACTAAATAGCATATTTAAATTATAATGTAATAAATGGGAGAAAACTTGTCCAATAAGCCTACAGAAGACGTATCACGAACAAAAAAATCTCCGTCTCAGGAGAAGGGACGGCAGCGGATCTCCGTTATTGGTGGAGGCATTAATGGCATGATCGCGGCTCACTACCTGGCACGTGCGGGGAATGATGTGACACTCTTCGAACGAAGCCCCACAGTTGGCGGCGCATGCGTGGAGCGACAGGTAGAACTTGGCGGTCAATCGTATGGGTACCCCGGAGGAGCGAGTGTATTCGGGTTCATGCAGGATTTTGTTTATAGACAGACTGGACTTAAAAAACGCATGAAAGGAAGAACATACGTCCCCTCTAAAGAAACCGGAATGATCATTGCCGATCGTCCTCAGCTTGGCATGATGAGCAGCGATAAAGATTTCCGCACGAAGGCCGGGGAAACTGGCAACATTGATGATTTTCATAGTGATGAAGCGAAAGTAGTAGCATTTCTGCAAAAAACTTTTCGAGCGGGAATCGTCCCAACTTTTGCGCTCGCAAGAAAAGAATTGGGGCAAGAATTGACGAAGCGTTGGATTGATGGAACCGGCAGAGAGCTCGTTGATCACTACTTCACTTCCGATCCACGGAAGATGATGACGCTCCTCCCAATCAATGAGAGCGGCCCTACATCGATCGATGCGCCGCAGTCTGCATTTACTATCCCTCTTATGCATTCGGGGAACGCACTCGGCGGAGAATGGGGATTCGTACGGGGAGGGCTCCACACTCTGCTCGGAGAACTCAATATTTTGAACGAAGAAGTAGGCGTCAATACTCTCACATCGACTGCCGTATGCCATGTTGACCCACAAACGGGCGATGTGACATTTCAGCATGAGGGGAAAAAAGAGGAAATTCAGCCAAGCGATCTCGTTATCTTTGCAACAGAGCCGCTGAGTGCGGCAAGGCTGATCGACGACAAACACCTTATTAAATCCATCAATAAAAAAAGGCTTCTTGGAACGGCAGGCAAGCTCGTTGCATTCTTTAAAAAACCATTCACATGGAAACAAGGAGACAAAAATCCTGCGATGTTTAGAACAATATTTGCAAGTAACAGCGTCCAAGACTTCGAAAATAGATCACAAAGGATCGTAAACGATGGGATACCGTACTCCCCCAACTATTTTGAGCTCTATCCGGAGGGAGCTGCAGATCGCTTGATGGGAGCCAATCGTGGCCATGACATACTATCAGTGTATTTCCAGAGTTTGGGAATCGATAAGAGCGGAGCAGAAATGACCGAAGTCCAAAACGATGTTCTTCGGCAGGTGCTTTCTCATATTGGGGATGATCGGGAATTTATTGGTTCGATCTTGCTTTCACCAAAAGATTTGCAGCGTGATTTTGGATTCGCTCAAGGCAACATCGATCACATCGATATCGGTCCGGGGCAGACATTCTTTGCTCGCGGGTACTCCGCCGATCGAAAGCATTCGTTCTTTCAGTTCGGTGACCATGAGCGCATCCTTTACTGTGGTGCAGGAACATATCCTTGCGGCTCTATTGCCGGTACCGCCGGTTATATGTGCGCAAAGCAGGCAATAGAGAAACGGGAGTAAAGAACACCTTATTCCCACTCCACTGTGCACAAAATGCCAGCGAGGATTACTTCTTCGATTTCTCCCATGGCTGCATCCGTTTTGACACACGCGGGACCATCCAGTGGAATTTTGATCCTTTGCCCACTTCGCTGTCGAATGTGATTTTTCCGCCAGTTCGCTCGGCGAGGTTCATGGCGATATAGAGATCGAGTCCAGCGCCATCGGTCCACTGCTTGCGCGCTTCGGATGTGCGGAAAAATTTTGCACCGATGGATGGAATAATATCGGAGGAAATACCGCATCCAAAATCTTCGACAGTGATGAGCGTCCCCTCCTCCGCCTGCTCCGCATTCACAATCACTTTGGAATCTTCCGGAGAATAATGCAGTCCGTTTTCCACAAAAGTGTGAAGAATGGTGAAAGCAATATCGGGATCCGCAACAATCGTGCATGTCTTGGCCTCGTCTGTGAGAACCACTCTCCCCAGCTTTGCACGAATGAGAGGATTCAAATTCTTCTGAACTCTTTGGATGATATCCTGCAGAGTTATCTCCTGCGGTTTTGTCATTGGAATATCTTTCTCCATCTCGTACACCACGAGCATCACGCGCGAGAAATCATTGAGGTTCTCCGCGCTCTGCATCACGCCTTGGAGCGCTTCCTTCTGTTCAGCGGAGAGTTCCCCCATCATGCCATCGAGCAAACTTTCGATCTGCCACTTGATCGCCGCCACAGGCGTGTGGATACGATGCGCCACGACTCCGAGGAATTCGGAAATCGCAGAATCGGCGGAACGGTTGTCGGTTTGATCCATGGAATATGTTTCCTCTGATTATAGCACATTTCTTCTCCTGTTTCATGCGATGTCGAATACGACGCGTGGCGCCCTCCGTCCTTGGAGGGCGCCACGACCGCGACACAGCGGTTATTCCGCCAGATCGATCTCGAAAGCTTCGGATTCGATGAGCTTCGAGACTCTGCCGTCGCCGCTACTCACGGCGATAACAATAAGGATCTGAACCTTTGGAGCCTCTGGCCAATGCTCTGCGAGCAACTCGGAAAGAATGCTACTGAGTACTTCGAGCGCTCTTTCGAAGTTTCGCCCCTCCCGGAGAGTGATTCCGGAGAGGTTGTAATTGATGAACGGCCTGTGGCCGTGTGCGAAATCCGTTTCCTGCACATAGAATTCTGCCGGACCGAACGTTCCGGGTTTGATCTGGAAGCAATCCTCTAACACTTCAACTTCCAAACGATCCCGCAGCAGATTCAGAGCATCCACCAATTCTTGTGGAGCTTCTCGATTTGTGACACCCTTGAACTTCATGGCCAGTCTCCTCTTGTGATGGAAATGAACAATATGCTGTGTCGCATCCTCCCAATCGAAATGACTGAGGGGATGTGGATCGTCTATGCATAGCGATTTTCGTCAATATTTCCTGAAATAGGGAAAGTTTATTATTGGCTCCATGAAGCCAAAATATTGGCATATCGAATGTGTTATCTAATTCGAACAACAGAGGATTTCTAGAAAAAATCGCCGAGGTGTTATCGCAAAAATGACGACAATCCTTCATTGAGGAAATGTGAAAAGTTGCGTATTCTTATCTCCAATATGATTATTGAGCAATTCCTCAAAAACCTTGGGCTGAACGAAAATGAGGTAAAAGTGTATCTGTATCTCCTCACGCACGGAGAATCGATTGCGAGTATTGTTGCCAAGCGGCTCACGATGAAGCGGGCAACGTGCTACCAGACATTAGAATCATTGGAATCAAAAGAACTTGTCAGTAGTTTTATCAAAAATAAGATTGCACATTTTGATGCCGTGGAGCCGGATGACATCGTGGATCTCTGCGAACAGAAGGTGCACCAGATGCAAAAGCTGAAGGCCCATGCCTCCGATTTACATCAGGAATTTAAGAAGCTCCGCACGCAGGGAAAAATGCCACAGCTCGAAATCCGCGGGAAGATCAAATACTACGAAGGAATCGATGCTGTCACGGATTTGATTAATGAGACACTGGATGAAAAGGAGAAGGAGCAGCTCTGCTTTGGGCTGAATACCTTCCACACCGAGCTCTCGGGCAACGATTGGCAGAACTACACGAAAAAGCGCGTACATCTCGGCATGAAGGTGAAGAGCATTCAGCCCGATATCGAAGAGGCAATCGAATACAAGAGCCGCGATGCCAAGGAGCTTCGACAAACCCGCCTCGTGCCGCACGATAAATTCCCCGGCAAATCCGAGATCAACATCATCGGTGACATGCTTGCTATGTTCACAATAGGAGACAAAACAGCCATGGGCATGAAGATGTATAATAAAGAACTCGCGCAGGCACTGCGCAGCCTCTTTAAACTGGCATGGGAACGCGCGAAAGATTACGACGAGGGGAAGGAATCCTAAGCACATGCATACTTTCCCATAATGTCCGTCTCTAGATTCACCGTATCTCCTTCTTTGAGTATCCCAAGTGTTGTTCTTTTCAGTGTCTCCGGAATGAGCGCAACAGAGAATATTTGATCATCGACCGATACGACGGTGAGCGAAACTCCATCCACGGCAATGGAGCCCTTTTCGACAATAAGGTGGCGGAGAGATGGGGGATATTGGATGGTCAGGAAAGGTAACAAGGGTTCCACCGGAATGGATTGGCGAGTCACCAGCGCCACACAATCCACATGCCCCTGCACAATGTGCCCCTCGAACCTATCCCCTACTTTTAATGCACGCTCCAGGTTCACAGGATCACCTTTTCTGAGTGAACCCAGTTTTGTTCTACTCCATGTTTCCGCATGTACATCGAATCCCACCGCATCATCATCGATTGAAGAAACGGTAAGGCATGCACCAGAAACCGCAATGCTAGAACCGATGTGAATATCATCGAATGATGGAGGACGACCGATCACGAGGTTGTGATCGGTTCGTTCCAGTACCTCTGTCACTTCTTCGATGAGACCGGTAAACACGCAATGATTCTAGTCGCCAGATTCGGCGCAATCCACAAATACCGCCTGTATCCCATCGGGGAGCTCACCAATGCTCTCTCTGACCTGATTCTCGATACCTCTTACAAATAAATGAATACAAATACCCTTTGGATTACTCGCCATGGGCGTCACACCTGCCTTAAGCGATGTACGAAAACCATTCAAGCGGTCACTCACGGCAGAAACACACTGATCTTGCCGCATGCGACCCGCTAACTGTGCACCACGTTCGGCACTGCTTAAGAGGTGAGGAGCCTGTCCATTAATCAACATATAGATGCACTCTATCGCTGAAGATATGTCCCGAGAATAGAAAGAGCTGTTGATGATGCATCATGCCCATCAATCATTGAATATGAGCCAAAATGTTGCGCTTGGCGAATGCGCATGCTACGCTCTTAAGCTTATGCAGAAAGGATGCATAAAGCGTTTTTTATTGTGTAATACCATTTCATGAAAGACGAGAAAAAGACGCCGGCAATTCAGAGCTCTGGGGAAATACGAGTGAAAGGCGCCAGAATGCATAATTTGAAGAATGTGAATGCAACAATCCCCCGGAATAAGCTGACGGTTCTCACGGGGCTTTCTGGCTCAGGTAAGTCGTCGCTCGCGTTCGATACAATTTTCGCCGAAGGGCAGCGCAGATACGTGGAAAGTTTGAGTGCGTATGCGCGGCAATTTATCGCACAGATGGAGAAACCGGATGTCGATAGCATCGATGGCTTGAGCCCTGCGATTTCGATTGATCAGAAGAGCGCAACTCATAATCCACGATCGACAGTCGGCACTGTCACCGAGATTTATGATTACATGCGCCTCCTGTGGGCGAAAGTCGGCCGCGTGCATTGTTCCATTTGCGGAAAGGAATTGAAGAGGCAATCCGCAAGCGAGATCACACAAACGATTTCAGAAATGCCGGAGGGAAGCAAAGTACTTCTCCTTGCACCCGTGGTGCAAGATCGTAAAGGAGAGCACACCAAGATTTTGGAAGCTGTGAAGCGTGAAGGATTCGTTCGCATGCGGGTCGATGGTGCGATCATGACCGTGGATGAAGAAATCACACTCGATCCGAAGAAGAAACACACGATCGAGATCGTGGTCGATCGATTGATTATTAAAGATATGGGGAGACAGCAATCAGCGGAAAGCGATGAGCGATTAGGAGAGGGTGAAAAGCTTACCGCTGATCGCTCACAGCTCACCGCTCCAAATCCCAACCGCTCACGACTCGCGGATTCTGTCGAGCTCTGCTTAAAGAAAGGAAGCGGCATGATCGTCGTGGTGGATGTCACAAATGAGGAAAAACAGAAAGAGGTACGATACTGCGAATCATTCGTCTGCAATGATCACCCAGAACTCACGGTACCCGTCATCGAACCGCGAAGTTTCTCGTTTAACTCTCCGCATGGAGCCTGCGAAAAATGCCATGGCCTCGGCACTATTCTTCAGATTGATGAGGCGAACATCATTCCAAATCCCGATCTCACGATCGAAGAAGGCGCAATTCACCCATGGGCAACCTCCGCAGGGCGGATGGGGTTCATGATGCAAATCCTGCAATCGGCGGGGAAGCATTTCGGCATCCGGCTCGATGTTCCATGGAAGCAGCTCACCGTTGATCAGAGGGCGCTCATCCTCAATGGCTCCAAGGAGCCGATTTCCGTGGCGTACACATCGGATCGGTTCGAAGGAACGTATGACACTACGTACGAGGGGGTGATCCCAAACCTCGAACGGCGCTATGCGGATACCGACAGCAGCTATACGAGGAGCCAGATCGAAGAATATATGCAGACGCTCCCCTGCGAGGAGTGTAAAGGGCTGCGATTACGGAAGGAAATTCTCGGCGTCACGGTTGGCGGCAAGAATGTGATCGAGGCAACGAACTTGCCGATCAATCATGCAAGAGAGTTTTTTGAAACATTGGTGCCACCGGATGAACAGTTAGCGACAAACGGAAAACATGAAAAGATGCTCTCCTCGAGCGAGTCCCGAGCTCGTCGAGGGACGAGTCGAGAGGCAAAGGAGAATAAACAGCCTCTCGATTCCTCGGCGCTCCGCGCCTCGTCACTCGAGGAGAGCACAGCATCGCTCGAGAAAAGCTTTCAGCTCACTCTTTACGATTACACCATTGCCAAAAAAATCCTCATCGAAATTATTGCGCGTCTTAGCTTCCTCGAAAATGTGGGGCTTTCGTATTTAACGCTCGAGCGAAGCGCAACGACCCTCTCTGGAGGAGAGGCGCAGCGCATCCGCCTTGCAACGCAAATCGGCTCCGCGCTCCAAGGCGTGCTGTATGTCTTGGACGAACCCTCCATTGGGCTCCATCAACGGGATAATTCACGACTCATTCGAACGATCGAGAATCTCCGGGATCTTGGAAATACCGTCCTTGTTGTGGAGCACGATCAGGAGACGATGGAAGCGGCGGACTACATTTTGGAAATCGGTCCGGGTGCAGGGAAGTACGGCGGCACGATCGTTGCAGAAGGAACAATCGAGGAAATTAAGAAGAACCCAAACTCCACCACCGGCCAGTACCTCTCGGGAAAGAAGGAAATCGTCATGCCAAAGACGAGACGGAGCGGGAACGGCCAAACAGTCATTGTGAGCGGGGCAACGCACCACAACCTGCAAAATGTGACGGCAGAATTTCCCCTTGGCTGCTTTATCGGCGTTACCGGAGTTTCTGGCTCGGGAAAGTCTTCACTCATTCACGGTATTCTTGGTCCCGAGCTCCAGAGAGTATTGAATGGCTCCAAAATGCGGCCGCAAGGCGTCGAGAAGATCGAAGGGCTGCAGCACCTCGATAAGGCGATCGTGATTGATCAATCCCCTATCGGTCGCACGCCGCGAAGTAACCCCGCGACCTACACCGGCATCTTCACCGAGATTCGCGACCTCTTTTCGGTAACGCCGGAAGCGAAGCTCCGCGGCTATAAGCCGGGACGATTTTCGTTCAACGTAAAAGGTGGCCGGTGCGAAGAATGCGAAGGCGACGGGCTTAAACGGATCGAAATGCACTTCCTGCCGGATGTCTACGTGACGTGCGAATCCTGCAGGGGACGCCGCTACAACCGCGAAACGCTGGAGGTGACGTACAAGGGAAGAAATATTGCAGATGCTCTGGAAATGACCGTGTCGGAAGCATTGGAATTCTTCTCGGCTATCCCTCAAATCCAGAAAAAGCTCCAGACATTGCTCGATGTCGGACTCGGCTACATCCACTTAGGGCAGAGCGCCACCACGCTCTCCGGTGGCGAAGCTCAACGCATTAAACTTGCGACAGAGCTCACCAAGCGCGCCACGGGGAAAACGTTCTACATTCTGGATGAACCGACAACCGGCCTCCACTTTGATGACATTCAGAAGCTTCTTGATGTATTGCAGCGCCTTGTCGGTATGGGAAATACCGTCCTTGTGATCGAACACAACCTCGATGTCATTAAATCCGTCGATCACGTGATTGATCTTGGGCCAGAGGGGGGCGAGGGCGGCGGGCTTATTATTGCAACGGGTACGCCTGAAGAAGTGGCAGAGGTTGATGCCAGTTTTACCGGACAGTATTTGAAGAAGATGATGATGAAGAAATAAAAGAAAGCGCTACTGCAACATCTTAATATCCCACCTTCGCTGCTTCGCAGCTACGGTGGGCAGGCGATATCCACTATTGCAGCATCTTAATATCAATATCTACACCAGAGGGAAGACTCAAGTTTTGCAGTGCATCCATTGTTTTGAATGTCGTCTCGGTGAGATCGATGAGCCTACGGTGCGTGCGCATTTCGTACTGATCGCGGGCGTCTTTAAATTTGAATGTGGCGCGGAGCACCGTAAAACGACGGATTTGTGTCGGGAGTGGAATGGGGCCGTGAACAACAGCGCCGGAACGCTCGGCGGTATCGATAATCTTTCGCGCAGCTTCATCAAGCACCGTATGATCAAAGGCATACAGGCGGATACGGACACGAGGATTTTTCTTGGTCGCAACCTCCTTGGGGGCCTCCTCTTTCTTCGCTGCAACCTTTGCAGGTGTCTTCTTCGGCTTTTCGACCGGGGTCTTGGTTGCCGCTTTCTTCTTGGGAGGTGTCATAGGAGGCGAAGGAAAAAAAGAACAAAGGGATCGTAGCGCCACGGCGTACCGAGGCGCTACGGAAAAGTGCAAATTATTCGTTAATCTTTGTCACCACTCCGGCGCCGACTGTGCGGCCGCCTTCGCGAATAGCAAAGCGCGTGCCCTGATCCAAAGCGATAGGCACACCAAGCGTGACGACGAATTTGACGTTATCACCCGGCATAACCATTTCGACTGCTGCAGGGAGTTCGACTGTGCCCGTCACATCCGTCGTGCGGACGTAGAACTGAGGCTTATAGCCTTTGAAGAACGGCGTGTGGCGACCTCCTTCCTCTTTGGTAAGGATGTAGACCTCGGCATCGAACTTCGTGTGTGGCGTAATGCTGCCCGGCTTTGCAATAACCTGTCCGCGCTCGATATCCTCGCGCTCAACGCCACGGAGAAGCAGTCCAACGTTATCACCGGCCTGACCCTCGCCGAGAGTCTTGTGGAACATCTCGACTCCCGTGACAACCACTTTACGCGTCGGCTTGATACCGATGATCTCCACTTCTTCATTCGTCTTCACAATACCCTGATCGATACGACCGGTTGCCACTGTTCCGCGACCCTTGATGGAGAAGACGTCTTCCACGGACATAAGGAACGGCTTCTGGAGTTCACGCTTGGGATCCGGAATGTAGGTATCGATCGTGTCGACGAGCTCTTTAAGCTTGGCCTGAGCATCCGCATCGCCTTCGAGCGCCTTGAGCGCAGAACCGCGGATAATCGGCGTCTTGTCACCTGGAAATTCATACTTACTAAGGAGTTCGCGGATCTCAAGCTCCACGAGATCCAGGAGCTCGGGATCACTCACCATATCGCATTTGTTCATAAACACCACGATGTACGGCACTCCGACCTGACGTGCAAGAAGGATGTGTTCGCGAGTCTGCGGCATTGGTCCATCAGCGGCAGAAACAACAAGGATGGCGCCGTCCATTTGAGCGGCACCCGTGATCATGTTCTTCACGTAGTCGGCATGCCCCGGACAGTCGACGTGCGCATAGTGGCGCTTTTCGGAAATGTATTCGACGTGGGAAGTCGAGATTGTAATACCGCGCTCACGCTCTTCTGGAGCATTGTCAATCTGATCAAACCCCTTCTTTTCCCCCGCAGGAGAGAAGAGCTGCGAGAGTGCAGCCGTGAGTGTCGTCTTTCCGTGATCGACGTGACCGATGGTCCCGACGTTCACGTGTACTTTACTGCGATCAAAATCTGCCATAGCGGAAGTGGGAAAAATGAAGAATTTACAGGGATTCTATCCCTAAAAAGCCACGGAAGTCTAGTGGAGGAGACAGAGTGCGTCAAACTGAATATAACGGATTTTCATGGAAATTTTGATACGATATTCCTAATTCTCACTTCCCTGCATGACGATTGTTCCTCCCCACATCTTTCGTTCCTACGATATCCGCGGGCGTGCAGAGAGCGAAGTAAGCGAAGAATGCTGCATGCTTGTTGGCAAAGCATTCGGCACAGAGCTCCGCGAACGCTACAAAAAAGATCATCCAACCGTGATCGTCGGGCGGGATGCGAGGACCCATAGTCCCCTCCTCGAAGCAGCACTCATCAAAGGACTGGTTTCCACGGGATGCAGCGTGAAGACTATCGGGCAAGTTCCAAGCCCTGTAAATTATTTTGCGCTCTGTTACTTTAGCTACGATGGATCAGTACAAATCACCGCGAGCCATAATCAAAAGGAAGATAACGGGTTAAAGCTACAGCTCCGGAATGCCGAAGCATTTGCGGGCGAGGATCTGCAACATCTAAGGAAGAGGATCGAAGAGGAGAGATTTATGGAGGGTGCGGGGGTAACGGAGGAAATTGATGCTGTGAGTGTGTATAAAGAAGCGGTGAAGATGCTCGTAGCACGTCATGCTGAGCGTAGTGATGTTTCGCGAAGCGAAACGGAACGAAGTCGAAGCACGTCGCAACCGAAGGAAACAGCATCGAAAATCGCGCGAAGTGCTTCGACTGCATCCATCGCATCCTTGTCGGATGCTCTGGATTTCGCTCAGCATGACGTACAAAAAACGCCCCTCCGAGGATTAAAAATCGTCGTCGATTTCGGCAACGGCGTCGCCGGTCCCGTCTATGGCGCAGTGTTAAAGGAGTTCGGCATAGACGTCATCTCACTCTACGCAGATCCAGATGGCACATTCCCCAATCACATCGCAGATCCAAGTAACCACAAGACGTTGAACGATTTGATCGCGACCGTGAAGAAGGAAAAAGCAGATCTTGGAATGGCATTCGATGGCGATGGTGATCGGATAGGCATCGTGGATGAGCGAGGAGTGATTGTGAGCGCGGATTCTCTCCTCCTTCTCCTCGCAGAAGATCATCTGCAGAGGCATAAAGGCGCTCCCATTATCTACACCGTTTCGATGTCCTCGATTATCGAGACCGAAGTGAAACGTCTTGGAGGGAAGCCTGTGATGTGCATCGTAGGGCATTCGTTTGTAGAACACGCGATGAAGGAACACGGGAGCCACCTTGGTGCGGAGCAATCCGGTCACTTCTTCTGCGGCGAGGACTTCTACGATCACGATGACGCGCTGGTTGCTGCTGTTCGCATACTGTCAATTCTTGCTCAGCAATCCTCAAAACCCCTAAACCTCAGAACTTTCAAACCCCAACCTAAACCTGAACCTGAACCTCAACCCCCCCTCTCGTCTCTCCTCTCCCGCTACCCCGCAGTCTTCCTCTCCCCAGAATGGCGCCCCCACTGTGATGATGATAAAAAATCGGATGTCATCCGGAGGATCACGCGATACTTCCAAGCGGAAGGCTACCCGTGCATCACGATCGACGGCGTCCGCATCGATTTTGGAGAAGGCGCATGGGCCGGAATCAGGCAGAGTAATACGTCGCCAAAACTGAGCGTATGCATGGAGGCACGCTCACAAGAAAAACTATCCGCCATAGAATATATCGTGCGTGCACACATGAAGACGTACCAGGAAATTGGCGAGTGACCGCTTCCTATGCAATGCATCCCTCGACCGCGCGGATTGCATCATCCAGTTTTCCTTCGGCATTCGTGACTGTGCGGTTGCAGAGCTCTGCATACGTCAGTTCCCGCTCCATGCTCGCCATGCGGCGCTTCAGCTCTTCCGAATTCATCGGCGAACGCTTGGTAATGTGTGCGATAAGCTGCTCTTTATCTTCCGGAAGAATGAAAATTGATTGCATCGTATATGGAGCTGCCTCGCCGCGGAAGAAATGATTCGCGCGGATTGAATCGAATCCCTGCACATCGACTTCCCGTACAACAATCTTTCCTGATTCGATCGCAGGAATAATTTCGGAAATGAGCGTTCCATACCGCGCACCGCCATGAACCACCGCCCACTCGAGAACTTGATTCTCTTCGATCAATCGATCAAATTCCTCATCGGAAACAAATTGATAGAGCTCGTCTCCTTCCCCTGCTCTCCGTTCGCGCGTTGTCGCCGATCGCGGGAAGTGCCACTCGGGATGTCGCTCACGAAGTTTTTTAAGGATGACGCTTTTCCCAACACCGGAAGGACCGATGAGGAGAACGAACTTTCCGGATGCAGTCGGCGGCATGTGGAGATGATAGAGAAAATGTTGGGGTTCGGGCTAGGGCTGGCATCTTAAATGGAGTGTGATCGGAGCCACAATACAGCGAAGTATTTAAATACGTCATGCTGAGCGAAGCCCTGAGCCCCGCAATAGCGGGCGAAGGGCGCAGTCGAAGCACGTCGAAAAGGTACATTATATAACTCTCACCATAATTCGAGAGCATAGAACCCTTCATGGAAAACATTGCTCAGTTTCGAGGTGCTTCGACTTCGTTCCCCTGCACCTGCGCTATCGCGCGGTGCAGAGTCACTGCGCTCAGCATGACGTACACAATCCATCAATCTTGGCACTGATCCACTGTTTTGAGTCTCCCCCCAGCCCTAGCCTCAACCCTCCTTTTCTGCTATACTATCCGGATTTGTTCATTTTCAGCATCGCGTCATGCCGGGGGAAGGGGTTGGCGCCGGAAGACCCATTACGGGATTTCCTTCCGATGCGCCCTCCCCTCCCCCCTGCCACAAGCAGACTGACCATCTGCAAAAACAAAAAGCACGAATCGATCACTCCCCTGTAGCGTCTTTACGGCGCAAGGTGATGCAGTGCGAAACGTGTTTAACACAAACATTTGTTCTTTCTTCTCTCTGAATACAAAAACAGAGAAAAACACACAAGAGGCGGTATCCTCAATAAAAATGCTAACGGTTAGGGGCGCTATCGTGGTCGCGTAGCTGGGTGCCTCTCCCCCTCCTTATCGGAGAGAGAGGCACCTTTTTTATTTATGCGAGAACAATTCCAACGTGCGCGAAGCGAAGCGGAACGAATCGAAGGTTTTTGCTGTTTAATGAACTGGATTTTTCTCTACCTTCGCCCACCCTGCAAAAGTCTGAACAAATAGTGCCATAAGTTCCAGCTCTGGCTCAGATGAAGCATCTATGTCACGAAGTACCTCATCAAGATCTGCTTTTTTTAGTGGGGCATATTCATACAATTTGCAACATAGAGAAAAAATATCTGACAGAGATGGATCTGATTCACCAATATCTATCCATTGTTCATGCTGTTCTTTGCTGATGGATGGCAATAAGGATTGGGCAAAAGCATCGCGTAATTTGAGGCGTAACGTGCGATGGGTTTCGCGTAACAGTGCCGCTACCCATTCATCTGTCACCCAATCTCCATGACGTTGGTGCAAACTAATTTTTATTTCACGGTTTTCAAATTTTTCTCTTAATTCCCCTTCTCTATGAAAGTTTTGAGGAATAAATGAACCCCATGTATTCAAATCATGTATTGCATCTCTAAGATCTTGAATAATTCTTCCTTGCTCATCGTCACTTGGAGTCTGGTGTGCATAGTCTGCCAAAAGGCTTGTTGTCAGTTTAAGCAAGGCATTGAGTCCTTTCGCCTGCACGGGATCATCCAGTTTTTTCGCACACACAATTTGCGGCGTCAGACCTTCTGATTGCTGTACGAGAGCAAGAACTTCTTCATGGGAGAGTGGCATAGTGCGTCACTTTAAAAGTGAAGAGAGGGAAGATCAAGAGAATAGCGATCATTCGTCTCCATGTGGCTTTTGGCTTCCTTTCGCCACCAAATTTGCAATAGCGAAGTCACGTACGAGGATCTTGCACTGTGTTATTTCGGTTATACACTGAAAGGAGTCACTCACCCATTATTCTATGCGACTGAAAGGTGTACTCCGCTTCCCAGAAGATGAAAATAGCACATGCATCGTATTTCCATTAGAACAAAATCCAGTACTAAAGCACATCCAATGGGGTGATGAGAATGATGAGAGACCATTCAAGCCACTCGGACAACAAAAGCTTGATATCGTCGTTGAAGGGAATCCGCAACATAAGGAAACTATTGATAAGATGAATGGAGCATTTAGGAATCTTACTGGAATCACTCTTGCTATGGATCCTGCACTCGGTATCTTCATGGTACGCGATAATGCCAATGCAAAGAGTTCACAAGACGCAGCGTCGAAAACTCTCTCGGGAATGTATAAGCAACCTATAAGATAGTCCGCTCGAGAAAAGCCAAAATTTGTTCTACACTGACTATCAATGGATCTTGTCCTCTTTGGCATACAAGGCTCTGGCAAAGGTACGCAGGCAAAGAGGCTTGCGGCGGATTTTGGGTACGAGATTTTTGAAGCAGGAGGAGAGCTCCGGAAGATTGCGGCTACGGGCACAGAGCTTGGGGAAACGGTGAAGGGTTATATTGATGTCGGACAACTTGTACCATTTACGATCATCATGGAGGTACTGGAGAACTATGTGACAAAGCATGATCCAACACAGAAGATCTTATTCGATGGCATTCCACGCGATAGTGATCAAAAGCAGAGCTTTGATACGATCATGAAAAAGCTTGGGCGGGAGTTCCACTGCCTCCATCTTCAGCTGGATCCGGAGGAAGGTGTGCGGCGCATTCTCAAACGCGCCACGATCGAAGGGCGTGCGGATGATGCAAGCGAGGAAACCATTCGGAAGAGGATGCGGACATTTACGGAAAAAACGCTGCCTGTCATTGGAGGGTACGAAGCGATGGGAAAGGTTGCGACTGTGACTGGAACAGGGACAGTCGAGGAAATTTACGAAGAGATCGTAAGTTCCTTGGGTCTTCGCTAGGGAATACGGTATTCTTTGCATAATGGCGCAACTCACCGAGGAGCAGGTTCGGCACATTGCAAAGCTTGCGCGCCTGCGCTTGAGCGATGTAGAGGTGCAAAAATTTACAAAGGAGCTCTGCTCTATTTTTGGGTATATTGATATGTTAAATGAGCTTGATACAGAACATGTGGAACCAACCGCACAAATCACAGGACTCACAAATGTGATGCGCAGAGATGAAGTCCATGCAAGCGAAGCCACGACAAGCGAACTCCTCGCATGTTCCCCCCTCCCGATTATTGGCGATCAGATCGAAACTCATTCTGCTCATGGCTGATGCTATCTTGATGCAATCATGCTCAACACCCTCACCATCACACAGGCACACGAGAAGTTGAAACGGAAGGAATTCTCCGCGGAGGAGCTCGTGCGCGCATGCCTCGATACAATCGAAAAAAAGAATCTGAGCTTAAATGCCGTCACATTCAATAATGGAGAATCGGCGCTCAAAAAAGCAAAGGAAATTGATCGAAGGGGAAATTTTGATCATCCACTCACCGGTATTCCCTACCTTGCGAAAGATGTGTACTGTGAAAAAGGCGTGCCGACGACCGCATGCTCGCATATTTTGAGTGGGAAGAAGGGTGGCAAAACGTACCGCCCGCCGTACGATTCCACGACGACGAAGCGTCTTGGTGGGGCAGGAGCCATCAGCCTTGGAAAAACGAATACGGATGAATTCACGATGGGTTCGAGTTCGGAATCAAGCTGTTATGGCGTCACGAAGAACCCGCACGATGTATCGCGTGTCGCGGGAGGATCCTCCGGCGGCTCAGCGGCAGCGGTTGCTGCAGATCTTTGCCTGTTTGCGCTCGGCACAGATACAGGAGGATCGATTCGATTGCCTGCAAGCTACTGCGGCTGCGTGGGGATGCGCGTGACGTACGGGAGAACGAGCCGTTACGGGGTCATGAGTATGGCGAGCTCTCTCGATACGATCGGAGCGCTGACGAAGAATGTGGAAGATACCGCCACGGTGTTGCAGACAATTGCAGGGCACGATCCAATGGATGCGACAACGCCGAATGTACCCGTGCCGGAATATCAAAAGTCACTCACGGGAGATATCAAAGGACTCCGTATCGGCCTCCCAAAAGAATATTTCATCGATGGCATGAACTCCGATGTCGAACATGCAGTGCGCAGTGCTGTAAAAATATTGGAGGGAATGGGTGCAAAAGTGACGGAGATATCACTCCCACACACAAAGTACGCTGTCGCGACATACTATGTCCTCTGCCCGTGCGAAGTTTCCTCCAACATGGCACGCTATGACGGTATTCGTTACGGACACAGTGCAAAAAATGCAAAAAGTCTTGCGGAATATTACGAAACAGTCCGATCAGAAGGATTCGGCGACGAGGTGAAGCGCAGAATTATGATCGGGACATACGCTCTTTCTGCGGGGTACTACGATGCCTACTATCGGAAGGCGCAAAAAGTGCGGACATTGATCACGAAAGATTTTGCCGAGGCGTTTCGATCGGCTGATGTCATTCTTTCTCCTGTTACTCCCAACGTAGCATTCACCATTGGCGCACACGACAATGATCCTGTGGCTATGTACCTGGAAGATATGTTTGCAATTCCACAAGTCATGGCCGGAATTCCCTGTATTTCGGTTCCCTGCGGAAAATCGAAGGAAGGATTGCCAATCGGTCTGCAGATCATGGGAAAGCAATTCGATGAAACTACCATTTTAAACACGGCATATTCCTATGTATTGGCTACAGCGGAAAAGAGAGACTGAGCACGTACGGGCGCAGAACAATTTTTATACGCACGTACCGGCGGTGCATGTGCTGCCGCAGCAATCTAGATTTGTGAGACAAGCATCGCCATCCGGGAAGCACGCAGTTTGGCAATCAGCCTCGCAGCCATCATTATTCTGTGCAACACAGATGCCACCGGTTCCTCGGCAGCGCGCAACTCCTTCGTGCGGATCGCCACGGGGATCAAGTGTAAAACAATCTCTGCCGACAAAACCTGCATTGGTACTCCCCGTACAAATGCCACCATCATCGCACACTTCGAATGCGGAAACCCAGCCATCACCGCAAATATCTTCCCGTTTGCATGACCAACTCGCGCTGCTGCAGGAATCTGCAATGCACTTCTGCGTGGTGCTACAGCGTACATCGTAAGGGCAATTGCTGCAGGTTTCTCCGGCGTCGACTGAGCCACTGTTGTTGCATACGTTTGCAGCCATCACAGACGGCTCTGGCAATAGCGTTGTCATAATTTTGATACCAACAGATGCCGTTATAAAAATAGCCGCACAGAACAGTACCGTGATGGCCGCCGATGGAATGGAAATCGTACGCATCGTTTGGGATGTTATGTGCCATCACACGAAATGGCAGGGCCGCCGGAAATAAGGCTAACAGTCGGAGGCCATTCCGTACATTCGGGATCATTGGAGTCCAATGCAAAGGTATTGTTGCCGTTGCAATTCCACGTTGCATTTGGATGGGTGTAGAGCGCCATTGTCCCTCCTCCTCGCAGCTCCCACTGATCTAATACGCTATTAAATTGCAACACCCATAGAGGACCTGCAGCGCCGCACTCTGCCATGCCGACAGATTCCCAGCACCATTCGCAAGCACTGAGGTTGCAAATCATGCTTCCCCCATCTGCAAAATTGAGCGATGTTGGGCCATTGAAACTGCTGCAATCCCCGCCTGTACAGGCAACGGCAGACATAGAGAACGAGACAGTCCACGATGTAGCCGCCGAGACGCATTCCGACGGGCAAGAGCCGCACAGCGGTCCTCCAACATCGCAGATGCCGCTTTGACACGTTTGACCCGGACCGCATGTTTCCGTATCACAGTCGCTATCCACACAATCAATATCTCCATCGCAATCATTATCTTGCGCATCATCACAGGTTGTTTCGGAAACTTCGCCAAGCGGGCACGCGCAAGAACTGCTGGAGCATTCCCTGCCATGGCTTCCGCAACTTTCGCCATCAAGACAGTTCGCTGAATCTGCGCAATCAATGAGCGCATCGCAATCATTATCTAACGAATCGTTACAAGTTGTCTCCGGCGTTTCGGTGGGCGTACATCCCGAAGGAGTGGTACAGCCGTCCGCTGTAAAACCAAGGCAGAGATTACCAGCGCCAGAACAATCTTCGTCGAAAACACACGGTTCGCCCGTTTGTGAACAATGCATACCATCATCGCAATCCTCTCCTGTCTCCAGTACACCATTGCCGCACTCATCTGCAGTCACGGTTAGGCATGTAGGCGAGCAGAGATCATTTGCAAACACATTGCCATCATCGCATTCTTCGCCTTGGCCGATGCCATTCGGATTTTGGGTAATACCATCGCCGCAGACTGTCTTGCGACAACTTGAATCGCACGCATCGGTATCGCTGCCATTGCCATCATCACACTCTTCATCGGCGTTCTGTGTGCCATTGGGGGCACCTCCTGCACAAAGATCTTCGTCCTGGCAGAGCGCGTCGCAACCATCATCATTCTCGGTATTGCCATCATCGCAGTCTTCATCATCCCCTCCTCCGACCGCGCTATCCTCACCAAGCGGCTGCAGCGCATTATCGCCACATTCTGCAAACCGACAAAATACCGTGCATGCGTCACTATTGTCGCTATTGCCATCATCGCAGTCCTCATTCTTCAGCGGATCAAACCGACCGTCGCCGCAAATGGAGCAACCGGCACACGGACCAGAAATCACCGTTGTACATGCATTGCCACTGCAGCTCGGGACAAGATAGTTGCAATTTGCTACATCACAAGTTGCCTCCAGAGTCGAACAATCGGCTACATCCAGGCACTGCGGCGAACTGCACCCTGCAGCCGCTTGGCATGTGGGAGCTCCGCCTTCGACACAACACACTTGGCCTGCGGCACAATCACTATGGGAAAGACAGGCACCGCAATCCGGACGACACAGCCCATCGCAACATGTATTAAACGGTGCCACGGAACAATCGGAATCGTCGATGCATCCACCAAGAGGCAAAAAGGCAGATCCTCGGAAAATGCGAGAGTATTGGCCGGTGCGGCTATCCCCTGCCGCAGCAATATTCGCCACACGGAAGAGGACGCTCACGCT
>DATDWL010000010.1:0-7161 GCA_035289645.1 Candidatus Peribacterales bacterium
CTGTTGATTCTTTAGAATTCTATGCAGCGTTTCGAAGTGAAGAGCGTGCACGAAGTTTTGAAAAGTAGCTGAAAAGCTCATCCGGCTTCGCATTCAGGAATAAGAGGCTGCTCATAAAAGAGAGCCAAGAACAGGAGCCACCTCCATTTGATCATGCACGAAGAAAAGACGAAAAGCTCACTTCCTCCCGAGAAATTTGATACGATTACTTCGCACTCTTCTCCCCCTCCCCATGCCACTCGATTCTTCGCTCCCACTCAGCACAAATACAGCCAAGCTTCAAAAAACAATCAAATCCCTCCTCGCTCCCGGGAAGGGAATCCTCGCCGCTGATGAATCTACGAGCACCATCAAAAAGCGCCTCGATTCGATTCATGTGGAAAATACGGAAGGGAACAGGCAAGCATATCGCAATATGCTTTTTACAACGCCCGAGTACGAGAAGTTTATTTCCGGCGTCATTTTATATGATGAAACTGTGGATCAACAGGCGGAGAATGGGGAAACGTTTTCGGAACTCATTGCATCGCGGGGGGTGGTACCGGGGATTAAGTCGGATGGCGGGAAGGAAGAGCACCCAAATTGGGACCCACAGACAATCACGCGGGGTTTAAAGGGACTTGGGAAGCAGCTTGAGGAGTGGACAGAGCGGAGTAATGGGACGCTTGGATTTACAAAGTGGCGACAGGTCGTGTTGCCGGATCCAGAGCCATCGGATGCGTTCCTTGATTACGCAATGCATGTGATGGCAGAGCAGGCTGCGTGGTCCTTGAGTAAGGGGTATGTCCCGATCTGCGAGCCGGAAATTTTGATGGATGGCATGCATTCGATCGAGCAGTGCTCGGTCACGACCATGCGCACACTCACTAAACTCTACAAGAAGATGTTGGAGCACGGGGTGGATCCCACACTCACAATTTTGAAGACGAATATGGTGCTTTCGGGGAAGGAGAAAATGAAAGATCCTGCGGACGTCATTGGAAAATCCACCATCGCTATGTTTCACACGTCGGTACCGCATGCGATGCCGGGCATCGTCTTCTTGAGTGGTGGACAGAGCTCGGTACAGGCAACGGAAAATATGAATGCATGCTTAAAGGAGGCGGCTGCCACGAATGCACCATGGGTAATTACGTTTAGCTACGGCCGCGCGCTGCAGGATGATGCGCTCAAGGCATGGGGCGGAAGCGCTGCGAATGTTGGGAAGGGACAGACGGCATTCCTCCACCGTGCGAAGATGAATAGTTTGGCGCAGAGGGGGTTGTGGAAAATAGAGCTTGAGCGGGAAGTCATGACCGCAGTGTAAATTACGTCATGCGAAGGCGCGCTCTTCTCGAGCGAATCCCGAGCGCGATGCGAAGCATCGCGTCGATGGATGAGTCGAGAGACGGCGCACCGCAATCGAAGCACGTCGCGACTGAACACTATTGCAGTGCGCGCGAGGTGCTTCGATTTCGTGCTGTAGGGGCGCTTGGCCAAGCGCCCCTACAGCACTTCACTCAGCATGACGTATACCATTTCACTCTTACGCTAAACTACTTCCTGTGCACCACTTCTACCTCCAGCGCTGCCTCGAACTCGCGGAAAACGGTCGCGGAAGAGTATCGCCAAATCCACTCGTTGGCTGCGTGATCGTGCAGGGAGGATCGGTGATCACGGAAGGGTGGCACGAGGAATTTGGCGGACCCCATGCAGAAACGGTTGCCCTGCGAAAAGCAGGCGATCTCGCCCGAGGCGCAACGCTCTACGTGAATCTGGAACCCTGCTGCCACGAGGGAAAACAGCCGCCCTGTACCGATGCCATTCTCCGCGCGGGGATTCGTGAAGTTATTTTTGGGGCGAGGGACGCAGGGAATAAAGGCGCTGATATTTTGAGGGGAAGAGGTTTAGAGGTGACAGGACCAATCATGGAAGCCACCTGTCGAAGGCTCAATCGCGGATTCTTTTCACTTCTTGAAAACGGCAGGCCATGGGTGACACTGAAGAAGGCGATGAAGAAGGATGGCAGCATCCACGGAAAAATCACAAGCGAAGAACAGGATCGATGGGCTCATGCGAGATTACGAGCAACACACGATGCAATTTTGGTGGGGGCGGGAACAGTAGTGGCAGATGATCCGAAACTTAATATTCGATATCCGAGCCCTAGCCCAAACCCAAGCCCACACCGCATCATCCTCGATCCTCACAAAAAAATCCCAAAAGATGCGGCTGTCCTCACGGATACGGATGCTCCTCGCACGCTCATCATCCACGAAAAGCTCCCGATTCCAGATCTCCTCGCACGGCTGAAAGAAGTAGGCATTACATCGCTCCTCGTCGAAGGTGGTGAAAGTGTATGGAAGAGCTTTGAAGAGAGTGGATGTATTGACGAAGAAATTATCCTCGTCGGAAACTAATATACTATTCAATTGAATAGTATAGTTCTACGCAACCCTCTTCAGCACCGCCTCCCCCCACTTCATTATTTTCGCCTTCGTGCGATGCTTCATCGGCGCCTTCCCCGTGCGCTTGTACTCCATAACAATTTTCGCAAAGTCATATCCTTTTCGTCGAATGGATTCGATGGAATCGGGACGTCCATCGACCACCAGTCCAAAGACTCCCCTCCCTTGGGTGCACTTTGGTTCGTAGTGCTGCCCGATAAAGCTCGCGCCGAAGTACTGGAGTGATTCCGGCAGATGTGAGGTTGTTTTCCGCATGAGCGTCTTCCATCCCGGCATCGGTACTCCGCCGGTATAAATGAGGTAGAACGGTTTACCCTTCAATGTGCCATTGGAACGCGACGCATCGAGTGCAAATGATCCCATGCGATCAATCAAATTTTTAAGGTGTGCAGGGACGCTGAAGTTCCATACGGGCGTTGCAATCACAAGCCCATGAGATTCCTCGATGAGTTTTTGAATCTTGCAAAAATCCTCCTCTTGATTGCATTTTGGCTGGTAAAAATCGAGTTCAAAGTGATCGATACGAAGATCCTTGAGGCGGATTTTGTCGCAATGAACATCGCCATGCTGCTCTATACCTTGGATGAACGCATGCGCCAGCGTATCGCTGTTGCTTGGTTCATTGGTACCGGCAACGAGGACGAGGATATTCATACGAACATATGATAGAGGGAGCTCCTCCATGAGTCGATGCGTGGTGCTCCACCACATCACGCATCCCTCCTCTGCGGTACAATAAGCGTGATGGACAAGAAGCATGCTTTAGACCGCATCAAGAAGCTCCGTGAGGAGATTTGGCAAAGGAACCATGAATACTTCATTCTGAATGAATCGAAGGTGAGCGAGGCCGTGCGCGACGCGCTGAAGAAGGAATTACGAGCGCTCGAAGAAGAGTTTCCTGACCTCATCACACCGGATTCCCCCACACAGCGTATCGGCGCGCCATTGGATGGCCGGCTGCCAAAGGTACGGCACCTCACGAAAAAGGAATCACTGCAGGACGCGTTTTCGCACGACGATCTTCTGGAATGGGAAGATCAGATGCGCCGCGCACTGGATGATGCAGACCGTACATTCGAACTCGCAGCAGAGCTCAAGATCGACGGGCTCAATATCACATTGATCTATGAGCGCAAAGATGATGGCTACGTATTCGTCCGTGCACTCACGCGCGGCAACGGCATCGAAGGCGAAGATGTCACGCATACCGTCCGCACGATCGAAGCCATACCATTCGCACTGAGATCACATCCGAAGCTCGTCTCATCCGATGTGCGGTTTGTGGAAATCGGTGGCGAAGTCTATATGACAAAAAATTCCCTCGATCGGATCAATGATGATCTCCCAGAGGAAGAGAAATTCGCAAATCCGCGGAATGCCGCTGCGGGTTCGGTGCGGCAACTTGATCCCAAAATTGCCGCAACGCGCCATCTTCAAATCTTCTGCTATTCACTGAATAGTGAAGCAATCGAAAGCTTCGGCATCGAAACTCAAACCGGCATTCTGGAAGAGATCACAGCACTCGGACTCCCCGTGAATGCAGAGTTCCGCGTGTTGAAGGGAGTAGAGAAAGCGGAAACACTCCTCGCTGAGTGGCAAAAGAAGCGTAGTTCGCTCGATTACGAAATTGATGGACTCGTGCTTAAAGTGAATGACCTCACAATGCAGCGCGATTTGGGATCCACCGCCAAAGCACCGCGCTGGGCGAGAGCCTACAAGTTCGAAGCAGAGCAAGGTACGGCGATTCTGCAGGATATCGAACTGCAAATCGGGAGAACGGGTGCCATTACACCTGTTGCGCTCCTCTCCCCTGTTCAACTTGCCGGCACCACCGTAACCCGCGCGACGCTCCATAACGCCGATGAAATCGCAAGGCTGGATGTGCGCATCGGCGATACCGTCATCGTGCAAAAGGCCGGCGATATTATTCCTGAGGTTGTGGAGGTGCTCCCAAAACTTCGGAAGAAAAATGCAAAGCCATTCCATTTCCCAAATACCTGTCCAAGCTGCGGGAAGTCACTCCATCGGCCGGAGGGCGAAGTCGTGCACCGCTGTACGAATCCAAAGTGTGCAGGCGTCCGGCAGGAGCGAATAGAACACCTCACCTCACGCTATGCGCTCAATATCGAAGGATTGGGGAAAGAGTCAATCGAAGGGCTGATCGCAGGCGGATTTGTGGCTGATCCCGCCGATATCTTCTATCTCACCGAAAACGAACTCTCCAAGATGCCGCTCTTTAAGGAGAAGAAGATCGAAAACGCGCTCGCTGCAATCGAAAAAGCACGATGCGTACCGCTCGATCGGTTCCTCTTCGCGCTCGGCATTCGGCACATCGGTCGCGAAACTGCGGAAGTCTTGGCACAACGATTGCCATGGAAAACATCAAAATTAACAATGGAGGAAAAAAAGGCGATAACACCGCAACAATCATTATTCAGTGAACCAACAACGAAAAACGAGCAACGAAAAACAAACATCGAAGCTATCCACCTCTCCAATCTCCTCACCACTCTCCAAGCACAATCGATCGAAGATCTGGAAGCAATCGAAGGAATCGGCACTGTTGTTGCTGAGGCTCTCTATGAATGGGTACAGGATGAAGATCACAGAGCGCTCATCCATAAGTTCGAAAACGGCGGCGTCGTCTGTCTGCTCCCCAAAGGCTCCACGGTGAAACAGGTATTCACGGGGAAAACATTTGTGCTCACAGGCACGTTGCCATCTCTCCCTCGCGAAGAAGCAAAAATGTTGATCAAAGAACGGGGAGGAAAAGTGAGCTCATCGGTGAGCAAGAAAACGGATTACCTGCTTATGGGAGAAGATCCGGGGGGCAAAGCGGAGGAGGCCATACTATTAGGCGTCAAGATCATTGATGAAGAAAACTTCAAAATAATGCTCTCATAGCACCGACAAAATTCTTGCAACAAGAAAACAGCCTCCTACACTGAATGCATGGATATGATCCCATTATCGTGCGTCACAGATGACGACCTCACTGCCCTCAGGAACGAGTGGGATATGGTGGCAAATGGATATCCCGATACCGTGAAAACGCCTGAATTTTGGAATCAATTTATAGAAATTTTTTCACGAACGCAGTTTGATAGAAAAACACGACCAGTGTCGCAAGAGGAATTCGCCATCGTCATGCGGACATTCGCGCAACGCTTCTACGAGAATCTACAATTTCCCGGAATTCCCCATACTACCGCTTCGCACGATCCTTCTTCCTCATCACAAGGGATGATGGACAATCTTGCTGGAACAGACACGCCGAACACCTGCGATTCCGAGCCACGCATACTGCTCTTCCGTGAGAAATCATCAGCGGTGTAAGCTCGCCCCAATGCGTACGGGGTAGTGCTTTCATCAAATCCTGTTCGACGCGCTTTGGATCACTCTGCTTCGTGAGTCCGAGCCGCCGCGCAAGGCGGAGGACATGCGTATCCACGGCAATCCCTTCACTCTTCCCGAATGCAGCATAGAGGATGATGCAGGCAGTTTTCCTGCCGATACCGGGGAGCGCCGTGAGTTCGTCCATCGTTCGAGGAACCTCACTGGAATATTTTTGAATAAGAATGTGCGAAAGTGCGAGCACATGCTTCGCTTTTGTGCGAAAAAATCCCGTGGAGTGAATTTCTTTTTCGAGTTTCGCTTGCGTCAGTTTTGTAAAATCTTTGGGACCCGGATATTTTTTAAAGAGCTCTTGTGTCACTTTGTTCACCATCGCATCGGTGCATTGCGCAGAGAGGAGTGTTGCGACGAGGAGCTGAAACGGGGTCGTATAATTGAGGAATGTGCGCGGGGGCTTGTAGCTCTTTTTGAGTGTGTGGAAGGCCGTCTTGAGCGTGATCTGCGGCATCACAAGAAGTGTAGCGCAGTGCAATAAAAAAACTTTGAGCAGCATCCTTCGTGACGCGGAGCCGTGTCATGCTGAGCGAAGCTCGAAGCGAAGCAGAGAGCGGAGACGAAGCATCACGGCTCCGCTCCTCAGGATGACACTATGTTCACAAGTTCCTTGCCTTGCATGAATAATAGGTTTTGCGTACGCTGAATGCATGGATAAAGTCGTCCACTTCGAAATTCCTGTCACAAATCTCGAACAAGCACGCGCTTTCTACGGATCAATCTTCGGTTGGAAATTAGATGATTGGAAAATGCCGGATGGCTCGGTACACATTGGCGTGCACACAACGCCAATTGATGAAAAAACGAGGGCACCCAAAGAGCCGGGCGCGATCAACGGCATGATTCAAATGCGCAGCGCCCTCATCAAAAGCCCAACAATCGCACTCAATGTTGATTCCATCGATGATCGCGTTGCAAAAGTCGTGAAGGCAGGAGGCAAACTTGTACAGCCAAAGGTCAACATCATGGATATGGGTTTTTACGCATACGTCAGTGATCCCGATGGCAATATCATTGGGTTGTGGGAGGATAAGAAGTAAATCAGTGTTCTCAGAGCGAGGAATGCCATAAAACAGGCTTCTTTATTGGCACACTCCTTCGCCATTGCTACACTCTGCGGGCTGATCTTTTGAATGCCCAGGTGGCGAAATTGGTAGACGCGCACGCTTGAGGGGCGTGTGGGAGCAATCCCGTGGAAGTTCGAGTCTTCTCCTGGGCACCATTCGATTCGGCACCCTAAGGGGAGCCTCGCTCATGGTAAACCAGAAAAAGAAGCCACCCTTGGGTGGCCTCCTTATCTTTCGTG
>DATDWL010000011.1:0-109847 GCA_035289645.1 Candidatus Peribacterales bacterium
ACTAGCTGATAGGCCGCAGGCCCCTCCCGGACCGCAAAAGCTTTACCCTTGCGGGACCATCCGGTATTAACCAACCTTTCGGCTGGGTATCCCTGAGTCCGGGGCAGGTACCAACGTGTTACGCAGCCGTCCGCCGCTCCCAGCACCTTATTGACGAGAAGTAAGAATGAAGAATGGAGAATTAAGAACGATTCTTAATTCTTACTTCTTGATTCTTTACTCTTGTCCGCAAGGTGCTGGGCGCTCGACTTGCATGTGTTAGGCGCACCGCTAGCGTTCACTCTGAGCCAGGATCAAACTCTTCAAAAAGATGACGCCGCATAGCGTTCAAAGAACGCGACGTGGTGTCAAAAAGAGTGATCTGTATTTCTAAAACCGAAGTTTTAGATAAGTGATCGCAATAGCAAAAAAATTAAAGAAAATAGTATCGGGCTTCTCTACTCTGCAATGATGTGAAAGAGCTTGGACTCTTTCACCCTGAGCGGGACGAGCGTTAGCGAGTCCTAGTCGAATGGGTGAACGAGCGCCGCACGAACGCTCACTCGACCTCCTCACCATTTAATTCACCACCAAGAACGAGCAGAGTACGTCCATAGCCTGTGTATGGTATTCACGGAATACGCGAAGTCAAGGAATTTTGCTTAGTTTAAGGTGATTTCTTGACAATTTCTGTGACTCAAGATGAATCATATATTCGATGATTTTTTTAAAAATCGTCCAATTTGCCAGTCTTAGGCACAATAGTAAGCACTTCTTATACAAATCCCTACACCTCACTAAAGACTATATTTCCGTTAGCCTTCGGTTTAGATCATCACCATCACTAGACTTCAGCACTGCTAAGAGTTCGTACGCCAACCGATGAACGTAGATCATAGTATCCCTTAAGAGTCTTTCGACATGATTGTGCGGCTGTCTACCAAGTGCTAAATCATACGACCGAACATATGTCTCACTATTATCATTGCTAGGCATAAGGCAACTGAGGATCGCTTTGAATTTTTCATGAGTCTCATTGGCTCTCGCCTGAAATGCTGCTGCATCAGTTGATCCATCGTTTATTTGAGATAACTCCAATAACGAACCTATCACCATGTGAGCACCGCAAAGGATGCTGTACAAATATCCTTGGAGTGTAGAAATTATGTTTGCATTGCAATTCATTACATTTGGATGATTACTAACCTCTGGTTGTGCTCCTTTCCGATATTCAGTCGCATAGTAATCTTCAGAGGTGTGTTCCCAAACCCCACGTGCCATACTGAGAAATGTCTCGACAGGTGTTTCTTCAGGGCGTTGACTCATGATTTGTAAATCATAATTATTTTTTTATTTCTTGTCAAAATAGCGCAAAAATTGCTATTCCCTATGAATTCGTATTACACCTCCACCCCAATATTCTGCCGATACTGCAGCGCTTCTGCGATGTGACATTGAGCAATAGCATCCGCCCCCTCCAAATCAGCAATCGTCCGCGCCACTTTGATCATGCGATGATACGCACGCATAGAGAGATTAAGTCGACGCACCGCTTGGATGAGGAGTGATTCGGATGCCGTATCCAACGGGCAAAATTTCTCGATCGATCGCACATCCATCTGCGCATTGATCTGGAGTCCAGTGCTGGAAAGCCGCTTGTACTGAGCTTCTCGCGCGCGAATAACTCGCGCGAGGATTTCCGCCGTCGTCACGCTGTTTCGGGTCTTCTTTTTGCGGATATCTTCGATATCTACCGGCTGCACATCGATCATCAAATCGAACCGATCAAGGAGTGGTGCGCTGATTTTCCGCCGCATCGCCCGCGCAGATGTCGCGCTGAATTCTGGAGGATTCATCGCAGCGACGAGTATAAAGTTTGCGGGAAACGATACGGAGCCACTGGCGCGCGTAATGGTGATCGTGCGGTCTTCAAGCGGCTGACGGAGAACCTCTAAAACTTGGACAGGGAACTCCGCAAGCTCATCGAGGAAGAGAACACCGTGATGTGCAAGGCTGATCTCGCCCGGGCCAGGCATCTTGCCGCCGCCAACAATACTGACTCCACTCGCGGTGTGGTGCACACAGCGAAACGGCCTCTGCTCGAGGAGAGGCACACCCCGCGGCAAAAGATCCGCCACGGAATAAATCTGCGTCACTTCCAACGCCTCTTCGCGCGTGAGTGGCGGAAGGATTCCACGAAAAGCTTTTGCAAGGAGCGTCTTCCCTGCGCCCGGTGCCCCGCTCATGAGGACGTTATGGCCTCCTGCCGCTGCGATTTCGAGTGCGCGCTTGGCGGATTCCTGTCCATGGACATCCGCAAAATCCACAAGATCTTCGAAGTTTCGTGGCGCACTTGCGGGTGGCGGAATCAAGGGTGGTTCTTTTTCGCGACAGAGGATTAGGAGTAGCTCCGCAAGTGATTCCGGAGCGATGACTTCGATGCCCGGTACCAGCGCGGCCTCTGGCCCATTGGTCGCAGGCACCACAATGCGCTTCATTCCTCTATTCCTTGCTGCAATGGCAACAGGCAACACACCGGAAACATGACGAAGGGTTCCATCGAGTGCCAGTTCGCCGATGAAGATCGTATCGGAAAAATCTTCGGGGATGAGATCGAGCTCACCCAAAGCAAGAAGCATTCCGACTGCCATCGGAAGATCAAAGCGGGGACCTACTTTACGGATATCTGCCGGCGCCAGATTGATCGTCGTCTTCTTGGCTCCGGGAAATTTGAGTCCAGAGTTTCGGATCGCAGAGCGAATTCTCTCTTTACTTTCCTGCACCGCAGTATCACCGAGCCCAACGATCGTGAGTCCACACATGCCTTTACCGACATCGATTTCGACGGTGACGAGTTCGGAATGGAGACCGATCGTGGCAAATGAGAAGAGACGAGCAAGCATGGGAAAAATTGGAGAGGATGGCAGGAGTGTACTTTCGTACACCTACGAAGTCAAGAACTTTTTGTCGGCAAGCTCAAAGCTGTGAGATATGAGCCTTTCCAATAACCAATCACCATTCATGAAAAAATTCTTTCACTGTCACTGCGCACATACTGGAACCACCCTTCATCGAACAGAAAAACCCCATTAGGCTTGCACCAAAAAAAATCATAAGTAGAATGCCGTGGCTCATCGAACAAAACTATTGGTGAGATTTTTCTTTTCATTTCTCTCCACCTCCTCCACTATGGCCGTCATGACCATGAAAAATCGCATCAGGGCTCTTCGGTTCGAAAAGCGCATGACGCAGGAGGAACTCGCCGTACGCGTGGGAGTAAGCAGACAAACCATCATGAGTATCGAAAACGGCAACACCAATCCATCGGTACTTTTGGCTTTTAAGATAGCACTTGCACTGGATGTTGGTATTACCGATGTCTTCCAGACGGAGGGAAAGCTCATTCCGGTCTGAAAAATCCTCCGAGAAAGGTATACTGAAACTAATGGTTCGTCGTGCATCGTTTTCACTGGCGTTCGTGCTTCTCGCCATTAGCTTCGCTGCAGTAACGCACGCAGCAATGGGTTCAACGAAGACACAGAAAGCCGACCAGAGGCTCCGGACAAGGCTCCTGCGATGGGAAGAAATGTGCAGAGTACGATCCGAACGGAAGGAGGCAAGACTCCGCGTGCGAGGAATGGAGATGCAGCATTTCGCATCGGATGTGGATCGCATCTGCTCTGCCATTACCGAGCGCCTGAGGATGCTCGGCATTGCCACAGGCTCTAATTCGAGCTCAACCACCTCCTCCACTTCTTCCTCATCTTCTCCTTCATCTCCTGCCTCTCCATCTGCTTCTTCTTCGGAACATCTCCTCCCGAATCAACTCTTCATTCCTGTTCCTCCGCTCCCCGTCATAGCTCCGCGTAGCCAGTACTTGATTCTTGGACAAACGGGGCCAGTGATCGGAAGCATCAAAATGAGTCCGCAAGATGAGCCTGTGGAAGTACGAGAAATCGAGATTACTCTCGATTCCGCTGTAAGTTCGCTCTCATCGATCGAAGTGTTCGATGAATTTGGTTTCGTGCTTGGGAACGCGATAGTTGATCGCGTTGCCGGACCAGGTGGCAATGTGTACACGCTCAGCTTGAGCCCAGATCAAGCATACTTCATCGCGCGGCACGACGACGTGGTCGTCGCATTCCGATCGAGGATGAAGGGAGGAGACAGCGGCGGATCCGCCGGCCAGTCGTTACAAATTTCTACGATCGACATAACGGCAATCGGGCAATGGAGCAGCCGCGATAATCTGGTAGAAACCTCCGGATCAGATTTCCAGACTCATGAAACTGCGCTCATCGGAATCGAAAAGATCGAACGTGTCGGGAATGAATTGGGAACGTTTTCCACCGGCAACGGAAAAATGGTCGGTTCGTTTCGCTTTACCGCAACCAGTACAAAAGATGCCGATGCGGATCCTGCAATCACCGAGATCACCTTCTCCATCAGCCACCCATCGGAAGTTACTGTCACAAATCCTGTCCTGCGGGATCCCAGTGCAGGCACGGAAACGAATTGCAGCATCGCGAGCTCCACCATTGTTTGCTCTTCGATCCCCAGTGATGTTGGCGCATTTGAAGAAGCTCGAACGCTTTCCGTCTATGCGGATGTTGCGCTCAGCGGCTCTAGCGGCAACCCATTCCTCCAAATCGAAATGAACCAAGGAGGCGGCCCAAACTCCGCGGGAGATATCACGTGGACCGATGGTGAAGCCTCGTTCGATTGGGTTCCTTTCTCATCCCCTGTCGCACAGGGAACTTCGTGGAGATGAGGGATTATGAATTGCAAAATGATTGGGACAAGGATAAAATCCATCAGTACTTCCTCATCACCAATACTTATGATGAATGCACTTTCGGATAAGAATAAGATTCGCCTGCTTTGTGGAATTTGTCTTGTTCTCGGCATCGCTCTCGTCTTGAGTCTGAATGATTTTGCTACCAATAGTGATCTGAAGGGACAGCTACTCGAAGAGGTAGTAACAACCGATATGAAGGAAGAAGATGACGATGAGGAAGAAGATGAAGCGCCAACATCCATGGGTGAGGAGCTAGCAACATTATCTACCAACGACATTATTTCGGAGTGTATTGGCTTGGCCTTCGGAGACGTAGCGCAATGCATTTATGACATTCTTATTCATATACCTATTCCAATTGGGCCTCCTCCTCCATCAATTGGGGACATTATAAAACCCCTTCTTCCTTCGGCAGAGGGAAGCAGTAGCTCTGCTTTTGGTGGAAGCGGATTCAATTGAGGCAGAATCTAGCACAGAAATTTTTAGAGAAGTTTTTGAATAGCATCTAAGAGTATGGGAAATTTTGTAAAACCAGATGATGCATTAAAATGCCCTGCATTGGGGACAAATGTTAATTCGACACCCAAATGCTCTGCAGCACTCTCCCCATTTTCCATGCACACAAACGGATCATTATCCGAGTGGAAAACAATGGAATGCTTGGCATGACTTCTGATGTGTTCCCACTGAAACCCTCCTTCTAAAAATGGACTATCGCCCTCTATGTATTGAATCGGGGGAATACCAAGCGGTGTAGCGACGAGCGCAAGAAGATCTACCTGCACATCAATTCTTTCGAGCAAGCGAAGAGCCATGACACCACCGAGGCTATGACCAATGACAAGAGAATCTGATCCCACCTGATCGACGAGCACATCGATCACTGGATACCATTTGCTTGGATGAGGCCTATTGGAATCAGGAAAATCTGGAATCACTGTTTCGTACCCTTTTGCCACGAGTTGTGTTTTCATCCATGGAAACCAATTCTCCGCACTATGACCTCCTGTGCCGTGGAAAAGGAAAGCTTTGGGCATTGTTGCATTGATTTTATCATCATCGCACGATGAAAAACGACCTAACGAAGACCCAAAAACTTGTGTAAGCTAGCCGCCAACCCGTCCGAATGGCCATTCGGCCGGGCGGGTCGCTAGCCGCTTACAGCTTATCGCTTACCGCTTACAGCTCACCAATCATGTATTCTCTCCAAAAACTCTCAAACGGCCTCCCCCTTCTCACGGCTCCGATCGAAGGAACGGAATCGATCACGGTGCATGTGTTTGCAGGAGCGGGCTCACGATACGAAACGAGGGCGGAGCGCGGTGTTAGCCACTTCCTTGAGCACATGTTCTTTAAAGGCGGGAAGAAGTACAAAAATGCAGCGGAAGTAAGTATGGCGATCGATGCCTACGGAGGATCGTTCAACGCATTCACAGGGAAGGAATACGCAGGCTACTATGTGAAGATCGCGGCAAGCCATATCGATATTGCCTGCGAGGTCCTAAGCGACATGCTGCTCCATGCGACGCTGCCGGAGGAGGAAGCGAAGAAGGAGCGCGGCGTCATCATCGAAGAGCTCCGCATGTACCAAGATACCCCCATGTACCAGGCGGGATGGGATTTTGAGGAACTCCTCTTTGGGGATGAGCCCCTCGGATGGGATACGATCGGCGTGGAGGAAACGATCAATGCCACTGGGCACAAGGAGTTGAAGGCACATAAGGATCTCCTCTACACGCCGGATAACATGGTGCTTGTTTTCTCTGGAAAGATTACAGAAAAGGAAGCGATGAAGCTTGGCGAGCAGTTTTTTAGCGGGCTTAAGGGAAAGAAAGGGCGCGAGTTTGCACCGCTCAATGGGAGAGGGAAGGAACAAATCATGCTGACAACCAAGAAGACAGAACAATCGCATCTTGTCCTTGGAGTCGAAGGAGCAAATGCAGTAGAGGATGATCATTTCCCGCAATCGATTTTGAGCGTGATATTGGGAGGCAATATGAGCTCGAGGATGTTCCTGAAGATTCGCGAAGCGCGCGGCCTCTGCTACTACATCAGCGCTTCGACTGATGATTACATGGATACAGGATCGCTCAGTATTCGAGCAGGCGTGGATCAATCACGGCTCGATGAAGCAATTACAGCGATTAAGAATGAGCTTCTGCTCGCCGCAGATAAGGGAGTTACCGAGGAAGAAATGAAGAGAGCAAAAGAATTTTTGAAGGGGAAGATTACGCTGGGACTGGAGGATAGCGAAGAGCGAGCACACTTCTATGGTCGCCAACAACTCCTGTATGCCAACACCAAACACGGCGTGCTGGATGTGCCCGCGCTCTTTGCGGAAATTGATGGAGTTACCAAAGCGCAAGTTGATGCGTTTGCAAAAAAAACCCTCAGTCCAGCGAAGTTTCGCTTGGTCGTGATTGGGAATAGAAGTGATAAAAAGGCATTGGAGAAGTTACTTGAAGCATGACAATTGGAATAATAGGGCTTGGAATACTGGAATAATGGCAAAAAAGTATTAGTATCCCCCTACTTCGTTTCCTCTTATTCCATCACTCCTATGCAACGCACCCTGATTCTCCTCAAGCCAGACACCGTCCAGAAGCGTGTCTGCGGCAAAGTGATCGCACGGTTCGAAGACGCAGGATTTAGAATCCTCGGCTGCAAGATGATGGAGCTCTCCTCCGAAATTTTACGAGAGCACTATGCACACATCGCCGATAAACCGTTCTACCCATCGGTTGAAGAATTCATGCAGAGCGCTCCCGTTGTTGCACTCGTGCTGGAAGGCGACAACATCATCGAACGCATCCGCGACATGCTCGGTGTCACGGATTGTAGAGAAGCCGCCCCCGGTACCATCCGCGCGGAGTGGGGCAGTAAAGAAGATGGCAAAAACAAAATGTGCAACATCGCCCATGCGAGTGATTCGGCGGAGGCGGCGGTTGTAGAAGTGAAGAGGTTTTTTAAGGAGAAGGAGCTCTATCAATAGCACGTCATGCTGAGCGGAATCCGATGCCGCTGCATCGGATGGAGTCGAAGCACGTCGCCATCGGGAAATATATGATGTCTCGCGATGTGCTTCGACTGCGTTCGTCTCGTCCGCCAAAGGCGGACGGACTCACTTCGCTCAGCATGACGTGTTGGAGCTTAGAATACTAAAATCCTCCATCCAACAAATACTCCGCTGCCTTCTCCTTCTGCACATCATTCCCCGCTGCGTACTCTTTCATATCGAGCAGTACCTCGATATCCGGTTTGACTCCTTCTTTGCTTAAATCCTTGCCATTTGGCGTGTGCCATTTGGCAACAGTAACGCGAAGGCTGGATCCTCCCGGCAGATCAAACACCTCTTGTACAGTCCCCTTCCCAAAACTTATTTCCCCCATAATTGTCGCACGCCCGTTATCCTGCAGGGCACCTGCGACGATTTCGGAGGCGCTGGCAGATCCCTGATTAATGAGAACAACCATGGGGAGATCGGCGATAAGCGGATCACCGAACGCAAAGTTTGTCTCCACTTCTTCGCCACGGCGATGCACACTCACGATCTTCCCTTGTTTGAGGAAAAATGATGCAACATCGATCGCGCCCTCCAAGTAGCCGCCTCCATTGAACCGAAGATCGAGAATGAGCCCCTCCATCGGCTCACGTAGAAGATCGAGAATCGCCGCCTTTGCTTCACGAGTTGTGTCATCGCCAAATTGATTGAGTGCAAGGTACCCCACGGTGCCGGATCCTGTTGTAAGGAGTTCGTGTTCAACGCTTGGAACCTTGATTTCATCCCGTATGATGGAAAATTCCAGAGTTTCGAGTGTCTCTGGACGGAAAATCTTGAGGAGTACGGTTGATCCCTTTTCCCCGCGAATCACCTGCACGGCATCTTGCAAGCCGAATCCCTCGATGGAATTACCGTCCACATGCGTGATGATATCCTTCGGCATAAGACCGGCAGCTTGCGCCGGAGATCCCTTGAGTGGAGCAACAACCACAATGACGCCATCGCGAAGCGTGAGCTCTGCGCCGATTCCTTCGAGTTTCCCTTCGAGTGATTCTTGGAAATCATTGGATTCCTTTGGAGTCATGAATGAGGAATACGGATCACCAATACCATTCACAAGTCCTTTGACAGCTCCAAACCGAAGATCATCTGTCGTAAGCGCCGATGGATCCACATAATGCCGATCGAGCATCCGCCACACAGTCCAAAAGATTCCCAAATCCACTTCTTTCTCCGGATCTACTTTGAATGTTGCACCGGAACCCGTGAGCCCAAACTGGGATTCGAATGCTTCGCGCTCGCGCATCAGGCGTTGCCGCTCCATCTGCACTCCAAGCTGCCACCCGAGGCCGGCGACGATGAGTGCGAGGAGGAGGCCAGAAAGGAAGCGACGCATTGGCACGGGGATATTGAACAGGAAATGGAGGGTTGGGGCTAGGGCTGGGGCTTGGGTTGAAAAAAATCCTCATGCCTTACTCCAATCCTGACCCTAACCCCAACCCCAACCCTAACCCTCGCGGAGCTCTTCCCACAACTTCCTCTCCCTGCGATCAAGCTTCTTTGGCACTTCGACATCGACTGTGACGAAAAGATCTCCCCTACGAGAAGAACTTAAGATTGGCATTCCCCTGCCTTTGACGCGGAGAATTTGATGCGGCTGTGTTCCTGCAGGAATTTTGAGTGTCACTGCGCCATCGAATGTGGCAATACTGACTTCTGTCCCAAGCACCGCATCCGCAACCGCAATCGCATGAGTGATTCGTAGATCATCACCATCGCGAAGGAATCGATTGTCGGAACGAACGCGAATGTGGACAAAGAGATCCCCTGCAGGAGTCCCCTGTCTCCCCGATTCTCCTTTTCCACGAACCCGTAGCGTCTGGCCATCCTGAATCCCCTTGGGAACTTCGACCGTTACATCCTCGGATCCTTGCACCCCCCCTTCGCCAGAGCATGTTGAGCATGGTTTTTCCGAGACTTTGCCGGAGCCTCGGCAATCGGAACATGCCATTGCTTGCTCGAGTACTCCAAAGAAAGATTGCACCCGCTTGGTAATCTGGCCGGTGCCACCACACGTTGTGCAAGTGATCTTCGATGCCCCCTTGGTATCCCCGGAACCGCCGCATACAGAACACACAATGCTCTTTTTGAGGCGGATCGTTTTTGTTGTCCCGCGGAATGCATCTTCGAGCGAAATCTCGATTGCAACTTCGGCATCGCGACCCTTTTCCTCGCGCTTACTACGACCCCCTGCACCACCGAAGAAGGTTTCGAAAATATCTCCAAAACCCCCAGCACTCTGAAACCCGTTGCCAAATCCGCCTCCGCCACCGCCAAACTGCGGGCCATCTTCTGTGCCATATTGATCGTACATCTGCTTTTTTTTAGGATCCGAAAGGCACTCGTACGCACGATTGATCTCCTTGTATTTCTCTTCTGCCTCTTTCCTCCCTTGCCCTGCCTGCCCTTCCGAAGCGGAGCGAAGGGGGGAGCCTTTCGAAGGGTGCTTGTCGGGGTGCCACTCTTTGCTGAGTGTGCGATACGCCTTTTTGATTTCCCCAGGCGAAGCGCTTCGGGAGACGCCGAGAATTTTGTAGTAATCCATTCGGTGCATAGGATACATCGAAAGATGCTCGAAGAAGAAAATATTGGGAGAAAATACGAATGAATATCATCGTGACAATGAGAATGCACCACTCTACACAATATTCAAAGAGTCTCTTTTGGAAGAATATCTGACTTCATTGATTCATCAGAAAGAAATTTATCCCCCGGATATGGAGCAAAATCCATTTCTGCAAATGGTGCCAATTCTAGTTCCCAATAAGCCTGCCTCAATTTATTTATAGCACTGGCTTCATTCACTCCAATTCTTGCTGCACCCACCCCACAAAATTTACCGACTTCCTTCAATGTATGAACATTGCCACCGAAAAGTCCATATCGCAGCGTCAGAACTGCTCGGTGACGGTAGCTGAGTGTTTTAAGCGCCTGCGCTATTCTGTTTTGCAACGTGACAAAATCGACATGATTCGTTGGATCGGCAGAAGGGTGGTTATCCGGAATGGTGTCTGCAAGAGTCGTCCACTCTCCCTGCTGATCAAGACTTTCTTCATCATCATCGAATCGTGCGGAAGGAGTCGTCCACTCTCCCTGCTGATCAAGACTTTCTTCATCATCATCGGATCGTGCGGAACATGAATATTCCTGCTCGGGGATTGGCTGATCGAGGCTTTGAAGAACATTGGTATTACGAAAACACCAAGGTAAAAGTTCCTTGATACGAGACGCATTCACTTTAAGCTTTCTGCTTAAAAAATTAATTTGAGCATTGCGACGGATTGGGACGTCTTTGCTTGTGAGCAACTTCTCCATCCGATGCAACTGTCGTTGAACACGATAACTGATTTTAAAAGGCCGCTGACGCGATTGTGCGCTCCAGATGGTCCGATTCACTTCTCTCCAAACATACGTAGAAAATTTTGCTTCGTGTGCAGGGTCATAGGTACCGGAAGCCATATGGAGTCTCAAAAATATTTCCTGCTTAAGATCGTCCACTCCTAATGTGTTCGTAGCATTGGCTCTGGAACAACGTTCTACACACCTATCCATGCCATGGACTAAGTTCGCACGTTCTTGAGTACACTGGTCTCGAAAAGTCTGAATATGCGCAGAAGAATGAATGCTGATGCCACAATCCGATAACCTCCGTGCCAATGTATCCCACGCCTCAGTAAGTGGGGAAGAATTTTTGGTGAGCGAATGTAAAAAGTTGAGATCGGGACATCGCTTCGTAATAGCATTCTCAATGCGAAAAAGAATGTCGAAAAATTCACGATGGTACTCGTGATCAAGATCAGCAATCTGCTCCGCATGAGTACGTAACATATTTACCGCCATTTCCACACGCGCGCAAAGCAATTCAACAAATTTTTTTTCACGCCTCATATCTGTGCTACTCTCCTCATCAGGAGGAAAAGACCATAACTGATCAAAGTTTGAATCAATAATCGCTTGCTGATACGCAGCTGCAATCGCTTGAAGTGCCGGAAGATAATGGAGAAGTGCTTGTTTGTATTCTTCACTAATGCGCAAGTAACTTTCGGGTGTAAGCGCTCCATAAAAATCACGCTGCAGCTCTGATTCTCGAGGAGATTCCATACTTTGTTAACATAACATTTTTTAGAATAATGTCAATTATTTTCAATCGTGCATTCATAAGAAGAGTTCACATCGAGATTCAGGCAAGTGGAAGATAATCGTTGTGAGAGGTGACTATCCCATCACCACCTCCACCACCTTCTTGAATGCATCGGGCTCGCTGAGTGCGAGTTCGGAGAGAACTTTACGATTAAGCACGACCTTCTTCACCTCCATTTGACGGATAAATCGACTGTACTGAACGCCATGGATTTTGAGTGCAGCATTGAGGCGCGTAATCCAAAGACCACGAAACTCACGCTTCTTGCGTCGGCGATCTTTGTAGGCATTCTGCCCCGCCTTCATGACAGCCTGCTTTGCAAGTTTGACTGTATTCTTCCTGCGGCCACGAAAACCTTTCGCTGCCTTAAAGAGCTTGGTGTGGCGATGCCGAGAGGTAGTGCCGCGTTTGACGCGCATACGTGGTGATTAAAGGTACGGAAGGAGAAGTTTGAGGTTCTTCACTTCTTGATGGCTGGAGGGCACAAGCGTTCGGGACAGGCTCTTCTGGCGCTTGCTCTTCTGTTGCAGGAGATGATTGCGGCTATTGCGCTTTAAGACAATTTTACCGGAACCGGTCTTCCGGACCCGTTTTTTTGCTCCACTGTGGGATTTAAGCTTTGGCATTGCCGAGGCATGATAAGGCAAGAAAGTAGTTAATGAAAGGAAATTAGGCGAAAGTTTTGTAGGTTTAGTAGGCGGGGTAGGTTTGGCAAAATAAACCTATCAAACTCAATAAACCTATCAAATCCCTACTTCTTCGCTCTCACAATCGCCATGTATTGGTTTCCTTGTCTGCGCATGGGCTGTTCAACCTCCGCCGAATCCACCAGGCCATCGAGAAATTTTTTCATTTTGTCGCGCGCATATTCTTGGTTCGTCAGTTCGCGACCGCGGAGTCGCATCGAAATTTTAACAAGGTGGCGATCCGCCAAAAATCCACGCGCTTGGTTTGCGAGACGATCGAGATCGTGTTGATCGGTGCGAAAACCAAACCGTACCATTTTTACTTCCGTCTGCTTGCTCCCCGCCTTTGCTCGCTTCTCCTTTTTTTTGAGCTGATAGAGATACGATCCGCGATCGAGAATTTTACAGACGGGTGGTACGGCATTCGGCGAAATTTCGATCAGATCAAGCTCGCGCTCCTTCGCGCGACGAATTGCTTCTTCAATTGGAATGACATCCTGCGTTTCACCATCGATGAGGCGCACTTCTTTCGAACGGATTTGCTCGTTGATCCGGAACCGGTGCTCAGTCTGCTTTGGGTAGTGCCTCAGGGCGAGAAGGGTGAAGTAATGAGAAAGTAGCTCAAAAGCGCGGAATTGGTCAACGAAAAAGGCATGCGTTCTACCATGAGGCCTTCCAGATTTCGATCTGGTTCATGACAGGAATGAGGAGAACGAAGAACATAACGATGCCAAAGACAATGCAGAAGCCAAAGAGTTGCCACATGGAAAGATCTCCGGCGTAGCGGAATGAGTAATATCCACCGCGCATCACCATGAATATGAGCGCCCATACGACAAAAAGAATGACGCCGACGATCCAGAGGGGCCATGGTTGGGGAAGGGTATTAATGAACATCAATGGCCAATCCCCGTACGGAACAATGGAAAGCCACGCAAGGGGCGAAAGCTCGCGCAAGTACACATTGTTCATCAAATCATGCGTCACGTAATACCAACACGCGGCTGCAATGAGCAGAAACATGAATGGTAAACCGAATCGTTCACGGAGCTTCAGTGGCATACCGCGGGAGCATACTCTAGGACTACCATTGCGTCACCCATACCGTATTGCCGTGCGACAGTAGGGCGTGCGCTGGGTATTCCACGGAATCTTCGTTCTCGGAAAGTGCTTCAGCAAAGATCTTCTTTTTCTTTGTTCCCTGAAGGAAAAAAAGAGGATGAGCTGCAGATTCGAGGACGGTGAGCGTGACGGTGATTCGATCATGAATCGCAAAAACATCAGTCTGTGTATGGATCACACGCCGTTCTTTTTCGAGCAGAGCATCGATATCCCCGGGGAAGAGCGAAGCAATATGGCCATCTTCGCCAAGGCCGAGAGCAACAACATCGATCCCCTCCTCCATGAGTTGATCGATGCGGAAGTCATAATCTTCGACGCACTCTTCGAGTGCGAGAGTTGTATCGGGAAAAATGATCTGTCGCTCTGGAATCGAGGCGTGCTTGAGGAGTGTTTCGCGGATCATTTTTTGATTACTTTCCGCATGATCCTCAGGAACGTAGCGCTCGTCCACGAGGAAGATTTTCACCGCGCTCCAATCGATCGATTTGAGTTCACCGAGTGCTTCGTAAATTCGGTGCGGCGTGGATCCTCCGGAAAGTCCGAGGATACAACTCCCCTTCTCTTCGATTGCATCAAGAATAACTTGTTCAAGCTCCGCGGAGGAACGATCGATAAATTCGGGAATGGAATCAACGGGGATGTGCTTGTAGGAAAAAGCCATCATGCAAAGTATAAGGCTGTATCGAAGCACCGTGAAATGGCTTGAGTGCGGATTTGGAATGTCCCTGCCTAAGCCCCAACCTTAACCCTACCTTTAGATCCACTCATATCCCTCCCTCTCTATCCACTCATCAACCTCCTTCGGACCCTTTTCGCCGCATGAGTAGAGAGTAAGCGGCGTCTCTGGTTTTTGTAGGTACGCCTGGAGCGGATCGATGAGCTTCCACGCGGTGAGCGCTTCCTCGAAATCCAAAAACCAGTCTCTCTTGCCGTTAATAGCCTCAAGGAGCAGGAGCCCGTGTTCATCCAAACAATCACCGACACACACAAGCGGATCTTCGAGGAGGAGCGAACGGAACGAGGGCTCCGATCCGCCCATCTTTGTTTGGAGGTGAATGCGCATGCCCGCCTCCCCCTGAAGAATAATCTCCACTCTATTCGGAGCAAGCTTATAGGTCGTCACATAAGGATTCTGATACTCGAATGCGATCTTCGTTTCTTTGGCTTTTAAGCATTTCCCCGAACGAAGATAGAACGGTGTGCCCTGCCAGCGCGGAACACGGGTCATCAGCTTGAGTGCTGCAAATGTATTCGTGCGGGAATCCGCTGCTACTCCTTCTTCATCGCGGTAGCTGTGATTTTGAGCAGACCGTGCGTATTGACCCTGAAGAAGAATTCCAGAAAGATCCGCAGCCGGTGGCACATAAATATTTTTCAGCGCATCAAGTCGCGCACGAGGAAGATCTTCGCGCGGGACAAGCTGCATGGTGAGGAGTGCCATCAAGCTCAACATGTGCGACTGGAACATATCGCGCAGTGTTCCAACCTGTTCAAAGTATCCTGCTCGCCCTTCCAACCCCACGGTTTCTGCAGCGGTGATCTGAACATTCGTGACCAGCGTGTATTTGAGGATACGTTCGACAATGGGATTCACAAGCCGAAGGTAGTAGATGTTCCGCGCCGCTTCCTTACCAAGGTAATGATCGAGGAGGTAAATCTCATCGGGAGCGAAACAGCCAACGAGCGATTGCTGAATTTCTTTGGCGCTTTTGTAATCACTGCCAAATGGCTTCTCCACGATGACGCGGAAACTTCTCCCTGATGCATGAACGCCTCCCGCACAAATATTCTTCCCAACAACGCCAAACGACGTGGGAGGTATGGAGAGGTAGCACAGTCGAACGGCATCGTCGGCAAATCCGTTTTCGATTTCCGTAAGTCTTGTTGCAAGCGTGCTATACGCACCAACATCATCGTACTGCCCCTGCCGATAGAACACATGGGTAAGGAGCTCCGCAAGAACACCTTCGTTCACCGCTTCCACATGCCTGCGAATTGCCTCGGCAACATGCGTGCGAAAACTCCCATCATCCATCGCGCTCCTCGCGAATCCGACAATCGCATAGTGCGACGGAAGGCGCTTCTTAAGCGCAAGAAAATAGAGTGCAGGAAATATTTTGAGCTGCGCAAGGTGACCCGAAGCCCCAAAGATCACAAGGGAGAAATCATTCTTGGCCGTCAGGAGATTATTGTGATTCGCATTCGCAAGAGCCATGCTGCATATTGTACCATCCTCTGCCGCTGGAAGAGCTCGATGCACTCCTTCGGCAATGGGATATTCCCTACCAACACTTCGATCACAAAGCGGTATTTACGTGTGAGGAATTAGATGGTTTAAACATGGAAATGCCACATTCGTGATTGATCGAAACGGCTTCGAAAGGTTTTTATGTGAAACTGGTCACGTATTTGCGGTCATGCATATTCCTCAAAAATAAGATATACTATTGAGTGTCTTTTCCCCAAGCACAATGAAGCAAAACAAAGCCTCCATGACCTGCGATGTCTGCATGATCGTCAAAGGAACACTCACTTCGATTTTCACCATTGTCATGATCGGTGCTTTGGCGGGTTTCTTTTATGCACATACCGATGGCAACGGCTTCGTTTTTGGCACCACGGCTTCCTCCTTGAGCGTTCTCACGTTGGTTCTAGCTCTGATGCATTGGATTAAGCATGCGGATTGCTCCACTGATCGTTCGACGATTGGACAGTGGTGCGTCCTCATTCTCCTCATCATCGCATTTATTTTCTCGATCGTAGATTTTGCCCAAGTGCATCTTTCCCCGGACGGACTGTCTTTCGGCACTCTGGAGAGTTCGTTCTCTATAACTGCATTCGCCATTACGGCGAAACACTTTGCGAAACAAGTGCGTTGGATGCACGGATCACACTCGTAAACGAACGCATTGAATCAGATGCAGATCAAAAAATGATCTGATCGGATACAGTGATAGTTATTTGCTGAATATGACCCATTCAGCTTTCTCCTTTACACCGGACGTACTCCCGGCACCGGTACTTTGTTCTCGCGCTCTTCGAGTACTCCTTCGCGAGTATGAACAAACTTATTCTCACCTACGTCCTTGGAAACATACGTCGCTGAGGAGATAAACGACCCCTCCCCGACTTTCACTCCCGGAGCAAAGCTCGTGTGAATGCCAATACGCACATGATCACCGATCAAGACGCCGAGCTTCGCACGCTGCGTGTTAACCGCCTCTTCCCCAATGATGGAAGAAATTTCCCCTTCGTCGAGCCGGAAGTTCGCGACAACGGATCCCGCTCCAAAGGCAACATTCTTGCCGATCACGGAATCGCCAAGGTACGTTGAGTGAGTCCAAACGTGCGAATGGAGATTGGAACGTGCAATTTCGGATGAATAGCCGATCACGCACTGCTCACCAATGATGGAATCGCGGATCAAACAGTTATTGCCGATAATCGATCCCTTGCCGATGTAACAAGGGCCTTTGATAGTGGCATGCGGCATAACACGAACGCCTTCTTCCAGTACCACGGGCCCGATGATCACGGCAGATTCGTGTACCGATGCATCGGCATGAATATGATCTCCCTTGAGTTCGGCAAGAAATCTTTCCGTGAGATCAAGGATGTGCCACGGATACTTCACGGCATTCCATTTCCCTTCGTAGGGAACGGCAACGTAGTTTTGTTCTTTGCAGAGTTTCGTGAGCACTACCTCGTACGCATCATCACGAACAGAGGAAGCATCCTCCAGCATATCGAGGAGTTTGGAGGAATCGTTGTGGATGTGAGCGACAATATTAACGAGGTCCGATGGCTCTTTTCCTTCGCCCGGTTTTTCCACAACACCGGCGATTCTGGGGAATTCTTTTCTCTCTTCGCCGGGAGAAGTGACAAGATATCCTCCGGGGAAATATCGCTTCATTCGTTGAGCAAGGAGCGCACCATCGACGCCGCTTGTTTTACTTGCCTGAACAAGACGGCTGTATCCCTCTGGCTCGATCACGTCGTTGCTGCTCACGATGCAGACAGAACCGCCTTTGATTTCTTTGAGAGCGGAAAGGAGCGCACCGCGCATTCCAAGTGAAAGATCCTCCTGTTCGATAGATGGAACTTTGGGGAAAAGTGCATGAACTTCCTCCAGATTATGATGCCCTCCGACGAACGTGATATTTTCGAGTCCCCCTTCTTTCATTCTCTTGATTTGGCGAGAAAGAAGCGGTTCCCCTAAGAACGGCCAGAGCGCCTTTTCCTTGAGCGGAGCAAAGCGGCGGGAACGGCCAGCAAGGAGAAGCAGGGTATTCACCACTTCCTATGGTATCTCGTAGGGGCGTAGCGCGCTACGCCCCCTACGAAGGAAAAATGACAACCTTGACCTTTACAGACTAGATAAGAGAAGATCCCGAGTTGTTGATCTTTCCATCCACACTAGGAGAACCCCTTATGAGAATTCTGATGGGCTTCTTGGGCATTTTTGTTGGCCAACCTTTCGTAGAGTTGGCCCATTGGTGCACCAAGAAGAACCGCATGTGGCCATTCCATGCGTCTATGGCGTCATTGTGTATAGGCTACATCATGGTTGTTATCGCATTGTGGCTCTACAGTTAGATGTACACAGATCAACAAGGCAGCTCCGCTGCCAAAAAACCACCTGACGCATGTACGCATGGTCAGGTGGTTTGAAAATTTCATTGCTGCAAAACTAATTCTATTTTTCCTTCTTTATCTGTTCGTCGTATGGGAATCCGAAAGTTTTGATATCGTTCTAAAACCGTGGGATGCGGATGCCCGTACGTATTCCCTGCACCGACGGAAATAAGAGCAAGATCGGGATTCACGGCAAGAAGAAATCCTGTCGAGGATGAAGTCTTACTTCCATGGTGCGGAACTTTGAGGATTTCGGCATGAAGATCGTATCCCGCTTTAAGTAATTCCTCCTCGGTCTTTTCTTCGATATCGCCGGTGAGGAGGATCGAGTGATTCCGCCACGTGAGCTTAGCAACGATGGAATTATTATTTGTCTGCTGCACTTCTTGTCCGAAGAGCGACGTACGCGGCCAGAGGACATCGAGCATAACGCCATCACCAAAATCAAAATCGTGATCTGCATCCGCAATGATGATTTCGGCATCGCTCTTTTTAAGCTCGTTGAGGAATGCGGCATAGCGCGAGTTCATATTGGCGGTGCCACTTAAAAGAACGCGATCGATGTCGTATCGCTCCAGGAGCGTAGGGAACGCCGTAATATGATCGCCATCCTGATGCGTGAGGATAAGGAGATCGATTGTTCGATCGAAGAATGGGAGCTCATCTCCCAAGCACTCAAGGAGCGCCATATCCGGTCCTCCATCGATGAGTATCTTCCGATGATTCGGGGTTATGATGAGCAGCGCATCCCCCTGCCCTACATTAAGTGCTGCGATATGCAGTGCACCATCCGGCAACAGCTGCCACTCGTGGATGAGGAGGAGCGCTGCCGCAATGAGGAAAACGTAGGCTGTGAACCAGAACTTCATAAGTGAAGGAGTATACTCGTCGCATGAGTGCCACGGCTCCCATAAAAGCGGTCATTTTCGACATGGATGGCGTACTCACGGATTCGCAAGGATTGCACGTTTTGGCGGAGATCGAAACAACGGCGCACTTTGGTATGCCAATGACCAAGGAGGAACTAGAAAAAGAGGCAGGCAGACCAGATCGCATGGGAATGCAAGATCTTGTCATCCGTCACGGCAAATCGTTTCACCTCGTAGATGAAATGATGCGCTACAAATACGACGTCGCCATGCCTCGGATTTTAGCCAGTGAAGGATTGCCGGCGATTCCGGGTGCGATTGAAGTGGTGAAAACTCTGGCGAAGAAATATCCCTGCGCCGTTGCCAGCAGCTCGCCGCATACGTTCATTACATTCGCACTTGGAAAGATCGGCCTGCTTGATTTTCTCTCCGTACGCATCAGCATAGATGATCTTCCGGAGGGACGCGGAAAACCGAACCCCGACATTTTCCTCTTCGCCGCAAAAACACTGGGGGTGGATCCAAAACAGTGTGCTGTCATTGAAGACGCCGCGCACGGCGTTGCCGCTGCCAAAGCCGCAGGCATGTTCTGTATCGGGTTACAGAGTCCGCATTCGGGCGAACAGGATCTTACAGCGGCGGATGTCGTCATAAGTGACATGAAGGAGATCACAAATATCATCAACAAATAACGAAGTACTTGCGGTATAATTCCTCCAATGCACTTCGCCGACGCCCTCACGGAACGAATCAAAAAAACTTCCCCGGTGTGCGTCGGGATCGATCCACAGCTTTCCAAACTCCCGGAAGGAATCAGCAGAGATGTGCAGGGGATGTTGGCATTTAATAGGGGAATCATCGATGCGGTAAAAAAAATCGCCTCCTGCATAAAGCCGCAACTTGCGTACTTCGAACTCCTTGGATGGGAAGGCATGCGAGCATTCTTTGCGACCTGCGCCTACGCAAAAGAACAAGGGCTGATGGTGATTGCGGATGGCAAGCGCAATGATATTGGCTCCACGTGCGAAGCCTATGCCGATGCATACCTTGGTCCAGATTCATCGATTGATGCGCTGACGATCTCTCCGTACCTCGGGCACGATGGCGTTGATCCTTTTATCGAACGATGCAAACGGAACGGAAAAGGAATTTTCGTCCTTGTAAAAACGAGCAACCCATCCTCGAGCGATCTGCAGGATCTCCCTGTTGGAGATGAGGTTGTTCACGAACATATGGCGCAGCTTGTGGAAACATGGGGGGTCTCGCTCCTTGGTAATGCTTCCAATCTTTCGTGTGTGGGTGCAGTCGTGGGTGCAACGTATCCAGAGGAGATGAAGTACCTTCGCACGTTGATGCCGCATAGCATCTTCCTGATTCCGGGATATGGAGCACAGGGAGGAACGGCGGCGGATGTGAAGCATGGATTCTTGCCCGATGGTACAGGCGCGATCGTGAACGCTTCACGTTCGATCATCTACGCGTCCACCGGTAAAGATTGGCAACATGCAGCGGAAAAAGCAGCTGAGACAATGGTGAAAGAACTCGCAGCATAAGATCAGCGGATATTGATGCGGTAGCCAAAATCTGCTATAATGTGAAGATTTCAAACACACACTATGCACAAACATTTCCTCCGACTCATTACCACTCTTGTCGCTTTGAGCACAGTGCTCCCGATGGTGGCAACCGCCCAAGGCGGACCCACGGTCACTGGAATCGAGCTTCAAGCAGCACCAAACGCCATGGGCGTACGATGGCAGGCTCCTGCAAGCGGTACAGTGGATCATTACAAAGTGTACTTTGCGAAGGAATCGATCCTCGAACAGAACGGCAGATATCTTGATGTGGAAGAAACAATCGGCAGCCAAACAAATATCGCACTCCTTGATCTTGTGAATCGCGGTTTTGTTTCGGGCGATACGATGTATGTGACGATCACAGCGGTCGACAGCACGGGAGTGGAGTACCGAACATTCGGTGAGGAACAGAACGCTGCAGTCATTGTTTCGCAAGGAGCATCCTCGATGAATGAACCGCATAATGCGGCAAGCCTCGCTATCGAAAATGCCATTGCAGAAAACGAGTCGACCATTCGTCTCCTCTTCACGGCGCCGGTTGCCGCTCCCGAAGGGCACCCTGCCATACACTTTACAATCACAGGAGAAGATGGAAGCGCTGTGAGCGCGCTGAGTGCAGAGGCGAGCGACAATGCGCTCGTGCTCCGAACAACGCCTATGCGCGTTCGCACGCGCTACACGATTACAGCACTTGGCACCATCAAAGGAATTGATGGAACAACGATTGATGCAACCAAAAATAGCGCCACGTTCGTCGCACGACCTTCGGGAGAAGGCGATGCAGAGTCGAGTGACCCCGCTGCATCAGCAGCGAGCAGTTCTGTACCCGCACCACTGCCGATTGTCATCGCAGAACCTGCGCCTCTTCTAACGCAAGAACCTACACCAATCCCGGATACCATCCCACCGGAAGATGCGCAAATGCTCACACTCAAACGTATTCTCCAGTCAGATGGCAATTACACCGTAAAGGCAGAATGGATGGGGAGCCTGAATACCGCACGCGACCTTGCGTCGTACCATCTCTACGAGAGTCCGGATCGCGGCTATTCGTTCGTGGGACCAACGGTGCTCCTTGGAACCGTCATCAGTTCTACGATCGCCAACATTCCTCCCGGAACATTCACGCTCAAAGTGACTGCTGTGGATGAGACAGGAAATGAATCAGGCGGCGTAATGGAAACAATCATTCTTCCGCAAACCGGAGCTGCAACACTGCTCCTTTCTGCTGCAGGAGCGGCTCTAGTTGCTGCTCGTAAAAGCCGGAAGCGAGTTCGAGCGCAGATGTAGCAAGACCGTTTGATGAATAGGTTTGGCAGGGATCTGCAGTGCAGGGATCCATTGTTTTCATGTTGATGAAATTCCCATCGGCATCGAAGAAGAGTACATCGAGAGGGATGAGCGTATCCTTCATCCAGAATGTAAGAATTTTTGGACTCGGGAAAATGAATAACATTCCCTGATCATTTGGGATGAATTCCCGCCCCATAAGACCCCGCTCCAGCTCCAATGGCTCATCCGCAATTTCGACTACGAGCGGAATTTCCTGATCCCCTGCCGTGAGAATGATTGCCGTTAATTCTCCCTGATCGCTTTGTTGAGCGATGCAGGAAATGAGCAGTACAGAAAGAAAGATGAGAAGGCGTTTCATGAGCCGATAGTACCTCACATCACGGCAAATTTTTCTGTTTCTCTTTTTTTATTTGCTTCATTTTCTCTTCTAATTCCCCATCATGTTCTTTCAGCCTCCTCCTTTGCTCCTCATTGGATAAGCCCTCTAAACTTTCATAAAATCTTTTCTCTTCAGGGCTGTAACTCAATATTTTACTCATCACTGGATCGAACTGATTGTTCGCATTATCTAAATCTGTGTCTACCCAAAGCGAACTATGCACATCGCTATGCCCCTTATACGCGGGGTTCTGAGAATCTCCACCCGGTTTTGTCACTACTGGATTTTCCTCATCGGCATCAGATGCGGATGGAGAATTTGAACTGCGGGTTGCCATATATATAACAAACGTAAACAGTGCCACAATTGTAGGAATGACAGCAGCTCGTACTAATACTTCGGAATCAACGCGCGATTTGAGCCTCTCAAACATTGATTGATTTCTCTGCTCCACCATAAGAGCAGGATACCAAATTATCTCATTGTATCAAGAAACATCAAAGCACCCGTCTTCCCGCCACCGCCTCTCGCAATGTCACCTGATCTGCAAATTCGATCTCCGCACCGCTGGGGAGGCCGTGTGCTAGGCGCGTGATTCTGGGAACAAACTTGGAGAGTTCCCGCCGGAGATAGGTAGCGGTTGCTTCGCCTTCGACATCCGGATCGGTCGCAATAATCACCTCTACGATAGCGCCGCTCCCGCAACGAATCATGAGCTCCTTCAATTTGAGTTGCTCCGGTCCCATGCCATCGATCGGCGAGAGGACGCCATGGAGCACATGGTAGACGCCCTTGTAGCCGGATTTCTCGAACGCGATGACATCGAGCGGCTCCTCGGTGACGAGGATCAAACTATGATCACGGCTTTGATCGCGGCAAATCGGACAACGCGCATCAACCGAAACCATTTGGCACCCCTCGCAGTACCGAATTCCCTCTTTGAGTTCTTTGAGTGCACGGCTGAGCGATTCTGGATTCGCTTTACTCGAGCGCAGGAGAAAAAAGACAAGTCGCTCAGCGGACTTTGCTCCAATGCCGGGGAGCTTGCTGAATTCCTCGATGACCTTTTGGATCTGCGGTGGAAGTAAAGGTTGCATATCAAAAACAGCATAACACTTTTCTCGAGCGGTTCTGGAGAAATCACGATCAATATCTCAAAACAATCGTGGTAACTACCCGGACAGTCGAGAGACGAATTGATCTGAGTAAGCAAAAACAAGTCTCTCGACTATCCATGAGTCATCATCATTGATCGAAGTAGCAGTCAAATAGGAGGTGGATCGCTCGAGAAAAGTTCTTATTTTCGCATTTCCGTATTTTCGTATTTGCGCATTATATTTCGTCCCCTCGTCGTAGTTTCCTCTCTACGTCTCTCTCTTTTATTTTCCTCCTCTTATCGATCGTTTTTCTTCCACGACCAACTCCGAGCAATATTTTTATTGTGCGTGCAGAGCGGAACTCGAGCGGTAAAACGGTAATCCCCTTTTCGTTTGCACTTTCGCGGAGACGTTCAATCTCTGACTTCCGGAGCAAAAGCTCCCGATCACGGCCGGGGTCGTAGCCTGTGAGATTAGAGGCATACTTGTACGGTTGAATCGTGGAATTTTTGAGCACAGGCTTCCCCGATGCGAACGAAACGTACGCGCCCTTTAAATCCGCATTTCCCGCACGCACGGATTTTACCTCCTGCCCCGTAAGGAGGAGACCTGCTTCGAGCTCCTCCAAAAGTTCGTAATCAAACCGGGCACGCTTATTTTTGGCAACAACCTTCATAGAACAGCCCTATAGTACCGTAGATCATGGAGAAAAGACTGGCTGTGATAGCCAAAATCTTTAGAATGATCCTATGGCAATTGCACTGAGTAGTTGCAGAGAAAGCGAAGGAGCTACCGATCATACTCCGACAAATACTGTCGTTATCGATCAAAGTCTCGCACGTCATGTGTGCTCTGTTATTGGGCAAGTCTTACGATGGACTAATGCTCAGCGTGTACTCGTTACCTTAACCACCCCATTCAGCACAATCAATGTAGATAAAATGGTCCGAGATGGTATTCAAGAATTACTCAACAAGGATCCCCTCACCCGTGTTTCGCGTAGCGCGATCGATCCCGCACAGTCCGCTCGAGATATCGTCATGGCAATTCTTCGTGCACGAAACGAACGATATGGGAAGAAAGAAAAACTAACTAAGAACAATAAACACGACACCAATCACAACGAACCCGCTCGCAAGGAGCAGACGATTTAATGATTGATCTCGCTCGTTGAGAAAGAAATAGCCAATCACCGCCGTAAGGAGAATACTCGTACGCTTGATTGCGATGACATACGGAGAAGGACCAAAAGTGAACCCAACCAGCGTGAGGAAATCCTGCAACAAAGTCGTGATCACCATGCTGAGGAGTATGAGCAGTTGATTGCGGGAGAACCGAAATGTTCGCAGGTCCCGAATCGCCATAGGAAGATTCAGCAAAAAACTCCCGAGGAAAACCAATGCAATAACGCCCAAAACATCAGGAAACTTCTGCAACACTTTCGCGACCACTGCTGCATTTACTCCGTAAAAGAGAGCGGCAGCGAGTATGATCCACGGTCCCACATTTCTCCATGCCGCCCATCTGCCATGGTAGAGCGTGAGGAGACCAAACGTAATACACACAAGACCAGTCACTGCATACGCAGATATCGATTCACCAAAAAACACGCTCGCCACGAGAAGTGTTGTCATGCTCGAAAGTCCGAAGAGTGGTTTGACGTAAGTGACTTCCACACGATGAACGGCGTACATCGTGGACCATACGAAAAATGGGATGAGGAGGAATGGCAGCGTGAGATACGCCCAAAACCACGGCTCATGCCATGGGTAGTCTACGGTGCGGAGCGCAATGAGGAAGAGGAGCGGCCCTGTGATGTACTCGGTGGCAGTGACAATCGTGCTTGGAACGCCACGGCTCATGCGGAAAAGAATCCATTGCAGGGAGTAAGCGACAGCCGCCGAAAAGGCGAAGATGAGCCACATAGAAGAATGCGAAAATACGAAAATAGTGAAATGCAATAATGATCCTCACACGCTATTATCTCACAGTTCACCATCCTTCATTTTCGTATTTACGTATTTTCGCATTTGCCCCCGCTTCTCTCCATCACCGATCTCCACGTCGCGGTCGAAAAAAAACCAATCCTCAAGGGCGTGAATTTGATCGTGGAATCAGGAGAACTCCATGCCATTATGGGACCAAACGGCTCCGGGAAATCGACCCTCGTGAATACACTCATGGGACACCCGAACTACGAAGTAACGAGTGGATCAATCGTGTTCGACGGCAATGATCTTTTAAAACTCTCCGCCGATGAACGGGCGCAGGCGGGACTCTTTCTCGCATTCCAATATCCCAAAGAAATCGCCGGCGTGCCGCTGCGATCATTTCTCTTCGCCGCGCACGAAGCCGTGATGAAGATTCGTAATCCGGAGTTTCGAAAGACGAGTCCGATCAAATTCAAGGAGCAATTGGAGAAAGAAATGCTCGCACTCCATATGGATCCCTCGTTTGCCGATCGGCCGGTCAATCAAGGATTCAGTGGCGGAGAAAAAAAGAAAGCGGAGATTTTGCAGCTCAAAATATTGAGCCCGATCCTCGCGCTGCTTGATGAAACAGATTCCGGACTCGATGTCGACGCACTCAAGATTGTTGCAGAAGGAGTGCAATCGATGCGCTCACCATCATTTTCCTGCATTCTTGTCACGCACTATGCACGCATCCTCGGATACCTGACGCCAGACAGAGTCCATGTGATGGTGGGAGGAAAAATCGCGGAAAGCGGCGGCCCGGATTTTGCTCACAAGCTCGAAAAGGAAGGATATGGCAAGTTCGAGCAGGGAAAGCGCATCAACTTGAACTAAACACAAATGTACAGTTGATTCATCTTCAAAAAAAAGACAATGTTTGCTAGTATTCTTTCTTCTTTCCCCCACTTCATTATGGAAGAAAAGACCATTTTCTTTAAACCTCCCGTTTGGCTTCCGATCGTCGTTGCACTTATCCTCGGCGGCGCGTTCGTCGCTGGGCAAAAAATCGAAATGCGCGGCTCGCCGGCAACAATCTCTGTTAATGGCGAAGGTAAGGTGACCGCCGTCCCCGATATTGCTGCATTAAGTTTTGGAATGCAGACAGGGAGACAGGCAACAGCGCAGATTGCCATGGAACAATTAAGTAAGAGCATGAATGCCGTCATCGAAGCCGTGAAGATGCAAGGCATCGAGACCAAGGACATTCAGACAGAATCTTTGAGCTTATACCCCGCATTCGATTGGAAAGATGGCGAGCAAATTCCAAGGGGATTCGAAGCAAATCAAAGCCTGCGTGTGAAGGTGCGTGATCTGGAAAAAATCGGCTCGGTGCTTTCTGCCGCGACTGCTGCAGGAGCGAATCAAGCAGGTGGCGTGTCATTCACGATTGATGATCCGGAGCGACTGCAAACGGAGGCGCGCGACCTCGCGATTAGCGATGCCAAAGAGAAGGCATTGGCTCTCGCAGAGAAACTCGGCGTTTCTCTTGGTGCATTGAAAGGATTTAACGAGGGTGGGATGTATGGTCCAACGCCCATGTACGAAGGCGCTATGATGGATAGAGGCATGGGTGGAGGAGGAGGCTCACTGATCCCTGTCCCAACGGGCGAACAAGAGGTTCGCATGAGCGTCGTACTTACATACGAAGTTCGCTAATCGTCTCTGAATAAATCTATAAAAAAGACCTCCATCGGGAGGTCTTTTTTTATTCTATCTATGAAACTCATTCATCTTCATCGACTGTCAACTCAACATCGCAACCACAGTCTTCGTCCTCGGACTCCGAGCCTCCGCAAATGCACTCATCATTATCCGCGCATCCGCAGGCGCCGCAGTCGCAAATCTTCTTCTTGCAGTTCTCACACTTGTGCATAGAAATGGGGGAAAGGTAAAAGACGACCTATTTTTCCTCCGCCAAGAACACTATGCAAGCAAGAAATACGGCAAAAATGGCTGATGGGAGTGGCCTAGAGCTTCGTAAGCCCCTGACGCTCGTAGCGCCCTGTCATACTGCGAATACGAATTCTATAGAAAATAACCGGGCGATGATCCCTGCGGAAATAGTGAGAATCCTGATTTTTGACAACACCGAGGTAGTATGCGCTTTTGCGAGCAGAAGCATGGAGGCGCTCCGAAAGAAGCTCGATTGCATGCACGGCATCCTTCCCGTGGCACTGCTCGAAATCACCCTGCACCATGACGCTCTCCCAGTTCCAAAGACTCTTTAGAGTATGAACAAGCACGCACACGCGAGGATTTTTCTTCATCATGGCAATTTTCTTTCCCCCGTACGTATGGCCATAAAGATGGTCACCATCATACGCATAGAAAATGGGGACACAGTACGTCTCACCATCCGCATGACATGCAAGGTGTCCATGCGTAACACTCGCCAGAACTTCCTTCATGCGCTTTTTTGTGAGATTACCGATCACACGGTCACTATACGCACGATGGATCATCCGAGGAAGATCCATCTGTGGACAATTTGTTCACTTGATTTTCAATCAATTCTCGGAATTGCATCTGAATTCGGCGCTCTGCATTCAAATAAAGCAATGCCTTGCGATGAAGATCAGTTCGACTGGAAGGAGAGATTGGCGTCGAAGATGTTTCGGTTGCGCGAGGTACGGATAGGTAAAAAATGACAACAGTGCGTCGAAGCTCTGCCATTCGCCTTTCAAGCTCAAAATGTTCAGGTGGAGAATACTTTTGATGTAGTGCATTGAGTCGTGCTCGCACATCGCGCATAGATGTTACGACAACCCCTTGGATATATTCTGGATTGCGACAAGCCAAAAATCCACTACGAGCTTTCCGTAGAAATCCATGGAGCTTTTCAAACGTATCCACCTAGACATGGTAAAATGAACTGTCCATAAAGCAAATGAGTTCCTCCCCTATTTTCGCAGGCCTATCGCGGGAATCGTTCGATTCTGCAAATCCCTCCCCCTATGCAGAGGGCATAGAACGGGGGATCTCGGAGAAACTCGTCCGACGAATAAGCACCGATAAAAATGAACCGGAGTGGATGCTTGCGCATCGACTGGAATCACTCCGAATTTTCAAAGAAAAACCGATGCCAATATGGGGGGCGGATCTCTCCACGCTCGATCTTGACGATATCATTTACTACGCACAATCCGGAGCGGTGGCAACAGATTCATGGGAAGAAGTACCGCAAGAAATTCGCAGCGTCTACGATCGCTTAGGAATTCCCGAGGCCGAACGCAGGATGCTTGCGGGAGTCGGTGCACAATACGAGAGCGAAATGGTCTATCACAAATTAAAGAAGGAATGGGAAGAGCTCGGCGTGATCTTCCTCGATATGGATGTCGCACTGCAGCAGCATCCGGAGATTGTGCGGAAGCACTTTATGAAGTGTGTTCCGAATACGGATCACAAATTTGCAGCGCTCCATGGAGCAGTGTGGAGTGGGGGCACATTTCTGCTCATTCCAAAAGGAGTGAAGGTAAGGGACCCTCTGCAGGCCTATTTCCGTATGAACGCAAAGAACATGGGGCAATTCGAACACACGCTCATCATCGTGGAAGAAGGAGCAGAAGTGCACTACATCGAAGGTTGCAGCGCACCGAAGTACGGTTCGCAGGCGCTCCATGCTGGCCTCGTGGAGATCTTCGTAAAACCAAATGCCAAGTGCAGATATTCTTCAGTCGAAAACTGGAGTCGCGATACGTATAACCTGAATACGAAGCGTGCCATCGTGGAAAGGGATGCCGTGATGGAATGGGTGGGCGGCAACATGGGCTCCGGTACCACCATGCTCTACCCCTGCAGCATGCTCACGGGAGAAGGAGCGCGCTGCGATCACCTTGCCATTGCATTCGCAAACAAAGACCAATGGCAGGATACCGGTGCGAAAGTGTTCCATCTTGCGCCGCACACCTCGAGCAGAGTGACGAGTAAATCAATCAGTAAAGATGGCGGCACGGCCGTGTACCGAGGAAAACTTTTCATCGCCGCTCATGCACACGATTGCACCGCGAATGTAGAGTGCGATGCCCTGCTCCTTGATGAGCGCAGCCGCACAGACACAATTCCCGATATTCAAATCCGGAATAACGATGTGACGATCGCGCACGAAGCGACCGTGGGCAAACTCTCCGAAGAACAGCTCTTCTATTTGATGAGCCGCGGCATTGCGTTGGAGGAGGCGAGAGCCATGATCGTGAATGGATTCATCGAACCGATCGTGCGAGAATTGCCACTCGAGTATGCGGTCGAGATGAACAGACTGATCGAACTGGAAATGGAGGGATCAGTTGGGTAATTCCACACAATAATGCGCCTCTAGCGTGGCTTATTAATTCTCACCGTACTTTGAAGCGCACAGTGAATTGCTTGAACTGCTTCAAGCGCAACTCTATGCGCATTGCTGTATACCTGTTCCCACGCATCGGCATATGTGTCAGCTTTATTCCCGTATACCAAACAAGCTGCCATCACAAATTGTATTCGGAGATCCAAAATATATTCATCGAAGGATACTGTTACAAATTGGAGGCCTTCATCCATCATGCCATAACAATCAACCCTCCACCGTTGCTGCAATTCTTCGACAGTCACCATATGGAGAGCACCAAGGAGCTGCAAAATCCTCCGCGGATCTTCTTCGTGCTTTAAGACCTCCACAACATCTTCGGCAGTAGAGATTTCATATCCTTGAATACACTCGGATGGAATATTTGTGGCACCAATCGCTCCATGTAAATTTTGATCTGTATGATGAGGTCGCGAAGAGGTAACAGCAGGCAACGCATCACAGCGTGCGACATCCTGCGATACCACTAATACTCCTCCGTGTTCGTGATTGTGTCCGTTAACCATTGGGGATCATGGTAGCCGCGATGTACTATTTGCTCAACGCAATGCCAGCAGAAAAGACTTCCTTCATTCGGCTCACAAAAAGCGGCAACTTGACGGAATCCGTGCCGGATGGCGAGGAGCGACGCTGTATCTATCTTCTTGAGGCGAACGAAACGACACCAATCGATATCACCCAGACCTATAGCGTTGGGACAGGCTCTTCACTCTTTCTCACGATTGTGATGTTGGGAGGAAGCAAGGTTTCGTACTCCCTCGTCTCCACGATCAGAGGCGCAGGAGGTGCCAGTACCATCGATTGGATTTTTTATGGTAAGGAGGATGAAAAACAGAAGATTAGTGTGCGGACTGTTTTCGATGCCAAAAACGGTTCGGGCGAAATCGCAATCCATGGCGTTGCAGAGAATAGAGCAAGTGTCGATGTAAACGGGTGCATCGAAATCACGACAAATGGCGGCGGAACCAATACCTACTTGACCGAGAAAACGTTGATGCTGGATCCAACGGCCAAAGTCAATGCTGTTCCGGGACTCGAAATTAAGACGAATGACGTGAAGGCAAGCCACAGTGCATCGGTTTCTAAAGTGAGCGGCGAGGATCTTTTTTACTTTGCCTCACGCGGGATAAGTGAACAGGAAGCACGGAGAATGTACGTCGAAGGATTCCTTGGGAGCCTCCTCGAGCGTATTCCTGATATAGGAATGAGACAGGAGATCATGGGAGAAATTGCCAAAAAGTACGAACAAAAGCGCTAGAATATCTGCATGTCCGATCTCGGTGCGACACTTCGGCAACAGTTCCCACTCTTCGCAAACAACATCGATGGGAATCCAATCATCTATTTGGACAACGCGGCAACAACGCAAAAACCGAAGATGGTACTTGATGCCATGCAAAAGTTTTATGAGCGAAGCAACGCCAATATCAAGCGCGGAATGCACCCGCTTGCCGAAGCCGCAACGGAACACTACGAAGCTGCGCGCAAGTGTGTGCAAAAATTCCTCAATGCAAAAAAGACGCACGAAGTGATCTTCACCAAAAATTGTACGGAGGCGATCAACCTTGTCGCAAGATCGTGGGGGGAGAAAAATCTTCGCAAAGGCGATGTCGTGCTCCTCTCGCTCCTCGAACACCACAGCAACATCGTCCCATGGCTCCAGCTGAAAGAAAAAATCGGTATCGAAGTGGAATGGATAGGAGTGAATACGGATGGAACATTGAATATGGAGGATGCGAAGAATGCGCTTGAGCGCGGGAAAGTGGAGCTCCTCGCTGTCTCCGCTGTGAGTAATGTCCTTGGCACTGTCACACCATTCGCGGAGCTCACGAAGCTGGCACATGAGCACGGCGCACTTGTACTCATCGATGCGGCACAGCTCGCTGCTCATGCACCGATCGATGTACAGGAAATTGATTGCGACTTCCTCGCGTTCTCCGGCCACAAAGTCTATGGACCCACGGGCATTGGCGTTCTCTACGGGAAAGAAGCACTTCTCGAAGCCATGCCACCATTCCTCGGGGGAGGCATGATGATTCAAGAGGTCACTACCGATCGATTCTCCCCGGCCTCCTTGCCCGAGAAGTTTGAAGCTGGCACGCCGCCGATTGCAGAAGCCATAGGACTCCATGCGGCGATCGATTTCATCGATACGATCGGATGGGAGAAAATCCAAACGCACGAAAGCGATCTGATGCGGAGCGCTCTTACGATGCTCCAATCGATTGATGGCGTCATAATCCTCGGCCCCAAAGATTCTTCACTCATAATGGGGTGTATCGCAATCACAACTCCCGGCATCCATCCGCATGATCTCACCGAGTACTGCGGAAGAAAGGGACTATGCCTGCGCGCGGGACACCATTGCGCACAGCCACTGCACGCACATCTTAAAATTCCAGCAACGACACGGGTATCATTTGCACTCTACAATACAGGGCAGGAAATCGAAGCTGCACAAAAAATCCTCAAAGAGGCGATTTTGTTCTTCAATGTTTAAGTGTTTGGTTCAGATGGAAAAGCATGGAGAGAAAGTCTGCGATGCATTTCCTTGATGTGAGATTTAATATCTTCGATGCCTGGGAAATTGGCACGTAACTCGCACGAAATAATAACGGATGGCAAAATATTCACAGCTGCTCCGAGTTCCATAATTGCATTCGAATATAATGAATGCATCTCTGGCCTATCTGCACGAGTACACAATGCGTGATAGTGAAATCGCATTGAGTGGAAAAGTAACCTCACACATTGAAGTGCCGGATACGACTTCAAATACTCAGATGCTCTTTCTTGACAACCATCAGGTGGATCATTAAGAAGACGGACAAGCTCATCGAAGACATCATCATACGTATAGGCAGGAACACTCCTAAGTGACGCATTGTACTGAAGTATTAATTCACACCAAGTCCGATCAACAAGCTGATTCCAATCTGAAGATGAGGGCGGAGGCAGATCGGTGGTATTCGGCACTTCATCTGAATCATCATCATGATCAGCATCCGATGGTGATGTAAGCTGAAATTCATCATCAACAGGCAATGCTAGATCCTGATCGTCGGAACTCGATTCTGCTGAACTCATTGCCAAATGATCTTATACTATCTTTCCAGTTAAATGCAAGTATGTAGAATACACGCAATTATGGATATCTACGCCGAAAACATCCTCGATCACTTCCGCTCCCCCCGGCACGCCGGAATCCTTGCGGATGCCACGGTAGTGCACGAGGAAAAAAACCTCTCCTGCGGGGACGAACTCAAACTCTCGCTTCTCCTCGAAAATGGAAAAGTGATGCAGATCGGATGGGAAGGAACAGGCTGCGCGATTAGCCAATCGAGCATGTCGATTTTGAGTGAAGAGTTGATCGGGAAAAATGAGGAGGATGTCCTCGCACTCACGAAGAATGATGTGTACAAACTCCTCGGTGTTCCTATTGGTCCACGAAGATTTAAGTGTGCACTCATGAGTTTACATACAATGAAGAATGCAATTCTGAAGGCACGAGGAGAAAATGTGCAGAGCTGGACAGAGACAGTAACAGAAGAATGATGGATCAATATATCAGTCTCTCGACTTCCAAACGTTCATCATTGCCTATCGTATCGACGGTCATAGTGAGTAATGGATCGCTCGAGATGAGTTTTTTACTCTTTATTTTGATACTCCCGAATGTCATTTGCTAAATCATGCGCATATGCCCGCACACGATCGGTGTAAGGACGCACGGAAGAATGGAGTACATCTGCTTCATCGGCGAGACGGTACGCTGCCCCGCTTGTCTCGAGCGCAGAAACAAGATTCCCCTCCTTCGTCAGCTTGTACGCATCAACGAGCGCCCGAAGCGCATCAACGAGTTTCCTTGTTGCAGTGATAATGGGAGTCTCCGATTGTCGGTTCGAAGCGCCAAAGACGGCAAGACGCACGCGCGCGACATCCTCTGCTGCTCGCTCTGGCGAAAGCGCATCGATATTCGTAAATGTGGCTCGAATATCTTTTTCGGCATAGGTGAGGAGCTCTTGGACCCGCTGCCCCTCGCGATAGAGGAGGTACCGCTCCATCATGAGCGCCACCTGCCCGCGCGTGAGCGCCGCTCCGGGGTTTAAATTCCCAAATGTATCCGCACTCGTCATGGAGAGCGACAGCGCCGTTGCGAGGAATGGGAAGTACCATTCATCCGGATTCATCGCATCTTTTGCAAGCGGATCGCGGAAATCTTTCACCGCAGAGGTATCCACTCCATAGGCATTGAGGAGGATTTTGAGGAACTCGGCTTTCGCGACCGTGCGCACCGGCTGGAATGTGCCATCGGGGTAGCCGGAAACCCAATCGAGATCCGCCGCATAGCAGACGGTGATGACATACCAATCATCACCCGCAACATCAGGGAAGCATGCATCTGCCTTCGGAAGATTCCTTGCATTCGCAACGGCGCGGACAACAATCGTGATTGCTTCCGCGCGGTTCACTCTGTCATCCGGACCGAATGTTCCATCCGGACGCCCCTCTAAAATACCGCGAAGCTTCAGATCTTCGATCGCTTGGTAATCTTCACGCGATGGTGAAACATCCGAGAATGCCTGCTCGGCAAAAACGGAAGGAGTGACCAAGAAAAAGAATATCGAGAATACCATCAATCGCATAGCTGCCAGTATAGCAATGCTTCGCAAAAGATGCTGGGAGAGATACAGGAAGCTTTGGAATTCAGCTACCATACGTCAGCATGAAAACGCTTCCACTGTGGATCGGCATTGTTCTCGCGCTCTACGTGGGCTTCGTCGGATACGTAGCACTCCGGCAAGATTCATTCATCTTTGCCCCGCGCGCGACAACGGATGATGAATGGAAAGCAAGAATCGAAACGCTGCGTGCAGATTATGTTTCGATCGTTGCAGATGATGGCGAGGTGCTGGAGGGAATGTTCCTCTCGGATCATTCGAAGAAACAGCGGCCAACGATTATCTTCTTCCCCGGGAACGCGATGCTCGTGGAAGAAATCGCACCGATCTTCACTCGTCTTCCTGCTATGGGATTCAATGTTCTCTTGATGGATTATCGTGGATACGGCCTGAGTACGGGAAAACCGAATATTGCTTGGATGAAGCGCGATGCGGAAAAGGTTTTTTTGGCTGCATCTCAACATCCCGAAGTCGCGCATGAGCACATCAGTGTGTGGGGCATGAGCCTCGGCACCGGTATTGCAGTGCACCTTGCTTCGGTGATGGAAGTGGACAAAGTTATCCTCTCTGCTCCCTTTACGAGCACTGTTGATCTTGGGGCAAGAATGTTCCCGATTATTCCAAAAATGATCATTCGGAAACTTCTGAATCAGAATATGGATACCCTCGCGATCGCAGGAAGCATCAAACAACCGGGACTCATCTTTAAAGCGGAAAATGATGAGGAGATCCCCGCAGATCATGCGGAGCGCGTTGCACAGGCATGGGGAGGTGAAGCAAAGCTCATTGAGCTCAAAGGACAAGGGCATCAGGATTTGCTCTCGAGTGAGGAAATGTGGAACGAAACGATCACATTCCTGCGTGGAACGGAGTAAACGTGTCAGCTTGAAGCAGATTTTCGATGCGAAAGTATGCTGGTGTTTGCTATTCTTTCCGCGCCTGTTTCGCGTGCCGCCCTAGCTCAGAGGTAGAGCACCTCCATGGTAAGGAGGGGGTCACGAGTTCGATTCTCGTGGGCGGCTCCATTGCTCAAAAAAACAGCACTGCTACAATCGTCGATATGGCAGATCGTCGTCTTCTTGGACGCATTGCAGATGGTGAAATGACACCATTGGACAGAAGATATATGAATGCACGCACTGCCCTGGGAAATAATCTATATACATTATCAAAAGATACTTCAAAACTAGATGACCGCGAGCCTACCGAGCAACTTGTTGTTGCATTAGAAAATTTAAATATGGCGATAGGTGATGTAAGAACAAAATTAGGAGAGGCAGTATAAGAAGTCATCAAATCACAGAAAAATTGAAGAACGATGATCTCGGCAAAAGATGCTATACTATCTTTGTTTTCCCCCTCCCCCGTGGAAGCCATTCTTGATCAAATCCGGGAACTCCAATCCGCGCTAAATACGGGGAAGGACTCTCTTTGAAAAAAGAGGTGTCCCAAAGCAAATCAACGATCTGGAATCAATGAGCCAACAGGAGGGTTTTTGGGGAGATCAGAAGGAGGCAAAGCAAGTCTTTGCGAAATTGAAGAGTTTAAAGAGCGTCTATGAACCTGTGCGGGATCTTGCGAACGATGTGAACGCATTCATGGAGCTTTCCGAATCGACCTCGGGCAAGGATCTCTCTTCGCTGGAACAAGATGCCTTGTCGCTCATTGCGCGATGGAAGCAAGTTGAGCTCATCCTCTACTTCTCCGGACCCTACGATGCTTGCAATGCATATCTGACGGTGAGCGCTGGAGCCGGCGGTACCGAGGCGCAGGATTGGGCGGAGATGCTTGCGAGGATGTATCTGCGATACGCGGAGAGGAAAGGATGGAAGACGGAAATACTGGAAAAGACGCATGGGCAGGAAGCGGGTATTAAAACAGTGACGATTCGCATGGAGGGAGAACTCGCCTATGGATTTGTAAAGGCGGAGCGCGGCACGCATCGGCTCGTTCGGCTTTCTCCTTTTAATGCGAAGAACTTACGCCAGACCTCGTTTGCGCTCGTGGAAGTTTTGCCGGAGATCGACGATACAGGCGAGATCGAAATCAATCCGAATGATTTGAGGATCGATACCTTCCGCGCGGGGGGGGCCGGCGGACAGCATGTGAATAAAACAGACTCCGCCGTACGAATCACACATATCCCCACAGGCATAGCAATTGCTTGCCAGAGCGAGCGATCGCAAACGCAGAATAAGGAGCAAGCAATGAAGATGCTCCGCTCCAAGCTCGTACAGAAAAAAGAGGAGGAACAGGCAACGGAATTAAAAGGATTAAAAGGTGCGACTCAGAGCGCGGACTTTGGGCAGCAGATCCGCTCGTATGTACTGCATCCGTATAAGATGGTAAAGGATCTGCGAACAGACTACGAAGTGAGTGATCCAGAGAGTGTGTTGGATGGAGATATCGATGCGTTTATTATCGCAGAGCTTCGGAGGGCTGCGAATACGTAGATGTCATATTGCGCACGATGTACACAAAAAAGCTCCCCGTACGGGGAGCTTTTAAAATTCAAAATAAATGAATTAAAGGTCTGTGCCGCGGACTGTCTTGCGGTCATTAGACTTTGCGCGGGCAGCAGCCTTCTTGATGAGGGCTTCAACCTCCTTGCTGAGGAAATCGGAGAAATCACCGGCGGTCATCATGCCGAGACTCTTAAGAAGGTCCTTAACCTTGGAAGCAACGACGTAACTCATGAGAAATGGGGGAAGGAAGTGAAAATACTGTGGTGATTTTATGGGTTATAAGCGAATTTGCAAACATTTTCCGGAATTGACGCAATATGAAGAAAATGGAGTAAATGTACGAAAATGGCCATAAAAGTGAGGTTTGGTTGGCATTTTCATAATTTGGCTATGGGAAGCCGCAATCGAAAGCACAAGAATTCAACAAGAAAACGATCGTAAGATCCACTCTCATCCTGTCTCTCCTCGCCTGCTATAGCAGGGCACGCGGGACACAGTATCTTCATCCTTCGACTCATTCCGCGAGCAGAACTTCACTCAGGATCGAATTCAACGGTGGCGGAGAGAGAGGGATTCGAACCCTCGAGACCCTTTAGGGGTCTACTCGCTTTCGAGGCGAGCGCCTTCGACCGCTCGGCCATCTCTCCACAAACATTCTACTCCCTTGAGTGATCACTGGAGAAGAAATACTGGGGATCTCCCCATTATCTCTTCGTGATGATTTTTTGTCCGGCCATGTACGGCCTCAAGACTTTTGGCACTTCGATATCCCCATTTTCTTTTTGATAGATTTCGAGGATTGGGATGAGGATGCGGGGCGAAGCAATACAGGTGTTATTGAGTGTGTGGACGAACTCCTTTTTCCCTTCCTTCGTTTCGTATTTGATGTTGAGCCGCCGCGCCTGGAAATCACCAAGGTACGAACAACTGTGGGTTTCGCCATACGCTTTGCGCGAAGGCATCCATGTTTCGATGTCCTGCATGTACAGCTTTCCCTTCCCCATATCGCCGGTGCAGACATCCACAATTCTATAGGGGAGCTCCAGCGCCCGGAGAATGTCTTCGGCATTCGTGCGAATTTCTTCGAAGAGTTTGAGTCCCTCTTCGACATCTGCACGACAGAGTACAACCTGCTCGACTTTTTCGAACTGATGCACGCGGTAGAGACCTTTTGTATCGCGGCCATAGGAACCGGCCTCACGGCGGAAGCACGCGGAGTAGCCCGCGTATTTTTTCGGGAGATCGGCGGAAGAAAGGAGCTCGTCTTTGTGGTAACTCGCGACCGTGACCTCGGATGTACCAACAAGATGGAGGCCATCGGCCTCGATTGTGCCACCTTTCTCGATCTGTCCGCCAACGGCGTAAATATTGGATTGATCAACGCCCGGGAAGAACCCCGTCCCCACAAAACATTCGTACGTTGCAAGAAGCGGCGGTGAAAAGAGTGTCCATCCTTTTGCCACAAGACTGTCCATCGTGAACCGCAGCACTGCTTGGTGGAGCCGAGCGCCATCACCTTTGAGGAAGTAACTTCGAGCACCGGATACTTTTGCTCCGCGTGGGAGATCAATGATATCGAGCGCTTCGCCAAGTGCAACATGATCCTGCGGAGCAAAATCGAATGTGGGAATGTTCCCCCACGTCTTCACTTCCACGTTTTCGGAATCATCTTTCCCCGTTGGCACGCGCTCGAGCGGGAGATTTGGGAGCATAAACTGCATCTCGCGCCACGCGGCTTCGAGTGAAGAAAACTCATCCTCGAATTCTTTAAGTGCGCTCGAGAGTGCCTTCATCTCCACGAGAGCGATTTCCTTCTGCTCTGCCTTCATCACCGGAATACTTTTCGAAACACTATTCTTCTTCGCACGCATGTCTTCGACCTTCTGCAGGAGTTCCAAATAGCGAGAATCGAGAACGAGGAACTCGTGGATATTGATTTTGACCCTCTTTCGCTCTGCAGCGAGTTGATAGAGTTCTGGGCGTTGCCGAAGATCCGCAAGATCAATCATGACGAGCAGCTTAGCGGAAAAAGAGGTAGAGGGGTAAAAAAATCTCATCTATCAGATACGCTGTACATCATTTTGATGATAGTCTGGTCGTAATCATGCCAGGAACCGGATACAGCAAAGGCATTGTTGTTGATCTTGTGGGGGGGAAGAAGTTACGATTCAAGCTCCTGCAACCTCAGCTGCACCAACACAAGACCCACTTATGAGATTATGGGGTAAATATTGCAGCACCAGAAGAGAATTGGATGGTGCTCTTCCTCATGTCAAAAATGATTCCTCTTTTTATGAATCAACTCAATTGGGAGCAATTCATTCTGGAGGAATCGTCCATCCATCGGGCGAAATGACCCCTGATGAAGCGACATTCGTGGCAAAGTTCAACAGATAGGAAAAACAGATCAACTCGTAAATAATGACTCTCTCGTACTCGATCGAGGGATTAATGTCGAAACGCTCTCACTCCGGTTGTCACCATAATAATCCCAAGCTCTTCTGCTTTCTTAAACACTTCCGCATCTTTCACCGATCCTCCGGGCTGAATGATGGCGGTGATGCCGTTCTTTGCTGCTTCTTCCACGGAATCCGGGAAGGGGAAGAATGCATCCGATGCCATCACGGCTCCTTTCGCCCGATCCCCTGCACGCTTTGCCGCGATCCATGTGGAATCGACCCTGCTCGTTTGCCCGCAACCAATGCCAACGGTGATTTGATCTTTGGCGAACACAATTGCATTGCTCTTTGCATGTTTCACGACATTCCACGCAAAGAGGAGATCGCGAATTTGATCCTTCGATGGTTTTTTGGATGTGACGAGGGTGAGATTGCTCTCAGTGATTCTGCTTTGATCTTCATCTTGGACAAGCATCCCTCCAAGTGCGGATCTATAGAGTTGATGCTTATCGCCTAATACCTGATACCCAATATCTGATACCATGATAACCCGTAACTTCGGCTTCTCCTTCAAAAGTTTGATCGCTTCCTCTTCATACGCTGGGGCGATAATGATTTCGGCAAATATTTTCTGATCGATGATCTTTTGAATAACTTCTCCCGTGCAGGTCTGGTTGAGCGCGATGATCACGCCAAATGCAGAGAGTCGATCTGTGTCGTAGGACCGCTGGAATGCCTCTGCAATACTATTGTGTGATGCAACACCCGAAGGATTCGCATGCTTGATGCACGCAGCAGTCGGTTCGCTGAATTCCGAAACGAGGTTCCACGCGCCATCAGCATCGAGGATATTGAGGTAGCTCATCATCTTTTCCTCTTGGAGAACCTTCCAGCGAGGTTCTTTTTTAAAGAATTCATAGAACGCTCCTTCTTGATGCGGATTCTCCCCGTAGCGTAAATCACGACGATTCGTGAGAATCGCAGTACAATTCTTTCCTTCACTCATCCACTCGGTAATCGCAGCATCGTAAGCGGCTGTACGGAGGAATACTTTCGTCGCGAGCTCTCTGCGGAGTGCTTTCGAGGTATCACCATTCGATTCGATCTCCCGAAGCACGCGATCGTAATCGGCTGGATCACAGATCACAGTCACCGCATCATAATTCTTTGCAGCAGAACGGAGGAGCGTTGGTCCGCCGATATCGATCAATTCGATCATCCTCTGATCCTCTTTTTCCTTTCCCTCCTCTAATCCTCTTATCCCCTCTTCAAACTGATACAAATTTACACAGACGAGATCAATGGGATTAATCCCCAGTTCCTTCGCCTGTTTCTCGTGCTCTTGGTCCCCTCGTCGGAAGAGGAGCCCCCCCATCACCATGGGGTGCATTGTCTTCACACGGCCAGAAAAGCACTCGGGGAATCCCGTGACATCCTCAACCAACATCACAGGGACGCCTGCTTCCGAAAGCGCTTTTGCCGTTCCTCCGGTCGAAACAATCTCGATTCCCTTTTTGTGAAGACCTCTCGCGAATTCCACGATTCCTGTTTTATCGGAGACGGAGAGAAGAGCGCACCGCATGAATGCATGCCAAGTTTAGCGCTCTCTGCGGAGAGAGCCAATGAAGAACTCAACGATTCGAGCAATATTGCTCCAGAAATTCACGAATCGCTTGGAGCCGCATATCGCGATTCCGGAGATCCATACCCTTCAGATTCGGCATGAGGCGCTCAAACGCAGTGACTCCCTGATCATAATCATCTTGAACCGACCCACAATATTTAGATGGTTCATCGCCGGTTTCGGCAATAGTGTTGATTGTGAACTCAGCAGCCTCCACTGATTTATCGTATTCAAGCTCGCCGGGGAGATAGTCCTTTTTCTGCTCCGAACACGCAGTTATGAAAACAATGATGAAGAGAAAAAACGGGACAATGAGGAGTGAGCGCATGATGCAGAATGGAAGAAAGTAGTATGGGCGAAACCTCGGCGAGGCTCCCACAGGAGCGAAGACGGGTGGAGCCGCTTCGGGGACTCGAACCCCGGACCTACTCATTACAAGTGAGTTGCTCTACCACTGAGCTAAAGCGGCTGATTGATGTGAAAAAGATCAAGTGAGTTGCATTACCACTGCCTGCCCACCGACCTGTCCCCCGAAGCCCAGAGGCGAAGGTGGGAGCTAAAGCGGCAACGGATGCAGTATACAGATATGCCAAAAAGTGGCTCAGATCTTTATTGAATAATTTACTATCTTCCCTATGCACTTTGCCATCAAATACATGATTGCTTCCATATTTCAATACATTGACTCAATGTGTCATACAACCATAATATCCCTCCATGACTCCGCCACGTAATGCTCCTGCGGCGACAACACAAACGCCTCTTCAGACGTTGTCTATCGACAGAAATCGGGCAGCCGAACGTATGGATCTAGAAGAAGTGAAGCGATTGGATATTCAGATTTTTTTCCTCACGGATTTACAAAGAAGAGCTTCACGTACATTATTATCACCTCAGTTAGCCACCAAATGATGTTCCATTAGATGGAAATCAGGAGTATTTGGTAATGATCGGAAACACCAAAAGCTTCGGAATATCTTGTCGCATGCCAAACCACGGGCGAACCCGTGATTCTGGCATCCTACTCTTTCGATACGCCGAGTTCTGTCCTGCCTCGCCCTTACGGACAAGGTAGTGATGGTCATCGATCTAGCCTCACCGTTGCCGATGAGATCATGCGGAGGGGAAGTTGGCGGATCGGAACCAATCCGTTACCCAACGACCCAAATCCTCCTTGCATCACCTGGAGTTTACCGAGATTCCTTTGTCACCAAAGGTCTGCTACTCGAAAGCCGTTTCATATCCCCCCGCTTTTCAGCGGGGATACTACGTCTCTGTGGCACTGGTCCTCTCCTCCATGTATGAATCGAGTGGTGGAAGAGGGTGGGCGTTACCCACCAGGCGTTCCTTGGCACGCTCGCTCGAGAGCGACGTGCCATTTTGATGCTCGGACGTTCCTCCCCACTTCGCTTCGCATTCGCGAAGCTTCGCGGGGCGACCATCTGAAAGAGCGGATCCTTATTCTAGCATAAGCTAGAATATGATGCGATGAAGCGCTCGGAACTCCTCTTTGGCATCCTGCGCATCCTGATGGATGCGTTCTCGATCTTGGGAGTTCTGCTCTTTGCATGGTGGCTTCGTTCGCACAACATTGATTTGATCCCGGGATGGCAACTCTTAGAGTCTGCTACCACCCTTCCGCCTCTCCCCTATTACGTCCGAAGTTTTGTTCTCCCGAGCATCGTTCTCTTCATTAGTATTGCAGCACTTTTAAAATTGTACCTCATCCGCATTACTTTGAGTTTCTTTCGCGAGGAATCCCGGATCATCCTCTCCGTCATCGTTTGGGTTGGTCTCGTGATGGGATGGTTCTTCTTCGTGGAGAGGCAGCTCTTCTATTCGCGTATCCTCCTCATTCATGCAACACTCTTCGCCTTCATTGTTGTGAGCGGCGGAAGAGTGATGCTGACACTCGTACAACGAATGTTGTTGAAAAAAGGAATCGGCGTGCGCAATGTGCTGACGATCGGATCGCTTCCTCCGCCAGAAACCGTGACTCGATTTTTGCAAAGAGATCAGAGGTACAAGTACATTGGCCACAGTGCATCGTTGAATAACATTCAACGAACGCTCGAAACGCTCAATATCGATCTTATCCTTCAGACAGACCCCAGCACCTCGGATGCAACAAATACGCTTATCGACTTTTGCCGCAGCAATCAGATCGGCTACGCATTCCTCCCACCCGTCCTCATCGATGTGCCGCATCTCCTCTCGGTCTTCCGCTTTGGACCCGTTCCCGTTCTCCGTTTTACGCCAACACCTTTAGATGGATGGGGTGCAATCCTCAAGCGAACAGGCGACACAGTCGCTTCACTTATCGGTCTCACACTTCTCTCGCCACTGTTTCTGACCATTGCGTGCCTCATTAAAATCGATTCGCGGGGATCGATCATGTATCGATCAAAGCGCATTGGCCAAGGCGGAAAAAATACTATCAACATTCTTAAATTCCGTTCGATGGTACAGAATGCTGATGAGTTGAAGGCTACACTGAATCATCAGAGTCACCGCAACGATGGTCCGCTCTTTAAGATCAAAAATGATCCCCGCGTGACTCGAGTGGGGAAAATTCTACGGCGATTCAGCCTCGATGAACTCCCTCAGCTTTGGAACGTCTTGAAGGGAGATCTGTCGATCGTAGGACCGCGGCCGCATTTGCCCGAAGAGGTGGAGCGGTACACGGATTTCCAAAAGCGCGTCTTTGCGGTAAAACCCGGTATCACCGGCCTTGCACAAATCTCTGGTCGATCGAATCTGCCGTTTGCTGAAGAAGTGCGCCTTGATCTGCGATACATCGAAGAATGGAGCCCATGGCTTGATCTGTGGGTGTTATGGAGAACGACGTGGGTAGTGATGAGAGGAGAGGGAGCGGATTAATATTGATAGTGTCATGCTGAGGAAGCCCCGAGTGCAACGAGGGGCTGTCACGAAGCACAAGACGGCTGCAAAGCAGCCGAATATTTCCGCGCCTTCGGCGCGGCGCACTTCGTGACGCCTTCGCTTACTTCGTAAGCTCAGGCTCCTCAGTGTGACACGAACAGTCTGTTTTCTCTCTGCAACACCCCTCACCTACTTCCAATTTAAACTTTCCATCTTTGAGCGTGATGACCGCTCCACCGATACGCTGAAGCGTGAGAATCGAAGCCCAGATCTTCACATCGGGAACATCACTATGATGAAACTCTATCTCGCCTTTTTCGATCTTCTCTCGGAATTCCATATAGAAGCTCCCATCTCTATTCGCCTGCACCGAAAGCCCCTGCTCTTCAACTTTTTCTTTGATAGCAATTTCTCGAATGCCGAGTGCCGCATCTTTGGTGATAGTGAGTGTCTGAGGACGCACCGGCATGTGCGCGATCGCATCGTTGAGGTCATCGATGAGAAGCAAAATATCTTCCTCGGAAAATCCATGACCTCGACAACCTTCCGCGATGGATTCGAGGCCACTCGCCGCACAGCCGAAGCAGTGGAGACCGTACTCCGCAAGTACCTCGGTGACTTGAGGATACTGGCCGACAATTTCCGCCACAGTCCAATCGGCAGTAACGACTACTTCTGATTTTTTTGTTGAAGCAACGCGTTTGTGAGGGCGCTTTGTGACTTTAATGCCGGGTTGCGAGACTCCGTCTTCCATAAAACGAATGGGGAATACATGATTTATCAAAGAACGCTTTCTTCTTCGCGCTCGCCATACTTTCCCGTGAGTGGCACAAACATATATGCCCCATGATCCTCTTCGACAATTTCCTCATCACTCTTCTTTCTACACACAATCATGCGCTGTTCGATGATGCCAACAGGGGCGACAAGGATTCCTCCGTTTTTCAGCTGCCAGAAAAGGTGGCGGGGAACGTCGGAACAAGCAGCGGAGATCAAAATACGATCGTAGGGAGCATGTTCCTCCCATCCATCCCCCCCATCTGCTGCATACATCGAAATGCGATCAGCAAGGCCAACGGCATCGATCGATCTTGCTGCGCGAACGACGAGCTCCGGGACGATTTCGATTGCGGTAACTTCGCACCCAAGCGCTGCTAGAAGCGCCGAAACATACCCCGATCCGGATCCAACCTCGAGCACATTCATGCCCGGTTTCACCTCAAGCAATGCCAGCATATTCATTACAGTCGTTGGTTGGCTGATTGTTTGTTCGTGTCCGATGAGAAGCGGTTGATCCAGATATGCCTGTGGATGGAGAAGCTCCGGCAAAAATTCCTCGCGGGGAACTCTTTCGAAGACATGCAGAAGCTGCTCTGGCACCCCTTGGGATCTCCATCGATCAGTAAGCATCCGTTTGGATTCGATGAGAGCAACCATGGCTGTACTCTAGTACGGAAATTCAAAGCACGAAATCCGAAACTCCCGTATATCGACCGATGCCGGATTTCGACGTTCAGATTCGGCTTTCCTCAACTCTTCTGAAGCAGCGCAACCGTTTCCACGTGTGCCGTATGCGGGAACAAATCGACCGGTTGCACCACGCGAAGATCGTATCCATTCTTCAAAAACTCGGCGAGATCGCGGGCGAATGTGGATGTATTGCAGGAAACATAAACAATTTTCTCCGGCTTATGTCCAAGGACGGAGGTAATGACTTTGGGGTGGAGCCCAGCGCGTGGTGGATCGAGAATGACACAATCAAACGCATACTTACCCCCCGGTGCGAGCTGTCGTGTCAGTATCTGTTCCGCAGCGCCTTTGTAGAAGCTGATGTTGCTAATCTTATTTTTCCCTGCAGATTTAAGCGCATCCTCCACGGCGGATTGTTCACTCTCGACTCCCACCACCTTCTCCGCAAAGCGTGCAAGGTACTGCCCGATCGTGCCGATTCCACAGTAACAATCGAGCACGGTTTCCCTGCCACGAAGATCGGCAACTTGCGCAATCGCTTGGTATAGTTTTTCGGTTGCGAGTGTATTGGTCTGGAAGAACGAAAATGGCGACAACTCGAATGTGAGATCGAACAGTCGTTCGCGAATGAACGGTTCTCCCTTCAACGCATGGATCTTTGGATTTTCGACTTTGTCGTTCAAGCCAAAATGCTCAACAACGAGAAGTGATGTGACATTCGGATGTTGGCCGAACCGCATGAATTGCTGGAACAGAGGTTCAAGCTGTTTCTTTCTCGCCTGAACGACAAAGCACACCATCTGCTCTTCTGTATGAATGCCCCTGCGCAAAAGCAAATGGCGAAGCATGCCCTTATGGGTTTTTGGATTATAAACAGGAAGATTTGTTTGCTGCATAAAACGGCGCACTTCGATGAGGAGCGAACCGATCTGTTCATCGTACAAATGACATTCTTCAATGGGAAGGACAGTCGACCATTCCCCCGGCTGATGGAACCCAATACCGGGACTCTCATCAAAATAAATCCTCTTCTTCTCTCCTGTCGCGGGATCATTCTGTTCCTCTGCGCGCATTGATCCATAGCCAAACGAGAGTTCTAATTTATTCCGATAGTTAAACACCTGCGGACTGGGGATGATGGAGAGCACACGACCGGGAAGATTTTTTCGTATCTTTTCGTCGATGGGCGTAACGTGCTCCAATGTCTCCTTCACCAATTCTTCCTTGTACAGAATCTGCTTTTGATACGGGAGATGCTGCCACACACATCCGCCGCAATCCCAAAAATGCTTGCAGCGGGGCTTAATTTCCTCGATGGAGGATTTAAGGATTTTCAGAATTTTTCCTTCTGCAAAACGATCCTTCCTTCGCGTAACTACCACACGCACCTTCTGCCCCGGAATTGCTCCATGGACGAAGATGGGGAGACCATCGATGTGCGCCAAGCCATGACCGCCGGCAGCGATCTTCTCGATCGCAAGCTCCAGCTCCTGACCCGGCTTTACACCCGTTGAATCAGTACTTGACATTTAATATAAAATAGTTTTAAATTATGCACTTTTGGAACATACCCTCTCGAGAAAAGGCACCCTGCTCTTCACGCTTGGCCTCCTCTATGCGTCTACCGTAGCAGGAAGCCTCGCACTCAGCAATGAGGAATCAACGCAATCTGATCCTCATTTCCTCGTTCCGGCGGTGCAAAGCATGGCATCGGTTACGGTGCTGTCGCAGACAAAAGTGCATGCGGTCTCGAATGTACTCCCCGTGGTCGATCAAGAAGGCATTAAACCAGAGGACAGGATGTTCCTCGATAGCGTCCTTCGATGGATGACGCCGCTGTGCCGCAATCACCTCTCGAACCTCATTGTTCGGTACGATGCAAAAGCTGAACGTGGTCAGGCAACAGCGAGTACCATTCTGCTTCGCGGAGGAATGTCCAAGAAGGAGACTGCCGCCGTTCTCATCCACGAATGCGGACATGTCATTGATCTTGGCGCACATACGGGGACTTCGGATTCCGGCGAAAGTGCATTCCCCGATGGCGATGTTCCCGCGTACAACAACGACCCGAGCGTCCTCTTTTATTCCATCTCTTGGAAGAACTCATTCACGCGAAAGAGCAATTCTTCGAGAAGTGACTTCGTCGATGGCTATTCTATGCAGGATCCATGGGAAGATTTGGCAGATTCCGTCGCCTACTACGCTCTCCACCAAGAGGCATTCCAAGAGCGTGCGGAAAAGAATGAATCAATCGCACGGAAACTTGCATGGGTGGAAACGTATGTCTTCGGTCCAGAATTTACAACCGCACCAAGTGAACCATGGGATGGAGAGATCGTATGGGATGTAACGAAGTTGGAGCATGGACTTACATTCTGATGACGAAGTATGAAAAAAACTATCGACGCAACACCGCAGGCGTTCGAAATTGATACTGACCACACTGCGTTATGGGTCATTGATGTACAGCCGGACTTTTTCGAAAGGGGAGGCTTTGCAGATGTTGGACAGGGGCTCGATGTCCGATGGGTACAACCCATTCTTCCTAGTATTCGAGAGATTGTAGAACTTGCTCGCACGAGTGGTATACAAATAATTTTCACGAGAGAAGCGTACCAACCTGATCTCAGTGATGTGCCAGAGCCATGGCTCAAAGCACCGGAGAATGCACGCATCGGGAGTCGCGGAAAAGAGAATCAAGGGAAATGGCGATTCCTCATTGATGGCGAACGGGGCACCGAACTTATGATTGAAACAAAGCCCGAAGATATCATCCTCCGAAAAGCGAGCAAAGATGCATTCGTGAGGCCATCTATTGGGAACAGAAGAATAGATCTTCTTAAAAAATTACGGAGACTGGGGCTGCGTCAGTTCCTCTTTACTGGAGCCACAAGCGGGGTGTGCGGTGCCAGCACCATCAGCCGCTCCAGTGATGAGGGATTTGAATCCGGCATCATCACAGATCTGATGGCAGACTACGATCATGGTATTCATGCTGCAGCGATGAAAAATGCAGGCGGAAGAGACCAAAAATGGCCTTGGATCTCCGCTTGTCTTACAACATCTGAGGCTGTGAAGAGGGCACTAGCAGCGTGATCATAGCAGCCTCCACTCATGACGCTCTCCTCGCGTCTCTCCTCGCTCTCGCCTTCGCCTTATTCCTGCGCTTTGCCATAGAACTCTTTGGCCTGCGGGTCACAAGTGTGGAGCCTTTTTTCTGCTTATTGGCGGCATGTCGTGTCATAGGATTCGTGAGGGAGGAAGTGGACAGGACGTAGTGAACCAAAAAGAACGAGGAAGAACAAGGAGAATCACGGTAGTATAAGCATGTGCTCCTTACATACAATGGACCCTCCTACGCTCCTGCGGAGCTACGGAGGGCAAGTAGAACGACCCTCTCCAGCCTGCACGCCATTGCCACTCTCCATACGTGCTCTCGTAGTTCAACGGATAGAACGACCCTCTCCTAAGGGGTAGATGTAGGTTCAATTCCCACCGAGAGCACCACAAGAAATAGAGTGATGGAAAGGAAATTAAAGCTTCTTCAAAAAATCGATGTACTGCTCCCCATAACCCATTTTCCCATAAAATTTTCTTGCGGCTTCATTGGCAGCAACGGAGGCTACACTGCTGAACTCGCACCCAATACTGCGAAAGTAATCTTCGATCGATGCCATCAATTTTTCCGCAACGCTCCTTCCACGAAATTCTTCTTTGATGAAGAATGCATCGATGAAGCCCTGTTTAGCGGGGAACTTATTAAGCCCATCACGCTCGTCGGATTCAACGATAAATCCGATACCGTACCCTGCGACTGCGCCATCGGCTTCGGCAATAAACGTCTTGCCCTGATGACGAAATGCATTCTCCATCGAAAGCTTTGCATACTGTGCCGCATCAAATTTTTCTTTGGGTCGAAAACGCTTGTGGGAATCGATCTGCGACATCAGATCGACAATCGATACAGTCATGCGAGTTACCTCGTCCCAATCGGCATCCCGGTATTCACGGACAAGAATCTTCATGAGGAGAAATTGAGACTAATATTATACTATTCAGTTAAATAGTATAATAGTTAACTCTTCAATACATACACCTCCCTCGTCTCCGTCGGCAACGTACTCTTCTTCAGCTTCACCTCTTTTACCTCTTCCAAATCTTTCCCTCCACAGGCGGCAAGTACATCGCGGTAGGACTTTTCGTCGCCGGTCTTCACGGGAATGATGACGCGGGGATCCACTTCTTCGAGGAGTTTTTGAACGGCTTTTACATCTCCCGCGGGAACGACGAGGACATCCAGATCTCCGATCACTTCTGTATCTGCTTCTGTGAGTTCGAAGAGTGGCGCACTCATAAAACCGCAGCGCATGTCTTCCGCGGTGATGATGTAACTCACTTGATCGTTCTCTCCCTTACCCATTGCACGGATCGTGACACCGCCAAAGTCATACTCCCCCGGCCACGAGATTTGGTCGTTTGAATCTCCTTCCTGCGGCAAAGCATGGAGCAAACGCACCCCTTCTTTTACCTTCGTTTTCGGTTCAGGAAACAGAAGTAATGATCCGCTCTGCGTCTCGCACAGGATGCTCGAGCCGCCCTGGAGTTGAATTTTCATGGGATGAAAGGGAATACGAAGGGCTAATACTGCCTGACTCTACAGGAGAAGAGATGCCACGTTCAACCATTTGATTCTCCTCACGGTGGATGGAAGCTCCCAAGCTTTGGAGTTTTTGAGGAAGTCGCTCATAGCCGCGTTCGATGTACTGCACATCGGTAATGAGCGTTTCGCCACGAGCACAGAGCGCCGCTAGCACCATACCGGCGCCGGCACGAATATCGTTACTCGTAACTGTACGGCCGCTCAGCGGTGTTGGACCGATGATGAGTGCTTCGTGGGCATTGAGGAGCTCTACGTGTGCCCCCATTTTTTCGAGTTCATAGAGGTAGCCAAACCGACCTTCGTAGAGCCGTTCGAAGATGCGACTGACGCCTTTTGCTTGGGTCATCGCAACACCCATCGCAGCCTGCAAGTCTGTTGGAAATCCGGGAAAAATATTTGTCTTCACGCGCAGCGCTTTAAGTGTTGCACCTCCATGGACATGGAGAACGCCATCCGCACGGAGCTCATGCGGAGCGCCGAGGGATTCGAGCGCTTTGAAGAACGTCAGCAGTTGATCGCGATGCGCTCCATGAATCAAAAGATCTCCACCTGTGAGCACTCCAGCAAGGGCAAAGAATCCTACTTCGAGGTAATCCGTTGTCACCGTATGCACTGCTCCGCGTAATCCCGTACCTGTAATTGTGAGATCGTGAGATCCGATTCCTTCGATACGCGCGCCCATGGCGACGAGCAACCGGCAGAGATCCTGGACATGCGGCTCGGCTGCAGCAATGTGAATCTTTGTCTCTCCACGCGCAGTTGCCGCAGCAAGGAGAACGTTCTCCGTTGCCGTCACGGAAAATTCCGAGAGGACGATGACCCCACCCGTGATCGATCCCTTCAGATGTAATGTTTCATCATCCGAATGATTCTCCGCTCCAAGCTGTACGAGTGCATCAATGTGCGCATCGACAGGGCGCTTCCCGAGCACGCATCCTCCGGGATACGCGAGGATCACCTCTCCGCACCTCGCAAGCAGCGGACCAAGAAGAAGAATGGATCCGCGGAATTTCTTCACAAGATCGTGGGGAATCTTTTTACACTCAAGATGCTCTGCACAAATTTTCAGCGTGTGATCGCGGAATGAATATTCGACGCCAAGAAACGAGAATATTTCGAGCAGCGTGAAGATATCCGCAATCTCCGGTACGTTATGGAGCGTTACCTCTTCCCGGGTGAGGAGTGCCGCGCACATGCAGGGCAAAGCCGCATTCTTAGCACCACTCACAGTCACCTCTCCACGAAGCGGCGTAATGCCATTGATCCGGTATCGGATGTCCTGAGGCATGGATGAGAATTGTAGCGGAAATTCAAAACTTGAGTAACAAAATTGAATGAAAATCCGAAGTCCAAAATACGAAAACCTAAGAAGAATTGTGCTGAGAATCGAGCATTATTGAGGAACGAGGAGTTAGGAATTAGAATTTAGAATTTAGGATTTCTCGTCTCGTCTCTCTCTTCGTTCTGAACTCAAGAATGAGGAGGAAGAGGACTCCCACCGTGATACAACTATCCGCGATGTTGAAGTACGGCCACCAGCCGATGCGGATGAAATCGGTGACTTGGCCATCGTTGAATCGATCAATGATATTGCCAAGTGCGCCGCCGAGGATCAAACCGAATGCAATGAATGATTGTTGATCGTTCCTCGATCGAAACGCAAGCACAACGACGAAAATGAGAACAGCAGGGATCAGCGTTGCAATGAGCCAAGGCGGAAGATCGATACCAAAGGCAATGCCGTCATTCACCGTTCGTTCGAATCCAACGAAGGAGCCGATGATCGACACGCGCTCCGCAAGAAAACGATCCACAAGCCACGTGGAAAGAATCGAGGAGAAGAGCGCGCCTGAGACAGTGAGCAGAAGAACTGGCATACTGTGATCCCGTGTTTCGTAAGTATGACACACTCCTCCTCGGCGTCACGATAGGATTGACAATCTTCGGCCTCGCTATGATCGCGAGCGTATCGGTGTTCGAGAGTTTTCAGATTACATCGCGCTTGGTGCAGAGCGGGGACGCGACGGAAGCAAGCAACTCGTTCTACCTGTGGAGGAATTTTTGGCATGTTATTTCGGGGTTGGGACTCATGGCATTCTTCGCGACGGTCCCCTACCACCTCTGGGAAAAAATCGCCCTGCCGCTTTTCGCAGTCAGTCTGATTCTTCTCCTCATCCTCTTCGTTCCCGGCGTCGGCGCCGAATACGGAACGTCTCGCAGCTGGCTTGATATCGGACCATTTTCGCTGCAGCCATCTGAATTTATGAAGCTCTCTCTCATTCTCTACCTTGCCGTCTGGCTGCAGAAACGGGAACAACTGATCCAAACTCTGGAGCAGGGATTTTTTCCATTCGCAATTCTCCTCACCGTGACGACATTTCTCCTCGCGCTGCAACCAGATCTTGGATCGGTACTTGTTCTTACATCGATCGCGGTTTCCATGTTTTTCATTGCAGGCGGCAACATCATCCACATCATCATCGGCGGTGCTATCAGCGGATTCCTTTCGATGCCATTTATTTTAAGCAAGGGGTACATCCGCGCGCGATTCCTCGCGTTCATCAATCCAAATGATCCGACGATCACAGAATCCATTGGATTCCAAATCAATCAGGCGCTCATCGCCGTAGGAAGCGGACGATGGTTTGGACAAGGATACGGAAAATCCGTGCAGAAATTCGGCTACCTGCCCGAGGTGCAAAGCGACATGATTTTCGCCGCGATGGGAGAGGAGCTCGGGTTCTTCCGCTTACTCATTATTCTCTCGCTCTTCAGCATCCTCATTATACGAGGGTATCGCATAGCACAGCTCGCACCGGATCGGTTTGGACTCCTTGTTGCTGCGGGAATCACATCCTGGATCGCGTTCCAGAGTGTCATCAATATCGCTGTGAACCTTGCGCTCATGCCGATTACCGGCTTGACGCTTCCACTCATCAGTTATGGAGGATCATCACATTGGTCACTGCTTGCTGCGATCGGCATTCTTCTGAATATTTCATCGCGCACGACCGAGAACACCATGACGACGAGACGAAGGGAGCGGCGCGGAATCTACAATGCGATTGCGAGGCCGCTTCGGAACACGTAGTATGATTCTCTCGACGAATATGATTCGCATTCTTTTCTGCGGCGGCGGTTCTCTTGGGCACCTTGCGCCAAGCATTGCCGTATGGGAAACGTTGAAAGCAAAAGTACCGAATGCGAAAGCACTCTTCGTGTGTTCGCTGAAAAAAGATGACCGAAAATTTCTCCGGAAAGAACGAGTGCTCTTTGCGCCGCTCATTGCTCCGCGAACAAATTCATTCCTCCGCGCAGCGCTTTTCCCGTTTTTGTTTCCCCTCGGATGCTTGGAGGCATTGATCGTTCTCCTTCTCTTCCGCCCGCACGTGATCTTTGCAAAAGGCGGGTACGTGTCGGTACCGGTCTGTCTGATGGGGAAACTCCTTTTCCGTCCGATTGTTCTCCATGAATCGGATCGCATGATGGGGAGGGCAAACCGCATGCTCTTAAAATTTGCGCGACATCTTTGCATAGGAGCCCCCGAGAAAGATATTGCGAATGCGGATGTGATGATGATGCATCGGCTCTCGGTCCATGCGACAGGAAACCCTGTACGAGCAATGCTGACAAAGGGGACGCGGGATGGCGGCATGCGCGTTACGAGATTTTCCGGCAAGCGACCTGTGCTCCTCGTGACGGGAGGAAGCCAGGGGGCAGAAGCATTAAATCAGGCGGTGTGGCGAAATTTAGGATCGCTTGTGGAGCTCTGCGATGTCATCCACATTGCGGGTCGTGGAAAAATGAATCCGCAGAAGAAGCACGGACGCTACATGCAGTGCGAAGTGCTCTACGATGAACTGGAACACATCTATGCGTTCGCTGATCTTGTCGTGAGCCGCGCGGGAGCCAGCGCCATTGCCGAGCTCGCAGCCACGGGAAAACCGGCAATCCTCGTACCACTGCCGGATGATGTTCAAATGCACCAAGGAGAAAATGCCCGGTTTCTTCGCCAAGCGAATGCCGTGATCACGATCGATCAGCGCGAGCTCGACACGGCACTCGTTCCGACTGTACAAAAACTTCTTGCAGACGAGACCAAACGGAAAGAACTTGGCAATAGACTTCGCGCATTTGCCGATCCCGATGCTGCAGACCGTATTGCGAATATCTTGATTGCAACAGCTCGACATGAGGCGTAGGGTAGCGTCCCGTATGCGTTCCATCGTCCTCGCGCTTTCTTTTGCGCTTATCCTCCTCACCGGCTGCACCACTGTAACGAATACTCCTCCTTCTCCCGCAGGAACGGACTCTTCTTCATCCGCTGCGGATATTCCCCTTCTCTCTGGCATGCACACCGTTACCCTAAAAACATCGCTTGGCGATATCACTCTGGAGCTCGATGCAGATGTAGCACCGAAGACAGTGACGAATTTCATCACTCATGCGAAGAACGGCTACTTCGACGACCTTACATTCCACCGTGTCATCAAAGATTTTATGATTCAAGGAGGAGACCCCGCAGGAACCGGCATGGGTGGCGAGAGTATTTTTGGCGGCACATTCGAGGATGAAATCAATGCAACAAGTTACAAACTGGATACGATGACCATCGCCGATGTCGCACCGGCTGATCAGCTTTCGCAACTCCCGGAAGAAATGCGCACGTGGTCACTCAAGCAGTACTACGAAGCGCAGGGCTACCACTACCGTGATGATCTCACATCGCTCCCGATGGTGAAGGGTGCGATTGCCATGGCAAACCGCGGACCTGCGACCAATGGATCACAGTTCTTCATCGTTCATGCTGCATCGACACCATGGCTCGATGGCAAACACACCGTCTTTGGAAATGTGACGGAGGGAATGGACGTCATCGATGTCATCGCAAATGTCGCCGTGGGTGAAGGCGATGCTCCAGAGGAGAAGATCACGTTCACCGTGGAAGTTGCGGACTGAGTTGTTGGAAATGATCTGACGTTGTTTGATGCTGCAAAGCAGATGATACGAAGTGTGGCATACTTCACCCATGCGCACCCGCTTCCCACCATCCCCCACCGGATTCCTCCACATCGGGAATCTCCGGACTGCGCTCTTTGCATGGTTGATGGCAAAGAAAACAGGAGGAATATTTACACTGAGAATTGAAGATACCGATCAAGTGCGCGAGGTTCCGGGTGCGGTGGAAAAAATTGTGCAAACGCTCGCATGGGCGGGCTTACGGCCAGATGAAGGAGTGATGTTGGATGAATCCGGCACGTTGATCGAAAAAGGCGAGTACGGACCCTACCACCAATCGAAGAGACTGCCGATCTACAGGAAGTACGTTGATGAGTTATTGATGAGCGGTCACGCGTACCATTGCTTCTGTACTACAGAACGCTTGGAAGAGATGCGTAAAAAACAACAAGCGCTCCACCAAGCACCGATGTATGATCGCCATTGCATCAATCTTCCTGCAGAGGAAGTGAAGCAACGCATTACCGCAGGAGAGAAGCATGTCATCCGCATGCGCGTGCCGCGAGAGGAAACTATCACGTATCATGATGAGATCTATGGAGATCTGAGTTTTAAAGGACACACGATCGACGATCAAGTACTTTTGAAATCCGATGGATTCCCGACCTATCACCTCGCCCATGTTGTGGATGATCATTTGATGAAGATGGATATGGTGAATCGCGGCGAGGATTGGCTGCCATCACTGCCAAAACATCTCCTCCTCTTCCGCTTCTTCGGTTGGGAGCCGCCAAAGTACGCGCATGTACCTCTCCTCCTCAACAAAGATCGCAGTAAGTTGAGCAAGCGCCAAGGGGATGTTGCAGCTGAAGATTATTGGAAAAAAGGATACCTGCCAGAAGCCATCATCAACTTCCTCGCGCTGCTTGGATGGAATCCGGGAACAACACAGGAACTCTTTTCACTCGACGAACTCATCCAAGCCTTCAGTCTCGACCGCGTGCACAAGGCGGGCGCGGTGTTCGATGTCGAAAAACTCGATTGGCTGCAGGGACAGTGGATGCGAAAATTTGCACCGAAGGACTTCGCGGATCGTATCCGCCCGATTGTGGGAGTAGCGTTTAAGGAAGCAATGAGTGATGAGAAATTCACAGAGAAAGCCGCTCTGATTCAGGGGCGCATCATGTTCTTCCACGAAGCGTCGGACATGATGGGATTCTTTTATTCAGAGCCACACGTGACTGCCAATCTCCTTGCGAGCGAGAAGCAAAAAGTAAAAATGGAGGATCTGCCGAAAATTATGGAACTCCTCACCAGCACTCTTTCTGCCATTCCAGAGGGAGAGTGGTCACGCGAGGGAATTTCGAACGCACTCGAATCCGCAATCACCTCCTCCGGATTCAAGAAAGGCCAGATCCTTTGGCCGCTGAGAGCAGCACTTACAGGCAGAGAATATTCGCCGGGGGCGTATGAGGTGGCTTTGCTTCTTGGGAAGGAGGTGACGATTGCTCGGATCATGAAGGCAACCAAAAACCAGTAACGAGTAACTAATAACCGATAAATCATCGTATCTTGTGACTCCCCTCATGAGTCGCTACCATAAACCCATGCCCCTCCCCCCCGAAGTCCGCGAACGCATGCAGAAGACCGGCGATGTCAAAGTCACTCTAAAGACTTCTGCCAACGAACAAGCAGTGATCGAAGGAAAAACGACCGTGCCGTTCAGTGCATTCGTCAAACTCATTTTGCAGAGAAAAGTACAGGGACTGATGAAGGAGGCGCAGGATGAGCCGGTGATTCTTTCATCAAATCTCCTCACCAAAATCGCAAGCGCACCAGGGGACACGCTGGAGGATAAGAGCAAAGTGATCCTCACGGCCTGTGTCATTGGGCTCTGTGGAGGATTTTTTCTTGCCGCTGCGGGGATCGTCATCCTCGGCATGCTTGGCATCGCGATAGAACAGAAAGAGCTCCTCGTGGCGCTCGGAACATTCCTTGTCGTTGCACTGGCTGTCTTCAGCGCCCTGCAGATTCAAACGAGAAAAATCAGAGAGCGCTTTGTGGAGAAGATCGAGAGGGTTGCGGAGATGTTCAGCAGATAATGCTCTCTTCGAGCGCCCGCAAAGCGGGCATCGAGAAGCTCCATTTCATTTTGATTGCCTCTCGATTCGCCTCTCGCTACGCTCGAGGCTCACTCGAGGAAAGCCACTATGCTGAATATCCAAGAAAACATTTCCCTGCGCCCAAAAACCACGATGAAGATCGGCGGGGTGGCGCGATACTATGCGGAGCCAAAAACGAAGGCGGAGCTTGAAGAAGCCATTCAATTTGCAAAGGAAAAGGAAGTCCCCGTCATTCCGCTTGGCGCAGGATCAAATACGATCTTCGCCGATGGCACCATCAATGCGCTCATCATCAGAATTATTGCCGATGATGTTGCGATCAACAAAAATCTTGTCACGGTGAGCGCAGGTAAATATCTTGCAATGCTCATTAACGAACTCGCTGAACAGAATCTGGATCTCTCGTCGCTCACGGGAATTCCCGGCACAATCGGCGGTGCTACTTTCGGGAATGCGGGGCAGGGCCCGAAAGGGATTTGGATCGATGCGTTTATTGAGTCAGTCACTGCATACATCGATGGCACATGGAAAATTTTGAGTCGAGAGGACTGCCAATTTCGATATCGTGAAAGTTACTTCAAAGACAATGCTCAAAGCTTCCCCATCATTTGGGAAGTGACGTTGAACGTTCCTTCCGGGGATCGTGATTCGATCAAAGCAACCATCGAATCGCTCTTACAGAAGCGCATCGAAACACAACCGCATGTTCGTACAGCGGGATCGTGCTTCAAAGCGGTAGGAGAAACTCCCGCATGGAAACTCATCGATGCTGCGAATCTCCGTGGGTTCAAAATTGGCAACATCGAGATCAGCACAAAACATGCGAACTTCCTCATCAGCGACAAAAATCCAAACTTTGCCGACGCGAAGGCATTAATTCAGAAGGTCAAAGAATTGATCCCCGAAGGTCTTGAGGTCGAGATGCGGTGTGTCGAGGAAGATGGCAGTCTGGCCCATTGAATGTACAATGCCCCCATGCAACGAGACCCTCATTCCCACAAAGGCCAAAATGGCGTTGTCACCATTGTTGGCGGCAGCCGCACAATGCACGGCGCACCGACCTTTTCTTCGCTTGCAGCAGAGGCCTCCGGCGTTGATTTGATTCATCCCTGCATTCCAGAGTGCCACGAATCCGTGATTCGGAGTTTCTCACTCAACTTTATCGCTCACACGTTCCGTGGAGATGATCTGAGCAAGGCGGATGTTTCGGGGATCGAAGAAATTTTAGCCACGAGCACTGCAGCGGTGATCGGACCCGGGCTCGCCTCGTACGATACGACACAAAAGGCTGCACAAACACTCATCAGCGAAGCAGCGGTGCCGATGGTCATTGATGGCACAGCGCTCCAACCATGGACATTCGATGCACTCAACGGAAAAACAGCCGTCATCACACCGCACATTGGGGAGCTCTCCCGCATGCAGGAACAAGTTCTCCAAAATAAATCCCATGAGGAACTCAAGGATATCGTCTGCACGATCGCAGCGGCACGGAATGTGACAATTGTATTGAAGGGGGCAACGGACATTATTGCGAGCTCGAAGAGTTGTTCCGAAACCAAGGGCGGCAATGCGGGACTCACGAAAGGTGGAACAGGAGATGCGCTCGCGGGACTCATCGCTGGACTCATGGCGCAAGGGATTGATCCCGCTGATGCGTGCATCATGGCGTCAACAATCATTAAGCGTGCAGCAACGGTTCTATATCCAGAAAAGGGATATGGATTTACAACATTTGAGGTGATTCAGCAGATTCCGCATCTTTTGCATACGTATGCATGACGCTTTTCTCGAGCGAGTCCTGAGCGCGATACGCAGCATCGCGTCGAAGGGCGAGTCGAGAGACTGTTCACTCTTCTCATATGCCTCTCGACTCGCTCCGCTCCGCTTCGCTCGCTCCCACCTTGGCGGGCAGGCGAGGAAAGCCACCTTTCCTTCTCTTCCAACAATTCCCTAACATTCGCATCGGCCTCTACGGCAAAGATTCCGCCTCCTCATCCGATGAGGAATGTGCAGCTGCACTTGGTTTTGATCGTGTCGCGAAGCTCAACCAAGTTCATGGGAGTGTGACTCATCGTGTCGATCAACCAACCGGATTTGAAACACAAGGCGATGGCTTGATCACGAATACACCGGGGCTCGCACTCTCGGTTCGATGGGCGGATTGCCAAGCATTCGCGATCTACGCTCCAAAAGAAAAAGTGATCGGCGTGCTCCATGCAGGGTGGAAAGGAATGGCTGCACATGCGATCACCAAATTGTATGAACAGCTTCATGAGGCATTCAATGTCACTCCTGAGGAAACATTCGTCGGCATGGCGCCTTCGCTCTGCAAAACCTGCGCGGATTTCAGTGATCCCATGAACGAACTTCCGCCTCATCTCCATCCATTTGTGGAAGGGAAGAATGTAGATCTGCAAGCCGCTGCGGATTTTGAGCTCGATTCTCTTGGCGTTCTAAAACATCAATGTGAGCGACATTCAGCCTGCCCAAGATGTGGGGATGGCTACTGGAGCTGGAGGAGGGATAAGAAAGAAAATGCGAGGAATTATCTCACGATAGGACTCATATAAAAAAACAACTCGCGAAGCGCGGCTTCGCCGCACTGGAGCGCATCCTTACAGGGAAAGGGGGCTCATGGGGGAAAACCGTAGGTTTTCCACCATGAAGACAATCCCAACAACCGTGTGCGCCATTCGCTGATTTCCCTGGGTTGCTACCAGGTGGGGCTCCGCATCCTTTGGCCACGGCCAGAGGTGATTAGGTGCCCCGATCGCGAAAGTTTTGAAGAGAAAAAAGTGAGGCGCTACAACGAGGAGTCGAGACAGGAAGAGTGTAGTAGAATCACTACTCCATGCAAAGCCTCCCCGATCGCATCCACAGCGCAAACGCACTCCTCGCTCCCTCTGCGGTTCCGCATGGCACGCAGTTAGGACGCGAACATGAAGAAGCGGAGGACGCAACTCGTTTTCCATTCCAACGTGATCGCGATCGTATTATTCACTCACAAGCGTTTCGGAGACTCAAAGCAAAAACACAGGTTTTTATCGCGGAAAGAGGAGATCACTATCGCACGCGACTCACGCACACGATGGAAGTCGCGCAGATCAGCCGCGATATGGCGAGAACACTCTCGCTCAACGAAGATCTGGCGGAATGCATCGCCCTTGCCCATGATCTTGGCCATACGCCCTTTGGACATGCGGGTGAGGATGCCATGCGGGAGGAAATGGAGCAGTGCGGCGGAACATTCGAGCACAACATGCAGTCACTCCGGATTGTGACTGTGCTCGAAGAACGAACATCCAAATATGCGGGACTCAATCTGAATCGCGAAGTATTGGAGGGACTCATGAAGCATCGCACATCGTATGATGCGGTGCACGGCGATCTCCCGCGTGCACCATCACTCGAAGCGCAGATTGTGAACCTTGCGGACGAAATCGCTTACACGGCGCATGATACGGATGATGGATTGCGAGCCAATCTCCTCACACACGAGGAGCTTCTCACCATTCCGCTCTACGACGAAGCATTCGCCAAAACCCGCACCAATGGGACCGAAGTGCGTGGGACCCTGATCCATCTCCTCGTCATGGATGCGTATGCAGAAACTGAGCGGAGACTCGCGGCAGGCACTATTCGAACGCTCGATGATGTCTACAATGCTGCAACTGATCTTGTTGCATTTTCGGATACTATGACAGCGAAGCTTTCCTCGCTCCGCATATTTCTCCATGAGCAATTCTACAGTTCCAAAGAAGTGCGCGGGTACTCGGAGGAAGGCATGCGCATTATCCAAACTCTCTTCCGAAAATATAAAGAGCATCCACCGGAAAAAGTCCTCGCACTCCAAAAGAGAACAGGGGGAACGTTGCCCAAAGCAATCAAAGATTACATCGCAGGAATGACCGATGCGTACGCAGCGGCGATGGCAGGAGACACATAATACGTCATGCTGAGCGGAGTGAGTTCGTCCGCCTTGGCGGACGGACGAACGCAGTCGAAGCACGTCGCCACTGGAATAAGTGTTGAAGTCGCGACGTGCTTCGACTTCGCCCCTCGACAAGCTCGGGGCTCCGCTCAGCATGACGTGTTTATTCTCCCATCACCACCTCGATCGGTGCCAAAAATTCTGTCGGATCCATCGCTTCTCCATCGATGCGTGTCTCGAAGTGTAGATGGGATCCTGTGGTATAGAACCCCGCGCCTTTTGTCCCCGGTCGTCCGCCAACTTTCGCTATCGCCTGACCCTTTGTGACGGCTTCCCCCTCGCGCACGAGGAATTCACTCACGTGGCCGTACACCGTTTCGAGCCCATAATCATGTGCGATCTTCAGCGTGCTATACCCATACCCCATATCGCTCACACGGCTCACGATGCCATTCGCCGTTGCATGGATGAGTGTCCCCTGCTCCTGCGGAATATCGACCGCAAAATGATCAAAGCCAAAACGCTTCTTATACGATTTCTCCATGAATCCGGCACTGATTCCTTTGCTTGGATATACCGGCCAGAGGAGCGCGAATTCTCCGGGCTGAATGCGAACGTACTTCTCCTTGATCGTCGGATGTGGATTGTGAGCAAGCTCGTTATATTCCTGACGAATCATCGCTTCGAGCCTCTCGCGATCTCCACTGATGGCGGAAAGTACCGCGCGCGCCTCTCGCAAATCACGATTCACTGCAGAAAGATGGTTGAGTCGTTGTGTAAGTGCTTGACGGTAACTCTCGAATGCAGCCACTCTGCGACCAATGGCATCCTGCGATTTCATAGACACTTTCGCAAGTGCACGCTCAATCGCCGCTCGCTCGCGTTTGTTCTTCGATTCCTCTGCACGAAGACTTGCAAAATGCGATTGCAGTATTTCTTCTTTCTCACGCAGAAATGCAAGGTCTTCGTGTGCTTCGATCATGAGGCTCCCCGGTGAACCGCCAATGGGGAGAACCTGCGGAAGGCGCGAAATCAGTAGGCCTGCTACCGCAAGTGATGTGGCGCTGAGCGCAAGAAGAGTGAGATGTTTGTGCATGTGGGTTTCTCCCTATTATACGCCAAAAAGAACGTTATTTCCACTCAAACACCTAGGTGGTCATTACCGAAATGCATGCACTTTTATAACGTCATGCTGAGCGAAGTGACCCTGCACCAGAGCGAAGCGATTGGTGCAGGGGAACGAAGTCGAAGCACGTCGCGACTGAACAATTTCTTCCATTCCTTGCGACGTGCTTCGACTTCGCCCTTCGACTCGCCGCGCTGCGGCGCGACTCGCTCAGGGCTCCGCTCAGCATGACGTATTTGGATGTTTTGCTTGTATTGTTTGCTTTAACCAAGAATTCATACGAAAGCAGCCCTTGAACCAAGACCTTCTCTTCCCTAGCATAAAGATTATCCTTCCCTCTCTCAAATCATGAAAATACATGCCTACGCCGCAGAACTCCTTGGAACATTTCTCCTCGCTCTCCTCGTACACCTCTCGCTTGGAAGCAGCTTTCCCGTGCCCACTCCCGTCGTTGCCGGTCTCACCCTTGGACTCATCGTTTACATGTTTGGCTCTGTGAGTGGAGCACATGTGAATCCCGCCGTCACCGTGGGTCTCGCGGTGATCCATAAAATTTCGTGGAACGATGCGGCGGCGTACATCGTCATGCAACTCACCGGAGGATTGCTTGCAATGATGGTGGGAAATACGCTCATGGGCACGCAACTCGATGTCATCGCGGGAAATACGCTCTCGATAGGAATCGCTGAGGCTTTGGGCGCCGCAATTCTTGTCCTTGGAGTATCCTCTGTCGTCCTTGGCAAAGCGCCAAAGGAGGCATCCGGACTTACGATTGGAACTGCATTGACGCTCGGGGCGCTCACGGCATCCTCGGTTTCGAATGGCGTTGTGAATCCGGCTGTCGCCGTTGGTATTGGATCCGTATCGCTCGCGTATATTGTTGGACCGCTTGTCGGTGGAGCCATTGCAGCATTCGGATACAGAGCATTGATCGGGAAATCATGAACCATTTGCTCTTGGAATTCCTAACGATTTGAATGCGAAGCTGTATTAGAGCGAGAGCGTGATGATCGATGCAACGGCAAATCCAATGCCAACGGATCGTAGCCATGTGATGTGCTCATGAAAAATAATGACGCCAATGAGCACGGTCATGCATAAACTGATCACGGACCATAGTGTCCCAGTGAGCGACAAATCCCGCTGTTGCATCAGTGCAGGTAACCAGAGGAGTGCGCCGATGATGTAGCTGCAGAGCAAACTCACCAGCAAAAACCAATGCGGTTCGAGGATGTACTTCTTCGAGACATATTCTCCACCTGCAAAAAAGACTCCGGAGAGTACAAGCCACACGAGTGGCGGGAGGGATGGAAATGGCATACGCCAAATCCTACGCTTGAAATTACTTGCGACAAAGAATCTGTTGGAATGGCAGGCGCTGTAGGGATCGAACCTACGACCTTCGGTTTTGGAGACCGACGCTCTACCAACTGAGCTAAGCGCCTAGAGGTGAAGGATGGGTGGAAAGAACGGATCACAACCGAGCTCATTTATTTATTACGCTCCGCTTCGCGGAGCTAGGCAACTGCCTGCCCACCGTAGCTCGCGGAGCGAGCGAAGGTGGGAGCTAAGCGCCTACGTAGGACTATTCTAGCAGAATTACGCTCGAAGTTTTCTACTGCATCGCCCAGTGCCCTCCCCATTTTTTATAGAGAGTTTTGAGGAAAGTGTCCCATTCTTTGCGCGATTTATATTGAGGATAAGGATCTGGCTTGATTGGAGTCTCGGAACTCCAAATAACCTTAAATTGACCGTCTGATTGCAATTGCCCAATGCGAGCGATTCGATGTGTGTGCCTGGTATCTGCATCGATACGGATCGGACCCTCGGGTGCCATGAATGTGAGTCCAAGAGCTGCTTCGCGGATTGCGGTTACATCATCCGAGCCTGCCTTCTTCACCGCAGCGGCAAACATGTGGATACTGAAGTACGCGGTTTCGATCGGGTCGCCGGTCACGCGGTACCTGCCATGCTTATTACGGAAGTTTGTCACGAAACGCTCGTTCTCCTTCGATGGAATACTCTGGAAGTAACTCCACGCTGCGAAGTCTCCCACCATGGTTTCTGGATGCATGCGGCTGATTTCTTCCTCGCTGATACTGAACGAAATCGTGGGAATCTGCTTCGGAGAAATTCCCGCTTTCCGCAGTGCCCTGAAGAAGTCCACGTTACTATCGCCATTGATGGTATTGAGGATGACATCCGGATTCGTCGCACGGATATTTTTCACGATGGATGTAAAAGCGCTCCCGCCTAGTTTTTCGTAGTGTTCGCCGACGACCGTACCTCCCAATTCTTTGATGCGTCCACGCATGATCTCGTTCGCGCTTCTTGGGTATACGTAATCTGATCCAACGAGATACAATTTCTTTCCAAGGTGTTTCACCGCCCAGTCGACTGCAGGAATCATTTGTTGATTCGGTGCGGCACCCATGTAAAAAATATTGGACGACTCCTCCAGCCCTTCGTACTGCATGGGATACCAGAGGATATGATCATATTTTTCGAACACGGGCTTCATGGTTTTGCGGCTATCGGAAGTCCATCCACCAAAGATGGAACACACATCTTGTTTTGTGATGAGAGCCTCTGCCTGTTTTCGGAATGTTTCGGCATCGGATGCACCATCGACGACGATCGGATCGATCCTTCTGCCGAGGATGCCGCCGCGCGTGTTGATTTCATCGATAGCAAGAAGCATGGCATCCACGAGCGGTCGCTCGCTGATCGCCATTGTGCCGCTTAAGGAGTGAAGGATGCCGATGCGGATCGTTGTGCGTTCGAGCGAATTCCAGAGCATGGAGAAAAGCTTTCTCTGCATAGAGGCAACCTCCCTACTTTCGATCATTAGTGCAAAATTTTCTTCAGAGGAAGAAAGGATCGCAATTTTGTCATCGACAATGAACATGGTCATCGGAAATGTAAATTCCTGCGATGCAGAGCGAATCTCACGATGGTCTTTTTTGCTTGTTTCGAGAGAAACGACAGCGGTACTTCTTCGAGGCGTTTCTGTCGTTACCTCGCGCGCACGGATAACGTCGAGTGAAATCTCGGCACTGCTCAGCTTTTCGATGAACTTGCGAAAGTGCTCGCCTCCCACAAGCTTTGCAGTCTCCATCACAGAGACATACGCTTGGAGCGACTTTGATTCCGTTGCCAGAATACTATCAAGCACTGTTCTTGCTCCCTCGGAGCCATCGTAGAAGCGGATTTTCGGCTTTGCAGTTCCCGGGTTTGTAATCGCAGAAAATTGCCCAAGCATCGCCTGCACGCGCTCCTGCTTTGTATCGATGTCCTTCTTCTTATTCTCAAGATACGACACAAGGAGCTTTGGATCGAGAAGAGAAAAATAGATGACCTTGCCTTTAGATGACTTCGTCACAAGACCCTTCTCGAGTAAGTCATGGAGGAGAACATAGCCAAGTCCGCGGTTAATCTCCGCTCGTTTCGAAAGAAACGTAATCGTCTGCTGCCCATGTCGGAGGAGGGTGATGTAAAGCTTTGCCTCTTTCTCCGATAAGCCGATGTCTTTGAGGAGATCTTCGATCATCAAATATGTCTTTGCTGCTAGAAATAGTATAGCACAAAACACTATTTGGATAGTGACAATTTATGACTTAATTATCATAATTGACATATACATAGTTTTATTTGCTAATCATTTACTTCTATGAATAAGGCGGATACCTCTCCATCGGCAGATCAGAAGGGGTATCTGACAACAGACCCAGCATACGCATCACTCTTTATGAAGAGACCGCGATATTACTGCCCTCCGACAAATCCCAACGGAACACTCGCACCTCTCGTTGATAAGCAACTCCATATCATACTTTTACCTTCGAACTACGGATCAAGTCGTGTGGGGAACACCAATACTGCAGGCGGACCCGCGTACATACACGAAATTCTTGAGCCAGCGCTCAAAACTGGCGGCGCTCGGGTGACGACCGAAACGATTCCTGTTGGTAAAATTGTTGATGGTGTCATCGAAGCGAATGAAAGTATTTTTAATGCAAGAAAGCTTGTACGGCTTCTCTCATTTACTCGAGACAGGGTGTATGAGGCGATCATGGAGGGGAAAACACCGATTCTCCTCGGCGGAGATCACTCATCACTCATCAGCACTGCTGGAACTTTAAAAGCTACTCCTGATCCAAGCGACCCACAGTACAGCACGCTCGTCCATCTCCTCTGGGATGGGGATGCTGATTATTTAAGAGACCCTCGCAATGAACCACATGGAATCACCCAAGGGAATGCTCACGGTCGAACAAAGAGTACCCTGGAAGGAAGGGGTCCTGAACCTCTCATGGAGATAATGGATGGCATTCCAAAACTCCGGTCTGAAAATAATATCTTCCTTGGTGCACAACGTGTGGATGATGTAGAAGTTGGTTACTTCGATGAAACAGGAGCTGTCTATCTTGGTCTGGATGCCCTGACGAGCCAGCCAGATACAGTTGATGCTTTTCTTACACAGCTCGTCGAAGGGAAGCCTTTCCATTGGTCTTTTGATCCTGATTTACTCCCCAAGAGCGAACTGATTCTGGATCCTCATCATAAAGCTGGTGCACCAATGGCAGGCATTCAAGGACTTTCATCAAATCTATTTCTTCGTTACTCCCGTGTTCTTGGTAATGCGAAAGGAAATCTCATGTCCATGGAAATGTCCGAAGTCGCTTCAGAATGTGACAGAAGGCACGGAGGTCGTGTGCGGGACATCGGCACTGATGCCATCGTGAAAGTTCTCGGTGCGGGTGAATTGGAGTATCGCCTTGGTGGATACAATCCTTTCGGTGAATAATTACGCCAAGAGCTTCCCGACCTCTTCTTTGAGCTCCTCGACATCCTTGAACTGACGATGGACTGAGGCGTAGCGGATGTATGCGATTTCATCGAGCCTCTTGAGCTCCTTCATCACATCGCGACCAATGGTGGAGCTTGCGATCTCCTTTTGATTCTCACGCCATTTTTCTTCGAGCTTCGAAAGCATGCCACTCACCTTTTCGTCATTCACAGGCCTCTTGCTACAGGCAAGCCAGATACCTCGCTCCAGCTTCTCACGACTGTAGGGCTCGCGTGTGCCATCGCGCTTGACGACGATGAGTGCTGCAACCTCTTGCCGCTCGAATGTTGTAAAGCGATTCTCGCACTTAGGGCACTCGCGTCGCCGCCGCACCGAGCGACCATCCTCACCGACGCGGGAATCGACGACCGAAGTATCCGAGTGTTTGCAGCGGGGGCAGTGCATAATGAGGTGAGGGTTGGAACCTTGGGTTAGGGCTTGGATGATGATTCATACGATGAGCTGCTTCCCCTATCATATGAGAATAGTGCCTTGCCGTACAATCCGCACTTCCTCACCTTCTATGACAAGCACAGTCGAAGGAGGCGCTTTCTGCAGAATACCGGAATCGAGTATGAGATCCGGTTGAACCTCGCGATGTTTAAATTGCGCCACGATCTCCTCTGCACTGTAGGCACTTGGCTCCCCGTGCAAATTTGCCGACGTAGTGCTGAGCAGTACGCCCGAGAGTTCTGCAAGTTTTTGAGCGATCGGATGTGATGAAATTCGCACACCAAGAGATTGCCCATCATTCATCGCTATTCGCTTACCACTTCTCATGGGCAAGATAATGGTGAGCGGCCCGGGCAAATACTTCCGCGCAAGTTCTTCCGCCTTCTCATTCCACTCCACCCACTCCTTCGCAGCGTCGAGAGAAGAAAAAAGCGCGCTCATCTGTACTTCTTCCGGACGATCTTTGAGGAGAAAGAGTTTGCGAACAACATCGGGATTTGTAAGATCACACGCAAAGCCGTAGCAGGTTTCGGTCGCATGCGCGACGATGCCGCCGCTCCGAAGAACGGCAACCGCCTCATTGAGGCCATGATCAGCGGGAAGGGTGCGCATGTTGCACACTCTTTCGCATGGAGGATTTGGTGTCAAACAGTCGGAGGGGCTTTTGGAGAAATATATTTCCACTTCCACGCTTCTCATTCGCTGCTTTGGCGCGGGCAACTTCCCGAAGATGCATGAGCATCTCATATGTTTCGTGAATGTGCGGCATAAAATGCAGCCGCATCATGCTGTCCTGTGCCTCCAGAGTAATCGTGCCGAACCCGAACAGTTTTTGAATAATGCTGTGCTGCGATTTCATCATGTCCTGCAGCATCGAGAGATCGATGCTCTGATGATCGTCGATGAGGAGCAGTGTTTTTTTGATGCGGTGAATTTTGCGATCGGTGGCAACAATGACATAGAGAAAGTATCGGTAGAAACGCGCGAGGAATTCAATGTGGGCGAAAAGGAAGAACACGGTAAAGAGCGTCAGGAGCGCCCGGCGCGTGAGCGGATCCTCGATTGGCACGGGGACAAAGGTGAGGTATCCGAGTCCCGCAATCAGTACGTTCCATGCAACAAGCTTTGTGAGCGGCCACAGGAGCCGTATGGAATGCTGATAACAGTAAAAGTGCAGCTCCTCATCGGCATGCTGCCCCTCGAAATCCATATCGGCCAGTAGTTTTGAATGCACGATCACCATAGGAAAATGTGGGCAGCAGTAATGACACTCAGTAATAACGTCGTATGGAGCAGGGCAAAAATGTGGAACATGGCCATGGAGATGTGCGGACCTCGATGAGCCATCGTATTCGTCGGTATGCTGATACGAATAATTCCCCGATGAAATAAAAACCACATAGCAGCCTCCACGAGGAGAACAAAAATTGCCCACACAGCGAGAACAGCGATGAACATGGTAAATTCTCATTTTCCCCTCTTTGAAGAACGAGTCAAGGAAAGCGACGCTTACTTGGACGATATGGCATAGCGCTCCATCACCTCTTCGATCTTCTTCTCCAAGATCGTCGACATCGTCACCGTGAGCTTGAGTGGAACCTCCTGCGATCCTATTTTGAGCTGAATGCGCTCCTTCCCAGGGAAGCGCTCAAAGACACTTTTGAGTTCGAGGAGAAGCTGTTTTGGTGCTTGCTCTGGAAGACTGATCGTATGAATTCGAATACCTGTCGATGCACGCGCCTCCGATGCCAGCGAACGCTCTTTTCCTTTTTGCTTTTTTCCTTTCACTGCACCCTTCACTTCTGCTCCTTCGGAAAATACATCGCCTAATTCCTTCAACGGTTCTTCGACTGGCATGCCCTTAGCGATGAAAGAGGCAAGATCTCCGACAAGATCGGCTGATGGCGCAGCAACTTCCTCGGCAACATGCACAATCTCACCCGCAATCACATTCCCCTCTTCATCGAGTATTTCCATCGCTTCTGGCTTATCGAGGCTGAGCCGCATGATCTTAAGGCCGTTCTTTGCTTCCTCTTCGTCAAAGAATCCTTCCTCTTTTGCCCGTTCGACCATGCGGGGGAGCGATGCCTTCTTCACTGCATCAGCACGGATTTGCATCACGCCGCCACGGTAATCCAGAATACCGCCAACAACGAGCACAGTATCCGCATCCGTCAGCCATTCCGCAGCATGCGCATAGACTCTGGGGAAGAGCGTAATTTCGATCTTACCTGTTGGATCCTCGAGGAAAACAATGCCCATCGTATCCCCTTTCTTGGTGGTGATTTTCTTCACGCCTTCCACAATGCCTGCAACCGTGACTTTCTTTCCGATGTTGTCGCGGGTGAAATCGCGTACAAGCTGCGCTTTTTTGCCAATGTATTTAGTGAGCCCTGCGAGCGGATGGGAGGAGACATAGAGTCCCAGCGTTTCTTTCTCCCACTGGAGCTTTGTCGCAAGCGGAACTTCTTTCGTCGCGGGAAATTTGATCGAAGCAACCTGTGATGAATCCTCCATCTGCGAAAAAAGATCGGTCTGCGCGGTCGCGACATCGCCGGAAGCATGGCTAAAATCCGCGATCTTGTCGTAGTTTGCGACGAATACCTCACGGCTCCCAAGGCTATCGAGTGCGCCGGATTTTGCGAATGCTTCGATGAGTTTTTTATTGAGAAGTTTTGCAGGAGTCCGCTTAGCGAAATCTTCGATGGAAGAAAACTTCCCACCTGCCTCGCGAATCGCGATGATCTGCCGGACGGAACTCTCCCCCACTCCTTTGATCGCTGTGAGTCCAAAACGAATTTCACCCGTCGGCATGGCCGTAAAGTGGGCAAGAGACTGATTGATGTCGGGCGGCAAAACATTCATCCCCATGCTGCGGCACTCTTCGATTTCGATCGCAACGCGATCCGTATCATCAGCATCGGCGGAAAGCATCGCCGCCATGAATTCGGTCGGATAATTCGCTTTGAGGTAAGCGGTTTCGTACGCGATACGCGCATAGCACGCACCATGGGATTTGTTGAATCCGTAGCCTGCGAAGGGTGTGATCACATCCTCAAAAATTTTCTCCGTGAGCTTCTCTGCATATCCTTTCTCTTTTGCACCTTTGAAGAACTTTGCACGCTGCGTACTGAGTTGTTCTTTGATCTTTTTACCAATCGCATGGCGAAGAACATCAGCCTCTCCCAGTGAAAATCCGGCAAACGTTCGCGCGATCTCCAAAATCTGTTCTTGGTAAATACCGATGCCGTACGTCGGCTCCAAGATCGGTTTTAAGTCATCGTGGATGTACGTGATCTTCTCCTGTCCGTTCTTACGCTTGATGTACGAAGGAATCCACTCCATCGGCCCCGGGCGGAAGAGCGAAACCATGGCGGTGATATCATCAAACTTCGTAGGCTTGAGCTGCTTTAAGTACCGCCGCATACCGCCGGATTCCAGCTGAAAAACTCCGGTGGTATCCGCACGCGAGAGGAGTTCGAATGTTTTTTTATCGTTCGTGGGAATCGCATCGATATCGATCTTGATGTTGTGGAGACGCGCGATAATTTCGAGCGCGGTTTGGATGACGGTGAGGTTTTTAAGTCCGAGGAAATCCATCTTGAGGAGACCGAGTGCCGCAAGCGGTTTTGCAGAATACTGCGTGATGATCGTCTCCTCATCTTTCGGCGCACGCTGGAGCGCAGTGTATTTGACCGCGGGTTCTGGTGTAATCACAACGCCGCACGCATGAACCGAAACATGGCGTGCTTTGCCTTCGAGTTTGAGTGCAGTCTCGATAATCTTGCGATACGTATCATTCCCATCGCGAGCGGTTTTGAGCTCCGGCGTATGGAGCAGCGCATCCGCGAGCTTTGTGCCGGGACGATCAGGAATCAGCTTCGCGAGTTCGTTCATCTCGGCAAAGGGAACGCCGTACGCGCGGCCAACATCCTTGACTGCGGCGCGCGCAGCAAGAGTCCCAAATGTGCAAATCTGCACCACACGGTCGCGACCATACTTTTCCGACACATAGCGGAGCACTTCGTCACGCCTCGTATCTGCAAAGTCGAGATCGATATCCGGCATCTCGATGCGTTCGAGATTGAGGAACCGCTCGAAGATGAGACCATGCTCCAATGGATCAAGCCCCGTGATTCCAAGACTGTAACTTGCGAGCGACCCCGCCGCGGAGCCACGGCCCGGCCCCACCGTGATCCCTTGGCTTTTTGCGTAGCGGACGAAATCAGCGACAACGAGGAAGTACCCGGAGAATCCCATTTGATCGATGACTGTAAGCTCGTACGTGAGCCTGTCCTTCATCGCTGTCGTCACTGTGGCATACTTCGTTTTAATCCCCTCTTCGCAGAGCGCACGGAGGAACGAGTGCTCCGTCTCGCCTTTGGGAACCGTGAATGTGGGGATCTGATACTTGCCGAATTCGAACGAAACGTTGCAACGATCCGCAATCACGCGCGTATTTGTGAGTGCGTCTGGCACATGACTGAATGCAGCTTCGAGTTCTTCGAACGGGCGCATGGAAAAATCGGATTCGATCATCGAAAATCTGTTCGTATCATGGACATTCGCATTCTTTTGGATACAGAGAAGAACATCGTGCGCCTCGGCATCTTCTTTTCTGCAGTAGTGGCTATTGCACGTTGCAACAAGCGGTACATTCAGCGCATGGCCCATTTTGATGAGCTGTTGATTAATTTCCGCTTGGCCCGGAACCTGCGGCAAATCCATGAGTTCGAAGTACACATTCTCATCCCCAAAAAATCCGCGGTACTTTTCGACGAGTTCCTCGACACGCGCTTGATCTTCTGCGAGCGCCGCTTGCGGGATCTGTCCACCAAGCGGTCCGCTCAACGCGATGAGTCCCTTCCCGTACTTTGCGAGAAGTTCCTCATCCACACGCGGCTTGTAATACATACCTTCGAGCGCGGCAGCTGTCACAAGTTGGAGCAGATTCTGATACCCCTCTTCATTTTCACACAGCAGTGTGAGGGGGTAACGCTTGGTATCGGCCTTCTCCTTATCGTGCCGCGAGCGCGGAGCGATGTAGACCTCGCACCCGAGGAGAGGCTTGATCCCTTCCTCCTTTGCGGCTTTGTAGAACTCGATAAGACCATACACATACCCTTTATCCGCAAGCCCTACGGCATTATGACCGAGCTCTTTAGCGCGCAGCACGATCTCCTCCGTCGAAGGTAATGCCTCGAGGAGGGAGTAGGTGGAGTGCGTGTGAAGGTGAACAAAATCCGCGGACTTCATAGGGACTCATCATAGCGGACTTTTAATGCGCTTGAGCGATGCATTCGTCACCTGCGTATACCTCTGCGTCGTACGAATATTGCTGTGCCCAAGGAGCTCCTGCACATAACGAATATCCACGCCGTTTTCGAGGAGGTGTGTTGCAAAACTGTGGCGAAGTGAGTGGAACGTGGCAGCTTTTTTGATTCCGGCTCTCTTACATGCCTGTGTAAACACAGCCTGAGCCGTACGAGGAGAAAGTGCACCTCCCCGTTCGCTCTCGAACACATAATCACTATTCTTCCGACCTTCGAGGAGGAGCTGAATCCCTCCCGTAATCTTCTCCGGCAGGAGAGTCTGCCGATCCTTTTTCCCCTTCCCTTCGCGTACAATCAATACTCCCTCCGGTAAATCGATATCGCCAACGCGAAGATTCACAACCTCGCTCACACGCAAACCTGCTCCGTATGCGAGTGAAAGAAGTAATTTATGCTTGAGGTTTTTGGTGGAGGAAATCAAACGATCAATTTCGTTGTGAGAAAGTACCGCCGGCAATACGCTTGGCACCTTTGCATACTTGACGGAAATCGGAACAGAGGATTTGATGACCTCACGGTAGAAGAATTTAATGGCATTGAGTAAAACATGCGTCGTCTGTGCCGCACTCCCAGATTCCAACTTTCCTATGATAAATTCCTGAATATTTTTGATATCTGGTATCTCCAATTCCTTCCCCTTATACGCAAAATAGGTACGGAGCGCATGGAGGTAACTTTCGACTGTTCTGGGACTTAAGTTTCGTACTTTAAGCTCTCGCTCTGCACTCCGGAGAAAATAATCCATCATATTGCGTATACAATACGCCTGTATGGATATAATAAGTCAAATATGCGTATAAAGAGGAGTTGTATGAAATCAGCTCACATTCCCTTTGTGTTTGTAAGATTTTCCTGTTCGGCTGCCCCCCGCCCAAAAATCAATGAGAAACTCGAACGATACCTCGTACAAGCTCAATTATTTCCTGAACCTCTTGCCTACCTTGCAATCCACTTGGCAAGTCAATCGCCGTTTGTGCAAGTTCATCAATTTCAGAACCTGCACTCCGCAATATCTGGGACTTCCTTCCTCGTAATATTTGTCCAAGTTGCTCTGCAGTTGCAGTATCAATTTTTCCTCCAGAGATTAAGGACAGTACAGCCTGTTCATCGTCATCCAGTAAGAATGCCAATGGATAAGAAAGTGCAACTTGACCCTCCTCTGGCTCAAAATCTCTAACATCATCACCTATCTGATAAATAGTGCCTAATGAATGACCGCATTCTGTTAATTGTACTCCTGAAGAATGATCTTGATTTTGCAAAATAGCTGTTGCTGTAAATGGCATGGCCATGAGCGATCTTGTCTTCAAATAACTCCGCTGCTTCAACCATTCAACCCAGCTAATATCATCTGGCTTCTCTGCGATGAGTACATCAGCATACTGACCAGATGCCATATCGATTTTTGTTTGTGTCATCAATTTCAATACAGCTATTTTTTGCTCTGGCGTCAGATTAGCTTCATGTACACATTGTTCGGCTATAGCAATAAGAGTGTGACTAATGGTTGCAGCAATCCCATTGCCAAGTTGTGAATGCAATGAACGACGCTCCTCTCCGCGCACTTCATGTCCATCAGTCATATCATCCACAATCAAGCTGGCTTGATGCACCACCTCTATTGCCGAGGCGAGTTTCAATAGATCATCATCCACTCTTGCCTTTTTGCTTAATGAACCATTGAGAGCCATCAAAAGATATGGACGAAATTGATGACCGTCACTCAGGCCATGCTCTATCCATTTCATGACGATATCTCTCGGATGTTCAGGATAACCGTATTGTACCCTAGAGCGCATTGCTTCCTTGAGTTCGCGATTTTGGCCAGAGGTGTACCATTCGTCTAACTTCATTGAATTCTATTAGATGATTAGTGCTGAATTATGACGACAATCCCCCCAGCCGAACAGGAAAATCCTTACGAATAAGGAGAATGTGAGCTGACATCATACAACAGCGCTTAGCCGGTTCGGCGGAACGGCTTTTTGATAGAGAATGGATGCCGTTCCGCCTCTCCCATATTTTCGGGCTGTAGCCTTCGGCAATTTTACAGCCCGAAAACATCGGCTAAGCGCAGACGTTATATGACATACATCCTTTTCCTTTTGCGGCTGATGCCTTACTGCTCGTAAAAAATCCGATTTTGTTTCCTTTTTGATGAGGGGAAAAGAGGAGTTCGCCACGCTGCGGCGAGGCTCAATTTTTTATAGGGGAAGATGTTTTGTATGTGTGTATTTGTGTACATACCGATCAAGATTGCAGCTGGTCAATAAAAGACTATTATTCTTTCCGAATGGTTAAACGTGCAACAAAACAGGCTCAAAGAGAGGAAGAATTGCCAAAACCAGAGCTTTTAATCAGTAGAACTGAAGCTCAGAAGCAAATCATGGATAGGATTGAAAAAGGTGAAGACCTTTTAAAAGTATCTGTTCAAACGGAAGCAGATTTGGATAAGCTTCATGAAGACAAAAAAATATGGAGTGAGTACAACGCAGAATTGCTTGAATCAATTTTTACCAATAGACGATACGCAGACGAATACAAAAACCAATTCAGCTTTGGCGCAATTTCTATTGGTGGAAGAAACCATCGACAAGAGTTGCAACATTTACATGAAAGCATCGAAACTAAAATCGGAAAATTAAAATCACTTCTTGAAAGGTTGCCTTTAATCAAAGAGAGTAATGCAGCCATTGAAGGTACTGATGATTATTCAGATGAATCGCCAGTATCATCTACTTCTCGTAAAGTGTTTTTAGTGCATGGTCACGATGAAGAGATGAAGCAATCTGTTGCGCGCTTCCTTGAAAGATTAAAACTACATCCAATTATTTTACATGAGTATCCAAATAGTGGTCGTACCCTTATAGAAAAAATTGAGGAGCATGCCCAAGATATAGGATTTGTTGTTGTCAACCTTACACCCGATGATATCGGTGCAATTAAAACTAAACCCGATCAGCTGTTATCCAGAGCGAGACAAAATGTACTCTTTGAATGGGGGTTGTTCATCGGAAAATATGGAAGGAAAAGAGTGTGCGCCTTGTACCGAGAAGGCGTTGAGCTACCTTCAGATATTTCAGGTGTCTTATATACATCGTATGACGACAAAGATGGCTGGAAGCTTAAATTGGCAAAGGAAATAAAAGCTGCTGATATTGATATTGATTTGAATCTGGCTGTGTGAGCACTAGTCTTATGAAATTAATCAAATAATGAATATCCGCCATCAGAAAGCATACTGGAAAACATCAGGGCAATCGCTGAGAACACGAGTGCGTCATGTGCTGTGAGATCGCGTAGGGCGTTCTCTGGGGTTCCATCATGTCGAACATCCGAATAATCACTGAAGAAATCATAAAGGTGGCACATAGATTCGTTCGTATCCTTATGTGGCAGTGCAAGCCCGAGGTGTTCTGAAGCCTGTTTCAACGTCCGGCCTCTTCCGGCTCGCTTTTTGCAGCACCTCTCAAGCAAGTTTGAGGCTGCGCCAAGTACGACCTCTGGATCATCGGAAAAAACCAGAAGCCTTGAAAATCGTTTTTCAAATTTTTCAAATGTGCGTTTGGCCGCCGGATCCGAGTGGCACTGCATTTTCAGCTTCATGACAGCTTCGGCCATAAGTAATGCTGGCTCGTAACCTATCTTCCCGTCATCTACGACATACCGTATGACATTGTTCTTGAAAAACTGTCGCATTAACAAACGAAAGTTCGCAGCCCTTGGAGGAGAAATATGCTGCAATGCGTCATCCCATGCTTCCACCAGTGCAATACAGTCCCTCTCTGACAATTCGTACTCTTTAGCATCAAATGAGCTCAGATACTCCAGAGCTTTGTCGTTATCGCTCAAGAAGGCCGGATCAATGTTGTGAATAATGGATTGGCTGTTCCGGAGCATTTCCACAAAAGTATCCGGATTCGGTGCTGCAAACTTTAGTGGTTCGAGCACCTGCTTTGCAATCTTCGACCAGTGCCAGATGAGGAAAGTGGGGCGCATATGTCTATGTTACAAGTTCGCCTCGGAAAGCCTTGTGAAGAAGAACATCAAACAACTGAGAGATATTTTTACTTTGCACGCTGGCTGTATTGTGGGTGCGCGACAAATTATCTACAAATGATGCAAACTCTCTTTGTAGCTGAATGTTTGGTGCAGGAATTTTTATTTTTTTAAATCTAGCTCCAGAAATTTCTTTAAAGGTTGCCCCCGCCCCCAGCGTTTGCAAGTAGCTATTTTGCTGCTTAAGCCACCAGAATAAATAATGGCTGTGCATTTCATTTCCATTTGGGTTTAAGCTCTTAAAACCTTGATTTGTACACATCTCAGTACCGGCAATCGCTACCTTACCAATAGGTGCGCGGCAGCTCAGTAGAACTGTTCCGGAAGGAAATATCTTTGCGGAACAACTCTCATATCCTTTCTGAGTTATCTTCCTCTGTGATTCATTGATAATAAAAGAATCGTCGCTCAGTTCTGCCGGAGTAACCCAATTAATCCCACCATCCCAATACTCTTTTTCTTTTGTGCTGGGAGTGGCACCTGAAAACACTTCTCCAAGCTCTTGAAGCTCTTTCATCTCCCACCCCATCGGATTCGTTGCCGGATCCCCGAACATCTTCACGAAGAGCGCGGGAATCAAACCCTTCATTTTCTCATCTGCTTCGCGACGCTTCTTTCGTAACGCATCCGCAGCATCCAGTATTTCGACGATTTTGCGCTGGGTGGGGAGAGGCGGAAGGGGTATTTCATATTTCTCAAGCCATACTGTACTCATATTTTTTTGTGCCACGCCTTTCGCAGAACGGATGCAGTCCTCTTCAAACTCGCGACGATTCAAGAAATGAAACAAAAATTGTTTATCGAGCCTTTCACTTGAAACCCTTATGCACGCAACACGCTGATTCAATGCTGCCGGAAGAAAGTCTCTTTGTATCAGCCCAACTCTCCCTACATTGCCAGTTAGAGACATTAGAAGATCGTTCTCATTTAGCTGATATTTTTTTATTGGCTCTCTTGAATCAGATGGGTAAAACTTAGGGTCATCATCAACAATTTCACCCTTTTGTACGTTGGTAATCCTAATAACCCGAACACCAGTATTAACGTAGTTTTTACTCTTGAAAGCGTATCCGTTCAGTATTACAGCAAGATCGCCCACTTTTCGCATCTGCCAGCCAGTGGGCAATAAATCACCAATCATTATTTGATCGAGGAATCGCGTTGATCAATTTGCTTACGTTTATCTTCCGGCAAGCCATCATACAAAGCATCGATTTCTTTTGGCTGCGTGATCATTTTTTCAGCAATAAAATTTACAAGACGAAACAATTTTTTGGCTGACTCAATATCATCACTGATATCAATTTGGCCGGGATGTACAGATTCATTTCCTGTTACACGAACAATATCCAGCGCCTTTTGGACACCTTTAGGGAGCCCTTGTGATACCAATTTGGCAATGTCCTTATTGAGGTCTTTCCCTGGCTGACCAAGTTCTTTGCATAGCTTCTGAATTGCTAAACGTAGTAGTGCAGCTGCCCCACGAGGAGATTTATTAATTATTGATACAGCTTCCAAGTAATCTTTCAAAATATCTTCTGACAGGTCCTTATTGGGTATTTCTATTACTGACTTATCAGGAAAAACCATCTCGCTCCCTCGCCAAAGCGAATAGTCTTCACAGTGTTCGCAAATACAAAGATATAAACCACGTTGTTCTTTAAAGCCATTATCTCGATATTCCACTTGATGCCAGTACTGTCTCGCTTTCACGCCACAGTGTGGACAGTGGAAGGAAGTTTTTTGATATGCCGGAGGAATAATTGACTGATCAGTCATGTTTTATGAAATCTTTTGAAGTAAATCCTGCAGTCCTGCCTCAATCTGCTTCTCAAGTTTAAGCGCATCCTCAATAATTACCTTCGGCTCAGGGTATTCCATTGCCACGAGCGTCTGTGGCTTGTAGCGGGAAGCCGTCAGGTTGAAATCGTTCTCTTTGATCTCCTCAAGGGTCGCATACCATGACCGATCGGATTCCGGCTTGTCCTTCCATTTTGTCAGCAGATCGGGGATGTCATTTTTGTCTTCTGTGGGCTGTCGTTTGTCATCGAGTGAGTATCCGTCCGCAGTGAGCTCATAGAACCAGACCTTCTCCGTCTTCCCGCCTTTGCGAAGAAAGATGATCGACGTTTTCACGCCGGAGTACGGCTTGAAGACGCCGGCAGGGACGGAAACAATGCCCCGGACTTCATTGTCGTCCAGAATCAGTTTCCGCAGTTGTTTGTGGGCCTTCGTGGAGCCGAAGAGCAAGCCTTCCGGCACAATCACTCCCAGACGCCCGCCCGGACTCAGATGATCGATCATGTACTTCACAAAGAGGAGCTCCGTTGCAGTCGATGGCAAATTGATTTCCTCCCGAATGGCCTCTTTGTTCACATTGCCCGCAAATGGAGGATTCGCGAGAATCGCATCGTACTTCCGATCGTCGTCCTTCTGGGTGCAGAGCGGATCGAAGAGCTGCACATTCGCTTGCGGAAGACCGTGCAAGTAGAGGTTCATCACTGCAATCTTGATCATTTCGGCGTCATTATCGTAGCCGTTGATGGCATGGGCTTTCAGGAATTCATGCTGCTCGGGCTTCAGCTTGTCGCCTGAGATATGTCCCGAAGCGATGTCCTCCGCGCTGGTGTTGCGTCCCAGGATGTATTTGTATGCCTCGATAAGAAAGCCCGCCGTGCCGCATGCGGGATCGAGAATGTATTCACCGGGTTTTGGATTCACAATCTGCACCATCATGTTGATAATGTGACGCGCAGTGCGGAATTGGCCATTGGAGCCGCTTGCGCTTAATCGACTCAGGAGATACTCATACAAATCCCCCTTCACATCCGTGTCGTACTTTTCGGAATTGTTGTAGTCCATCCCATCAATCGTTTGAACAACGGAACGGAGCGTGGGGTGATTGTAAATCTTCAGGTGGGCTTGCCGGAAAAGCAGCTTCCCGACGCGGGAAAGCAGAGGGAGCTCGTGTAGCGCTTCAAATGCTTCAGAAAGTGTGTCGAAGAGTTCCTGTCCTGAGAGTCGCGCAATTGTTCTCCAGCTGTACTTCGCAAATTTCCCTGAGAATCCTTTTTCGTATTTCTTCCCCGAAAGTCGGGCAATCTGCTCCTGCTTCTCATCAATTTCCGTCAGACTTTTAATGAACATGAGATAGCTGATCTGCTCAATGCTTGCCATGGGGTTATTCACTCCGCCTGAATAAAGCGCGTCCATGAGCTGGTCAACTTTGCTTTTGAGATCGGAATTGTGAAAATTTGCTGACATAGGTTTAAGAGAGAAGCATGAGCCGAAGTGGCGGGCTCTGACGAATAGTATCAAAGAGCTCTTTCATTTGTGTGCCGCCAAACTGGCGCAGATACGCATCGGATCCTCCGTAGCGGGAGAAAGGCGCATTATCGAGGAAGGTATATTGTCCGGACTCAAAGGCTCGTGCGTATTGCGGGCTGGCACTCAACTGTTCTACGAGAATGCGCAGGAGCTTCACCTGCTGCAGATTAAGGGACAGTTTCGCGGTGAGTGCAGTCACCAACCTGTCGAGCTGCTCTTCAACCGTCGGCAATTGTTCGACTCCGAGCGCCGCTTTTACGAAATCTGTGAGTCCGGCAAGGACTTTGTAAACGCGCGAAAGGTTCCGCTCATTAAAGTACTCCCTCGGTTTGTCGAGAACTTCTGACTGCAAGTACTCCATCAATTCATCCGAGAGTTCGCCCTCCTTCGCTTCTGCAACAATCTGAGGCTTCTCTGCGGCAACGCGCTGAATGGCCTGCTGCCATTTCTCCTGGTAGAGCATGCGATCCACCTTCTCGCCATCAGGACCTACTTCAATGATTTCGGAAAAGTCTTTGAGGTCTGGCGCAGGAGAAACCACGGGCGTTCGTAAGGTGACTCTCCCCGATGCGCCCTCCCCAATCGGTGCGGTTTCCCCCAATTCCGCCTGTGGAACATCTTCCGATTCAGCCCCATTCCCTGTCGGTGCGGGCAAAGGTGCTTCAAAATCATATTTTTCCTCGAAGTACTCCACAACCTCACAGAAGTCATGAATGAGGAATTCTGTTTTCTCGCCGATGATTTTGTCGTTTGCATCTTTGAATGTGTGCAGTCGTGTACCCCTGCCCTTGATCTGGATGTATGTTACGGGCGACGCAATCGGTCTGGCGAGAACGATATTCAATACCTCGGGACAATCATAACCCGTTGAAAGCATATCGACGCTCACCGCAATACGCGGCCAATAGCATTCAGAATTGCGAAATTGCTTTGCCAGCTCCGATGCATTCTTCACGCGCGATGTGATGACCTCGGCAAAACGACCGTTACTTTCCGGCATCATTTCATTGAATATCTGGGTCAGGCGGACGGCGTGATTCTGGGAGACTGCAAATACGATCGTTTTGCCTATGCTGCCATCGGGTGCCCGTAATGCATTTTCGAGAAATTGCCTGCAGAGTAATTCATTGCGCTTAGGAATAATGACTTTCTTTTCCAGTTGCCCGATTTTAAACGTGTAATCCTCTCCATCGATCTCCGTATTCCATCCAATATCGGACACTGATTCTTTTGTGATCAACGAAAGCATGCGATAAATCTTCGCAGGTACCAGATACTTATCGGTCACCGCATCCTGTATGGAATAGCGGTACGTGGGATTCCCATCTTCGCACCCGAAATACTTGTACGTATCCCGCATAATACGAGCCTCCAGTTGCTTCGGATTTTCAGAGAGCAAATCATCAACATCGATATTTTTCAGAAAATCGCGGGGCGTGGCCGTCAGTCCGATATTTGTCGCCTGGAAGTACTCCATGACCTCTCGCGGTAATTCTCCATAAATGGATCTGTGACACTCGTCATTGAATATCACATCAAAATATCCGGGCGTGAAGTCCTCTTTGTAGTGGATGTTGAGGCTTTGGATTGTCGCAACAACGACATTTGCGCCTCCCCACGCGCCGTGTTGCCCCGGCTTATAGTTTGCAACGCTGTATTTCTGTCTGAATTGATCCTGGAAGACTCCAAAAGCCTGTTTCCTCAGCTCTATGCGGTCAACGATAAACAGTATTCTTTCCGCTTGTTGTGCGCGAAGAAATCTTTCAATCAGCGCGGCAGCTAGTCGCGTTTTGCCTGTCCCTGTAGCCATCTCTAAGAGAAATTTCCTCTTTCCTTCGTCGTATTGTTTAGCAATCAGATCGCTTGCTTTCTTCTGATAGGTGCGACTGGCAATCTCTGTATTGTGCTCAATCACGCTAAGTGGTTTGCGTAGACCCCGCATGTCATCACGCCGCTGCAGATCTTCCGGTGAATAGAATTTTTCAATGGGTTGTGCATCTGCCTGCTCCAAATCCCAGAAATAAATCTGTTCACTGTTCGCAAGAAATACATAGCGGCAGTTCTTTGCCTCTGCATAACCGCGCGCCTGATCTTTCGCAAAATACGGATCAATCGAATCTTTTTTTGCTTCAATAACCGCCAGATTTCTTCCGTTACGATCAAGTAGAAGGTAATCAGCAGATCCCGCTTCAGAGGATTGCTCTGTAAGCACATTCTTTCCTTCTCCCTCAAGAATCCAACCAGATTCTCGCAATTTACGGTCAATAGCTATTCTGGCATCTGCTTCAGTAGGCATATATTTAAACTGGCAATTATATCGTAAGAGTACGCTTTATCTGCCATTGTAACCAACCTGTTTTGTGTGTTGTTTACGTCTGGGCTCCGGGCATTCACCCCTTTAATTCCCTCTGCCCGTCGCCCAGTCCGTCCGTCGATGCCTCAATTAAAACGGTGAAAACAAAATCGGATTTTTTTACGAGCAGTCCCACTGCGGTGGGCAAAAGGAAAAGGCCGTACGATCATATAACACGGCGTATGCGGTTCGTCGGTGGCGCTCTTGAAATAATTTTGGATGCGCCACCTCCTCTCCCATATTTCGCCACGGTAAGCCCTGACGGGCACATTATACCGTGGCGAAACATCGCATACGCCGAAACGTTGTGACGAAATGGCAGAACTTAAGCTTGATAAAACATAAGATTTGCAGTAGCCTGCAGAACTATTATATGGATCCATTAACCAATCTATTTGTATGGAACTCAAACTTGATATCTCTGATGTAAAACCCGAACACCTTACATCAATTGGTAATGATCTGAGCTCATTTGGGAGGCGCAGCAGCAGACAAACCTTCTTGAAGCACAATGCTAATGACTTAAGATATTCTCATTTTAATGAGAATGTACAAACTATGATTCGTAACGCAGGAAGTGCAATTTTCTATACATGTGATGATAGAGTGCAGGTTATTATTCGCCCTCCCGACAAGGAGTAACTACAAAAGTATACTATGAATACAGATCAGTTCTGCCACTTCGTACAACAGCGGTTGTGCGATTCGGGGCTCGGCTCGCCCCTCACCCAAATGCTTTGGCTGTAAGCGCCATTCGGCGTATTTTGTACAGCCTTGCACTTCGCACAAACTTAGACGTTGTGCGAAATTGTGAAAAATCGAAATTACATAAAACTAGACAGGGTCATTATTTCTTTGGATTGGAAAAGCAACGATATGCTTCCTCAACCATTCAAGAAGTGGATCTACATGTGCTTTGGGGATGGAGAATGTCTCAACTGCAGTATCTCCTTCTTTTGAAATGTGAATGAAGTAACGATCATCCAATTTTTTACCATGCGCAGTAATCGATAAAGAGCGGATATTAGAAAATGGAATTGATATATCGCTGGTGATGCTTTCTGGAATATAAAAAGCATTTCCGGTTACATGTATCCATCCCACTTGACCATGGGGCGCAATAAACTTGTGTACGACAATTGCTAGTGACTCCTCACCGTTATACTGTTCAATGGCAGGAGGTTTACTTGATGCTGTTGCCACTTTATAAACCATAACTGTAATAAAGCCGAGGAATAACGCCATTCCTAAATAATATTCCATATTGTGGCCATTATTATAGCGTATTGCACAGCGAGATAAGCCATAGGTACCAAAAAATCTCTAGAGGAGACTCCTGACAATCTCCACAAATTTTGCCCCCCGCTCTTTCGCATTTTTGAACATATCAAAGCTCGTACACGCCGGACTCAGCACAATGGCATCACCGGATTTCGCAGCAGAGCGTGCTAATGTAATCGTTACAGAAAAATTCATGGAATCGGAATTTGGAATGAGGAGATTCGGCGGAATACTCTTTGCAAATGTCGGACCCATTTCGCCGTAGGGAACTATTCGCACACGACGTTCTTTGATGACCTCGTACATCCTCGTAAAATCCATCTTCTTATCTCTTCCCCCAAGGAGAAGAATGAGCGATCCAGTTGGAAATACATTGCACGCGACAATCGCGGATTCGGGAGTCGTGCAGCTTGAATCGTTGTAGTACGTGATTCGCTCAAGTTCCCGGACATATTCGAGCCGATGCGGCACACCTTTGAATTCACGGAGAATTTTGAGAATGTTTGCTTCCGAGACATTGAGTGCATGTGCTGCAGTGACCGCTGCGCGGATGGTGCTTGGATGCGATTTCACGCGAACATCGCTCCAAGGAATATCATTCGTGAACCACTGAACTTCGCTTTCGATTCTTTCAGCAAAGGTTTTGACGATTGCGTCATCGGGATTGAGAATGGAGATGTTGTGATCAGGGAGCCTCTCGACTCGGTCGCTTCGCGACCTCGCTCGAGGAGAGCTTTGTTGATGCGCCACGATTTGCCGCTTCGCCTCTGCGTACTCTTCCATATTCTTATGCCAATCGAGGTGATTAGGGGTGATATTGAGAACGACGGCAATATTCGGGCTGTATGGACAATCGATGAGTTGGAAGGAGGAGAGTTCGAGGATTAAAAAATCCGCTTTTCTCGAGCGAATCCTGAGCGAGATCGCAAAGCGATCGAGCCGAAGGATGAGTCGAGAGACTGCCCCAAAAACGCCTCTCGACTCACTCATCCGTCTGCCCAAGGCAGACGAGATTCGTTCGCTCGAGGAGAGTAGATCCAACCTCGGCACTCCATCGTTACCTCCCCGTTCGACTCTCTCCGTACCAAACTCCGCTTTGAGGAATTCTTCGATGAGCGCTGTGCAGGTTGTTTTACCATTACTGCCTGTGATGCCAACCGTGATACCTGGGAATCCACCGAGAACTTCGATCGTGGAAGAGGTAATTGGAATCCCCCGCTTTTTTGCATCACTGATGAGCGGATGTGTGAGAGGAAATCCGGGAGAACGAAAAAGAAGATCAACACCATTAAGTGATGTACCGTGCCTCAGCTTATCGCTAACCCGTCCGAACGGCCATCGGGCCGGGCGGGTCGCTAACCGCTGATCGCTTACGAGATCATCAAATATAACTATCTCTCGAACCTCCGACTGACTACTCAGCCACTCCGCTACTCCCTGCCCATCGACTCCAAAGCCGAGAATTCCTACGACGAGCTTCTCCGAGGAGCCTGCTAATCGGTATAGAGCGCTTTGCATGGCTTTAGCGTACCTGCGGTGGGATTCGACATAAAGAAAAGAGCCGATCGAAAATGGGGGAAACATTCATCGCGCAAACTCAGTTCTATGGCTCTCAGCAGCGTTTGCGTACAGCCGCGGTTCGTACACATGCCGGAGAGGAATGTGGAAAATCGCCTCGCAAAATCGCGAAGGGGGGGGAGACCGGATGGCGAACCTGTGAGTCCTACGGCCTGTGATGTGAATGCACGAGTCCTCGCATGGAGATTATTTGCAAGATTCGCCATGCGAATCTGCGGATCGCGGAGCGCCAATATGAGGTGCGATTCGCGCGCAATATGTTCGCGGTTAATATCGGACAAATTTTCGGCAGGGAGTGTGAAGCCAAGTATGCCGCTCTCTACGCCAATATCCTGCTCTAAACTTCGTTCATACTCTTTCCACTGTGGCTCTTCCCGCAATTTGATGAATGCAAGAGCTTCCGTAAGTTCGCGTGTGTGAATATCGGAGAATGTGTTCTGTCGTGTGATATCCGATCCCGTGACGACGCCTCCTGCATCCGCAGGCCACCCGAAGCATCCGGATTCTCCAACATTGCCGGCAACGAATGGCAAGAGTGTCAACACCATAAACCGAGGCGGACTAAGGAAGCGCGAAGCGGTGAGCCCTTTCACAAATGCATCGGCATTCATATTCAATTTCTGAATCGTTCCGCGAAAGAGAGGCAGGGCACCAGTGAGTCCGCCGCCGCCTGACCCTTGAATCTGTACGACAATTTTTTGCAGGAGTGAGAGTTCTTGCGCAAACACAGGCGGGAACGGCGCGAGCGTTGCGAATGTGGAGAGGAGAATTTCTTGGCACCCAAGATGTGATATTCCTGTCGGAGCGTAATCCGAGTCGTAGGGACACAGCACATTATCCGCCGCACTCGTCGCCGTTGGCGGAGGCGCATTCATGCCGGTACCAGTGATTGGCACTTGCACGCGCGGATCGAGCCCGAACGCACGCACCTGCCGAAGCTTTTCGTGGAGCAACGCGGCAGCCGCACGATAATGCTCGGATGCAGCAGAATCGCACGCCTCCGCGCTTGTCACAGAGGATCGAATGAGGAGCGCAAGCGCATGTTCCATGGCACGAATGTCGAAGAGGTAACATGCGCTGCGGGAAAGATCACTGATTGGTTCCGTAGCGGCGGCAGAACGATCAACAAAAATCGCGCGGAGTTGCGCTGCCGCTTCTGCACGGGAGAGCTCTTTTTGAAGCGCTGTACATGTGCCGGCACCGGGGCTCGTTTTGCCCGCCAGATCGATCTTCACGGCTTCGAAGAGTTCTTTTATGTAATGCGAATTTGCTTGTGGGAACGCCGGAACAACGAGCGCCGAAGCTCCCTGCGGAAGAAGAAAAGCGATGATGAGGAAAAAGAATCGCATAGGGTTATTGGCAAAGAGTGGAATCATCGAGCGGACATTCTTCGGTGGCAAAATTTATGCGCTCCAAATCGGTGAAGAGCTGGACGGCGGATTCAAGCGAGAGAGAAAGAGTTTGAACGGCTTCTTCGATATATGTATTCATAATGCTCTCTCCCGCGCGGTAACCGATTGCAAGCGTGTTCCCCAGTATCATTTCTCGGAACGAAGATTGGCTTGATTGTTGCACCGAGAGAGCACCAAAAGAGAAACCGAATATGGATGTGAAAACGCTGTTTCCCGGATCGCAGAGGAAGGGAAAATTCCTTCGTGGGAATCCGTTTGCGGCACAGAGATACGATTCAACAGTGCGAACGAGTGCGGATGGGCGATAGGGAGGAATACTGATTGTCGGCAATGAGGGAATCTCGACCGCGGTTACAAGTGCGGCACGCGGCTCCTGGCACGCCGGATAGGACACCACCCCCACCGGTTCAAACGGCATGAGTGGGAAACGATCCGGCATCGTGCGGTGCTGCGCCACGGAACCAAGCGATCCCACCACAAGCTGCACGCCGTTGCCAAGCGAGTTAGGGAAGCGGTTATAGCACCATTCGGGGTGCTCTCCACAGTTCGCTGCGAACGAAAATCCGTTGTACCATGTCCAAATTTTCCATGGAAAGCGGGAGGCAGTATCTCCGCCATACCAATCCCAGTACCACGACCACCACCCTCCATTCCGATACCCGATGAACGGATTGCGACTGGGATCAAGGAGCGTCTCCTGCCACTCATCGATTTGATCGGAACCAATGCGGGAACGCTCTTCCTGGCAAACGATGAGTGATGCGGTATTTTTCGTGTGATTGAAGATCGGCGTGATCTCGTATCGGCAATCAACAGAACAACCATCTCCACTCGTGGTAATACAGAGCGAGAAGCAATCTGCATTCGTCATGCATGCACGCGCAGGATCTCCGTTGCAAGAGCCGGATGTGCTTGTCGCAGGATCCGCTCCCTCGCAGGAACCCGTGGCGCATTCCGTCTGCGTACTGCACGCAATCGAGCGATCATGCGTACACTGCCTACCATCATCGCATTGTTCGCCCGGATCCACATCGCCATTGCCGCATAAACCGAACGTGCAACGCTTGGCACAATCCGCGCGCATGGTGCATGCGCCGCCGGGACACGCGCTCTTGTCAGCCGGATCGCACACTTCACCCGTTTGCGTTCCATAACCTGTGCATTCAAATGGAAGGAAACAATCCCCCGGACACATGGAATCTTCGAACTGGCATGTTGCAGAACAACCGTCATGCCTGGCACGGTTACGATCATCGCACTTTTCGCCGGCGGCAGAGTCGATGACACCGTTGCCGCAAAGATCCGGCCGCACCAGCATGCACTGTATGCATCCTGCTCCCTCGTGATCGCATTCTTCCTCGCCTTGCACTCTGCCATCACCGCAAAGCACAGGAGCCGTGCATTCGGCGGTGCAAATAACTTTCTTGGAACTTGGATCGATTCGATCCTGCACAATGCAGGAATCAAAACCGCAATCTTTATTTTCTGTGCAATGGAGCGACGAATCTCCGGCGCACGTACCGGATGCGGCATCGCACGGCCCAAGAGAACAATCGATGTCATCGGTACATTCCCTTGTCGGCACACGTGCGCAGTGTTTCCCCGGATCGCAAGACTCTTTATAGAGGAAAGAATCGATCGTCACGGCATCCGCAATGCCATCGCCGCAGCGCGGCAATGTGCAATCCGCACGACACAGAGCACTTGGATTCATGGAATTCTCCGCACCGGCATCGCACTCTTCTCCAAGACCAAACTGGGCAATGCCATCGCCGCAATACTCAAAGCGACAAAGTGCGCTACAACCATCATCATTAAAATCATTGCCGTCATCGCACTGCTCGTTCGTTGCATCATCAACTTCGCCATTCCCGCAGAAATTTTCTTTGATGCACCATATGCCGCAGCCGTCGCCAGCAATGCGGTTACCATCGTCACACTGCTCTCCGGCATCCAGCAGGCTGTTGCCGCAAAGATCCATGAGGCAATAGGTGCATCCATCGAGCGGTGTACCGTTGCTATCATCGCATTCCTCACCTTGATCCAAGGTGCCATCGCCGCAATACGGTGTATCGGTATTCGGTGGTGACGGCACGCGCAGGCAGCTTGTTGTACAGAGAGATCCCTGCGTACCGTTCTTTGTGCCTGCATCGCATTCCTCATACGGTTCTGTTTTTCCATTCCCGCAAATGGCAAGTGGCTCGATGTGGCACGAGGCATCACATCCGTCGTTCGGCACGGGAACGCATTCGATCTCATCGTCTGGGCTTGGGAAAATGTTGTCGATACCATTGAGGTCGCAGAATGTTCGGCCGGGTTCCCTGCGACAGTATTGTGCCGTCGTAATGCCATCTCTCCGCCGACACGCTCCGCCGTTGTCGCATTGTTCGCCAATCGTGATGAGATCATCGCCACACACAGGCTGCTCTGCACCGGCCGGCCACTTGATTGTTCCGGCGGCAAAGTCGAACCCTGCTTCTAATGCGCATGTACTGCTGCAGCCGTCGCCATTTTGCGGAGGAAGATTGAGCGACGCCTGGTTATCATCATCGCAACTTTCACCCGGATCAATGCGATCGTTCCCGCATCGCGCAAGTTCGCACGTAGCCGAACATGCATCCGTGATAAATGGTCGCTCCTCGGCTTCTTTAATATCTGCAAGCCACCATCGGGGATCATTCCAATGCCCGTAGTAATCGTATCCGTAATCTCCACGCAGCATTGCAACATGCGCAGAGCTTCCAAGCATCTGCCACTGCTGAAGAAGTGAATCAAATGAAACGTAACTGAAAGGGAAAATCCCCTGGTACCAGCGCCAGAAATTCGGAAGCGTATTCGTCGCATATCCGATCGACCATTGGAAACGCTCCCACGCGGGAACGTTGTATCGCTTCGTAGGATACGAGCCATTCGAAAGTCTTCCGCTGTCGCATACCTCTCCTGTATCCAATATTCCATTACCACAGAGAGAGCATGTCTGCGCTCCATTCGTTGCGGCACCCAATGTTTGCACGCCGACGAGCGGTACCTGTACGAACGAAGCATCAAACACGCGCGGCGTGACGTACCATCCTCCACCCGATTGATACTTCTCTTTTCCTGCAGTCCAGTTCGGCACGGTTGATCGCCCTGCCGGCCACCTGCCATCAAGCCTGTACCCCTCCGAAAACATAAGCACTTCGCTAAGAAGATCTCCACGCCGTTCTCCGCTTGGATCCTTTCGTCCATCGCCGCACTGCGGCGCATCGTGTGGGAATTGGCAGAACGGCGTGCATTCGATCGTCAGGTACGGATGCATCTGATCGCACTGTTCGCCGGGATCGATTCGACCATTGCCGCAAAAATCCGGTCGTTCGAGGTGGCACGAGGGCGCAGAACAACCATCGCCGTTCACCTCGTTGCCATCATCGCACTGTTCGCCGGGATCGCGGTAACCATCGCCACAGGGCATGGCGCGCACCTTGCAATATGGAGTGCAACTCGGCACGCACTTCGCCGTGCAATCTTCATCCGAAAGGCAAATAAAGCTGTTGCCCTTGGAGCACCGCTGCGTCATGCGGTTGCACGTGCCAAGATTGCAGACCGCATCATCGCTTGTGCCGAGTTTGTTATCGTCACCATACGCATCGCACTCCATTAAGCCATTGCCTCCCGCGTCATCGGGACACACGCCCGCTGTGGACGCCGAGTAATCACATTCTTCATCATCCGCCGTACCGGGACGGGAATCCGTTCCCTCTGGATCCACCACCTCGTTGCCGCAGAGCGTCGTTTCGCGCCTGCATGCTCCAGTGCAACCGTCGCCGGCCAGGACATTGCCATCATCGCATTCCTCTCCATATTGATCTTGCACCGTGCCATCACCGCATCCTTCGTTCCGACAGGTAAGACTACACCCAAAACCGCCGCGCGCCGCACAGATGCCTTTCGCACAATCTGCATTCGTTTTGCAAAGTTCACCGGTCTCGCACGTCGGCACATCACACTCTTCGGTGGAATCGACCACTCCATCACCGCAACGGAAGTTTTTGCAATCGATGCGGCAGGCATCAGGTTCGGTACTACTGTTCAACCACTCGGCATCGCATTCTTCGTCGTCTAATGTTCCGGGGAGTGAATCTCTGCCATCGGCATCAACCACTCCATCGCCGCAAAATTCCATCAGACATGCGGCATTGCATCCGTCGCCATCTGTCGTATTGCCGTCATCGCATTCTTCTTCACACTGCCGTACGCCATTTCCACAACCAGCAAATCCCGTGAGGCGACAACGATTATCGCATCCATCGCCGCAATCCTTGGGAACGCACGAAGGAGATTGCGGCGTACAAGTACCACCGGGGCAATCCGCATTCGAAAAACACGCTCCACCGCCATTCGAACACACAAATGCGATTTTTGCGCAGGCCATATTTCGCACATCGCCTGTTTTACACGCGATCGGAGAATTGGATGCGCCGGCAAAGCATGTGCCGCCATCGTCGCATGCTTCATCATCTGCGGTTCCCACAACGTTATCGGATCCATCCGTATCGGTACTGCCATCCCCGCAATACTCCATTGTGCAAACATCGCTGCATCCGTCGCCGGAAAGAGCATTGCCATCATCGCATTCTTCCGTGAGGCTCTTGCAACCATTTCCACAAATATCGTCATTGCAATTTTGAGGATTCGGAGGAAGTGGAATCGTGCAATGGACAGTGCATGCAAACCCGAGTCCGACACCATTCGCACCCGTGCCGTAATCACATGCTTCGTGCCCCTCCCACACGACTCCGTCGCCGCAGATTGCCGCACGGCAACGGTAGCAAGCATCAGTGGAAGTGCCGTTGCCATCGTCGCATGTTTCGTCATCCGCCGTTCCCTGCATATTGTCGATACCATCCGCATCGACAATGCCGTCGCTGCATTTTTCGATTGCACACAACGATGAACATCCGTCACCGCTCACTTCATTCCCATCGTCGCATGTTTCTGCGAGACTCGTCTGGATAATTTTGTCCCCGCATTTTTCGACTCTGCAACTCTCGCTGCATCCATCGTTCCCTCTCGAACGGCAAACGCCGTTGCCAAGCCCTGCACAATCAGAGGGAGACCGAAGAGAACACGGGGTACCGTCCTCACACTGTGCACCATCATCACATTCCTCCGGCGCTTGATCCACCGTCGTTCCATCGCCGCAGATCTGAAGCTTGCACTCGGCAGTACACGAGATCATGCCAAAGCTTTGAAGATTGTTTCCTGCACCATCGCGCGCTGTGCAAATACTCTGATCATCGCAGATCTGCCCCAAGAAACACTGTGAGCCATCGGCACAGTGCATACCGTCATCGCATTCTTCTGGAGAACCATTCTCGGTGAGGTACGTAATGCCGTCGCCGCAACGAGTATTCTGCTCGCAGAATCCGTTGCAATTCGATCGTTCGTTGCCCATGCCACCCACCGTTCGAGAACGGCAAATGGTATCTGGCTCCAGCATGCAATAGCCGGAGAGCGGACAATCCTCGTTTCCATTGCAGGAGGAACCATCCTCGTAGCATGTTCCTGTGATTTCTTCCGCGGAACAGGAATAGCACTGTTCGTCGGAGGAGCACGTGCGATACGGATGGTTGGTACAGAACCCTTCGTTCGTGCAACTCGACACTCCGCTGCAGTCTTCTTGATCTTTGCAGGAAGAGCCCTCGATGATGCCGTTCCCCGGCTGGCCGATCCAACACACTCCTCCCGCGGCATACCGACATGAATTCCTGCGCCAAGAATTGATCGCTGCGCTCGGGGCTCCCTGCAAATAATCCGGAATGTTCGTGCAATCGGCATCGGGATTATTCGGAGATGCAATGCCGCACGATTGCCCCGTCACTCTGCAAGTTTTCTCCCATACAAGATTTTGGCAAAGCTCGAGGGAAGAGAGGAAACATGCTCCTCCGCCGATGATGCAGTCGGAAAATTTTCCGCATTCTCTCCCATCCGGACATTCGCGGCGCTCGGAACACTCTTCCCAATACTGCTTTGTACCATCGCCGCAGTAATTGTGTTCAACTTGGCAAAATTCGTCGCATCCATCGCCTGCGTATCTGTTTCCATCATCGCACTGTTCTAATCCCCCTTGCAAAATCCCATCGCCGCAGAGAAGCACGGGGCCGTACACGCATGCACAATTACCACTATCGCACTGCTCGCCTTGATTTCCACTTTCAAAAAGCGCCTCGTACGAACCGCCTCCGAGAATATTTCCGACTCCCGCAAGATCGAGGAGAAGATCGTAGCTCCGCAACTCCGTGGGAGAAACGCCAAGCTGACCATCCCACAGAAACTCCTCTCCGTAGGCCGAAAGCATAAGATCCTGCCGGAGCATATGGAGGGTGCGCTCGCGATCAATTGCTTCATGTACTCCGCGCACAAGCGCAAAGCATTCATCCGGAGTGATGAAATATGTCTCTCCCTCCGGGAGCCGCTCCGGTGCATCCGGTCCGCGCCACCATGGGCGGTATCGAGAGCAGAGTTCTAATCCTGCAGGAGTGGCAATCATTTCATCGCTCGCAAGGAGCGCAACATCGCGCACAAACAGTTTTACCTCGTTCCAATCATATGGAATTTCATCGTCATCGGATGCAAGATCGAATTTTTCTGTGGGAATCGGAATGAGATTATTTGTCCTCCACACAACGAGATCATTGCCGCGCTCCTCAAGCGGCAACGTTCCTACCTTGTGGTACTGAACCAAAAGATCTGCCGCGACCGCCGTCACAATGCGATCGGCAACGATCCCACCGCTCATGACTGCAAGATCCTCCGATTGCAACAACGGTGTATCGAGCGATGCAGTGGAAGACTGGTACAAGCGAGCGTACAAAGTGGTTGATCCTGTCACTGTCCATGATGAAGGGATCTCCCCCACCGCCGTACTGATTGGCAGAGGCGGGATCGATGTTCCCGCAGGTGCAGGGAGCGCTGGAGTAAGCCCCGTTATCTGCCCCTCGCCATCGCATCCGCTCACAAGCACGAGCAGAGAAAGGGAGAACACAAATGCCAGCAGAGAGCGGAGGGAGCGGATCATTGACGGAGCGATGTGCGAGGCTCGCTCAAGCGAGCAGGAAGACATTGAGCAGTATCGGAAACAAGCGACATGGCATTGCGGACATCACCGGCTCCTCGCTGCAAGCATCGGAGCGATGCATGGAGCGGCAGATTTTTTTCGGAAGCTCTAATGACCGAAACAAGCCGATCGAATGTGCTCCTCGCACGCATTCGTTCACGCGTCATGACGCGATCGCGGTCACGAAGAAACTCTCCGAACTCTTCCGAAACCGCATCCTCTCTCCCCGTTGCTTTTGCGTATGCTTCATCATCCTGAAGGAATGAAAAAAGTTCACAATCATAGGTGCGCCACAGTTCGTGGAGCAGCAGCTCGAAGTGATGGTAGGAAAATGTAGGAGCATCCGGTACATCGGGCAGAAGCCGGGCAACCTCGCGTGAAAGAGCTCCCGGAGGAATAATTTCGTTCATGGTCTTTGCATCACACTGAAGCAGCGTCGTTCCCTCGTAGAGACGCATGCGCTCTTCCACAAGCTCTTGCATGGTGTAGTGGTAGCGTCGCTTGATCTCCGAGAGCGGAAGATCTGCAAAAAGTGGACTTTCGCCGCACACGCGAAACCGCTCCGGTCCGCTTTTGAGGAGGTATCCCCGCGTGATCAGAATCAAAAACATTCCCGCCGCAAACACCGACAGAGCCATCGTGATGAATCGATGTCGCCGTGTAAGAAGTGGAGGCCGAAGGGAAGAGAAGAAGAGCGGCATGAATAGCAATGGCTAATTGCAGTGTCGAAGGAGACACGGAATCGGATGAAGAACAGAACCAAAAAGATCCACCATTCCCCTCAGCGGCACGAGGAGGCTTTCGCGTATATCGGCAAGAACAGTCTGGAAAACAGGAACAATGCGCCGCGTGCCTCGTTCTGCGGAATCCTGCGAAACAATGAGTCGTAACATCTGCCGTTCTTCATGGAGAATCTCCTCCGCCCACGCGTTGCATTCGCCTTCCGTACGGTATGCGGAGGGGAGCAGGCTATAGGTGTCCGAATCAAATGAATCGTATGCGCATTCGGGAATTGCTTTCACGCGGAATGTTTCATTGCGGCGATCCTCACTCCACCATCTGCCACGAGCCGCAAACAGTCGCGAACAGCCAAGTGGCTCATGTGCTATCACCATCGAAGCAGCGAGGTCTCCCCTCTGTGAAGAAGCAACCGCATCGCACACAAGATGTAATCTGCAATCCAATGCATGGTAGTTTTGGACAAGATACGGCACAAGATCGCTCGTATTCGCTGCAGCGGTATTGAGCACCGAAAGCGACGACGAGCCAAACTGCGCATCACGGTAGAGATTGACCTCTTCCATGAGCAACGTATGCATGCGATCGGCGCATTCCTGCGGCATGATGGCAAGCTTCTCTTCATTCGTTAGCGGAGGAGTCGCAGCAAATGCACCTCCTGCACCATAAAGGATGACGATCGGCGCAATGACGGAAAGGAAGAGCAGTCGCTGCATTATGGGAGGCGGAATGGAAGATCGGTTTCGAGTCCCGAGTGCGGCTCACGATCGCGAGATTCGATGGTAAGTTCTTCGCGGGGCAATACGGAATGGAATCGAACAGCGGCATTCCACGTATCGATTGCCGTGAGGAGATTATCCTGCAGCGTATTCCATGCAACATCGAGTGCAATATGTTGACGTATGATGCGCTGCGGACGAAGAGTGGAGCAGCGAAAACAAAATGGCGCCCATGTGAGTGAAATATTGGAAATGCCGGAAACAGATGTGGGATAAAAACCGCTCGTGTAGAGCGCCGAGGACCATGCATACGACGGTGGTGCGAAAAAATTCATACCGTATGCCCATCCACCCGCGACAAACGATACGGCGCGCACCGCAGCAGGGTCTCGCGTGGAACCGTACAAATCCGGTTCGCTCACAAGAAAATTCATCGGCGTATCGGATGAATCACAAATCGCAAGGAGATTATCTAATCGCTCTTCGCGCCACGCGAGAAGATCATTCCATACGGGAAGCATGGCAGGCGCTTTCGGCACGAGGAAAAGAGACTGCTGTGGGTCCGGCAGAGTCAAGGCGGGGAATGTAAGATCGAACACTGGTGGGTGGAGCGGCGTCAGTGCAGGAAGCGCTTTGGTAAGTTCGACGATGTCGTGAGCGAGCGTCGCAGGATCAAGTGGCGGAGCCGCAGGTAAGGTCAACGGATGCGTATCGAGTGTGAGCACCGGAACAGTGATTTTTTTTTGCATGCGAAGAGAGGAGAGATCGAATGTGAGATCAGGGAGCGGCGATCCAAGAACGCTGAGCGGATGCCATTGCACTCGTTGATCAAAATTTCCCATCCCCTGCGCAGGATTGCTATCGGCAAAAAGCGGCGGCCCTTCTGGGAGGTAGGCGCGCATGGAACCGCTTAGCATGTCATCGCTGCCAGACGGAAAAAGATTCCATGGCTTGGCATCTTCGGCAACCGGAAGGACGAGCATCCTGCAGGCGGGCACAAGGCACTCTTGCGTCACCTGTGCAGCCTTGCCATACAACGAACGAAGGCGCGTGCGCAATGCGGGAAGATCATTCATGTATGTCACGTACCATGCTTCCAACCGTTTCGCATTTTCCTCTGCCCAAGTATCGCGGAAAAACGTATTGGCACTCTCGATGTATGAAAGAAGTGCATGAACATAGGAGGGGAAAAGCAAACGATACCGCCGGATAGAATCATTCAATGCCCCGTACGATTGCATGACGACGATATTCGCATTAATACGCTTGAGGAGATCGCTGTCCATTGTGATTCCCTGCGCCGCTGCAAGACTGGTCGCTGCATCGCGCCACGCTTTCCACTCTTCGACGCGCTGCTCGATTTCCGTCGCAGAGACCGATGGCGCAAGCACTTCGACCGGAACGTACTCCACTTCGATAATGGGAATCTGCCGAAGGTATTGTGCGGCAAGAAGTAATGCATCAGGCGTGCTGCCGACAAGTTCCTCGACGGGTTCTGGCTGCGAAGGTGAAGAGAGTGATGGGAAAAGTTTTTGGAAGAACGAAGAACCGGCATGTTGCAATCCCAAAGCACCCGAAGGCACAATAAGTTTTACCTGCGGCGGTTGGAGCAGTTTTCCGATCGTCTGATCAAGAGGAGGATATTCCTCAAGTCCGAGAGGAGGCTGAAACACCGGATGCACCACATTTTGAATCGAAACAAATGATCCACGATCAAGCTTGAGTGATTCCATACTGCTATCTCGTGGATGCGGCGCAATGCCGCCCGAAGGAACGGTAAGGTTGCTGCCAAGAACAGGTTCCTGCCTGTCGATGCCATTACGCGGAAACGGCGGGGGATCGTAACGCGTCACTAGATCCGGGAATCCTGCAGGATCGTTTTCGGAATCCACGGGCGACTCGGCATACTGAACGACGCAGTTATAGGAGTAGGGAAATGCCGTAAATTCATACGTCACAGGCAACGCATACGAATAGCAATGAGCAGTGGCGGTCCCGCTGCATTCGTAGCGCCGGTAGGTGGAATCGGCAATGGAACCGGGGCACGCCGTGTGCGGCATGACAGGCAAGCACGACCCTCCATTGCAACGTTCCAGAATACTGCTCATTCCTAAACCATCTCTGTAAATGAGTGTGCAGCCTGTCCCCGTGCATTCGCCGGAGGCGTTGTACTGCGTGCACCAAAACTGCACAGTGCATGCAAGCGGTTCTTTCTCTCTGCTGTAGTACGCAAGTGCGCGCATGTCGCCCGCATGGAGAAGCCCCCCGCAGGAAATAGGATCAGAAAAAGGTTCAGCATTGGCATTCGATACCGCATTTTCGATATCGGATTCGGAAACAGCCGCTGCACTGCCACCCCATAAAGAGAAAATGGGCAGAATGAGGAAGCTATAAACAAAAAACTGCCGCAGCATATAAGGAGGATACGGAAAAATCGGCGGTTTCCGAAGGGGAAATCGCCTTGCAAGTTACGTGAGGAATGATGATACGAGCTACACCTCCACGAAGATCGGCACTACCATCGGCTCACGATCAAGTTTTCTGCGGAACATGCGGTGCAAGCCCGCCACAACCGCCTTCTTCAGAACTTTGCGATCGCTCTCGCCCGTACCCTTTGCATCTTCGTATGCCTTGCGCGCCGTTTTTGCAGCCTCCGCCATGACATCGGTGAGTTCTGATCCAAACACAAATCCACGGGAGAGGATATCGGGATCCGAAACAAGCCTTCCGCTTTTTTGGTACGTGCGCAGAACAACAATGACAACGCCTGCATCGGCAAGCCGCTTGCGATCTTCCATCACGCGCGCGCCTTCGGCGCTTCCTTCACCAAGACCGTCGATCATGATGTCATTCGCTGTGACTCGATGTTTACTGCGGCGCGCATTGAATTGATTGTCGAACTCAAGAATTTCCCCATTACTAAGGAGATGGATGCAGTTATCGTCGTACCCGGCAAGCTTTGCAAGTTCTCCATGTGCAGCGCGCATTGCAGGTTCGCCGTGTTCCGGAATCACGTGCTTCGGCTTTGTGAGCCGCATCATCAGAAGGAGATCTTCCTGGAAACCGTGTCCCGTCGTATGGAGATCAAGGACATCATTCGTCAACACTTTGGCGCCGCGCAAATACAAATTGTTGATCATGGTGGCGACGGCTCGAGCATTGCCGATGATCGGATTGCTGGAAAGCACAACCGTATCGCCCTTCTTGATTGTCACATCGCGATGGATACCAAGTCCCATGCGCGCAAGACCAGCGCGCTCCTCGCCTTGGGAACCTGTCGTGAGAATCATGATTTCACTATCGGGGAGTTTGTCCATGCCGGCAGTTACCTTGCGAATAAGTCCGCGCGGCGCGTTAAAGTACCCAAGATTCTGGGCGATTTCGATATTCGTTTCCATGCTGCGACCAGCGAGGAACACTTTTCGTCCCTGCATTTTCGCAATATCAACGATCTGCTGAATGCGCGTTAGCCTGGAACTGAATGTACTGACAATAAGCCGTCCCGGTGCTCCAGTGATGATGCGATCGAGCGTTTTCGAAATATCGCGTTCGCTCATGGCATGTCCCGGTTTCTGCGCATTCGTACTATCACTGATGAGCGCTAATACTCCGCGCTCTCCCATACCTGCAATATGGGCAAAGTCTGCAGGCGGTTCGTTCATAGGAGTAAGATCGAATTTGAAATCGCCTGTGTGAATGATGGTGCCAAGCGGCGTATGGATCGCAACGCCGGCGGAATCGGGAATACTGTGCGTCACACGGAACCATTCGACTTCGATCTTGCCGAGCTTGATACGCTTGCCATACTCCACAGTTTGGAGCTTCGCCTGCGATGTCAGCTTTGCTTCATCGAGGCGCTTCTTCACAAAGCCCATGGTAAGCTTGGTGCCGTAGCATGTTGGATAGTGGAGTTTTGGCAATAAGTGTTGCACGGCGCCGATGTGATCGAGGTGACCGTGCGTAAAGAGCACTCCCCGGATGTACTTCTCTTTGCCTTTGAGAAAAGAAATATCGGGAATGAGGTAATCGATTCCAAGCATTCCTTCTTCTGGAAACTGGAGTCCAAGGTCGATCAAAAATAAATCTTCATTCACTTGAATAACCATGCAATTCCTTCCTACTTCCTCGAATCCCCCAAGAGGGATAATGCGGACAATAGGATTCTGGCCGCCCTGTTGCGGCTCTTCCTTCTTAAAACGTTTGAACATTCTCTTGTGTGGTAATGGATAAACTTCTCCCGAAGGACTCTCTCTGCCGTGCTTCCCTACCAAGCACCTCAGGGTAGATGTCCCCACCATCATAACATGCACAAGAAATTTGAGCAATGTATTCTTTGTCAAAATAGTGTTTTTTTGGCTTACAGATAACAAATTTTTAGTTCAAAGATGTGAAAAACTCCCTGGAACTTACGGGGTATTTTTTAATGATCATCCTAGCAGTGATCGAAGTAACTGTCGCATGAAACAGATGTGCACAACAAGGGAACGGAGGAATGGAGACGCATCGCAATGAAAATATGTCACGGTGCCAGTTTCCAAAAATTCCTGCGCTTGCGTGCATTCCATCAAACGAGTAGCCTTGAAGGAGTTTTTCTGCGCTATGGCGGAACTCGTCGTTAAAACAACGAAAACAAAAGTGCGGCAAGGCACTCATCTTGCTGCGAAAGTTATTGATGCGGATGGAGGGGAAAAAATAATCACGCTCATCCGAATTGATGGCAGAGAGAAGGAGTGCGACCACTTCGTGCACGAATGGAACCACACAGTGGAGCGCACGCTGGGTCATGCAGAGGATGATCCGGCTGAACGCATGGAAGGAGCACTGAAGGAACTGAACGGTCTTTTGAAGGCTATTCAGATTTCGGATGCAATAGAGGAAGTCAATGCGGTCATTGCTCTCTACGAAACACAGGGAGGAATACTGCATATTGCGCAAGCCGGTCGCGCGGAAGGGTATCTCATTCGCGATGGTTCGGCGGCACAAATCACAGAGCGTTCCAGCGGAGGCGGAAATACAGCGCAATTCCTTTATATCTCGAGCGGCGACATACGAAAACACGATGTGGTTCTGCTTTCGACCGAACGACTCTTGCGCTCGGTCACACCGGCGCAAATCTCCCACGCAGCACGAAAAAAAGATGAACTTCTCGACACAATGCGCGACGTGCTGGAGAACGAGAAAGAGGCTGCGGCACTCGCGACCCTTTCGTATGCGACAGAGGAACCATCTCTCGACGATCTCCCAGCCGCTACGCAACATCAGCCTCGACGCGAAAGGCGCCGCAAGGGACGCTCGCTGCCATTTTCCTTCTCGCTTCCTCGCCTGCCATTCCAGTGGGGAGGGGTGTCGGAGCATTGGCTTAAATGGTTTGGTTTGACCAAATCCTTCCTCATGAAGCATTTGAATAATTTCCAGAAAGATTTGCAGCATCCTGCACGCAAGCGCCGTGCCCACCTCTTGCTTCTCGCCGGAGCGCTCATTGTCTTCATCGGCATTTGGGCAGGGTTCCAGGTGACGACGATGAGCCGCAGAAGCCAGACTCGGTCGGAACTTTCGACACTCGTCGAAAAGATCAACGAAGATATTCAAACGGCGGAAAATCGGCATCTGATGGGTGATGTGGAATCCGCCAATGCCATTTTGAACCGTGCAGAGGAGGAGGCGCGCAACGTCATGGAAAACGAATCCGGTCTCTTCCGTACGGAAGCGCTGGATCTTCTTGATCGCATCCGCGAAAAACGCGAATCAATCAGTAATATTATCCGCCTCAGTCCGACTATTGTCGCAAATCTCACCTCCCGCAATCCCGACATCGCAGCGCGAGGCATTGTCGGAATCGAACGAGGACGATTGATCGTCTATGACCGCCAGAATCTGTACTCGGTCATCGTGAATGCCGTGGATGAACCGCAGCGGCTCGATGGCGATAATTTGATCTTAAATGGAACATACTTCGAACGTTTCGATACCTCAGTCTTCATCACGAAGGACAATCGCCTGATCGAAATTATTGATGGACAACCCACGGCGATGAAAACAGATGATCCTGCGGGATGGCTCCCCGGACAGGATCTTGCAACCTATGTCCGCTACCTCTACCTCCTGTCGCCGCAGAACAACCAGATTCTTAAATATGAGCGGCTAAGTAACCGCTACGGTCCGCCAAGTGAGTACAACGTAAATGGCAGTTTGGAAACCGCGGTTGATATGACGATCGATTCGGATGTGTACGTCCTGAAGACAGGCGGAGAAGTCATCAAACTCTTTCGTGGCGAAACGCGGCCGTTCACTGTTCGGAATCTCCCCGTCGATGCACTCAAGACCACAACCAAAATCGTGAAGGCGACTGATCGTGGTAACTTCTACTTCCTCGATCCGGAGAACGCAAGAATCATCGTCACGCGGACGGATGACGATAGCGGAGAATCGCTCTACTTAAAGCAGTATGTCCTCGAAGGCGATCAAGTGGGAACTCTGCAAGATCTCTATGTGGACCCGGAGGAGACGCAACTCATCATTCTGGATGAAAAGAGGCTGTTCTCAATCAATTTGCAGGAGGGATGAGGGAAGTTAGGTGGGTTAGGTTTGTTACGTTGATGGTCGAATAAGCCTAACCAACTTAATAAACCTAAAACACACACTCTCGAGTACACTGCTCTCTACCCGCCATGCCCCGCCTCCTCGTCTTCGGCACATTCGATCACCTGCACCCAGGTCACAAATTTCTGATTGCCGAAGCGCTCAAGCGCGGGAATCTCTCCATCGTCATCGCACGGGATACGCATGTGAAGGAAATCAAGGGACGTCTGCCGGATCAAAATGAAACCGTCCGCCTAAAGGCGGTGCAAGAAGCCTTCCCTGATGCTCATTCTCTCCTCGGTGATCCACATGATTATCTCGCTCCGATTCGAGAGGTGAAGCCGGATCTCATTCTTCTTGGCTACGATCAAACATTGCCACCGGGAATTGAGGTGACTGATTTTCCTTGTCCCATCGAAAGACTGCCGGCGTTCGAACCGGAGAAGTGGAAATCGAGTCTTCATAGGAAGGGAATTTGATATCAATGAATGATCCATACCATCACTATCGATAGTTTGATGTCGCCAAAGAGATGATGTGGATCGTGATACTGGCTTATGGAAGAGATAAAAATGAGCATACGGTTCTTCGCACCTCCGAACGCTCGCGCAAATGAATGTAGTACTCCAAAGTGCAGCCATGGAAACACGAGAAACACCACCGGCAGGAGGAGTGGAGCTCCTCGATCAGCTCACGGCACAGGAGGTGCAAGAGGCAGTACGGCGTGCACAGGAAATTGAGCTCGCTGCTGCAGCGACTGCTCACACAACGCATGAGCTCGGAAGAGCTGTACATGAGCAAGCAGAGGAAGTGCTGAAAGCAGATACTACCGTGGAGGATGGTCAGCAAGAGCTTGCGCACCTCAGAGAAATCGTCCATATGCTCCTGATTGCGAGAGCAACTGAGCTCGAGGAAACAGCTGATGGAACTCCCGTGAGTGCCGAACGAACGAGGGAGCGTATCCGTGGGCAACTGAGTGGCGTCGTTCTCCATCCGGAGCACACTGGCAGTACTGCTGCTTAGCGCATCATCGGCAATGCCTCTCCGTATGCCTTTGCCGCTCTCTCGTAGAGTTTTTTTATATCAAAGTGCTCCAGCTGCGTTCCTTCCTGCTCTACGACGAACGACGCAAGTGCGGCACCAAGACGGGCACAATCGCGAATTTCCCACCCGAGACCAAGTCCGGTCACAAATCCAGCACGCAGCGCATCCCCTGCCCCCGTAGGATTCACAAGTTTCTCTGCTTCGGTCGCAGGGATTTGGATGCTTTGCTCGGTTGTTTGGACATTGAGTCCATGTTCCCCCTGCGAAACGATGAGGAGTCCCGTGTATTCCATCACTTCGTTCACCGTCCATTCGAGGACATCCCGCAAAAGCGCCCACTCGTAGGCATTGGCAATCACCGCGGCGCTCCCGTGCACCATACGCCGTAAATCATCGCGGGAGAATTGGAGTGATTGCTGGCCGGGATCAAAGATGTAGGGAATCCCTTTTTCTTGGCATGCACGCGTCGTCTGTTCCATCGCAACGCCGTTATGCGGACTCACGAGGACATACGCAGGTCGGTTCTTGAGTCGCAAAAAATCCGGTGGCACAGTTTCTTGGTCTGCACCGGGATGGTAGAACGTAATCTGCCGCTCGCCGCTATCGGTCCCGATGATTGCGGTGGCAGTAACATGCTGCGGATATTCCACAATAAGGGATGTATCGATTCCGCGATCTTTGAGGCGCTTCACGTATTCATCTCCATCGTGACCGATGGATCCTGAGATCATCACCGGCTGCTTGAGCAATCCAAAGTTCCATGCGATATTCGCTGCTGTTCCTCCATGGTGTTTTACGAGGTGCCGCGTCACATAGCCAACAGAGAGCTCATCCAACTTATCAACATCAAGACCATCCACAAACGATCCATCGTAACTGAGGAGCATGTCGTAGGCGATGGAGCCGGTGACGAGAAAAGAGGGCATAGCGACAGAGTACAGAGAGTTTGGTGAGTTTGGTAGATTTTATAGGCTCCGTAGGTTTATACAAGCCAACCAAACTTACCCAACCTACCAAACCTATTCCTGATGAATTCGTTAAGCTCCGGCAGCAAACTCAAGATCCTTATGTCCTCCCACCGTAGAGCGAAAACGCGCATTTTTGTCGCAACCCTCGGGGCCACCGGCACAAAAATTTATTTGATTATAATTATATTCCGCATACGGGATGCAAGAATAAGAAAGAGCTTCATCAGCATCAAGTATTGTGAAGAATCTGCGCGGTCGATCAACATGTGTATGTTTAAGCATCTTACCCATCTGTAGGAATGCGTATTGGTAGCGATCAATGCCATAGGATCCATTTGGACGATTCTCCTTCATAAGACCGATCCGCTCTCGAAATGTGAGTTCTGCGTTATCAAACATTGCAATCCTCATCTCCTCAGCCCCCTCCACGATCGAGGCTCTCCACCGAGTGTTAAGTCCCTTTTCCGACCTAGGAACTCTTGTGTCATAATTTCTTCTATCTGCAAATGCGATCTGATCATCTATTTTATGTTTGTTCATTGATCGAATGACAGACCCAAAAGAGGCTACTGGCATAATAAGGAGGCTCGGGGATTGAAAACGTAATGCAAGCTCAAGTTCGTCACGGCTGAATGATCGACGTACATCTTCGAAAGAAAATGGCGAATCACCCTTATTAAGAAATCCGAAATGATTCAATGTTGCAAGACAATCATCGTAATACTGCGCTTCGAGACGAAGCGCATGCACAAGATTTTTCATTTCCCCTTTGGGATCAAGGCGACTCTGCAAAGTATCTCTTATCCCTCTGAGTCCATCCATTGCCCGTCGAGAAGCCGCTTCCTGAAGCTCCATTTGTAAACCCACTTCACGAAGTGCAGTCTCATAGGATATTTGTTGAGACTCACTCAATGCAGAAAGATCCGTCGTATTGCCATTGCTCAATCCTGCACCCATTGGAATAAATTTAACATCTAATGAATAATTGTCAAGTATCGTAGAGCTGCAATTCCTCATCCATTTGCCACATTCCATGTATTCTGCGCGCATGCGGATCTGTGTCATTGGAACGGGTTACGTCGGCCTTGTCTCTGCGGCCTGTTTTGCAGAAATCGGACATGAGGTTATGGGGGTAGATATCGATGCCACTAAGGTGGAGCGACTAAAGAATGGCGAATGTCCGATCTATGAGCCGGGACTCCCCGAACTCCTCAAAAAGCATTTGAAGGATGGAAAAATCAGCTTCACAACGAATTTGGATGAGGGAATCAAAAATTCTTCCATCATCATGGCGGCAGTGGGGACCCCGGTCGGCCAAGGACGAAGAGCGGATCTTTCGCAAGTCGAAAGCGTGTGCCGCACAATCGGCAAACACACGAACGAAGAGAAAATCCTCGTCATCAAATCAACTGTGCCTGTCGGTACCAGTAAGAAGTGTCAGGCATGGGTGGAGGAGGAAATGATGTCGCGCGGCGTAAAACACCGTGTGCATCTTGTCAGTAATCCCGAATTCCTCCGCGAGGGAAAAGCCATAACGGATTTCTTACAGCCAGATCGCATTGTCGTAGGATGCAGAGAGGAAAGTGCACAAACAGCGATGCGCACACTCTATAAGCCACTCATTGATGCAGGTGCCCCGTACCTTGATATGGACATCGAAAGTGCAGAACTCACAAAGTACGCAAGTAATGCGTTCCTCGCAACCAAGATCAGTTTCATTAATTTTATTGCCGGACTCTGTGAAGCAAGCGGTGCGGATGTGGAGAAGGTAGCGGAAGGAATGGGGCTCGATAAGCGCATCGCACCCGCATTCTTGAAGGCTGGCATTGGCTATGGCGGCAGCTGCTTCCCGAAGGATGTTCAAGCACTAATTAAAACTGCGGACGAGCTCGGAGTCTCTTCGGAACTTTTGCGGAATGTGGAAGCGATCAATGAATCTCAGCGTGATCGGTTCGTGCGGATGGTGGAGGAAACGCTCGGCTCTCTCCGTGGAAAGAAGCTCGCAGTCTGGGGTCTTTCCTTTAAACCTGATACGGATGATATGCGCAGTGCCCCCTCGATTGATATTCTCGTTGCACTGCATGAGAAAGGTGCAACGATCACTGCCTATGATCCAGTGTCTATGGAGGTGGCAAAAAAAATGCTTCCTCCGGAAATCACATTCGCTCAAACATCGGAGGCAACTCTCAACGAAGCTGATGCACTCGTGATCCTCACGGATTGGAAGGAATTCAAGGAATGGAAAACAGAAAAAATCAAAGCATTATTGAAGGGGGCATATGTGTTTGATGGAAGGAATGTGTTTGAGCCAGAAATGATGAGGAAAGCAGGTTTGGAGTATCGCAGTATTGGTAGAAAATGATTTATACTCTTCTCAAGCGAGGAGTCACTCGACTCATTCCGCTTCGCTTGCGCTCAGCGTCATTCGTTCGAGAAGAGTAACTATTCCTCCATGAAAATCCTCGTCACCGGCTCCGCCGGCTTCATCGGGTTCCACCTCTCGCAGGCGCTCCTCGCACGCGGCGACGAAGTCATTGGAATCGATAACTTTAATCCGTACTACGATCCAAAACTGAAGAAGTCGCGGAGCGAGCAACTGGAACAACAGAAAGGATTTACGCTCATACAGGGCGATATCTGCGAGAGAGCAACTGTGGAAAAAGCAATGAACGGCGTCGATCGCGTCGTGCATCTTGCCGCCATTGCCGGCGTTCGCCATGCACTGGAACATCCGGAGGAATATATTCGCAATAATATTGATGGATTTTTCGAAGTGATCGATGCGGCGAAACGCCTGCAGATCGATGGACTCATCTACGCATCATCAAGCTCCGTGTACGGAGGGAACACCAAACTTCCATTCGCCGAAAACGATCGCACCGATGATCAAATTTCACTCTATGGCTTAAACAAGCGCGAAAATGAACTTATGGCTCACACTTATCACGCACTCCACGGACTCCCCGTCACCGGGTTGCGGTTCTTCACGGTGTACGGGGAATACGGCCGGCCGGATATGGCGCTCTTCCTCTTCACGCAAAAAATATTGAATGGCGAAACGCTTTCGATTTTCGGCGAAGGAAAAATGCAGCGCGATTGGACATATGTGGAGGACATTGTGAGCGGCATCGTTGCTGCAATCGATAAAAATTATCCGGAAGAGATCTTTAATTTGGGATCCGGAAGAAAGGAAGAATTGATGGATTTTGTGAGCATTATCGAACAATCCTGCGGGAAGGAAGCAAAAAAAGAATTCCTCGGCATGCAACCGGGAGATTTCCGCGCAAGCTTGGCCGACATCACAAAAGCAAAAACGATTCTTGGCTACGAGCCAAAGACAAACATCGCGGAGGGGATTCCAAAGTTCGTGAGATGGTATCGCGCATACTACAACACGTGATGGTATTGCTTCACTCCCGCCACGTCATCAACCGATTGATCGTGTAATTCCAAAACACGCCGACGAACGCTCCAAGCGTGACGGCGAAGAGATCCGGTGCCCCCTGCGAAAAGAGGAAGGCAGCTGTGGCATAGTTTGCAAGCGCTCCCACAGCGCACGCCGCATTAAACATGAGGAATCCCGGGATCAAGGCAAAGCCGCGAAGGCGAATGTGGGAAAATGTCCAAATGTTATTGAGTAAGAAATTGAAAATGACTGCGGTTTCGATTGCACCAACGACGGCGAGCGAAAAGCCATAGAGCGAAAGTCCAGCTGCATCACGAAAAAATGAGGAAAGGAGTTCGTAGGTCGCAACATGCACCACCACTCCAAGCGTTCCCACGATGCAATATTTCACAAACGTGAGAGGAATATACTTCCCCAGCGTGACATCGTAGATGTATTCCAAAAACTCAAGCTGCACCCTGCGACTCAGTTTGCTCTCGCCATGGAGCCGCTTACCGAACGTAAAAGGTACCTCCTTTGCAGTTGTCCCTTTTGGCATATGAACAAGAAAATCGAGGAGGATCTTAAATCCTTTGGGGTTTAATTTCGGGAGCGTCTCCTCGATCGTCGAACGATTGAGCGCAAAAAATCCACTCATAGGATCGCGGACATCCACTTTGCACAGCATCCGTGCAAGATTGGTTGCAATCCGCGAGAGCATATAGCGCCGTTCGTCCCACTCCCCCACGGAACCGCCTTCGATGTAACGGGAACCGATGGCAATGTTCGTTCCTCCCTTCACGGTGCGATAGAGCTGCGGAAGAATCGAAAGATCATGCTGCAAATCAGCGTCCATCACAGCAAGAATGCCTCCTTTGGCCGCCAAAAATCCTTCGACGACTGCGGAAGAAAGTCCCCGTCTGCCAATGCGTCGAATTACATGCACATCATCACGATCCGTCGAAAGCTCCTGCGCGATGCGCCATGTCTCATCCGGAGAATCGTCGTCGACGACGATAACCTCGTGCGGGATGCCCTTCAACGCTTCCTCGATCTTCGGGAGAAGAATGGGAAGATTCTTGGCCTCATTGTAGGTCGGGAGGATAAGGGAGAGCATATCGACAACAGAATAATGGAGTAATGGAATAACGGGAATGGGAATTCCTCATTCATTGACCCTATTATTCTGTTATTCTGCTATTCCAATATTCTCCTTCATATGAAGATACGATTATTGCTCATATTGTTCTCACTGAGCTTTCTCCTCAGTACACCATCTCTCCTTCGCCTCCCTCGAATCATCCCATTTTTAGATGCGGAGGTGCGAGCCGCTTCTCCATCCATACTGACAGCGCTGCGCGAACAAGGACTCTGGCTTGTCAACACCGATCTCCTGAGCGTGAAAAAGGATGCGGAGGGCGTTTGTTTTACATTCGAGCATCGTTACACGGGAATGAAAGATACATTCCACACAGAACTCCTTACCACCTGCACGTATGACTGAACGCAAAACACGCCTGACACTTGGCTTGATTGTGGCAATGGGCGTACTCCTGCGAGTGACAAATCTTGGCGTTCCCGATTTTGCAACGGATGAAGCGCAGGCGGCACTTGCCGCTTCCGCCGCATGGACTCCGCTTGGCATGGGAATTCTGAATAGTGCGACGATACTCTTTGGGAAACACATCCTCGTCGCACGATCCGTCTCCGCGATTTTTGGCATTGCGTGCCTTCCTCTTGTTTATCTCCTCACGAGGGAAATGACAAAGAGGGCGGATATGGCACTCCTTGCAACCGCAATCGCTGCACTCTTTCCGACGCATATTCTCTTCTCGCGGCTTGCATATTTAAGCATTCAAGAATGCTTCTGGTGGCTCGCCGTACTGTACACATTCCTCAGAGCGAAAAAACAGAAGATAGCTCTTTGGTACATCCTCCTCTTCGCAGCCACGGTCGCCTCCACGATGACAAAAACACAGGATATTCTTCTGCCCGCGCTCCTTGTCATCGGAAGAATGGTGGAGATGCGCACGAACGTTCTGCGCGATGCCATATCGTGGATTCTCATCATCGCCTGCATTCCCTTCGGATTCTTTTTCCTCACGCATCCCGGCATCCCCGCAACGCTCTTCCTATACGGGGGGAATATGTACGGCGTCTCCGGACCGTTCGCTCGCGTCATCGATTTAGTGACCATGTGGTGGAAGCTCCTTGGTATTTATCTTTTGGCAATCATTCTTTGTCTCCAGACACTGCGCACATTTCCCTGGCCATTCCATGCTCTCCTTATCGTCGGCGTTTTCACGGGGTATCTGCTTGGACCCGGCCACGAATACTACGCAACGCACCTCGTCTTCTTCAGCATTCCAATTGCCGCTGCGCTCCTCCGCGCAGGC
>DATDWL010000012.1:0-66188 GCA_035289645.1 Candidatus Peribacterales bacterium
TACGGTCTTCCACAACTTCACGAAGACGGTGACGAGTGCGGCGACACTCACCTTCTCCGTGAGCGGGGTGAAGAGCGTATCGGGGGCATTGACGCTCCGAGGAACGGCGGGGAATCTCCTGAGTATCCGATCCATGAGCACAGGGACGGCGGGGAGGATTCTCCTTGATGGGAGCGGTGGGACGCAGACGATTGATTATTTGGATGTGAAGGATAGTAATGCGAGTGGGGGGGCGACATTGACGTGTCTCATCGCAAGCGAAGGATGCGTGAATAGCGGGAACAATACGAACTGGAACTTTGGTGGAGCATCCATCGTTCGTGGAAGATTGTTCGACGATGTCAGTGGCAACGCGCTGGAAGGCAAAATTGTTGCAATCAGCGTCAATGGTGCCAGTACAATCGATACCGATACCACAGGGAGCAACGGATCATTTAGCCTCAGCGGATTCACGATGACGGGTGGAACGCTCATGGCGATCTACATCGATAATGAAACAGAGAACGGCGTTACAGTGAGCCTTGGCTCTGGCAGCAACATGACCGGGGTAAATCTCTACCAAGATCACCTCACTGTTCGCGCCTACACGGGCAGCCTCACCGGAACAATCAACAATATAAAATTGAACTATGCCGATAATTCGAACGATGCCGACATCGCGGCTGTGTTCAGTGTGGACGGGGCATCCACACTGAACGTAGCTGCGAACACATCGTTGTTCGTTTGGGAAGGCACAAACTACGAGCCGGGCGGCGAGGTGAATACGCACGACCTCATCATCGATGGAACACTCACCGCAAGCGGCTACACTCTTGATATCGCGGGAACCTTGACGATCGACGGCACGCTGGATGCCACCGATGGATTTAACTCTTCGACGATAACGTTGAGCGGAAGCTTCATCAATAATGGTACATTTACCGCAGGAGGAAGCCATGTCGTTCTCGAAGGCAGCAGCCAAACCATCGATGGCACAACCACATTCAACGATCTCACAAAAGTACACACGGGCGGCGATACGCTCTCCTTTGGCGTTGGGGATACGGTGACAGTCAATAACATATTGACGCTCACGGGTGGAGCAGATGCCGGCCGGCTCAGGCTATACAGCACGGTAGAAGGAGGAAGATGGTACATCGATCCTGCGGGGCTCTACAGCATCAGCAATGTCGTCGTACGCGACAGTCAAAATTTGGATGACCAGTTCATCAATCCGGAAGGTTCTGCCGACAATGGAAACAATATCCGTTGGTTCAGTGACAATCCTGTTGATGATGGCGATGATGATGAAACTGAATCTGGCAGAGGCAATGGCAATGGTGGCGATGATGAAATTCCAATCAAAGATGATGACGACGAAACCGCCATGGTGATTCCCATTATCATTCCAGGACAAAATCCCGAGACAATCGGATCTCCGGAGATTGGAACGCCAATTGGCATTGTCGGCACTCAATTCATCACAAACCGCACGAAGATGTTGGAGCGACTACTTGGAAGATTAAGGAAAGCAAATCGCATCCGAGAAATGGTCGCAACGATCACCCCATCTATTCCGGAAGCAAAGCCCCGCGTCGTTGTGCCGCCGGAATGGTATCCGCCTCGACATGCAACAGCGCCCGAAGGACATCCAAAAATCAGACTCCTCGTGCGCATAGGACTCGAACTATTGGAGGGCGTTCCATTTGGAATCAGAAAACTCACTTCATTTGCCGGCACCAAACTCTCGTCCGGCATTGCGTCGACCCCACTTCCCACACACATTCAATTAGGAACAAGGATGGCAATTGCACTCGTCGTTCAACCGCTTCGCCATCCCCTCCGCGCGCTCCTCGCGCGCGAGGATGTTCGATACTTCCTCCAGAGCATTCGCGGAATATCGCCGGTGCCGGGCATCGGCAATCTCGCACAGAGAGATACCGGCAGCACTTATAACGTTCTCACACAACGACTCCGCTCGTTCGTCACAAACCTCACCGGAGAAACAGTGCTAGAACAATCAGAAAGCACTCTCTATGCGACAAGACTCTCGCTCGGAGAGGATCCGAAGACGTACGTGGTCGAGGAGCTTCGCATTGCTCTGCGCGGACCCGGTGGCATTCCACTCGCGAACGCTCCCGCGACGCTCTTCTCGACTCCGAAGAAAACAATTTCCGATGCGGAAGGCATTGCAGAGTTCCAGAATGTCGAAACGGGAGAGCATGAGCTCGAAGTACGAGTGAATGATTCCTTCATCATTCACCGCAAGGTGACTCTGGATGCACCGGATGGATTAACCATAGATCCAAACGTGCCCGTGGATGTCCTTCTGCCGATTGTGAATGTCGTCGTGGAAGATATCGGTCATGGCGCTGCACCGGAAGAGCTTTCATCACTCAGAACTCAGCGCGAGATCCTCCTCGTGATATTGGGATTGATGCTCTGCACGTTAGGAATTCTCATCCATCGCAGGAAAAAGTACGAGCTATAAAAAAATTTGTTGCACAAACGCTTTTTGAATATCGATGTATAAAAACATGACAGCCTCTTCGACGTTACTATCGAACCAAAGAAATGGAGTAATGGTTGACATGCGAACAGCATGGAAGACAACGACGTTCGTAAGAACTTACAAAAAAGCCCCGAGCGGCATGCGCAGGGGGATATAAAGTGAATGAATACGAAGATCAGATGAAAAACATTCTAGAAGGTATCAGGTGCATATGTACACTTTATCGGATCTTGGAATACCTTAGGATCCGTTTTACCATTCAAAGTATTCTCATCTTTTTGGGCATTACTGCATTGATCCGTATCCATTCGAAAACCTTTCGTCGTTTTTACCGTGCACGTATACTTCGACGTTGTTCCCTGTCTAGCGCATGATACACTTTTTGTTCCAGGCTTAACTGGTTGAATTTTTACAGCAAGTGCTTTTGCCTCTTCTTTACTGGTCGCTTCCACATCCTTGATCACTCTTATCCATACACACGTGCAAGTTCCTCTACCAATTCCTTGTGCCATATCATCCTCGGACATGGTATCCGGATCACTTATAAAACTTGTGTCATCATCAACAAATTCTTCGGAAGACATTGTGTCGGATGGCGATGACAACGTGGCATCGGAATTGATGATTGTACTGTCATCCGCAAAGACGGTCATCGACTGAGCAGCAACCAAGACGGCTCCGGCCATCAAAATCAAACGGAAGTTCATAGAATTTGAAGGAAGAAATAGGAGGTGATATTAATACTAATTAATGTATTAGTCAAGTATTGCATTATATATATAATATGATATAACAGCATTGTTCCTCCTTTCCCCTTTTTTATGCAAAAGCACTCTCTGCAGTTCATTACCATCGTAGCTCTTGCCGTTCTAAGCATCTTCCTGCTTCCGCATGGGGCTCATCTCGAGCCTGTATCCGCCCAAGAGACACAGCTCGTAAAACCGGATCTCTCTGTAATAAAGACTGCACCTGCCACTGTTTCGTGGGATGGAATGTATAGCGTCACCTACAGGGTGACAAACCTCGGCGCTAAGGTAGCACAAGCAAACATGATGGAACCGTATTCCTCCGGCATGACGAATGATCTGACACACGTGTTCATTCCGACGCCTATCACCTTTGCGAGCCTGAGCGGACCGACGAATCGCGTGAGTTGCGGACGCTTCGGCGGCAACATGCGCTGCCTCTTTATGAAAGGAATAGAGGCAGGCGAGACATTGGAGTTTTCCCTGCTCTACGAAGTGCTCAAGCGCCCCGTACAGTGCGATGCCATGACGACAACGGCCCCGGCACAAATTCTTCCGGGCATGAACTTTGCGGTATCGATCCAATCCAGCCTGAATACCGATGCAAACCCTGCCGATAATACGAGTGGCGCGACACAGGTACGAATCGACTGCACATCTATTGCGGGCGATTTACAGACGGAGATCACGGGGCCATCTGCAATCACCGCAGGAGAACAAGCGGAATACATCATCACTCTTCGCAATGTCGGCACAACGACTTCGGCCATGGTTCCTGTGCAAATTTCCGTACCGCGCGTGGGGTACGATCTCCTCGGCGCACAAAGCATTGAGCCGGGTGGAATATGCAGCAGAGTGCGCGACGATGCCGTATATCAGATGACCTGCAGTAACCCGACTGTACGCCTTGCCCCCGCGCAATCCGTGAGTTTCAAAATTCAGGTTCGCGCACGCAGTGCGGACTGTACCAGCGATCAAATCACTGCACTCATCAATAAATCATTGCACACGCCGATGGTGAGTTTGAGTGAAATTTACGATGCAAATGATGCAAATAATGCTGCATCCCTTGGCGTCAGCTGCCTTCCTTCATCGTCATCGTCTTCTTCCACATCGTCTTCAAGTACCTCTTCTTCAAGTTCTTCATCCTCGTCGACTGCTTCATCGAGCTCCTCTTCTTCGTGCAAGTTTTGGTGTCGGCGGTAATCAATGAAAGATTAGGAGAGACAATGACAAATGCGCCCCGAGAGGGGCGCTTTTTTGGCTGGGTCATCGATTTTGTGTGGCTCTGCAGACTGGGTGTTTTCAGAACTGCGTAGGCTTTATGACTCTCTTTCAAATCGTAGACTCGCCCCTCCTGTTTTTGGACTTGGAGGTGGATCCTCGGACTCGTCATCTCCAAAGTTCTGATTATTTTCAGTTTCTCTTGCCTGAGAATCTTCGTACATAGCTGCTGCATACAACATCCATCCAATGGTAGAAATGATATAACCGTAATTGGTACTGTTCAGTTTTTCAGTTGGCGGTCTCTGCGACGAAAGATAATCATCGAAATGCTGATCATGAGAATAGGAGGCAGGACCAACAGCAAGTAATCGAGGGTGCTGTCCATATTTGATAATCTCATTGCGGGGAATTTTGTAGAAACGCTGCATACCGGACCGAATCAAGCTTTGATGTTTCACCAAATACTCGTCCAACTCCTTAGCGACTTCTTCACGATGTGTGTTTGCATGATCGGAAATGTATCTTGAAACTTCCCATAAAGCATCGGGTGAAAATTCGCCATGTTCCAGCGCGCTTCTTGTCTGTTCACGGAATAAGTCGCTGGCAGTCCAAATAGCAAGATGTTTCAAGCCATCATTTTTCCCTGGAGCACTCTCACGCTTATAAATATGACTTCGTGTTTCCTCTGGCATCCCTTGGTAGTTCGAAGGCCCGTACGGTCGAATCATATGTATTATTATAACAAATTTATATTATTTAGTCTATGGCTCCCGGGGTCGGGATCGAACCGACGACCAATGCGTTAACAGCGCACTGCTCTACCGCTGAGCTACCCGGGAAGATGATGAGATAAAGATCAGATATGAAGAAAAGAGCAAATGAGCTTTTCCTCTAGCCATTATCTATCATCCAACCCCAATTCTCAATTCTTAATTCTTTATTCTTACGGCTCATCCAAACCAGCCGACACTCCCCTTCTTCTTTGTCACTTTCACCTTCTTGAGGCTTTCTGGGTCTTCTGCAAACTCCTCTCCAGTCTCCCTTTCCAGCACTCCCTCCGAAATCAAACGGGCGATATCGCGATCCACCGTAATCATGCCCTCCTGTGCCGATGTTTGAATAACGTTCTGGAGTTCGGCCACACGGTTATCGCGGATGATGTTCGCAACCGCCGGAGAATTTAAAAGCACTTCGCGGACGGCAACACGGCCGCCATCTTTCCTCGGTACAAGCCGCTGAGCGATGACAGCCCTTAAAGTCATACTGAGCTGCGTACGAATCTGCGACTGCTGATGGGGCGGGAAGACGTCGATGATACGATCAACGGTTTGCGCCGCATTATTCGTATGGAGCGTTCCAAAAACAAGATGTCCGGTTTCCGCAAGAGTAAGCGCTGCGGCAATGGTTTCCAGATCGCGCATTTCACCAACGAGAATGACATCGGGGTCTTGGCGTAGGACGCGCCTCATCGCTTCGCCGAACGAGAGGAAGTCTGTTCCAAATTGTCGCTGGCGGATGAGCGCTCTCTTTGCGTGATACATAAACTCCACCGGATCTTCGAGCGTGACAATATGGAGCGGGCGTTCTTTGTTGATCTCTTCGATCATGGAAGCAAGGGTCGTCGACTTTCCAGAACCTGTCGGTCCAGTTGCAAGAACAATGCCACGATCGAGATGAATGAGTTCCCGTACCACGATCGGCATGTGGATATCCTCCATGCTCGGGATAACATCGGGAATGACGCGGGCGACAAATCCCATATGCTCCCTTTCAAAATGGCAGTTCACGCGAAAACGCATTCCGCCGGTTATCTGGTACGAAAGATCGATTTCCCTCTCTCGTTCAAATCTCTCGACCTGCGGCGCCTTTAAGATGCTGCGCACCATTTGTTCGATATCCGTTGGTGTGAGTAAAGGAATTTCGGCCTCCAGTGCTGCATCTCGTTTCGCTTTTGGATCGATACCAATGGGCAAGATTATTCCATCCACGCGCATCAGCGGCGGCTTTCCTACGGCAAGATGAATATCGGATGCACCAACAGCACTTGCCTTCTCTAGGAGAACGTCGAGGATTTTTGATATCACGTAGATATTATAGCAGATTTTTACCGTTTAGAAAAGACGCGGATTTGCTTCTGCTTCGCAGTTTCCCCGCACAGAATTTCCACGTATCCCCGGGGCACTCCGAACTCCTCCGCAAGAAATCTAATGAGCTCATGATTTGCCTTCCCTTTTTCCGGTGGCGCTGCGATATCTATCTTGATTGTTCCATCTTCCATGCATTCTTTGATGTGCGTACGAGATGCACTCGGATGGATCTTCACCCAAAAGAGAATGGCGCCATCGGTACCGCATCGCTGAATGAGATGCGCCATCAGTGATGGAGAGGACTGATTACTCATGGGATCAGATGATCTTTCCTCCACTTCTCAATCTCCGCATGATTGCCGGAAAGGAGCACATCCGGAACATTAAATCCGCGGAATTCTTCCGGCCTCGTGTAGTGTGGATATTCGCGTTTGCGATCAAGTGCCGGCGAAAAACTTTCTTGAGCAGATGATTCATCTTTGCCAAGTACTCCCGGAATCTGCCGGGCAATGGCATCGATCAATACCATCGCAGGGAGCTCTCCCCCGGTGAGGACATAGTCGCCGATTGAAAGTTCTTCATCGATGTATCCGCCATCGATGATGCGTTGATCGATTCCTTCGTAGCGGCCGCAGAGGAGGAGCAACCATGGATGCCGCGCGAGCTCTTCCACTTTTTCCTGCGTAAGCCTCTTGCCGCGAGGAGAGAGGTACATGCGATGAGGTTTGCCATCAGAAAGCATCACCGACTCAATCGCCGGCACCACGACATCCGCTCTCATCACCATTCCTGCACCGCCTCCATATGGCGAATCATCAACCTGACGGTAGCTCCCAAGGCCAAATTCCTTCAAATCATGGAAACGGATATCGATGAGATCTTGTTCCTGCGCACGCTTAAGAATGCTCTCCGTGAGAGGACCCTGGAACATAGCCGGGAAGAGTGTAATGACATCAATGCGCATCGGAGGATTGTGACTAACACGCGTATCTTATTGTTCTTTCCGCCAAACGCTAATCACTAATCGCTTTTTCTCTCGCATTATCTCTGATAGCCTTTCCTTATATGAAACTCCGCCAACTCTTTGATATAGCAATCGAAGCCGGAATCGAATCCGATCCTCGCTCCAAAGACACCATAAGAAAAGAGCTCAAGCGCGTGGATGAGCGGCATAAACGGATGGAGGGAAAGGAACGCGAGCACATCGATCACGAACGGACATGGAATCCATACCTCGATTCGCGCATCTTAAACGGTACAGGAAAGGAAGAAGTGAAATATTTGATGATCGGCATCGACATAGAAACATCGGAGCTTTTGCTTGCGGATGAGCTGCGGAGGCGCGGCACAAAAATCGATGCAGTCATGTGCCATCATCCGGAAGGTCGTGCGCTTGCGGATCTGGAGAAAGTTATGCATGTACAGATCGACGTCCTTGCGAAGTGCGGCGTTGCGGAAAATCGTGCAGAAGGATTACTGAGACCGCGGATGGATAAGATTTGGCGGAATATCCATGCGGATAATTTGTTCCGTGTTGAGCGCGCCGCCGAACTCCTCGATATCCCCTTCTTCGGCTGCCATACAATTACCGATAATTTAGTGTGGGCATTCATGGAAAAGGAAATCTGCCAGAAAAAATTCGATTCGGTGGGTGAGATCATGAACGCTCTCCTTGAGATTCCAGAGTATGCGGCCTATGCAAAAAAAGGGAATCCTCCGATCCTCGTAAACGGCAACAAAGAAGGTCGACCGGGGAAAATTTTCGCCAATGAATTTACGGGGGGGACCAATGGACCGGAGGAACTCATGAAGCTTCAGGCGGAAGCGGGAGTCGGAACAGTACTTTCCATGCACGCGACCGAAAAAACACTAGAAATAGCAAAAGAACACAATGTGAATATTATCCAATGCTCACATATGGCAAGTGATGCGCTTGGTGTGAACCTCCTCGTCGATATTTGGCAAAAGAAGGGTGCAAAACTCCATATCTTGCCCATTTCTGGGTATATAAGGGTGGAGAGGAAGGGGCTGAGAGGAAAGTAAGGGGTGTAAGGAAAATAACGAAAGTAGATGATTGAGGTTGATTAAACTTCACTTCTCTCCCGTATCTTCCTCACCCTCTCTACTCCCACAAATCTCTTCAAAATTCTCCCCGCTTCTGCTACAATACTTCGAGATGAATATCGACCCTCACACAATCCAACAAATACTCATTCGCATCCGCGAACAGCTCCGCTGCCCACAGTGTCGCAAGCATGTGGATATAAGTATCGAAGGACTGAAAGTCCTTAACGATAATTTTGCAGTGATGCAGGCACAATGCCCAACATGCGATGCGCACATCATGTTGCACGCAACAATTGCAGTCGTTGCAAAACAGGATGGAGAAAAAGGCGTAGGAAAAAATGCCTCAACAAATCTCATGGTCGATGTCGATGAAATTACGGAGCTTAAAAAGAGTTTGCAAAGCAGCAACGGATCTTTTTCCAAGATTTTCGGCAATCCCTAAGTCTCGCACTGCGGCATCTTTCGATCCCCTCACACACTAAAAATACCAATCTGACCCTACGCATTCCCTTCCCGTTTCCCATGCACTATTTCATCCTCGCAATCGCGCTTGCATCTATTCTCCTCATTGGCTGTTCCATTGGCGGATCGGTAGAGGAACGGCAGAAACGGGCACAAGACATCCTCGATTCCACGACGGCGAATATCACTGCGGGAATCGATGAAGCGAAGGAGGCCGCGGGAGAATTACACTCGGAAATCACCAATACGTCTATCACCATCGAATCCGCTGCAACACAATTAGGAAAAACCGCACAGGGCGTTCAGAAAGGTGTGGAGAAAATCGGCACAGCGTTAAAAATAGGAAAGGAGGGTGTGAATGAGGTGCGCAACACCATTCAAACGCCGGATGCACAATCTTCATCGGAGGATTCGGCAGAATGATAGTGATACAGTGCGCACTATGCGCGCATGGCACGCCCCTCTGGAACAAACAGGTTTCACATTGTTGGAGCTTCTTATGGTTGTGGGACTCATTGCAATTCTTGCGGGAATCGTCATTGTCGCTATCAATCCCACGAAACAACTTGGGAGCACGCGGGATGCAAAACGACGCGCAGAGGTGAATTCCATCCTCAATGCGATTTCGCAATATGCCATTGATCACGGTGGCACATTCCCTTGCGATCCTTCGGGATCCCCTTGCGTCGATTCCACGTGGCGCATGCTGGGGAACCAAAGCACCGGATGCGATGAAGATTCAACGTGCAATGTCTCCGGCATTGCATCCGCCTGCCTCTTTCTCCGATCGCTCTCCGGCACGTATGTAACAACAATGCCGGGAGATCCGCGTTACGGCAGCGGCAATGCGCTCTCCGCGAACAGCAAATCTCTTTATCTCGTACAAACCGTCGGAGATCGCATCACCGTACAAGCATGCAAAGCGGAAGTTGATGGGATAAGTTCAGTGAGCCGCTAGTACACTATACTGTCCCCATGGAACGGAAAGGCATTCTCGGCGTACCAATCGATATTCTTTCCAAAGATGATGCCATTCGCCACGTCACGGCTTTCTGCAGAAGCCAAGGACAATTCCACATTGCTACACCGAATCCGGAAATGCTGGTGGAGGCCACAAAAAATCCTCAATTCAAAAATGTTCTCCAGCGCACGTCGCTGAATATTCCAGATGGTATAGGACTCGTATGGGCAATGAAACGAGGGCAATGCGGAGCGACTCAACCCACCCGCATCACCGGCACCGATCTCCTCCAAAGAATCGCATCATCAGAATCACGTTTGTGTCCTCCGGAAAAAATATTTTTACTCGGTGCTGCCCCCGGCATCGCAGAGCGAGCTGCCGACGCATTGCGTGTGCTGAATCCTTCAATCAAAGAAATCGGTGTATGGAGTGGATCGCCGAGTAAAGCGGATGAAGAAGAAATTGTTCGCCGCATCAATGCCTTCTCCCCAACACTCCTCTTTGTTGCATTTGGCGCCCCGGCGCAGGATCTTTGGATTGCACGCAATCTCACAAAGCTGCCATGCATTAAAATCGCCATGGGAGTGGGCGGAGCGTTCGATTTTCTCGCAGGGAAGAGGAGAAGAGCACCACAATGGATGCAGAAAGGCGGCATCGAATGGCTCTGGAGACTCGCCTGCGAGCCGCGGAGAATCGGGAGGATCTTGAATGCCGTGATTGTTTTCCCGTTGCTTGTTCTCACGGAAAAAAAACGTCATCGTGAGGATTGCTCACGATGACGTGATCTGTACTATTGCGCTGTTTCTATTACGCGGCGCTCGCGAATCACATTCACTTTAATAACACCCGGATACGCAAGTTGCGCTTCGATTTTCTGCGCGATGTCCTTTGCAAGTTTTCGCTGCGCCAAATCATCCACTTGTTCCGCATCCACAAACACGCGGACTTCACGTCCGGCGCTGATAGCATAGGCTTTTTGCACACCGGTGAATGAGCGAGCCACGTCTTCGAGTTCTTTAAGCCTCTGCACATACGCCTCCATGGATTCGCGCCGTGCACCGGGACGGGAACCGCTGATCGCGTCGGCTGCGGCAACCACAAACGCTTCCGCCGTTTCCATCGGAATATCTTCGTGGTGCGCCGCCACGCAATGAATGACTTCCGGGCGCACTTTGTACCGCTTGCAGATCTCGACACCGATTTCGACGTGTGTGCCTTTTACCTCATGATCGAGTGCCTTGCCAATATCATGGAGTAGGCAGCCCTCGGTCACAACCGAAACATCCGCGCCGATTTCTTCCGCCAGCATCCGGCCAAGATGCGCCATTTCGACACTGTGCTTTAGAACGTTCTGGCCGTAACTCGTACGGAATCGCAACCGTCCGATAATTTTGATGAGATCGGGATGGTAGCCTTTGATTCCAAGCTCCTCGCATGCACGTTCTCCAAACTGCACCATCATCTTTCCGACTTCCTTCTTCTGCTTCTCTACTTCCTCTTCAATCCGTGCCGGTTGAATGCGTCCATCCTGTACGAGTTTTTCCATGGCGCGTTTTGCCACATACCGTCGCACAAGATCGTACCCGGTGATGACAATGGCATCGGGCGTATCATCAATAATTACATCGACACCCGTAGCACGTTCGAACGAGGTAATGTTGCGCCCTTCTTTTCCGATAATTCTCCCCTTCATGTCGTCGCTCGGCAACGGAACAACCGTCGCAGTCGATTCTGATGTCACCTCCGATGCATACCGCTGCATCGCCTGTGAAAGTAGATCACGCGCATGCTCCTCTACCGTACGATCGGATTCCTGCTTCAGAAGATCAACCTGATGCGCAAGGTGCGAGCTGTATTCCTTTTCCACCTCGGCAAGAAGCTCCTTTTTGGCTTCCTCTTGCGAAAGTTTAGCGACATTTTCGAGCGCCTTCCTCTGCGTTTCTGCGGCAACCGAAAGCTCCTTTCGCAGTGCATCCGCTGCGTCGTTCTTCTTCTGAAGCGATGCCCGCTCCTCCTTCAGCTCGCCCTCAACTTTCGTTAAGTCCTTTTCCCATTGCTCCAATTTTGCCGATTCCTTTTCGATCACACTGCGCTCTTCGTGCGCGGCAAGTTTCGCTTCTGCGATAATTTGCTGAGCTTTGGCCTTCGCCTCGGCCTCCGCAGTTTTAAGATCGCCGCGAGCCGCGGCTACTTTTGATTGAAGAGTCTGGAACTCACGTTCCTGCGACTGAATTTTTTCTTGGAGCTTCTGGCTAATTTTCTCGCCGCTGCCGCGAGATTTGGCAGCCATAAATCCAACGCCTCCCCCAAGGAGGAGAGCAATAATTCCAATGATGTATTCCATAGTGCATGGGGGGTCAGGGATAGAGAACCTCAGTCACTTAAGCGGAAGGAAAACCTTCCCTGACTTTCTTTGCCGATTATGACTCAAACAAATATCCTAGAGAACGTCGTATGGGAATTGCTCAAAGGGGAATAAAGGAGGTTTGAGAGGCGGAAGAAAGAAAACAAAGTGACTGGTATGGGTAAAGTATACATTGCGACCATAGGAATTCACCATGGCAAGGATGTGGCGAGAAAGAGCAGATTGGAGTCTGTTCAATAGTTTTTTGGCTCTATGAAGACGCTAAATAAAGTTGCGTATTTTTAAATATATTTCATTGAATATTTCTATAGTGACAGTGAAATCACACCGAATAGTAGAGTTCGTTCTTGGAGAAATTGCATTGCAACGGATACACTCCACCCCTTTATGCCAAGACTGCGTTTGATCATGGTTATGGCAGCGTGTTTGTTGTGCATGCCGTTCGCGCGGGCTGCAGCGAAGATTGTTCTCTCGGAAATCTTTTGGAGTGGGAGCGATCTTTCCACTGCCGATGAATGGATTGAGCTTGTAAATACTGGCTCGGGAACAGCATCATTGAGCGGATGGATGCTCACTCGGATGAGCAGTGGCGAAGAAACACCCATGCTCATGATTCCTGCGGGATCATTGATAGAGCCGTTCGGATTCTATTTGATTGGTAACAACAATGAATCCTCCTCGCGACTTGCGATCGAACCAGATTTTGTGGAGAGCGCTGTCAGTCTTGCAAACACACAGCTTTTCCTTTGGCTCTACGATGATAACGGAACATTGATCGATACCATTGATGATGGCATTGGCACTCCATTTGCAGGATCGAATGCACTGCCAAAGGCATCGATGGAAAGAATCGATCTTGTTGGGTCGGGACAGATAAAAACGAACTGGCAAACAGCATCTACATTCATCAATATCGATGACGGAGCTTCGATGCGTGGCACGCCGCACGCAACAAATGGCTCCGGACCGTCTGTCGATACATTCCCGCCGAGTGAAGCCACAAACTTCGCAGCAGAAACTCTACAGGAATCTTCATCCGGTACCCTTGCAATCACATGGACACCGAGCACATCGCTCGATCTATTCTCTCAGACACTTCTATGGAACGGCACGGGAGTGACGCTATCGCATTCTGCAAGCGGCATCGCACTCACTGGCATAAGCACGGGAGTGACATTTACGCTCCAATCAATTGATCACAGCGGGAATTCCTCAACCGGCATAACAACAGTGTCGCAGCCATTCCCGAATGTACAAATAACGGAAGTGCTCGCTAATCCTGCAGGTGCTGATGATGCGGAGTGGATCGAAATCGCAAATCACGGGTCAGAACAAGTGGAAATCGGCGGATGGATTTTGGATGAAGGGAATTCCCCGGGGAATTACTCATTTCCACACCCTCTTCTGTTGCAGCCAAACGAACATCGTGCGTTTCCTAAAACAATAACGACTCTCCCACTTGGGAACGATGGAGAAACGCTTACGCTCAAGCGCGGGAACACCATCGTGGACACATGGGTCTACGAAGCAACGGAAGAAGAGGTCAGTTTTGGGAGGAGTAAAGAGGATCCACCACTCTTCCTGCCTTTTTGCGTTCCCACAATGAATAAGCCAAATGATATGATTTCGCCTAATCCAATCATCACGATTCAGAGCGGGAATGTCATTGGCGAGCGCGAAGTATCGCTCAACCTGATTGCAGAGGTGGAAACGGGATCAACCGTGCATGCGACATGCCGCTGGCAATACGGAGATGGTTTCACCTCAGAAAGCTGCAATCCCCCCTCGCATACGTTCGGTGCAGCCGGCTCATACGAGATTCTCCTCCACTATTCTGATTTCTGCGGGAACGAGATGGTGCGTAGTTTGACTGTAACAGTCACAGAGCCAAACTCTTCAGGAAACACCGCTCAAAGCAGGAGCGGACAAACTGGTGGCACTGCAGGAATAAGCGGCGGAAAGGAAAGTGGCAATCGCACGAGCTGCAGTCCTGCAGAGTTCGATGGCATCCGCATCAGCGAGATCTTCCCAAATCCGACGGGCGATGACGCCGATGGAGAGTGGATAGAAATCGAAAATACACTGAGTACGAACGCATCACTCTGCGGGTGGACGCTTGATGATGGAGAAGATGGCAGCAAACCGTTCGTACTCGATACCTATACTCTTTCGCCGCAATCGCTCCTTGTCCTTGAGCGGAAACAAACAAAGCTTGCACTCAATAACAGCGACGAATCCGTACGACTCTTCGATCCAAACGGAGAAGTGGAGGACATCGTCATCTATGCAACAAGCGAGGAAGGAAAGAGTTTCGCACTGCGCGAGGATGATCTTTTTGTTTGGACTCCATTCGTCACGCCCGGCAGCACCAATGAATTCCGCACGGCGGAACGAAAAGGAGCGACTCAATCCATCGTCATTTCTGCTGTTCTCCCAAATCCCGATGGCAACGACGAAGGGAATGAGTGGATTGAACTTACGAATGTGGGAATGGTGCCAATCGATCTCTTTGGTTGGAGCCTTGCGAATGCAAAGGGCAATGCGTACGTCATGCCAAAAATGAAGATGCAACCACATGAAGTACGACGGTTGACCAGTGATCGAACAAGCATCACGCTCACAAACACCATTGATGAAGCACGTCTGTATGATTCACTGGCAAACCTCATTTCTCTTCTCGGATGGTCAAATGCAATTTCCGGGAGAACCTACTTTCCATCGAGGGTAGGAGAAAGGATCGGTGCTGAGGTTGTTTCGGTTGTTGATGGCGATACGATCGATGTGGACATCGGTGGAATACGCGAACGAGTCCGCATGATCGGAATCGATACGCCAGAAACCGTTCATCCGAAAAAATCCATCGAAAAATTCGGAAGAGAAGCCAGTGAATTTACAAAAAAGATACTCCTCGGAAAAAATATTTTTCTGGAATTCGATGAGGAAGAACGCGACAAGTACAACCGCATGCTCGCGTATGTGCTTTTGATGGATGGCACAAATGTGAACGGTGAATTGATCCGTCGAGGATTTGCATATGCATATCTCCGCTTCCCCTTTGCATATTCTGCGCTTTTTCGTGCATACGAAGATGAGGCAAGAAAAGCAAAAATCGGACTCTGGGCGGATGAGGAAGCGACAGACGAAATCATCGAAACAAAAAAAGGCATCGAGGAAGAAGCGACAAAAGCACAAGGAATCGTAACCGGATCGGGCATGACAACATCGGGAAGCACACTGTCTGGGAGCATGCTCATCGCTGATGATAAACCCGTAGCTGCACCATATACAGCGCCACTACAGGAGAATCCATTTTCCGAAATCATGAGCAATCCACCGATGGATGGACTCTTGCACGATCTTGGCGAATATCTGGAGCTCGCAAATCCGACTGATGAGCCGCACTCACTCGCAGGATGGATTCTGGATGATGATCCGCAAGGAAGCAGCAAGAGAAAAACTCTTGATGCGCGATATGTGATCGAGCCGCAGGGATATCTTCTCCTTTGCAAAAGTGACGAATGTGATCTGCCTCTTGGGATCTCGCTCAACAATGATGGCGAAGAGCTTTCTCTTGCATCGCCGGATGGCAATCAAATATTTTCCGTTGCGTATCCCAAAATACAACGCGGCGAATCGTATGCAATTCACAAAAATGAATGGTGCGTTTCTTCTCTCATCACCCCCCGCGCGCCAAATATATGCCAACAATCAACAATGATTTCCGACTCGGTGCAGCAGAAAAAAATAAGTGACGCTACGAACACCGTCATTGCCAATCAAACATATCGACACAGTACACTCAGAAAAAAATATCGAAATATCGTGATGAAAGATGCTCAATCAGATAGAGCCATACAGCTGCATCCGCTCCTCGCTCCACTCGTGAAAAAAGAGGAAAGACTGAGTATAAAACAATCAATATCACCATCACGAATGGAGATCCTCCGGCTCTCTGCCACAGGAATAGCAATGTCGTTCTTTGTCCTTGGTACTGCTTTGACGCGTAAAAAGACCATCTCCCCCACTCCACAAAACGCCTCAATTCCTGTATAATGGTTGGATTTATCGAGCCTAAAAATGACACAAAAATACATACCGCACTTCTACCCGGCAACGATCGTGCTTGCATCGCTGATGCTGAGCATCGTATCGCCCGTGTACGCAGCAGAAACATGGGTGAAGGAAGAACACAGCGCGATCCTCACGGCTTACTACTCACCCGAACCGAATCAGGAGAAATATTATCTTGGGAGCTACGCCGCAGATACGATCTTCAATGGTCAAGGAATTCAGGGCGCCGATGGCACGAAAGTGTATCCCGGCATGATGGCAGCATCGGATGAAATTCCCTTTGGAGCACGCATCGAAGTACCGGGACTCAATATTGTAGGAACGGTTCATGATCGTGGAGGAAGAATCGAAACAGGAAATGACGGAGTGATACGAGTGGATGTATGGATGGGCAAAGGCAAAGAGGGATTGGCCCGTGCACTGCAATTTGGCGTGCAGAAGCATGCAGTGACCGTCTACGTTCCAAAAACCATGGAGGTTCCGGAGGAAAGGCTTAGCCTCAGCACTTTCCCCGCCCCGTTAAGCGTACTAAAGACACTGCCGGGTGAGTCGCAAGCTCTGGTTCGTAGCGAAAACAATGCGCAATATGGTGATACGAGTATTCTCGTAACATCGATTCAACATGCACTGGAAAAGCTTGGTTATTTTGATCATCCCATTACGACGTACTTCGGCGATGTGACGAAAGAATCACTCACAACGTTTTTGCGCGATGCGGGAATCGAAGGAAGTGGCGACAGTGGAGATCAAGCAACACGGGAGACTCTCGCTGCACATATCGAACTCACGGGAACATTGGAATCACCGGAACTTAATGATGAAACGCTCCTCGAGGGCAACGATGGCCATGCTGTCCGCATACTGCAGCGCCTCCTCAAGCTCCTTGGCTACTACAACGGTGACATTGATGGAGAATATGATCAGGAGTTGATGAGCATCGTATACAAATTCCAACAGGAAAAAAATATCGTCACTTCTCCGGCAGATACGGGAGCGGGCATTGTCGGTCCGCAGACACGGAGGGCGCTCATTACTTCGTGGCGCGAGTACCGTATTACAAAGCGCGGGGGCGCAGATGATGTCGTAGCAATGCTCTTCGAATAAGGATGATATACTGTGGCTGATGCGACGATTGTCGATCACCCTTGTGTTCCTCGTGCTTGTCCCCCACTCAGCGTTTGCGGAAGAGTTTGTCACGCGTGCGGAAGGGCTCCGGATGATATGGGAACCGCTCAAGCGGCCAGCTGAGGAAACGCGCGAGCCGCAGTTCACCGATGTTTCGCCGGATCATCCTGAGTTTGCAATCATCCGATTCGCGAAAGCACGAGGCATGGTGGAAGACGGATCGCAGTTTTATCCGGACGATACTCTCCATTTGAATGCAGCGCTCCTCTGGCTCCTGCAGACGCGGAATGTCGATGCGTGGGAAAATATCCGTTACGAAACGCTCTCCACATATGTGGAACAATATGCACTGCTTCCCGATCAAGCGGCATTAGATGCAAATCCACCGCTTAAGTCACAAGAACTCAGAACACTCATCGATACATTGGATTTGGCTCTGCGAAGCGAAATACACACTGTGAGCTACTACAGCGATGAATTCGCCGGCGATCACACGGCATTCGGTGAGATTTTTGATCCGAATGCGCTCACGGCAGCACATCGCACACTCCCGCATAACACGCTCGTGAAAGTAACAAATACCGAAAACGAAAAGAGTGTCACCGTACGCATTAATGATCGCGGACCCTACATAGAAGGAAGAGATATGGATCTCTCACGCGCAGCATTTTCGCGCATCACATCGACCAACCACGGTGTAATCGGGAATGTACGCTTCGAGCGCCTCGGGAGCGCCGTGGAAGTTGCAAACGACGCTCTCTGCAGCGATACATACTTCCAACGTCGTGTCGGCGACACTCTCTTTACGCCCGGCATTCCGGCAACAATTCCGGTTGGCACCGTCCTCACGATCACGGCGGATCATGCATTCCTCACTCCTCTCCTCAGATTGCCGGGTGACCGCGTTCGACGTTCTAACGAATGGAAGGAAACTCTGACTCTCTCATTTAAAAAGGAAGGAATCGCAACGGTGGTGCTGCAGACAGATGCGGGGAGGAAACGGCGATTGAGGACGAAGGTTGTTAGCGGATGTTTATGAATATGATGTTGAATCGTCGCTCTACGAAGCCAAATATCTTCGATTACAGCGGCTCCTTCTTTGGAATGCCGATATCGCGAGGAAACTCGCTTGGAAGCATCGCGGTCTTTTGGAAGAGGAGAATCTGCCGCGTTCCATAATCACCGGGGAGCGTATATTCGCGTCGCTCGGCAAGTCTGGTTTTCAGCTGCATCCTCGCTTGGATGGAAGCAACAAGTTCCTCTTCGATCGTCAAACTCTTCCAGCACATAAGAGTCCCCCCCACCCGCGCGAATGGACTCATGAACTCAAGAAGCGTGGCAAGCGGCGCAACCGCACGGCTCAATACAAAATCAAATTGTTCTCGGAATGAATTATCTCTCCCCAGCTCCTCAGCACGCCCAACCACGAGATCAACATTCGTAAGCCCGAGGGTATTGATGATTCTCTGCACGGCATCGATTTTCTTCGTTGTCGAATCGAGTCCGGTAAACCTCGTATACGGAAAAAGGATGGCAAGCGGCAACAGAGGAAATCCTCCACCGGTGCCAAGATCGAGCACACTGGTCATCCTGCCAAATTCTGCTTGATGGATGCCAACTATCGAATCCAAAATATTTCCATGCCAGCACTGCTCCTCTGTCCGATACGCGGAGAGATTGATCTTCGTGTTCTCCGTAAGGAACAGCGCCATAAGCTCCTTGAGCCGCTGATTTTGATCGGAAGAAGTATCTATGGCGCGATGCTACGCAGTGTGGTTCCATATGGTCAAGATGAGCGACATTCTCTCCCTCATGAAACAGGCGGACGCGATTATCACCGATAGTCATATCGTAGGCACCTCAGGCAAGCATATGAGTGTCTACATCAACAAAGACGCTCTGTACCCTCATACCGAAATGGCAAGCGATGTTGGAAGAATGATGGCGGAGAAGTACAAAGATGCAGGGGTGGAAGTTGTGGTGGGTCCGATGCTCGGCGGAATTATTTTGAGCCAGTGGACGGCATACCATCTCACGAAGATGACAGGGAAGGAGGTCTTATCGGTGTATACGGAAAAGGATGCAGAAGGAAATCAGATCTTTTCGCGACGGCGCTATGATCGCTTTGTGAAGGGAAAAAAGACGTTGGTTGTCGAAGATATTACAAATACCGGAGGCTCGGCGAAGAAAGTCGTAGAGACCGTGAAAGCCGCAGGGGGAATCATCGTGGCACTCTGCGTGATGGTGAACCGCGATCCCAAAAATATTACATCGGAAACCATGGGTGCACCGTTTGATGCGCTCGGCATCATCGAAGCGGAAGCATACGATGAATCAACATGTCCCCTCTGTAAAAAGGGAGTGCCAATTAATACGGAAGTTGGGCATGGAAAAGCATACTTAGCAAAGAAAAACGAACGCTCTTGATGTCATCACATGACATAAGGTCTCACTGATCGAAACCGAATGGTACCCGCGGCAGGATTCGAACCCACGACCTCCTGGTCCGAAGCCAGGCGCTCTATCCAGCTGAGCTACGCGGGCGGGTTATGAGAGGAAATGAGCAAAGAAGCGGCACGCGCCTCGACCATCATACCGTGAATAACAGAAGGCTGCTTACCGAAGAAAAGCGTGTTCGTGATGTATGAACCGTACCTGCTACACTTTCTCCATGACCTTCGATGATGATCAGAAGCGGAAGGCGTTGAGGGAAAAGGAGCAACGAGCGGATTTCGAAGGCAAAGCAGAGATCCAAAAACTGCAGCGCGAGATCGAGGCTGCAAAGCAGAGGGAAGAGCGTTCTGCTCTCCAACGACAGATTCTCCAGAAGGAACTGAAAGAACAAGAGAAAAAAAGTGCTCCGACAAAAACAAAAAAGCGGGAAGTGCAATCTTCTGATGATCATGTTGGAGATGCCAAAACGTTCGTCGAAACCGAGCAAGAACGTCAAAAGACAATCAATCAGGCGCTAACGCAAGCGCCGAGCGAAGAGGGAGAATCACAAGGGTAAGCCAAAAAATACTGCAAAAGACTGCAAGTGGTTTTAATGGCTCAAATATAGGTTTTTGAGCAAATCTATGCTAAAATCATAAGATTTCTTCAAACAAAACATAAAACATAATTCCATGTCGCTTCACTCACTGATGTTCGGATGGGAATATCCGCCTAAGCACTTAGGAGGACTCGGTGTTGCATGTCAGGGAATCGTACAAGGCCTTTTGAAACATGGCGCACGAGTGACTCTTGTACTGCCACATGGAGGAATCGATTCGAGTGAAAATCTTGACATCAAATTTCCCACAGAATCGCGCCTCAAAGAAATGCGAATCAAGAGCATGTTGCAACCGTACGATTCTCCAGCAACATTCAACGAACGACTGGCACAGGAAATCACCAAAAATCCTCGCGCCGATGTGAACCTCTACGGCAAGGATCTCGGCGAAGCCGTATGGGAATACGAAGAACTCGCCGTAGAACTCACAAAAGAAATTAAGCCCGATGTTGTCCACAGCCATGATTGGATGACGCTTGGAGCTGGAAGACGTGCGGCGCGCTACCATCGCGTACCGCTCGTTGCACAGGTTCATGCGACGGAACTCGATCGAACGGACAATAAACCCAATATGTGGATCTACGAGAAAGAGCAAAAAGGCCTGCATGCCGCAGATCACATCATTGCTGTTAGCAATTACACCAAAGAAATCCTCGTGCGAGAGTATGGCATACGAGCCTCTAAAATTGATGTCGTCCATAATGGCGCTCCATTCGCTGCAACATCGGAGAATATGGCTCCAAAGTTATCACAAGGAAATACGAACCATCCCATGGTGCTCTTCATCGGAAGATTAACAGTGCAAAAAGGGCCATTCCACTTTTTAGAAGCAGCTCGAACTGTGCACAACATGAATCCGGATGTTCGTTTTGTGATGGCGGGCGATGGTTATCTCCTCTCGGAATTGATGGAGAGATCGCTCAGCATGGGACTCCATGATGCAGTGATTTTCGCAGGAAAAGTATCAAATCACGAAGCACGAAAATTGTACGAGCATGCATCCTGCTTCGTCATGCCATCGATATCGGAACCGTTCGGCCTTGTTGCACTGGAAGCGATTGCCCATGGCACACCGGTCATTTTGAGCAAGCAATCAGGTGTGAGGGAAGTAGTGCCACATTCCCTTCTCGTTGATTTCTGGGATACGGAAAAATTAGCTGATTGCATTCTGACGGTACTCCGCGAAACGCCTCTCGCTCTCCAGTTGCAATCCGAAGCGCCCAGAGTGCTCCAACACCTCACATGGGAAAACCAAGCTGCAAAAATCCTCTCGGTCTACGACAAAGCCCGTATCAATCTGTGAGTTTTAAACTCAACAAACATAACAAACTCAATCCCCTTCCCCTCTTCCCATGGATGCCCCCCTCATCTCCTTCTACTTCCAAGTCCACCAGCCCTATCGTTTGCGTGATCTCCGAATTACGGAAATCGGGCGCGAAGGCATGACGTATTTCGATGAAGAGAAGAACCGCGCCGTGTTCCGTAAAGTTGCGGAGAAGTGTTACCTGCCCGCGAACCGATTGATGCTCGAGCTCCTCAATCGCCACGAGAACTTCGCCATATCGTATTCACTCTCGGGCGTGTTCTTGGAGCAATGCGAAGAGTACGGGGCGGATGTCCTTGATTCATTCCGCGCTCTCGCACGCACCGGAAAAGTGGAGTTCCTGGCAGAGACGTACTACCATTCGCTCTCGGCGCTATCCTCGATTGAGGAATTCTGTGAGCAGGTGGAAAAACATGTAGCCAAAATCGAAACCTTGTTCGATCAACGACCAACAATCTTCCGCAATACCGAGCTTGTGTTCAGCAACGAAATTGCAGAAACCGTGAGGCTCCTCGGCTTCCAGGGCATCCTTGCAGAAGGAGCGGATCATTTGCTCTACGGCAGAACGCCAAATCAACCATACACAATTCCAAAATTCGATCTGCCGGAGGATCGCAAAGCGATCATTCAAAAACACAAAATTCACCGCAAACCAGTGAATGAAATCTCGGTCCTTTTGAAGAATTACCGTTTGAGCGATGATGTGGCCTTTCGATTTTCCGATCGCTCATGGGTGGGGTTTCCTCTCCATGCGGATACATTCACAAATTGGCTCACCGCAAGCGGCGGTCATTCGGTGAATTTATACATGGATTACGAAACATTCGGCGAGCACCAGTGGGAAGATACCGGCATTTTTGAGTTCCTTCGCGCTCTGCCTGCGATGTGGGCCGCATGGAACATAGGCACAGCAACGCCGAGCGCCGTGATTAAAGCATGGGGCAAGCGCCCGAAGGATATTTTTGATGCGCATGCGCATGTGTCATGGGCGGATATCGAACGTGATCTCTCGGCTTGGCGCGGGAATAGAATTCAGGAAGCGGCATTCGCCGGCATTTATGGACTCGAAGATGCGGTGAAAAATGCGCACGACGAAGGATTGCTCACGATGTGGCGCAAACTCCAGACCTCCGATCACTTCTACTACATGTGCACAAAGTACTGGAGCGATGGCGATGTGCATAAATATTTCTCACCGTACGAATCGCCGTACGAAGCGTATAGGCGCTACAGCCATGCGCTCTGCGACTTGAAGGCTAAGCTTGAAAAAATTCAGACACTCGAAACTATGAAAGTTCAAAAATAATTTTCGCATTCCTCCACTCTATGCCACGCTCACTCGTCCTCGGTAATGGCCACGTCCTTGCAACATTCGACCAAGATCTTCTGCTCCGCGATCTGTATTACCCGTATGTTGGCGAGGAAGATCATACGACCTACGGACACAAGCACCGCATTGGATTTTTTATGGAAGGACATCCCTTTTCGTGGCTGGATGATGGATCGTGGAAAATCGAACCTCGCTACGGCGATGACTCACTCATCGGCATTTCGCGGATGACGAATGAAAAATTAGGACTGACAATCGAAGCGCACGATTTCGTCCATAGCGTTAAAAATATCCTCGTGCGCAGATTTCATATTCGCTCGCTCCGCACGGAAGTGCGCGTACTGAAGGTGTATTTCCATCACGATCTCCATATTTTTGGCGATAAACAGAAAGACACTGCTTTCTACGAACCGGCAACCAACTCTATTATCCATTATCGCAAAAATCGATACTTCCTCGTCGCCGGCCAATCCGGTGAGGATGGCATGACATCGTTTACGACGGGAAAAAGCGAATACAGGCAGCTCGAAGGTACGTGGCGCGACGCCGAAGACGGCATCCTCAGTAAAAATTCCATCGAGCAGGGCTCGGTGGATTCCACGGTGGAATTTCGTTGTACGGTAAAAAATGATGGCGAAGCCATTGTCGAGTACTGGCTTTGCATGGGAACATCACTGAAGGAAGTTCTTAAACTCCACGATTATGTTTTGGAGGAAACGACGGAACAAATGCAGAGAGGCACGCGGAACTATTGGAAGAGTTGGGTACACAAGAAAAGCAAAACGGGAGAAACAATGGACGCAAAGCTTGTCGATCTCTTCAAGCGGAGCCTCCTTATTATTCGGACACAGACCGATAATCACGGCGGCATACTCGCGGCAAACGACAGCGATATCATGCGCTTTAACCGCGATACCTACACCTATGTCTGGCCGCGCGATGGCGCGTTTGTCTCGATCGCCATGGATGAAGCTGGCTATCACGAAATGACACGTCGTTTCTTCCGCTTCTGCTGCAGCGTGCAAACCGAGGAGGGCTACATGCTCCATAAATATAATCCCGATGGCACGCCCGGTTCTTCGTGGCACCCATGGTGGAAGAACGGAGAGATGCAACTCCCGATTCAAGAAGATGAAACTGCGCTGATCTTGCATGCGGTGTGGCATCACTTTTCGCTCTTCAGCGACTTTGAATGGCTGCAGGAGATGTACGAATGCTTCGTGAAGAAGGCAGCGGGATTTATGATGAGCTACCGCGAAAAAGGCACGAATCTTCCGCTTTCAAGTTACGATCCATGGGAAGAACATAACGGAATCTTCACGTACACATCGGCAACGGTGTATGCGGGGCTCCTCGCTGCAGCGAATATTTCGCAGGCGCTCGGCCATGTGACTCATGCAGAGCGGTACCACACGGCAGCGGATGAAATGCGAGAAGCAATTCTGTTCCATTTGTTCGATGAAAAAGCAGGACGGTTCGTGAAGAAGATCCAAAGGCGCGATGGCAAAGAAGTGGAGCGCGACCTCACGCCGGATGCCAGTATTTTACTCATTTGGAAATTCGGTCTCCTCCCACCCACAGACCCTCGAATGGATTCCACGATGAAACAATTGGAATCGGCACTTCGGGTGCGCACAGCCGTTGGTGGATATGCGCGCTATCCGCGGGATTTTTACCAATTTAACTACAAGCACTCCGATGGCGTCCCAGGCAATCCATGGATTATTACGACGCTCTGGATTGCACAGTGGAAAATAGCGATTGCAAAAAACATGGGAGATTTAAAAGAACCACTCTCACTCCTCCATTGGGCCGCAAGCAAAGCCACCCCTGCGGGTATTCTGCCGGAGCAGCTTGATCCCCACACAGGAGCGCATCTTTCGGTCGCACCGCTCACGTGGAGCCATGCGGTGTATGTGGAAACATTCCTCCAGTACGTTGCAAAAGAGGCGGAGTTTAAAGGAGCCGCATGATGTATTCCTTCACATTGGAAAAAATTTCCGTTCGATCATCGAGCGCTTCGACTTCCGTACGCGTAAACCACCGAATTTCCCGGCCTTCGTTTTCCGAAAGCGTAACCGCCTGCGATTCATCGATGAGTTTCGCATGGTAGAGAAAATCCATATGTTCGTGCGCTGGCTCACCTCGCTCCTCGCTTGCCGAAATATTTTCGAGCAGCATCGCGATCGGCTTCTTCAGCATTTTTCCTTCTTGCGGATTCAATTGGAAAAGATCTTCGTATTCATCACCGATGATTTCGATGTCTAATCCTGTTTCTTCTTTACACTCGCGTTTGGCTGCATCCTCCGGCGTTTCATCAGGATCGATGTGTCCGCCGGGCGGCATCCAACGAGCGAGGCGCTTATGCCACAGGAGGAGCGTCCGTGACTGCGAGTCGATGATGAAGGCGGTGGCGGTGAAGTGCTTTTTCATGGGAAATGTGAGGATAATGATACTGTAGTTTTTTGACAAGAATGAGCCGAAATATCCATTGGATGCATTCTGTAAAAACCATGTCAAATACCTATGACATACCTAAAATAGGGCACTCTTGTTTTCCAAAAACAAGAGGTGTAGACCGCGCGTGAATTAATCTTTTCCCCACTTCTCTATGAGTATCATCGCGCAACAGACTAAAGATCTATCTGCTCCACAAATGAGGGTAGATGGCACCCGACCTGAAACTACAGTCAATGGCACGGACAGCAATCGTGAAAGTGAGCAAGCGGAGCAAATGCGTATCAGCCTTGAAAAAGAGCTAGCAGATTCACGTGCTCATTTGGGTTCGTCAGTGCTTGGTCTCCATCATTAATTATCTCACTCGAAGGACAAGAATCTCCGGCGGTGCAAAAAGTCGCGCGCGCGGTCCTGTCTCCCCCACTCCGCGGGTGATCGCAAGCGTGGTGTTTTGGTCGATGGCAAAAATTCCCTGATCGTACGAGCGTGAAAGCTCTGTAGGGAGCGATGGAACAGGGCCGATGATCGGTAAACGAATTTGCCCGCCATGCGTATGGCCGGCAACAATCAGATTTGCATAGGACGATTGGTTTTGGAGAATCACGCTTGGATCATGCGCAATGAGGATGAGAGATGATTTTTGAGTCGTATCCGGGAGCGCTGATTCAAGATCGTTATGACCAGAGCATTCATCATCAACACCGGCGATAAAGAGCGGACCGCCCTGCTCCAGAACGACCTCGGCGAATGCATTACTCAGCACCTTCACACCCGAGCGCTCCAAGGCTCTCCGCACAACCTGCGATCCATCGAACGTTCCATAGAACGTCCTTCCTCCTCCTTTATGGGGAATACAATTGTATTCATGGTTTCCAAGAACGCCAAAAACTCCATAGCGTGTGTGGAGATTTTCGAGGGGAGAAAGACGATCGGCGGGATCGGCTCCGTGATAAATAAAATCTCCGGCAAGTAGAACAAAATCCGGCGAAATCGCATTGACCTTGTCGACGAGTCTCCTCACAAATCGCTCCCCCTTATACGGACCCACATGGAGATCGCTGAGAACGACAATCGTGAGATCGCTTGCTGTTGGAAGTTTCACCTCTGCCTCGGTGATCGTAATGAGCTGCGGCTCGATGAATGAGCCGTAGAACACTGTAAGTGAAATGAGGACACCACACGTTCCAAGCAGCAAGCGCTGCCATAATAGCCATCCCACTGATCGATTCGCCAACCACACGAGTATCACTCCGCCTCCAATGAGGAGAAGAATAAGAACATCCCAAAACAGAGACACCGTGAGGTACGTCCAAAGCATCGCCCCCTATGGTACACTTGTTCGCGCATGAAAAAGCACGCAAATTATCAACATTCTAGGGTTGCACTCGCCACAGATCATGCGGGATATACACTGAAAGAGATACTGAAGAAACACATGGTGGAGAATGGCATCGATGTCGTCGATGTTGGAACATTCAGCGAGGAATCCATCGATTATCCGATCATCGCAAAAAAAATCGCCGAGGTGATGCTGGGGGAAAAGATTCCGGGAGTGTTTCTTGGCGGTTCTGGTCTTGGCGAATGTATTGCGGGCAACAAAATCTCTGGCGTCAGAGCGGTTCGCTGTACGAGTGCGGAAGATGCCATCATGGGGAGAAGACACAATGATGCCAATATGCTGAATCTGGGCGGCCGGATGATCAAAGGAACGGATGCGAAAAAGATTCTCGATGCATTTCTCGTCACGCCATTCGATGGCGATCCCTCTTCTAAAGAAGAGGGCGAACGCCATGTGCGGAGAATAAAGGAACTCCACGAGATGGATGGATATCCGTACCCATAATTGCAATGTTTAAACTCATCATTACTCCCTCCATTCTCTCTGCAGATTTTTCCCGCCTGCAAGAGGAAGTAGATTCCGTAGCTCCCTATGCGGATTGGCTGCAGGTGGATGTGATGGATGGCCATTTTGTGCCGAATTTGAGCTTTGGGGCGCCGGTGATGAAGGCAATCAAAACCACTCTTCCGCTCGATGTGCATCTGATGGTGAGCAACCCCTCCGATCGCATTGATGAATTTGTGGAAGCGGGTGCAACGCACATCACATTCCATGCGGAAGCCGTACCAGTGAGAAGTGATCAAGAACAGTTAATTGCAAGGATCCGAGGAAAGGGCTGCACCGCAGGCATTGCAGTGAATCCGGAGACATCGCTTGATGCTATTCAAACGATGGACATCGATCTTGTTCTTTGCATGACCGTGCATCCGGGGTTCGGCGGACAAGGATTCATCGAAAGCGTCATCGCAAAAATCAAAGACCTCCACTTGCAGCATCCTGACGTCATGATCCAAGTAGATGGTGGCATCACGGCAGAAACCGGCAAACGCTGCCGCGAGGCGGGTGCGAATAATTTGGTTGCGGGGAGTTATATTTTTAAAAGTAAGGATCGGAAAAAGGCCATTGAGTCCCTCAGAAAATAGCCGCTCCTGATCTGCTACACTCTGCCCATGCTCTCCCTGAAGAATATTTCATGGAAGGATGGCACGAAAATCCTCATCGAAGACCTTACATGCGATATTGCCCCCTGCGAATGCGTCGCCATCGATCTTCCTGATGATCATGCGATAAAAATATTGGTCCAGCTCCTCATGGGGGAAAAAACATTGCAAACAGGCGGCATTTTTATCGACGGCATTCCGCTCGGGAAACTGACACCAAGGCTGCTCCAATTCTACCGGCGCAGTATTGGCATCGTGCTCCCCACGGAAGAATTGTTGATGGATCGCTCCGTAGCGGAAAATATAGCGCTACCACTCCGCGCGCGCGGTATGAGCACAAGAAACAAACATGAGAAAATAGAAACAATTCTCGCCAAGATTGATCTGCAGGGAAAGGAGTCGATGCTGCTTCGTCATCTTTCGCACGCCGAACAGAGGTGTGTCGCCTTCGCCGTTGCGCTCGTCGCTGATCCTCAAATTCTGTACATCGAAGACATTGGGAATGATTCCTCCGATGCAGAAACACAGGCCATGATAGATACGTTGCTCCAGGAAGCCATGAATCGGGAAACATCCATTATTATCGCCACCCGCACGAGTGATCGCTTTGCCTCACTCCGCCCGCGCGTCATTTCGCGGAGGGGAGAGACAAAGACATCGGAAAAATTAGGAGAAACCCACTGGAAAACTGCCGAAAGAACACGCATCATTCCGACTGCCTTATGACTTTGCCTCTGCCAAACTCCGGCACCGATTACGCCGCTGCAGGAGTTGATATTGCACGGGGGGACGAAGCCGTACGACGGCTGAAAAAGCATGTGGAGAGCACATTCAACAAGAATGTTCTCAGAGGTGTTGGTGCATTTGCCGGAGCTCTGGATGCTGAAGAACTCAAACGTATGGATGAACCCGTGCTGCTTGCAAGTACCGATGGCGTCGGTACAAAGACGATGATCGCGGAGCGCGCGGGAAAATGGGAAGGAATCGGCCACGATATTGTGAACCATGGCGCGAATGATCTTGTCTGCCAAGGAGGACGCGCGATCCTCTTCCTCGATTACATCGCCGCAAGCCATCTTGATCCAGCAGTAGTAGAGATTCTCGTGAAAAGCATGAGTGATGCCTGCAGAGCAATCGGCTGCGTCCTCATCGGCGGCGAAACAGCCGAGATGCCAAAAGTGTATTCGGAGGGCGCCTACGATGTCGCAGGAACAATCATTGGCATTACCGAGCGGAGTGCCATGATTTCTGGTGGGATGATGGAGGAAGGTGATGTTCTCATCGCGCTCCCGAGCAACGGCTTGCATACAAACGGATACTCGCTGGCACGGAAGGTACTCCTTGATGATGCGAAAATGGATTTGAATGCGATGAATGCGGAGCTCGGTGAATCCGTCGCCGATGCACTCTTAAAACCACACACTCTCTATGCGCCAATTGTGCTCGCGCTCCACAAAGAATTCGGCCTCAATGGCGTTGCGCATATTACAGGCGGAGGCATTGCGGGGAATTTGATTCGCATTATTCCGGAAAGCCTCGGTGCCAGAATCGAAAAAAAGTTGATCCGGAGACTCCCGATCTTCAATCTCATTCAAACAAAAGGAAATGTAAGTGAGGAAGCGATGTTCGAAGCGATGAATATGGGTGTCGGAATGATTCTCGTCTGCAAACGGGAGCAGCAGAAAAAGGTGCTTTCTCTAGCACCCGGAGCGTATATGATAGGGAAAATTGTCGATGAAAGTGGTGTTTCTCTTATTAATTGACACAAAAGTAGTATTATTGTTAAATAATTTCATGCCAAATTACCGAAATGTCGATGTTTCCCCTCTTTTTCGGGCAGCCGGCCTAGAGACGAGAGGCTTACAACCGATCCATGAAACTTCGAAGATGTATCCTTTTAAAAATGGAGATGTCACGCAGAACTGGTCGTACTTTATGATCTCTGGTCTCAGAAAGTTACAGGAAACACTGGTGCAAAATTATCAAAAACTCCCTGAGAACATAGGCATTGTTGGAATAGGAAGCGGGGTCGAAGGCATTGCTGCGGCAAGAATTTTCCATGAATCGATACGGCGGCTCTTTGTTACGGACATTGATCAGAAAATTCTTGAGGGTGCTGTCTCCAATATAAAGAGGAATGTCGATACAAAAAAAGTAGAAGTTGTTGGCCATGTCGGATCATTTGCAGAACCGCTCGAAGCGAAAGAAGTACAACTTGATCTCATCGCCGGCAACGTGCCGAATTTGCCATCGGCGCAAGATCAAAAACTAAGGTCCGGTGCAGATTTAGGAACATTCATGCCGCGTGGATTGTACGAGAAATACACTCCGCCCGAAAAATTTGTGAAGTGGGCGCTTGGCGCACAGTATGCTTACCTCACCAGTGCTTCCCGTGTCGTACGGGAGGGGGGATCTGCTTTAACACTCGTCGGTGGAAGATTTCCCTTACCGCTCGTAAAAGAGCTTTTCGAAGCAGCTGGATTTGGAAGCTCAAACGAAGTGATAGCAGGATACAAAGAACAAACGGAACCAGAGCCTGATTTTAAGGGATACAGCAAATTTGAAGCCGGATTCACTGATGTGTCGTTTGATTTCTACGTGCAAAAAGCAGCAGAGCAGATTCTGGCAAATGCGAATATCGAGAATCCAACGAGCAGACACACGGGGGTACAAATTAAAGGTGTACTGAAGGATCAGAGGAAATCTGCACTCGCGGCACTTGTTCTATACCCGCAAGGTATTTCATGCGGCCATACGGTGCACCTGTTCCAAGGAGTAAAATGAAGGCGCCCGGAAACACTCCATGTATTCGACTTCCAGAATGGGAATCCACACTCGGACTCGATGGCATATGGGTAAAAGATGAAAGCGCAAATCCAACGGGGACATACAAAGATCGACGAAGTGCAGCCATTGTGCAACAAGCAACAAAACAACTGGTGGATAAACTTGTCCTCATATCTGCCGGCAATGCGGCGTACAGTCTTGCAAAGTATGCAGAGGATTCGGGCATCGAAGTACATGCCGTTATCGATCGCAATTTAACGGCAGGTATTAAGAGTGTCCTGCAAAGAGTGTGTAAACAGGTGATCGAAGTGGAATTAGGGGCAAAATTACTCCAATCGGATGAGCTTATTGCAATGGTTCGTACATCACCGGGGGAATTAATTTGGAATGTCAGCAATGGTTTCCATGATGCATACAAGCAAATCGTTCTTGAATTACAAAGAGATCTTCCTCATCAGCCAGATTCCATCGCCATGCCATTTGGAGGTGGCGAAGCAATGGTCGGCGTGGCATTGGGTGTTGCTGATGCAAGATGGCAGGACAGGACAACAGTCGTCGGGTTTCATAACAATCAATCAGAACGGTTAAAAACCAGTGCTTTCTGCAAAGCATATGTCACTTATCTACGTGCTGACAAAATGCCTTGCACCCCTGTTATCGATATGACAACCTCCGAGCCCCTAGATGGCGTACAACGGAACTATGTCCCCGCAGGTCTTCGGGTAGAAGAAGCGGGAAGTAATACTTTTCAGGCCGTTCGTGTCTTCGCTCATAATGATCGGCAAGAGAATAAAGTCGGCAACCATTTTGGAAAAAACATCGTCATTGTGAACTCAGGGTACGGCAAAGTACTCGAGGAGGCGGGAATGGCGAATACATGATGACAGAAGAAAAAAGAGGGTGTACAATCGTAACCCTATGCCTGTTTCCCTCATCAATGCCTCACTCGCGTGGGCAACGCTCAATCTCCTCACAAAGAAGCGCTACGATTTTTTGATGGAAACATACGGTTCGCTTGAGGAAGCATGGGCACACCTCGATCAAACGATGCTGAAGCAACTTGGATGTAGAGAGGAAACAATCCTGAAAACACTCAACGAGGTAGAAGAGCTTGATCTTTCCGCACACGAAAAATTTCTTACGAAGAGCAGCATTCGACTTATCGTGATGAATGATGAAGAGTATCCGGAGGCCCTGCGCGATATTGCCGATCCTCCTGTATTTCTCTTCGCACGGGGAAATCTGGCACTCCTCCGTGAGCCGATGATTGCCGTAGTTGGGACGAGGAATATGAGTGCATATGGGCGACGAATCATTTCCACATTCGTGCCAGAATTTATTCGTGCAGGATTTGTAACCGTGAGCGGCCTTGCGATCGGCATCGATGCGGAAGTGGCGAAGGAAACAATGGCGGCGGGAGGAAAAACCATCGCAGTGCTTGGTGCTGGCCTTGGTGCCATCTATCCCAAAGCGAATGCAAGACTTGCGGATGAAATCGTCGCGCACGATGGACTCCTCCTCACCGAGTACCCACTGCACATCGCGCCCGATAAATACACATTTCCCGCACGCAACCGAATAATTGCTGGAATAAGCCTAGGAACGCTCGTTGCGGAAGCGGCGGCACAGAGCGGTTCTCTGATTACAGCGAGCCTTGCACTCGAATATGGCAAAGAGGTATTTGCCGTTCCCGGACCCATCTTTGATCCCAATATGGAAGGAACACACCACTTGATTCAAAAGAGCGGAGCAAAACTTGTGGCATCGGCACAGGATGTCCTTGTGGAACTTGGCGTTATCGTGCCATCAGAAAGCCAAAAATCAACCTACCATCCGCAAACTCCCGATGAAGAACTCCTGCAAAAAAATCTCACCACAATGCCACAAAGCGTAGATACCCTTGCAGAGAAATCAGGCATGCCTATTTCCTCGATCAATGCCACTCTCACGCTGATGGAATTGAAGGGTGGAGCGAAGAATGTGGGGAGCGGGCAGTGGGTGCATTTATGATTAACATTGATGGTTTGCTTGTAGCTGGTTTTCTCGATGTTCTAGCAAACCAATAAACCATCACCCCGTTCTCATCTTGAAGCAAAAAACCTTTGTTTCCGCTATACTGTCCTCATGTGGCCATTTCGCTGCAAGCATAAGAAGTGTTCCCGGCTCGAAAAACTGATCACAGGGCTTGTAATCGGCGGGGCGATTGGATCGATCGTCGGAAAAACCCTCATGGATCACATGCGGGAGGAGAAGGAAAAAGAAGAAAAGAACGAAGAAACCGATATCGAAGAAAGTGACGAGGAATAGTTTCTTGCTACAAGTACTTCGCCTTATTCACATTATGGGCGTCATTTGTCTCCGCATAATGAATAAGCCCACCGCTGCCATGGAGGTAGTACCAGTACAGTGATTCTTCCGGATGGAGAGCTGCGCGAATACTTGCAAGACCGGGGCTTGCGATTGGTCCGGGGGGCAAACCTGCGTATTTCCTCGTGTTATAGCGGGAATCAATTTCGAGATCTTTCTTCGTGAGTGGCTCCGTCTCTTTCCCAAGGACGTAGCGTATGGTCGCATCCACCGCTAATCCCTGCTTCGCATCAAATCGTTTCCAGAGAATGCCGGCAATCACAGGACGTTCTATATCGTTTGCAGCTTCCCGCTCGATGAGCGATGCCATGATGATGATGTCGCCAAGTGAACGTTTCGATAAAACCAAATCATCATTGAGCCCGTTCATCACGCGATCACGGAATGTGCCGAGCATGCGCTCCAGAAAAAACTTTGCAACAAATTCATTCGGATCAACATAGTACGTATCTGGGAAGAGATATCCCTCTAATCGTCCACTCATGCCATTGTTGCCGGAAGAATCGGGGAGGAAATCAAATGAGGAAAAATCGCACTGGTCGTTGGCGCACTCAAGGATTTCATTTAGTTGAATCAGCCCTTTTGTCGCAAGAAGTGCATCAATTTGCCGAATCGTAAAGCCCTCGGGGATCGTGATAACGCTCTGCCCCCCTTGTGTTTCGCGTAAAATTTTCGCAATATCCGCAAAGCGAGAGCCAGGTGGGATCTCAAACGTTCCCGTACGAATGCCGGTATCGAGCCCCTGCGATTGCAAGTACCATCGGAAGACCGTTGCCGAGGAAATCACTCCTCTCTCTTTGAGCTCCGTTGCAATATCTCGCACCGTCATGCCACTCATGATGTGGATCTCTGTCGCAAGACTCCCCTCTTCCGTCCCGATCATTTGAACGGAAAAAATGGTTGCTCCAAAAGAAAGGAGGAAAAGAAAGAGGAGGATGCGGAGGAATTTCATTGGAGGAAGTATACAGCTTTCTTCGAGCAAACGAGCTCATGCGAAGCATGAGCGAGTAAGTCGAGAAGCATAAAAAAGACAAAGCTTCTCGAATCGCTCAGCCCTGCAGGGCTTCGCTCGTTCCCACCTTGGCGGGCAGGCGAAGAAAACAATTATTGACCTAGCCCCAACTCACCCATCACTCCCTGCATCTTCTCCGCCGCTACAATCTGCGCTTTATTCATCGCACGATTGAGCGCATCTTTGAGTAAATCTGGAATCTGTTCTCGAGGAACATCAGGCAAAATCTGGATGGAAACAACCTTCTGTTCGCCATCCACAATAACGGTGACTCCGCGAGCCTCTGCCTCGATATGGATCGTCCGAAGCTCCTTTTTAGCCTGTTTCGCCTGTTTCTGCAGGCGGTACATATCTTTGGCTTTTTGGAACACCATACGAAGAGTATAGAACGAATCATGGGGAAAACGAAGAATCCATCAGCAATTTTCTACTTCATATCCATTCAATTTTTGATCCTAGGCCTCTCTACACCTCATTCATCACTACTCAAAATTTGAGCTGAGAAAATAGAAATCAAGTCAACCCTATCCGATCCCCAATCTCCTGATCCACAAAGACCTTCTTCCTCCCGTACTTCATGCGGCTGTATTCTTTAACAAGCCCCGCCATTTTAAGATCCTTTCCTGTTTCGTCCCAAATCGTTTCCATGGAAAACGGGCGCGAGGTTGTGTTGTTGATGTTCAATTTGATGTAGCACTTGTAGTTTGCAATACCGATCACATCCTGCTCGCTGAGTACCGGTGCGTATTCCTTGGCCATATACTCCGCATCTTCGGCGCCGATCTTAAAACTTTGCATGGTACCGACGTTACCGAAGACCGCATCGCGGAGCTTCGTATTCTGCTGCTCGTAGGCAGAAGTTTTTGCAACAAGCTGACCGATGTATTGGTGAGCCATGATGAGCGAGAGATGATACTTGCGAGCTTCGGAAAGAATTGTTGCAAATGCATCGGTGGTGAAGTTTTGGAATTCGTCGACGTAGAGGTAAAAATCTTTTCGTTGATCTTCCGGAACATCTGCGCGACTGAGTGCTGCCATATTCACTTTGTTCACGAAAATGAGGCCGAGGAGCTGCGCATTGGTATCGCCAATTTTTCCTTTGGAAAGATTCACGAGAAGCACCTTTTCTTCATCCATAATCTGCCGGACATCGAATGCGGATTTTGGCTGTCCGATGATGTTTCTGATGGTGGTATTCGTGATGAAGGGACCGAATTTCGCCGAAAAGTATGGAATCATTTCCTCTTTTTCGCGCGCACCGGTCTTGGCGATTTCGTGCTCCCAGAAACTTCGAACAACTGGATTCTTACACTTACTAACTTTGTAGCGCTGGAATTCGTCATCAACGTACAAGCGCGGCACATCGATGAGAGTTGCCCCTTCCTCCTCATCATCCATGAGCGTTAAGCAACCATTTCGGAAGTAGTGTTGAATACGGGGGCCGAAGATTTCGTTACCGAAGAGCTTGATGAAAATTTCCATGGCATCGAGCGAGGCGCGGTCTTTCTCTTCATCCGAATGCGCCTCAAGAAGATTGAGTCCCATCGGGCGCTCGGTATCGGAAGGATTAAAAATGATCACATCTTTCGCGCGCTCCTTCGGCACATACATCAGCACATCTTCGATGAGGTCCCCATGGGGATCAACAAGGCACATTCCTTTGCCCCGCTGCAAATCTTGGCGGGCGCAATAACTAAGAAAGACCGATTTTCCCGTACCGGATTTCCCGATGATGTAGTGATGCCGCGTGCGATCGTGATCCATAATGCGCACGTCGCTAAGCTGCCCTCGATACCGATTGCGGCCAATGAGGATACCTTCGGTCGGCAAATCCGCAGGAGGTGGCAAGACCTTGTACTGAATCCATTCAATGATTGGAATTTTGTTATAACGGCTGTCCGGGAAGTGATAAATCGTTGCAAGTTCCTGCTCTGTCAGCAAACATGTTGAATGGAAAAATCCGTTGATTCGATGCTTCCAAAGCCAATGGATAAGCGGTGCATTGAGTCGATATGGCAAAATATCAACAAGCATCCTATGGTTATCGAACCAGTTGCCATACTGGTCTTTAAACACGTTAAACGCCACCTGCAGGTTGCTCGTAATTTCGACCGCCTTCTGCGTCGTCGTGGACGAAGCCAAAATACGCACCGAACAGTGGAACCCGCTCATCCCGGCCTTCTGTCCCATACGCTTGTAGAGTTCTTCTTCCGGTTGGATCATACGCACGAAAGAATCTCCTTGCGTTGCGCCGGGAGCGAATGTTGTCCTGTCCGCTTCACCGGGAATAAGAATAGCCCCCACAATGCTGCCGATTGTTCCAAGGAGCGGGATTCCCTCCAGAAATGCTGCAAAACCACCCGCCTTTTTTCCCTTAAACGATCGTGAGGCATATTTCTTTACGCTCTTCTGCCACGAATCGCTAAACGTAGGATTGAGGATAATCTGCACAGTCGCTTTATCGGTATCTTGGAGTTTACTGAGCACGTTCGTCACATCGTTGAGCGGATCATCTTGCATATTTTCGTATCCGCGAATCGGAAAAATGTACTTCTTATGGAGCTTCATGTAATACCCAACGAGGGCTGATCCCTTCGGCCATACATCGGGGGTGGATTTCTCCGGTGTAACCTCCGCCTGTGAATAGAACGAAGTAATTTGTTTCTCCACGATTCCTGCAAGTTGTTTTCTCACCACGATGTAAAACTTGATCTGATTTTTCTCCACAAAAAACTCAAAGCTCATAGTATTAAACCGCCAAATCCACGTATGCAGCACTGTCCATACATCGAGTGTTTTTACTTCCCAAAGCGCACGGAACAGCTGCTCCATGATCGCAATTTTCTCCTTCCAGTCTTTTTCCGTTCGTTTCTCTTCATCCACCTTGCTATCGTTTCGCGGGAGAAGCACTTTGAGCGTAACAAGATTTCGTGAATGCATGACTGCGTAGAAAAATCGCAGACCGTTCTTCACAATCACGCTCCACACAAACCATATGGTGAGCAGAAAAAGCGTCCGATCGAGCGGATTCTCCATAAACCATGTCCATACAATGTGCCATACAGGAAGCTTGAGGATCCATGACCCTCCCGCAATGAGGAGGAGGATGACCGGCCAGAAGAAGAGGCGAAGAAACGTAATCATGGAATGAATGCGGGTATCTTACACCCGTAATGTGAGAAGTATGGGTAAGTGATCGGACGCAAGTACGGGGAGCACCTCAAGATCCTCGATCGGAAGATCTTCCGAACAAAGAAAGAGATCCAAAGCGCGCGTAGGATGCGCCGATGGAAATGTAAGATCATGAAGGGTGTTGATGATTTTTAACCGGCACGAGACGATGATGTCCGTCAGTTCATCCACACCATTAAAAATGTTGAAGTCGCCGCAAAGAATCACATGTCGGCGGCAACTAATAATGTCGCGAATTTCCTTCAACTGCGATGCTCTCGTTTTACGTCGGAGTGAAAGATGCGCCACAAGGAGCGAAATCTCCTCCGTGAGGCGCACCTCGTACACGAGCTTTTTAGCACCATGCCGGAGGTAATGCGCAGAAAATGGAAAATCTTTCCGAGCAAAATACCCGCTGAGATTTCCGCGAAAATACGGGAGATGCCCAAGCATGCTGTTGCGACCGTATTTATTCCGGAATGTGTGCACGGGATACTCCCATAGGCGCTGGATGAACCGCTTCACGCGGCGAACTTCCACAAAGCAACAGAGATCGGGCTGCACCTCGTCCACCATTCGATCAATCATTGTTAGTACATCGGCAATCACCCGCTTTGGCGTATAGACGTAGCGCAAACAATGCATGGCGTAGTCGGCGAGCGATCCGCGCATGCCGGTACAGTAGCCAACATTGTAGAAAAGGATGCGGGTCGTTTCGCCTTGCGGCATAACAGTTGTGGAATGTGTATTTTGGTATAATTATACCACAGATATGCCAATTCCGCTCCTCATCTCCAACCTCACCAATATCCGATACCTCACAGGGGTTGCAATGACGTTTGGGATGATGATCGTGGATGGGCGAAAGCGTTCGCTCTTTGTGGATAGCCGCTACATCGAAAAAGCCACAAAGGAATGCGTCAAAGGCATCGCAGTGCTTCCGATGGATGACTTGGAGCAGTGCATAGCATCCTATAAACGCATGCGATTTGAGTCGGAGGATGTGAGCGTTGCCCGTCTTCTGCGATGGGAAAAAAGATACCGCAAAACACGATTCGTACCCTCCACGGGAGTGATTGAGGAGGGGAGAAGAGTGAAGAACGCAGCGGAAATTCGATCAATTAAAAAAGCATGCAGCATCACAGATCGTGTCATGATGGAGATACCCGTCTTCCTGCACACCCGAGGAATCACGGAAAAAAAACTCGCCTTGCTCATCGAAAATCTTTCGAGAGATATCGGTGCCGATGCCATGGCGTTCGATACAATCGTTGCCTTCGGGAATCACACCGCCCGCCCTCACCACTCCCCCACCGATCGATTACTGGAAAAAAACGACATCGTTCAAATCGACATGGGAGTAAAAGTAAATGGTTACTGTTCGGATTGTTCGCGCGTTTTCTTTGTAGGAAATGTATCGGAAGAACAGCGCAGAGTATTTATTCTTCTTGTGAAGATCGTGGCCAAATGTACGAAGAGAGCTCGATCTGGCGCAACGAACCACACTCTAGATCTCTGTGCGCGAAAGATGCTCGGCAAATACGAGCCATGCTTCACGCACGGTCTTGGTCATGGCGTTGGACTGGAAATTCATGAAGGTGCGTCGATTAGTACTCGCGCACCGAAACAGACGATAAAGAAGAACGAAGTGATCACCATCGAACCCGGCATATACCTCCCGGGCAAATTTGGCATGCGGGTCGAAGATACGATTCTGGTGCAAAACTCCGGAGGAAAAACGCTCACTTTCTGCAGTAAATTATTGCCGAAGGGCTGCAAGAACGGCTAGTATCAGCCATAGCATGGACGAAGACACTCCACCAAAGTTACTCTCCGCTGCGGAAATCGTCGCAATGCATAGAGCAGAGCAATGGGAAGCGGGTCAAAGGAAAATATCACCCGGCGTGTACATTGCCGTTGCAACTTTGGTCTTCACGGCAACCATTGCCATAGCTTCTCTTATGCACTACGCGTCTCAAGGAGAGAAGAAAGACGGGAAATCGGGATCTCCTCCTGCTTCAGTGAGTCCCGATCACGAACCGTGACGTGGTCTTTTTTGCACTGCTTGTCATCATCGCCAATGGTTCCAAAATCAACCGTGATGCAGGTAGGCGTACCAATTTCATCTTGCCTGCGGTAGCGCTTACCAATGGAACCCGTGACATCAAAATCAAGACGAAGATCTAAGTTCGTATTGAGGAGTTCATATACCTCCTGTGCTTTTTTCACGAGTCTTTCGTCTTTGCTTAAGGGAAGGATGGCAACTTGTACCGGGGCAAGGCGCGGATGGAATTTCATCACAATGCGATCTTCCCCGTTGTCGAGCTTCTCTTCGTGATACGCATCGAGGAGGATGACAAGCGTCAGGCGAGAGAGTCCAAATGTCGGCTCGATGACATGGGGGATGAATTTCTCATTCGTATCCGGATCCGTGTATTGTAAATCTTCCCCGCTTTGTTCCATATGATTTTTAAGATCAAAATCCGTTCGATAGGCGAGGCCGAAGAGCTCTTTCCATCCGAATGGCGTCTCGTACTCCACATCAACTGTCCGTTTCGAATAGTGCGAAAGCTCGTCTTCCGTGTGTTGTCGCACACGGAGCTTCTTTGCATCGACCCCCAAATCATTGAGCCACTTTTGCTGTTCTTTAAGCCAAAAATCAAAATACTGCTCCCAGTCTCCTTCGCGGATAAAGTATTCAAATTCCATGAGATCGAACTCGAGCGTTCGGAAAATGAAGTTCCCGGGTGTGATCTCGTTTCGGAATGCTTTGCCCGTAGATGCGATACCAAACGGTAGACGCTTGCGCGTCGTCGTGAGAACATTTTTAAAGTTGACGAACATCGCCTGCGCAATTTCTCCTCGAAGATAAATATCGCGACTCTCCCCCCCTTCGATTGCGCCAAATGAGGTTCGGAAAAGGAGATTGAACGTTCTTGCTTCCGTAAATTTTCCTTTGGCGCCGCATCGAGGGCATGCAATTTTCTTCTCGCTGATGATGGCTGTGAGCTCTTTTGGTAAAAGTCCATCGGCTTTCATCTCTGGGAATTTCTCCTCGATCAGATGATCCGCGCGAAACCGCGCCTTGCATTCTTTGCAGTCGATCATCGCATCGTTGAAGTTTGCAACGTGCCCACTCGCTTCCCACACTTTCGGGTTCATCATAATTGCGGCGTCGATCATCACCATATCCTGCCGTTTATAAATGAACCGCTTCAGCCAGAAGTTCCGGATGTTTTCCTTTAAAACCGCACCTAAAGGGCCAAAATCCCAACTATTGGCAAGACCGCCGTAAATCTCGGACCCAGGGAACACAAAGCCGCGGCGTTTGCTGAGAGAAACGATCTGATCGAGGGATGTCGCTGCCATAGGTAAAGAATAGCAGAATCTATACCATCCCCCATCATTGCCCGCCATCTAAATCTCGTCTACAATCGAACACTAATGGCCGATCCTAAATATCGCACCCCCAAGGGCACATACGACATCCTCCCCGAGCTGCAGCAATACCATACGTACATCAAAAAGGCCGTTCGCCATCGGGCTCGCCAAGCGGGATTTAAGCGGATTGATACGCCGATATTCGAGAATCGTGAAGTGTTCGATCGCGGCGTCGGTCTGCATACCGATATCGTCGAAAAAGAACTTTTTACGGTGGCACGAAAGGGTTCTGCTTTAGATGATAAAGATAGCGAAAAGGATGCATGGGCGCTGCGGCCAGAACCAACCGCTCCGATCTGCCGCGCTTACATCGAACACGGTATGCACCTATTGCCGCAGCCGGTACAGCTCTACGTCATGGGCCCCATGTTCCGGTATGATCGTCCGCAAAAGGGGCGCTTTCGCGAGTTTCGACAATTTGGATTCGAGGCCATCGGCATTGCGGATCCGAGTATCGATGCGCAACTTATTAACGTCCTCAGTCACATCTTTAAAGATTTACAAATCTTTGATCGACTCAAGCTCCAGATCAATAACATCGGCGATGCTGAAAGCCGCCAGGCATTCAAACAGGCTCTGCTCGACTTCTTTGTAGGAAAAGAACGAAATCTCTGCGAGGATTGCCAGCGACGCCTCCAATCAAATTCGCTGAGAATTCTCGATTGCAAAAATGAGGACTGTCGAATCCTTGTCAAAATGGCTCCGAAGCTTGTGAACCACGTAAAAAAGGAAAGTCGGGAGTTTCATGAGACTCTTCTTGAATACCTCACCGAGTACAAAATCCCCTACGAAGAAAATGCAAATCTTGTTCGCGGTCTAGATTATTACAATCAAACCGTTTTTGAGTTTTGGGATGCTTCGTTGGGCGCACAGAATTCTGTCGCAGGCGGAGGAAGATACGACGGCCTCATCGAGCTCCTCGGCGGCCCCAACACCCCCGCAATCGGCTTTGGCTGCGGTATGGAGAGAGTGGTCTACCATATGAAGGAAGTCGGCGTCGCTCCACCTATGAAGGATCAAGTGGATGTTTTTGTGGCACAACTCGGTCCCGAAGCAAAAAAGAAGTGTCTACTCTTGATCGAGGCGCTTCGCGAAATGGGAGTCCATACAATCGGCGCACTCGGCGAGGCAAGCTTGAAGAGCCAAATGCGTCTCGCGGATAAATTTGAGTCTCGCTACACACTGCTTCTTGGACAAATGGAAGTGAAAGAGAACACCATCATCCTGCGGGATATGAAGGCGGGAAAACAATCTTCAATGAAGTTTAGCGAAGCGATCCCCAAAGTCATCGAACTCCTTGGTGCGAATACATTGGATACATACACCATCAAAGATCATCTGGGCGGATTTAAGCAGGAAATTGAGTGATGTATCTGTGCTGATTAAACATCTAAATTCTTCACCCCCTTCGCATGGGTCTGAATGAACTTTCTGCGTGGAGCGACCTCCGATCCCATGAGCGTCGTAAACACCGCATCCGCTTTCTCTGCATCTTCGACGAGAACTTGCAGCATAATGCGGCTGCTTGGATCCATGGTGGTTTCCCACAATTGCTCGGGGTTCATTTCTCCAAGACCTTTGTATCGTTGAATATTGACTTTGGATTTCCTTGCCATCTCCTTCTTCCCCTCATCTTCCTGAACTTCCTCCCCCTCCTGACCTTCCTTACTTTCATCACCTTCCACTTCTTCCGTCACCTGCACTTCCTCCATCTTCACTCCCCACTCCTTCATAAGATCATTTTTCTCCTCATCCGAATATACGTAACGGCTCTCTTTGCCCTTGGCAATCTTGTAGAGCGGCGGCTGCGCGATAAAAAGGTGACCGGTCTCGATGATCTCCGGGTAGTAACGGAAAAAGAACGTGAGGAGCAGCGTGCGAATGTGCGCCCCATCCACGTCGGCATCGGTCATAATCACAATCCGCTCGTAGCGCAGTTTCGTAAGATCCTTCATCTCCCCAATGCCAACACCCATGGCAATCACAAGAGCGCGAATTTCGTTATTCGCAAGCATCTTATCCATGCGAGCTTGCTCCACGTTAAGGATTTTTCCACGGAGGGGTAGTACTGCCTGGTAATCGCGATTTCTTCCTTGCTTCGCAGAGCCGCCAGCTGAATCTCCCTCGACGATGTAGAGTTCGGAATTACTCGGATCTTTACTACTGCAGTCAGCAAGCTTCCCCGGAAGAGTCATGCCTTCGAGTGCGCCTTTGCGAATAACGCTATCACGAGCAGCACGAGCGGCAAGACGCGCACGCGCAGCAAGGAGAGTTTTCCCCACGATCGATTTTGCCTCAGCGGGGTGCTCTTCCATGTAGGTCGCAAGGAGTTCATTCACCACCGATTCCACCGCAGTCTTCATTTCTGCATTGCCAAGCTTCGCTTTGGTTTGACCTTCGAACTGAGGATCCTTCAAGCGAACAGATACGATGGCAGTCAGCCCTTCGCGCACATCATCTGCAGTCATGTTCTCTTCTTTTTCTTTCAGGAAGCTCTGCGTGCGTGCATATGCATTGATCGTACGGGTTAATGCGGATTTGAATCCCGTCAGGTGCGCTCCTCCTTCTATGGTGTGAATATTGTTCGCAAACGTGATGACATGCTCCGTGAACGCACCCGAATATTGCATCGCGACCTCCACAAATCCCTCTGGTAGATCCTTCTCGAACCATACGACATCGCCAATCGGCCCCTTTCCCTCGTTGATGTGTTGTACGTAGGATGCGATCCCGCCTTCGAAGTGGAACCGGTACCTCCGTGGAAGAATTTGATCTTCGACGGGACGCGTTTCACGTTCGTCGAGGACGCTCAACGTAATGCCACGCGTCAAATATGCCTGCTGGCGGAAGTGGTCAATAAGTGTCGCAAGGGAGAGTTCGAGCGTATCGAAGATTTCGTCATCCAGCATAAAACGGATCAAGGTACCCCGCTTTTTCGTAGGGCCAAGGACTTTGAGTTTATTCTGAGTGACTCCCCTCTTGTATTCCTGCATGTGGATCTGTCCATCACGATACACTTCCGCATGCATCAAAATGGAGAGTGCGTTAACGACGGAAGAACCGACGCCGTGCAAGCCGCCGGACACTTTGTAACCGGAATCATCCCCGCCGAATTTTCCTCCGGCGTGCAGCGTTGTCAGCACCACCTCGAGTGCCGGTTTCTTCATTTTGGGGTGAATATCCACTGGAATACCACGGCCGTTATCTTCCACACTCACAGAGCCATCGTCATGCAAAGTCACCTGAATGCGGCTGCAGTGTCCTGCCATTGCCTCATCAATCGAGTTATCGACAATTTCGTACACACAATGATGAAGCCCTCGTTGATCGGTACTGCCGATGTACATACCCGGGCGCTTGCGTACAGGCTCAAGACCCTCGAGTACCTGAATTTGATCGGCACCATAGGCATCCTTCTTTGAGGCCGATTTTGGAGTGTCCTTTGGCAAAGCAGAGGTCAGTGACATGTGTACGGATTGTAGCGAAAAACGGCTCTGGGATACAAAAAATGGAGAGTTGTTTTTTATATAAAAAATGGTATTATAATACCATCTTCATATTCCTTCACAAATATCAATATGAAACATCCGAATCGTTCGTCTGTTCTTATTGGTGCTGCGCTGCTCGGCATTGTTGCCGTCATTGCCATTATTCTTAGCGTCACTCGCGATAATAGCCTCACTGCCGAAGTAACATCGAGTTTGCAGACACAAAGCGGACTCCAGTGCCCAACCCCGATACAAGGGAAATATCCCTCTGCGACATATGTTGGAAATGGGGAACATCCCCACAAAGCAAAAGCCGTAGAGCTCGCACAAGCAAACGCAATGCAAAAATACATGATGGATGGGACGAACGGTCCTGCGACAATCATAAAGGCTGCAACCACTGACCTCTCGGCGAAGTGCAGTGCTCATCCTGATTGTAAAGGCCCTCTCCCCGGACAAGCCCTTTGCAATAGTCTCACGACCGATGAAAAGATCGCCGGATGTCCTGCGTCCGCAACAATAACTCAGGATCTAGGTACCACCAGCAAACCATTTTGGAAAGCACAGGTAACTTGCTCGTGGGAATTCACTTGTAAAAATACCTGCGAAGCTGATGGCTGCCCCGATGCTCTTAAGGAGGCAGGAGGTACAGTCGATTATCCAGTCAATAATCCTACGGAATTGCTGCAAAGACAGCAGCAGTGTGCTGCATGGGCTGCAAATAATCGACCAGAGTGTGGTAGTAAAAGTTGCACCGCTGTGTCGTATAAAGATGGAATGGTGAACAAGGGCGGCAAGGCGTGGTGTCAATCCATCGCAATTTGCAAAAAAAACATAGTCGATAATTCAGTACCTCCTTCGACCACTATTCCTCCATCAAGCGGTGGGCAGGGTGGTACGAATGCATCATCTCCAATGCCACCTGCGGTGCCTGGACAGACCACCACGATGCCATAAAAAAATTCAGAAGAACAAAGAGAGCGGGTCACCCCCGCTCTTTTTTTATGCAAGTTTTTCGTAATCATGCGCGAGGAGTTGCGCATTGATCTGACGGATGAGCTCGAGCACGACGCCAACGACAATGATCATTCCGGAACCGGAGATGATGAGATCTTGTGAGCTGAGCGATGAATACTTAGTGAAGATGAGCGGCACAATGGCGATGGTGCCAAGGAAAACGCCACCCCACAGATTGAGGTGGTTGCTCGTTTTTGCCAACACTTCCGCTGTGGAACGTCCCGGACGAATGCCGGGAATAAAGCCGCCGCGCTTCTGAATATCTTCCGCTATCTGCTCCGGACGGAATGTCACCGACACGTAGAAGTACGTGAAAAGAAGAACAAGAGCAAAATAGAGAACAATGTAGAGCGTGGAGGGATTATTGGCATTCAGATTCTCATTAATAAACTGCACCAAGCGCGCGAAGCGGGGCGCGGTCTGGAGGAATTGAGCGATAATCCCCGGGAACGTAATGAGTGAAACCGCGAAAATGATGGGGATCATGCCCGCTTGATTAATGCGAATGGGAATGCCGCCTTGCACTCCGCGTCCCGCACCCTGGTTCGCATAGGTAATGGGGATGAGGCGGTGTGCTTCGGTAAAGAGCACGACAGCAATAAGAAGGAGAACTGAGAGAATCGAGAAGAAGATGAATGGCCCCTGCTTGCCGGCACCCGAAACAAACATATTGCTGAGCGTTGCAGGAATGCCGGAAACAATCCCTGTAAAGATGATGAGCGAGATCCCGTTGCCAATTCCCTTCTCTGTCATCACCTCCCCCATCCACATGAGGAAGAGCGCACCAGAGGCAACAATGATCATAGGGGCAAGCACTCCCGGGAACGATGTATCGATCAATTGGCCTCCAAGCTGTGCTGCACCGGAATTGAGGAGGAGGAGAAAACCGTAGCTCTGAAGAAACGCGAGCGGGAACGTGAGGTAACGGGTGTAGCGGTTAATCTTTTGTTGTCCCTGTTGTCCTTCTTTTGCCATTGCCTCAAGCTTGGGGAAAATGACTGTGCAAAGTTGCAGGATGATGGAGGCATTAATGTACGGAGAAAGACCGAGGAGAACGATCGAAAAATTATCGATGGCTCCTCCCGTGAGCGCTGCAAAAACTCCCAGTGCTCCACCGGTGCCACGAGCACTGAGGAAGTTCCGGAGTGCAGTCTCATCCGCGCCAGGCACGGGAATATGAGCAACGATTCTGTAGAGAACAAGGAGCGCCAAAGTGATGAGGATGCGTTTGCGCAAATCCTCGGATTTCCAAAGCTGATGGAGATAGCGAAACATTAGACAAAAGTCACGGAACCGCCTGCTTTTAGAATTGCTTCACGGGCGCTTTTACTCGCCGCATTCACTGTCAGATCAAATTTCTTTGTCACCTTTCCTTCTCCTAAAATCTTCACAGGCAGTGCGCCATCGACAACGCGCGACTCCCGCAGTGATGCAAGATCGTACGCACCAGCCGGGAGAACTTCCTCCAAAGTGCCAATATTCACGACTTCGAATGTTTCGCGCGTGGGATTTGTAAATCCTCCAAGCTTCGGCTGCCTCCGGATCATTGGCACCTGACCTCCTTCGAATCCAATGGGCTTTCCTCGTCCCGCTCGTGCTTGCTCCCCCTTACACCCATGGCAACTGAACGTGCCACGGCGCGACCCGTTGCCGCGACCAACGCGGACTCTGCCTTTTCGTGCGCCTTTGGCTGGCTGAAGCGTATTGAGCATGTGGAGCATACGGTAGCAGGAGAAAAGCCTATAGAAAAGGGTTTTGAAGGAATATTTTCGAATGTCTCCCGTACCTACCTTACTTTTTTACCCCTTCTTTTCCACCGCCTGTTTCGGCTTCCGAAGCAGCGCCAATGCCTGTATGGCGGCCTGCGCATTCACCACAGTATTGCTTGTCCCATACCTTTTGCTCAGAACATTTTTGACGCCAGCAAGATCAAGAATCGGTCGCAAGGCGCCACCGGCGATGATTCCCGTTCCCGTTGATGCAGGGAGCAGACGAATACGCGCGGCCTTGAATTTATGATCGATGGCATGCGGGATAGTATCTTTGATGATCGGAACATCGATCATATGGCGCTTTGCATCGGAAACAGCTTTTTGAACCGCACTCTGTACTTCGCCGCTTTTCCCCATGCCGATCCCCACCTTGCCTTTGCGATTACCAATAACGACCGTTGCACGGAACCGCATACGACGACCCCCCTTCACCACACGCGTAACGCGCGCCACTTGCAGTACATGCTCATCAAACTCCTTGGGTTCGCGATCACGCCTGCCACGATCTTTCCCTTTGCGCCGATCATCTTTGGTCGATTTTGCCATGGAAAGAAAAAGGAGAGGAAGAACTAAAACTCAAGACCACCTTCGCGTGCCGCATCTGCCAAAGCCTTTACGCGACCGTGATACTTGTAACCCGAGCGATCAAAAATGACCGTGCCAATCTTGGCTTTCTTTGCTTTGTCGGCAATTAACTTCCCCAGCTTTGTAGCCCCCTCCGTTGTCAGCGTAGCATTGATCTCTTTCAAAGAGGCGGAAACAAGCGTCTTCCCCGCTGCATCATCAATGAGTTGCACATACATACCCCTCAGAGAACGGTAAACGCTCATGCGAGGACGCTCCAGAGTCCCATGGATACGGGAGCGAATGCGGCGCTTTCTGCGAAGCCGATGTTGGAGCTTAGGAAGCATGGTGAGAAATTATTCGGTGCCTTTGGCGGCAGCTTTACCGACTTTCCGTGGCACAAATTCACCGACGTAGCGGATACCTTTTCCTTTGTATGGCTCTGGCGGGCGGTAACTGCGGATATCGGCAGCTACTTGTCCTACCTTCGCTTTGTCGATTCCGGTGATAGTGAGAATTTGCTTGTTCTCCGCATCATTCTGGATATCGATTCCTTCCGGCGCTTTAAACTCGACCGGATGCGAGAATCCAAGACTGAGCGAAACTGATTTTCCCTTCGCCTGCGCCTTATACCCCACACCAATGATCTCGAGCTTTTTCACGTACCCTGCACTCACTCCTTCGATCATGTTCGCAAGCAACTGGCGCACAAGCCCATGGCGCGCCCGCGAGGATCGCTCATCATTCTTTCTTTCGACGACAACGAATTGACCGTCGACCTTCACAGAAATTTCTGGCAAGAGCGGAATTTTCAATTCTCCCTTGGGACCCTTTACAGACAACAGAGCGCCCTTCACTTCGACAGTGACTCCTGCGGGAACCGGTACTGGCTTTTTTCCTATGCGAGACATGTCATGAGATGGTACAGAGAATTTCTCCACCGACATTTTGGGCTTTCGCTTCACGATCGGAAAGCACGCCTTTGCTTGTTGTGAGTACGGCAATACCGAATCCACTGAGAACGGGCCTCAGCGCACTTTTGCCGCTGTACAGGCGTCGTCCGGGAGCACTCACGCGCAGGAGAGCGAGTTTCGGATACTCGGGGCTAAACGTGATCGTGATTATTTTGTCTTTTCCTTCTCCCTCTATGGATACGTCTGCAATAAAACCTTCGCGCTTCAGCACATCGCAAATCTCTTCCTTGTGCCGCGACCACGGGCACACGCACGAAGAGGAGCGCACATGCTGGGCATTGCGCATTCGTGTGAGCATATCGCCAATGGGATCAGAGACAGGCATAAGAAGAGGGTTACCAGGATGCTTTTGTCACACCGGGCACTTCCCCGTTTGCCGCAAGTTCGCGGAAACAGATTCGGCAAATGCCGAAGAAACCAATATAGCCGCGCGGGCGGCCACAGAATTCACAACGATTGTAAACGCGAGTCGGAAATTTTGGCTTACGACCCTCCTGCAGTGCCTTAAGGTACTGCTCTTTGTGCATCTTTTGCTTATGGACAATCGCTGTACGAGCCATGGAGAGTGAGAAAATAACTCGGGAAGTATAGGGTCTAAAATGAACAGGGGGAAGACAAAAAGCGGAAAAACTGCCTATTCTTGGTCCTTCGACTTCTTACCGGAACCGCGTTCCGCTTCCTTGCGGAAAGGTATTCCAATCTCTTCAAACAGCATGCGGGAGGCATCGTCACCGGTTGATTTTGTTGCAATGGTAATTTGCATACCGAAGAGCCGGGAGGCATCGGATGGTGGCGTTACTTCCGGGAATACGGTGTGCTCCCGCAGTCCGATTGAATAATTACCATGACCATCGAGCGCGGCAGGAACGCCACGAAAATCGCGGACGCGAGGGAGTGCAATATGCACAAGCTTGTCGAGGAACGCCTCCATATGTTTCCCGCGGAGCGTGACAACGGCGCCGACGACGGAGCCTTCGCGGATTTTAAAGTTACTCACCGCCTTGCGTGCGAGACGAAAGACGGGCTTCTGGCCGGTAATTTGCTTAAGACTTTCGGCAATATATTCCCTCATTTCCTTACTATCCATTTTGGCAATGTTGATTCCAACGTTCACCACCACCTTCTCGATACGCGGAACCGCAAGTGCGTTTTTGACGCCGAGGCGCTTTTTGAGTGAATCCGTGATCGGACCGCGAAGCCTATCGTGGAGGGAGCTGAATGCCATACGTATTATGCGGAAGTGGAGGAAGATTTCTTTTTCGAATCTGCCGTTTTTTCCTGCGGCTTCTCATCGCCCTCTATGAGCTTTTTTAGCTTCTTGCCAGTCACCAATTGCTCGCCGCTTTTCTTGGCAAAACGCTCCTTCACATTATCCTTTATTCTGTAGCCGATGCGTGTTGGCTTTTTTGTCTTCGGGTCCACAGCCATGACATTACTCACATGAATCGATGCTTCGTAACGTACGACTCTGCCTGGCGACTGGGATGTTTTGCGGATATGGCGCGTACGCATATTAATGCCAGCAACAACCACGCGTCCCTGCTCCTGGAGAACCCGGAGGATGCGCCCCGTCTTGCTCTTATCTTTGCCAGTGATGATAACGACGAGATCGCCGGTATGGAGCCTCATAAAACATCGGGGGCTAAAGAGACGATTTTCTGATAACCGCGTGTACGGAGTTCGCGCGCAACCGGACCGAAGACGCGCGTTCCTTTTGGTTCGCCGTCACCACCAATAATGACGCAGGCGTTTTCGTCGAACCGGATACCACTGCCATCACTCCGATGCGTCATATCCTTCGTACGAACGATGACCGCCTTCTCCACTGCCTTTTTCTTCACGATGCCGCGAGGCGTTGCTTCTTTTACCGCAACAACGATGACATCGCCGATATGCGCATAGCGCCTTCGTGTACCACCGAGCACCTTGATGCACTGCACCAGTTTGGCGCCCGTATTATCTGCAACGGCAAGATATGTCTGTTGCTGAATCATTATGCTATAGGGGAAAGAGTTTTTCTCTTACCGGATGCTGTCGCAAGCTCTTCTTCCAAGGATTCCTGCTGCGTGAGTCCGGCAGCAAGCACTTCGATGACTTTAAAGTGTTTGCGCTTACTCAATGGTTTGCATTCGCCAATAAGCACCATATCGCCTTCGTGCACAGACATACCATTTGTATCCGCAAGAAACTTTTTACTGACAGGAAACCTCTTCTTGTAGATCGGATGAGTCACATAGCGAGTCACCACCACTGCAACGGTATTCTGCATCTTTGCCGATGTAACGGTGCCCTTTTTTGTGCGCATGGGATGAAGAAAAGAGAGGAGTGAATTAACGCCGCGAAGCGGCTTTTGTCTCGGCGACATCGGGTTTCTTGGCCGCCGGAGCAGGCATGGTAGAGCGAGAAGCTTGCATCCGCAACGAAGAAAGCACCGTAAACATGCGAGCAAGCTGGCGCTTAGCATCGTTGAGAAGATGAGTATTTTTTTCGGATCCGCCACCTATGCCGTGATGCAAGCGGGCAATCACATGGCGCTGCTCATCGATTTCTCTCAGGAGATCGCTTTCCTGCATATTCAGAAGCTCGACCATGGTGAGAATTTTCGTCATGAACGGATGCGGTACACAGTCTTTGTTGTAACGGGAAGCTTATGCGAGGCTAAGCGCAACGCTTCGCGTGCGGATTCGGGAGTGAGACCGTCGAGTTCGAACAAAATCGTGCCGGGTTTTACCAACGCAACGTAATATTCCACGGAACCCTTTCCCGATCCCATCGGCACCTCGGCAGCCTTGCGAGTGATTGGCTTGTGGGGAAAAATGCGAATCCAGATTTTTCCTCCTCGCTTTAGGTTATGCGTCATTGCTCGTCTTGCAGCCTCGATCTGTCGCGACGTAATCTCTCCCGGTTCCAAAGCCTTTAACCCCACCGAGCCGAATGCAAGTTGAGCACCGCGAGTCGCCTTGCCGCGGAACGATCCGCGGAGGCGGTGCTGTTTCCGATACTTGGTCTTAATGGGTTGCAGCATAAATAATCAGGAGAGTTCGATGGAAGCAGACTGGGCTTCTTGGACTTTTTTAAACACCATTCCGGTATACACCCACACCTTGACTCCAATCGTTCCGTAACCCGTCATGGAATGGACGACGGCAAATTGAATATTGGCGCGAAGGGTATGGAGCGGGACATTGCCGTCTTTAAAGAGATCAGCACGTGCGATCTCCGCACCGTTCAAACGGCCGGCGACGCGCACTTTTACCCCAAGAACGCCAGCTTGCATCGCCTTTTCGATTCCCATCTTCACCGCTCGCCGGTAGGGCATCCTCCGCTCAATTTGTCCTTTAATCGTCTCGGCAATAACGTAGGCATTGGCATCGGGATTTCGGATCTCACGAATATTCACTTCGAAAGGTTCATGGAATTTTAGTTCGAGGCTCTTTCGGAGCTCTTCGATTGCCGCACCCTGCTTGCCGATAATAATGCCCGGCTTGCTCGTATGAATGGCAACGGACACCTTCTTCGTCCGATCAATCTCGATACGCGAAACTCCGGCATCCTTCACCTTGTCCATGATGAAGCGTCGAATGAAGACGTCATCACGGAAGATTTGCCCGTATTTCTTTCGTCCAGCAAACCACATACTCGGCCACTGCGTCGTAATGCCGAGTCGGAAGCCGTTGGGGTTTACTTTTTGTCCCATAGAGGAGAGGAAGAGTTATTCGCCGCGCGAATTGTGGCGGAAAGTACTAAAGGTATTGGCATCACGGATATCCTGAGTCCCGGCACTCGCATCATCATTCTGAGCATCCCTTTTCGTTGGATTCCCCGGAGCCTGTGCAATGGGGCCTGCAACAATTTCCGCTTCGAGCGGCTTCTTCTCCGAAGATTTTTGCTTCTTCACTTCCTTCTCCTTCTTACCTGCGGGAACAATCACGCCAAGTTTGACAGTGATGTGACTCGTAAACTTATCAATCGGCCGAGATCGACCACGTGCCATGGGAATGGCGCGCTGATATGCCGGCCCTCTGTTAACAATAAGCTCTTTGATATAGAGATCTTTCCTCTTTTGCCCGTCGTTCTGCTCGGCATTCGCCATGGCGGAATACACTACTTTATAGAGAATGAGAGCGCCTTTTTTTGGCAGCTTTTGGAGAGTTGATAATGCATCCACAACGCTCATACGACGAATCATCGCCGCAACGAGATTCGTTTTTTTGGGAGCAAGCCGAACTTGGCGAAGATGCGCTTTCATAAATAATTATTTCTTCGGTGCGGAAGGAGCCGGTACCGGTGCTCCGGCTGTGGCAACACCGGCAGCCTGAGCCGCCGCCATTTTACCGCCGTGCACTCTGAATTTACGCGTGTAAGAGAACTCTCCAAGTTTGTGTCCCACCATCTGCTCCGTGATATACACGGGAAGAAAATCTTTACCGTTATGGACAGCAAAGGTGAATCCCACGAACTCTGGCGGCACGTCCGATCGACGCGACCAGGTTTTGATGATCCGCTTATCGCCCTTCTCGATCATTTGCATGACCTTCTTGTAGAGCTTTGGATCAACGTATGGGCCTTTTTTGGAGGAGCGAGCCATGGGTGATAGAAAATAGACTGAAGAGTAGGAGGTATTACGTATTATGTATTATGTATTGAACGATACCTGGTAATTCATACCTGATACCTAATACCTGATACCTGATACCCGTGTTGGAGAGGATAGATTGCATAGAAGCAAAAACAAAGGAAGAACTACCGTTTTCTCCGCCCCAATTTCTTCGGGCGGCGACGGACGATCCATCGATTCGAAGGATGTTTTCGGCTGCGGGTCGGCACTCCATACGCCGGCTTTCCCCAGGGAGTCTTTGGTCCCTTCAAACCAATCGGCGAGTGTCCCTCCCCTCCTCCATGCGGGTGATCCACAGCGTTCATCGATTTTCCAAGTACCTTCGGACGGCGTCCCATCCAGCGCGTACGTCCGGCCTTTCCGATATTTACCAAGTTATGCTCGCCATTGCTCACGATGCCAATCGAGGCGTAACACGTTTTAGGCACATACCGAACCTCACCACTTGGCAACTGCACCTGAGCATACTCACCATCGAGCGATGTGAGTGTTGCAGATGATCCTGCACTGCGACACACGGTCCCTTTCTTGCCCATTTCGATTTGCACATTGTAGATCTTAAATCCGACAGGAATATGCATGAGCTGCATGCGATTTCCCGTTTTGATCTTCGTTCGCTCTGCACACACGATCGTATCTCCGACTTTCATCCCTTCGGGAGCAAGAACGTAGCGACGCTCACCGTCGTTGTACATTGCGAGCGCAATCCAAGCACTGCGATTTGGATCGTACTCGATGGAACGGATTGCCGCCGGAATCCCCTGCTTGTCGGCTTGCTGAAAATCAACAATGCGTGCAAGGCGCTTATGGCCGCCACCGCGCCTTCGCACGGTGACATGTCCGAACCCGTTACGACCGGAAATTCGTTTCTTGCCATAGGTGAGCGATTTATCGGGTTTGATCTTTGTCAGTACCGAGTAATCGATCATCGTCATCTGCCTGCGGCCGGGAGTCGTCGGCTTGAATGTTTTGAGCACCATATTTACGAAGTGATGGAAGTGAGATCAAGAGCTTTACTCTTCTCTGTAAGAGTCACGAGGGCACGGCGTTCTGCCTCCCTTTTTTCGATGAACTTACCGCGTCCGATCATCCGGCGTTTGGGGACGACCTTGAGTATGCGCACTTTTATCGGCTCCACCCCATAATGAATTCGCAGCGCGTTTTTCACATCCACCTTCGTTGCATCCGCATGAATGCGGAGCACGTATGTACGACCGATCTTCAGACGCTCTGCTTTTTCGGTGACAACGGAGCCGAGAATGACTGTTGTAAGATTCATTTCGAGGAAGGAGAGGAAGAGGCTGCTGCTTTTTTCATTTTTGGCTTCGTCTCCATCTTCACTTTCTTATTCTTGATGGAAAAAATATCCTCGGCTGCCTTCAGCGCTTCTACTAGGAAAATAAGAGTATGGGCGCCAAGGACATCCTCTGGATTAAGGTACTGCGCCAGTATCGTCTTCACGCCGGGAACATTCCTGGCTCCGCGCTCCAGCGCCTCCATGTGGGAAGGCATAATGAATACGATTTTGCGACCGGGAGAGACAGGAAGTTTTATCAAAAGAGAAACGAGGGACTTTGTCTTGTGATCGCTGTCGTACGTTTCGAGTCCGATGATACGGCCGGCCTTCGCGCTCGCCGTTAGACAGGAAAAGAGGGCATTGCGGCGCATTTGCCTCGGCATGGCTTTCACAAAGTTTCGTTCGTTCCGAGGGCCAAATGCTTTTGCTCCTCCTTTAAGGAGGTTCGCACTGGCAGAGCCACGTCGTGCACGACCTGTTCCTTTTTGCTGGTAGAGCTTTCGCGTACTTGCGGTCACTTCGCTCCTCGTTTTTACATGGGCAATGGGCTTCCTGCGATTGCTTTGCTGACGAACCAACGCTTCATGCATGAGCCCTGTATTAATTGGTGCATCGAAGAGTTGAGGTGGGAGTTCCATCGTCCCCTTTTTTGCGCCGGTACTGGTGTAGACATCAATGGTCATTTCTGTTCAGGAAGAGATTCGATATTGATAATAACCGTAGAACCATTGGGACCCGGCACAGGACCTTTCACCGCAATCACGTTCTCCGCGGGATCCGAAATTACCACAGAACAATTATGGAGGGTGATTTGATCGCTCCCCATGCGTCCCGGGAGCTTCTTACCACTCTGCACACGACCAGGCTTGGCGCGGCATCCGACTGATCCTGGTTCTCTGTGCTGGTGCGAACCATGCGTCCAAGGACCTGCGGAAAAGTTATAACGCTTGATGACACCGGCAAATCCCTTCCCCTTGGAGACACCGACGACCGACACCATGCTCTCTGGAGGAATAAGTTCTGCAGTAAGAGTTTTTCCTACTTCATATCCTTCGAGTGAAGGAACTTGGAATTCCCTCTCACAGGCAAAGCGTGTGTGCTCCTTTCCCTTTCTCGTCTTCCATTTCTTTCCCTGAATACCAAGAACAAGGGCATCATACCCATCGCGATCCTTCATACGATGACGAACGACCGTATTTGGGTCTACCTTTAAATATGTCACAGGGACGACCGTGCCATCTTCTTGAAAGACGCGTGACATGCCGATTTTGGTCGTAATGAGTCCAAGCATGGATTCAGAGGTTCAGGTCTGGCTTATCAGCTTTCCTCGACCGAGTCCGTCCGCCTAAGGCGGATGGACGAGTGGAGAGGCTGAGGCAGGACACAATGAACAAAAGCCGGGGAACTGTACCTGCCGCTTGACCCTTCCGCAAGGAATTTGAGGTAAAAAATGCAGATAATACTCATTCGGCACGCGAATGTCCTGTCCACCCCGGGGGAGTGTCGCCGTCGTTTTCGTACCAAGACTGGAATCCATCGCCAATAATGGAAACATCAATGTCGCCGTCGTTATCAACATCTTCGGTCGAAACGCTAAGAACACCACTTGATCCATTCGCAATCGAATGACGCCGCGATCCTGTTAATCCGCCATTTTCGAACCACACAATGGCATCGCGATCGAATTGCACTTCGACACGATCTTTATCACCATCGCCATCCAAATCACCAAATGCACTTTGGATGATAACTTGATGGGGAGAATCCTCCTCTGCATCTTCCGGCAACATCGTCATAGTCCGAATCGTGCGCCGCGTGGGAGTGGGCGGAGACGATGACGAACTTGGTATCTGTTCTTCACTGATTTTTCCACCTTCTTCCACAGCCTCTTCTGCTTCCCCTCCCCTTACTTCTAACTGCTCCTCTTCACCACCCCGCAATGAAAATAATAATTTCAAATCATCCCATCGTTGTTTTCCCCACTGCACTACATGCATCACCCACGATGTGCTCTTGTGCCATACCCACGTCGCACTCCATTCAACATCCATCAAAAAAGGCTGTATTCGCTCATCCCACAGCACCACTTCCACCACTTGAATAAATGATTGTTGTGGCGCATCGACATTTTTTTCGCGCTCACGAATGACGATGAACAGAGACCATGCGACAAGACACACGATGAGGAAGATGAATATCCTGCCCAAGGTGAGTGAAAGCTTTATACGTCGATACATGATCAACATAGTACGACACAGCGCCTATGAGCGCGAGCAAGCCTGATACGTGACTAAAAACATACGTGTAAGAAAAAACCGGGCACTGGCCCGGCTTTTCTATAGATGATCAAATGAGTTTTATTCAATCAAACATGCGGCGCTGCAACCGTCACCATCGATCATATTGCCATCATCGCACGTCTCTGGAGCTTCGAGGATTCCATTCCCACAGGAAGCAGCGTCGACAGGAGCGGATTCCGCGGAAGAAGATGATGCATCGGGAAGTGTTGGAACAATAATCTGGCACATGCTCGGTGATCCCGCGCACTCCCAACCAGATTCAATGGTGCACGCAACAGAGCAACCATCATCCGCCACGGTATTGCCATCATCGCATGTTTCGGTACCGCGCATCGTTCCATCGCCACAGACTGGCGCAGGATCATCGGCAACATTGCGAGGATCGGTTTCACCCGCATCAACAACACCATCATGGTCAGCGTCTTCGGCGCCATCGAGCGCTCCGCCGCCATCCGTATCAGCACTCTGCGGATTTGTTTCCCCGGCATCCACGATGCCATCGCCATTGAGGTCTTCGACGCCGTTATGCAAACCATCCTGATCGCTGTCAAGACAGGACACGCGGTACACTGCATCTGCATCGCCGAGTGAAGTGCCATCGACCATCACGTAGTAACGCTTACTGCCATGGAGCTGCATCGGCGAGCCATCGGCTTCCTTTGTATCGAGTGCTCCGTACTGTTCTCCTGTAACTGCAAGTTCGGCAGGAGAAAGCCAAAATCTACCATCGAAGAGTTCTCGACCGGTTTTTCCTGCCTTCCTATTATTGGTTTCTTGATTTGAGTATTCATATCCCCATGAACGGATGCTGCCAAACGTGTGCGCCATCGTAACATCGATAGCGGGCGCAATGTCATCGGGACAATCAAAAATCACGTGTGCATCGGCCGGTGCGATAAATCCGCGTGCAGCTTCTGCCTTCGTGAAGTAGTGGATCTGAATTCCTCCTTGTTCTCCAATAAGTTGCGCAGAGAAATCAGGACTTGGTTGCTCAATTGGTTCGAGTGCCAGCGTTGGGACAAAGAGTGATTGTACCGATAGCGCTTCGGCAACGGGAGTGGATGACTCCCCGCCAACCTGTGCCACCTCGGCTGTTCCTTGTCGGAGATAGAGGAAAACGACAATACCAATAAGTGCTACGAGGAGGATGACCTCACACACGACTCGTACGACTGGGAATGGTTCATCATCCTGGAATGTTGGAGTGCTTGATTCGAGCATAAAAAGAGTTGGAAAAAATTAACGGGAATGGAGTGAGCGCACTCTTGTATAAAGGAGCGCACCACAGGTGAAAGTGAAACTGAAAATTGCAGGAATCGCAAGAGGCAGTCCTGTTGGAGCAAGCGGCGCGGCGCGGTGAACGGATTCCATTGTCTCGATTGGAGGAGCTCGACGCACGGCATGGGGAACCGGTGTCGGCAATGGAGTCTCCTCTTCTTCGACGAGTGGACGATCCGGAATACGCACCGCTCGGTTATCGCTCTCTGGAAGATTTTCATCGCTTAACATTCTCGGCCGCGCGATATTATTACTCTGAAATACTTCCGCACGCGGATCATCATGGACATCACCCGGCGTTCCTGCAGGATGCGGCGTATGACCTTGTATTGTAGAACTGGGTAAAGACGGACGAAGAGGAATCAACGCATCGGACCCAGGCGAAGCAGGGGCAGAAGCGGAAGAAGACGAAATAGAACTCGATGATCCGCCGGTTTCTTCTTCATCACCCTGCAAAAATTGCCCGGGTGTGATGTACGCAAAGGCACTTTCTGCTGAAGAAAACGCAGTAAACATGACGAGGGCGAAACGTAGGAAAATAATCATGGGTATGTATGTTACTTATATTATACATTATTATTATAATATTTCAAGCACCTCCTATGTGCACTACTAAAGTGAATAGGTAACTCCTCTCTCCGGCATCACAATATCCGCGGTCATGGATTTTTTCATGCGCTCCATCAGCGCAAGCATCCCCTGCTCTTCCCCGTGCACAAGGAATAATTTTTTCACCCCTTGGATAGCGGTGATGTACGAATCAAGATCACGCATATCCGCATGGCCGGAGTACGCGTTGATGTAGACGGTTTCCGCACGCTTGCGATACTCTTGATCGAAGATGCGAACGGTGGAAATGGATTTTTCGATGATGCGGCGCCCGAGCGTGTTTTCCGCCATGTAGCCGACAGCGAGCACCGTGGATTTTGGATCTTCGATGTAATTTGTCAGATGGTGGCGGATGCGGCCGCCTTCGCACATGCCGGAGCCCGCCATAATGATCATGGGGCCGGAATACGTGTTCAATTTTTTACTCTCCTCCACGGAGGTCGTATATCGCACAAGTGAAAACTGGAATGGATTATGGGCGCGCGAGAGGAATTGTTCGTACATCGCGCGGTCGTAGCACTCCGGATGCTTCATAAAAATTTCCGTCACGCGGGAGGCGAGGGGCGAATCAATGATGATGGGAACCTCGGGAATGTTCTTCTCGTCCCAGAGGAGATGCAGATCGTAGAGAATCTCCTGCGTTCGTTCGAGTGAAAACGCAGGGATCAGCACCTTTCCTCCCCGCGCGACAGTCCGTTGTATGACTTCTGCAAGGCGGTGTTTTGCGGTGAGAACATCCTCGTGGAGACGATTACCATACGTGCTCTCGCAAATGAGCATATCGACGGGCGGCATCGGTTCTGGATCGCGAATAATGGGAAGAGTTGCTCGACCAAGATCGCCACTGAAGCCAATACGAAGAACTGGTACGTCATGCTGAGTGGAGCGACCCTGAGCCGCGTCGAAGGGGAGCGAAATCGAAGCATCTCGCATTAACATCGATGCTGAATCTCCTGATCCTTGCGACGTGCTTCGACTACGTTCCGCCCCGCTCTGGGGGGCTTCACTTCGCTCAGCATGACGTACATGACGTAATTGATCTATCTCCAATACCACCATCGCAGCGCCAAGCACATGCCCTGCATCTAAAAATTTTGCTTTGATGCCGGGTAATACCTCAAACCATTCACTGTAATTCTTGCCAACAAAAAGTTCTGCGCAGTTCGCTGCATCTTCTTGCGTGTAGAGCGGCCCCTCGCACGCCATCATCGTATCGGCACAGTGCTTGCGGAAAAATTCCTCATCTTTCTCCTGCAGGTATCCCCCATCCTGCAACATAACGGGGGCAAGATCCTTCGTCGCATAGGTGCAATAGATTGGACCGCGATACCCGCGCTTATGGAGAACGGGGATGCGTCCCACATGATCCATATGGGCATGTGTGAGGATAACAGCATCGATATCCTTCGATGGATCGAATACAAATGTTGAATTTTTTTCCGCAGACGCTTTGCGGCTTCCTTGAAACAATCCGCAATCAAGGAGAATGCGATGCGCGCCGATCTGGAGTTCGTGGCAAGAGCCTGTTACCTCCCGGGCCGCACCGTGGGAAATTAGCTTCATCACAATGATTGTACACGAACAATGGCACTCACATTGTTACAATCAGCCATCTCAACCTTACTCTTCCATTTGGAGTAAATACTCGAGCATTTTTCGACGATTCTGTTTGCTTGCATGCATTACATTATCGGGATCAATACCCACTACTCTTCCCATGACTTCATCTCGAGGATTCTCGTCACCTCTCCTAAGGAGAAGCAAGGTTCTTATTTCTGCCCTTGATCTCAACCGGCCACCCCGCACATCAGGGATAAAAATGGGCTGCTTCCAAAAAAAAGTAAATTGATCGATGCGTCCGAAATCTTCTAATACTACATCACCTCGAAGTACTGGGTAATCGTGACACGCGAACGATTGCCCTCGTATTCCTAAGTTGCCCTCCTGCGCTTCTCCGAACAGATAGCGATCTGATCCGGAACGAATAGCGCTATTACCGTACCGCTGCTTTAGGTAACGCAAACCCTGCGTGTACGTAGTATCGATGTACGCATCACAATTGTTTCCAATGGGTCGAATGCGTTCATGCATAGGAAAAACAAGAAAATGATGAGTGGCGCATTATACATGGATGTATCGAGAAGGGTCAACTAGGATTCTCTGTGACTTCTTAGTAGAATTGGCTGGATGAAAGCAGAATCTCATCAGGCAACACAAGGAGAAGATCTAAGCCGCTCATCACTCAGCATTCTCTGCTGCGTGTTTGTTCTTCTTACATCCTTCTTCACATACTTCTTCCACTACGATCAGCCCCAAGCGCCATTCTGGGACGAAAACTACTACATTACGGATGCCGAGAGGATTTTGAATGGCGTGTTTTTCATGCAGATTCATCCACCGCTCGGCAAATTACTCATTGCTGCCGGAGAGGCAATATTTGACCCCAATGAGAGTGATGCGCAGTTTTTAGAAACAGAACATGCGGGGGAATTCCCCCAAGATTTTTCGTTTGTTGGATACCGATTTTTTCCCGCACTCCTCGGATGGCTCACCGTTCCCCTCTTCTTCCTGTGCCTCCTGCTTTTAACGCGGAATCCCCTTGTCGCAACGCTCCTCTCGTTCCTCATTATTTTTGATAATGCACTCCTCGTCCATAGCCGGGGCGCCATGCTGGATGCTCCGCTGCATTTCTTCTTTGTGCTCACTTGCCTCCTGTTTCTCCTCCTTGTTCATACGAAGAACCGGAGCAAAATTTTCCTGTGGCTCTCCGGCGGCCTTGGCATCAGCATCGGTCTTGCTGTAGCAACAAAGATGAACGGAGCTATCCTCTTCTTGTTCTTCCCTGCACTCCTCTGGCACCTGCGAAGAGAATGGAAATCCGCACTTGCAACATGCGTTCTTAGCGGCAGCGCACTTTTGATTGCATTCATGGGCGTCTGGTATGTACACCTCAGCCGCATGGAAATCATTCGTCCTGCACTGCGGGATAGCGGTTGGTACACGGCTTCGGAAGAATATAAGGAAATTCTGCAGCAAGGCGCTCAACGCTCGCTCCTCGCATTCCCCATCATGCTTCGCGATCATCTGCAGTACGCGCCATTCTACAATCAAGGAATCCCCAAGTTGGATCTTTGCAAACCCGATGAGAACGGCAGCCCTGTGTTTCTCTGGCCGTTTGGCGTCAGCACCATTAACTATCGGTGGGCGTCGGCTGGTGAAAATACGTATCGCTACCTTTACCTCGTTCCAAATCCTGCCATATGGTTTGTGGGACTTATGGGAATTCTTCTCTCTGCCGCATTCCTCCTCTCCCCTCTCTTCGGAGCGAAGCGCTCATTGTATGTTGATCGTGAACGAGCATTCATTGGCACTGTATTCCTGATGATCTATATGGGATACGTCGCAACGTTCAGCATGATGGACCGCGTCCACTTCCTCTATAGCTACTTCCCGGCGCTCATCATAAGTTTCCTACTCTTTGGCATCGTCTTCTCCTCCGTACGGGCAATCGGCTCCTTCCACTTCACAGAGGAGCGAAAAACCCTCGTCGCCATGTTCCTTGCCTGCCTCATTTTCCTCTGCTTCCAAATCTATCGCCCATTCACCTATTACGAACCGATCACGAATGATGCCGTAAAAAATCGATCGATCCTCAGGCTCTGGAACCTCCATTGCGTTGGGTGCGAAAAGCCAAGCTCAATCGTGCGACATCAGTGTGATGCATGAGGTCGGGTGGAAATTCTAAGCAATAAGCACTACGTTCTAAAACAGTTTAGTGCTTAGAATTTAAGATTTAGGGCTCCCATGCTCATTTTTTGAAACAAAAAAATTGACTCTCAATCAGACTTGATTAGAGTGAATGACTATGGAGGATCGTTCTATGCCAAGAAATCGGCTGGGAAAGTACTTTGCAAAACTGGATGGATTACAAAAACCTGATGAAGATCCCAACGATTCATTCCCGCCATATCAGTCCGATGATATCAATCATTGGCATGATAACCATGAGCCACCACCGCCACCAGAATCTCCGCCCGCACTTCTCACAACTAAGAGAGATCTATTATTCATTCGTACAGCCATTATTGCTGTGCTTATCGGTATCGGATTTCTTGGTCCATGTGGGGCACAATTTTGTGTGCGCCAAAAACAAATGAGAGTGAAAGCAGAAAAAGACCTCATGGGACAAGGTAAGTTGATTGATCAGTTGCGTGAAAGGGTGAAGTCGCTCGAGGAGGAACTACGAGACGCTAAAAAAAAATGATTGTCGGCTCATCCAGGAATCGAACATCAAAAATAGGTACAACAAAAAAGCCCTTCATCTTGGCGGCGGCCTACTCTGGCGTGACGCATATCACACTACCATCGGCGCTCCCGGGCTTAACTGCCGTGTTCGGGATGGGAACGGGTGTACCCCCGGGGCTAAAACCACCAAGATAAAGGGCTTTGAACATCTATTATAAAGAGGACAACCCCGCACCGGCATCCGCCTAGACGGACGACCGGTGCGAAGCAAATGTCCACATACTGCTTGCCTTACGACACATGAACAGCGATTTCCGTGCACACCCTCCTCCATTTACCCGAAGGCAAACGAAGAAGAGTAAAAGAAATGTCCTTGCTTTGAAAATCAAAGCAATCGCCCGTTCGTACTCCTAAGCTCAACACCTTGCGGTGCGTACACCTTGGAGCCGATCTAGCTCGTATTCTTCGAGCGGGCTTATGGGGAAAACTGATCTTGGGAGGGGCTTCCCACTTAGATGCTTTCAGCGGTTATCCCTTCCGAACATAGCTACCCTGCAATGCCACTGACGTGACAACAGGTACACCAGCGGTTCGTCCACTCCGGTCCTCTCGTACTAGGAGCAGGTTCCCGCAGTTTTCCAAACGATAACGGAAGGTAGAGGCCAAACTGTCTCACGACGTTCTGAACCCAGCTCGCGTACCACTTTAATTGGCGAACAGCCAAACCCTTGGGACCTTCTCCAGCCCCAGGATGTGATGAGCCGACATCGAGGTGCCAAACCGCGCCGTCGCTGTGGGCGCTTGGGCGCGATAAGCCTGTTATCCCTAGCGTAACTTTTATCCGATGAGCGACAACCCACCCACGTGGTAAGAGCACAATAAATTATGCTCAGGTTGCCGGATCACTTTCGCCCGCTTTCGCGGCTGCTCGGCTCGTTGGCCTTACAGTGAGGCTGACTTGTGCGAATACACTTTCGCGCCGATTTCCATCCGGCGTAAGTCAACCATTGCGCGCCTCCGTTACTTTTTAGGAGGCAACCGCCCCAGTCAAACTACCCAGTAAGCACTGTCCTGCGGCATGTTTCATACACACAGTGAGAATCATCGGAACACAAGGGTGGTATCTCAAGGTTGGCTCCACCCCGACCAAAGCCGGAGCTTCAAAGCCTCCCACCTATCCTGCGCAAGCAAACCAATGACTCAATGCCAACTTATAGTAAAGCTGCATAGGGTCTTTTCGCCTTTCCGTTATGTGCACGGCATTTTTACCGTGTTTGCAATTTCACCGGGACTCGCGTCGAGACAGTGACCAGACCGTTATACCATTCGTGCGGGTCGGAACTTCATTTCGTGTGGGAAACCTACGGTTTCCCCCACGGGCCCCCTTCCCTAACAAAGTATCGCTCCAGCGCGGCAGAGCCGCGCTTCGCGATGTCCTTTATATTGAAGTGGACTCGTAGGTTCCTTCCGGTGGCGAACCGGAAACTCAGGATCAAACCTGATCGCACATGACGCCTGAAAGTGTCATCCCGAGTGATTTTGCGGAGCAAAATCGTATCGAGGGACACCTGACGATTGTTTTTTAATGAGCGCTCGATTGCGCACTCCCCTCTGTCGTCAGAGGGATCGGACTATATCATCATCCTTATAAGTGTCATCCTGCCTGCCCGGCGTAGTTCCGCAGCGCGGGACGAAGACGGGAGTAGCCCGAATCCGCCTAAGCGGACGAGGGCGTAACGAAGGATGTTCCTTCATTTAGGACGCGTCGCGTGTAGTCTCTGAGGAGCCCAATTATTCATTCCGTCCATTATAGCTAGGATGCTCATAAGGATGCTTTTTGTGCATCAATTCATGAATCCTTTTTCTCTCAGATTCGGTAATTTCATCATCTGAGATATCTTCTAAACGGAACAGTTCATTATACTCACTATTAGTAATGTATTCTGACCCCAAAGCTTTAATGTCTTCATCAGACATGTACCCTGGTTTCTTTTCCATATCTTTCATAGTGAGATTTGGGAATAAATAATGGTTTCCTGCTGATTGTCCGCAGCAGACGGATTATCACTAAACACATTATACACTTAAATGTAATAATATGTCAAGTACCGCTGCATACTCGGATATTCCAGCATATAGCGACGTTTTGCACTGTTTATATGAATGGCCTGATGCGCATGATCTGGTGATCGATGCGACCCCGCCTCCGCCTGAGCGCAGTTTATCCTGAGCTTGTCGAAGGAGCGGGCAGGCAACGGACTGATTCATCCCGCATTCGCGGGACAGTTCGACTTACATTAGGTTGGCAAAAAATGCAGTTGAAATGAAAGAGATCATCGCGGAATCGTCCGTGATATTCCCCGTGTCTCACGGGGAAGACTCGTACCCTTGTCCGCCGTAGCCCCGCATGTGCGGGGCGAAGGTGGAAAAAACACATTCTGAAAATTCCTCAGTGCTGATTCTTTCGAACCATTCGGGCAAGTATTGCCTCGGCGTAGTCTCGGCATCACGAAGTGATGACGGACGAAGCCGGGCCGACCACCCGACAAGGAATTTCGCTCATCGATGTTACAACCTATTTTCATAGGTGCGTCAACATTTCTGTTAACGTCTGCATGTCGCCATGCAGTTCGGACTCTATCTTCTCCAACACGACATACTCGTGCGGAGCCCAACGTTGAGTCTCTGAGGATTCCCTTCGATAAACTCAGGGTCTTTCCTGCTGATTGTCCCGCGCCATGAACTCATCGTAGTTCGTGGCCCACCCCGTACCTTACGGCATAGGGGATACACGGGATATTCCAGCATATGGTTGAGTTATGTCGCCTCTAAGGCAACGTTTCACCTTAGGACCGTTCATTTGTTCCTCCAATGGAGTCCTTATAACTCTCATAGCTTAAGTTATAAGTGCTCATGGTCGCCCATGAGATCGGACTATATCTTCTGAGTCACTCGCTTTCGCGAGAGTCAGTCTGGCGTGTAGT
>DATDWL010000013.1:0-8365 GCA_035289645.1 Candidatus Peribacterales bacterium
AATACGCACCGCGCGGTGGAGGAGTATTTGGAGAGGGCATGGAAATAGCTGTGTCACCCTGAGTAGCGCCAAGCCTGTGCTGAGCCTGTCGAAGCATGCTTCGATACGCCCTCGCGGAGCCTGTCCTGAGCGCCGTCGAAGGGGCTCGGGCTACTCCCACCTTCGCTGAAGCTTCGGCGGGCAGGCAGCATGACACTGCGGCGCGTATCGAAGGGCGTATTTAAGCATCAATCAGCGTCTCCTGCACCCGCTTGATATCGCGTTTATGCACTTCCGGCTTCGGAGCAGTGAGATCTTCGATTTCCCGATCACGCTCATCGATGTTGCCGATGAGCCGCCTGAGATCGGATCCTTTAAAATTGGGCAGGCGCATCTTTTCTTTTTCCCGACGGACTTCATCGGAAATCTCAGGGTAAATCTTCCCCGCATCGTAGAGCACCGCGGAGCCCCTCTGCGCCATGAGCACATCGAACGCATTGCGCTCGCTGATGTGAAAATCAAGCGATGCGACGAGGCGGATGATCTTCTCGCGTTCCTCAGGGTCCAGCTTCTCCGCAAATTCGTAGGTCGTGATTTTTTTAAGGGAGGCGAGGATTGGCTCAAGAGATTCCGGTGAAATCACGTAGAACGTAAACCCGCCCTCCGTAAACGACCGGCGCGTAAGTTCGCTGATCGCATCGGTGGGAACGACGAAAAATATCGTGGGATAGAGGTGTGCATTTCCTTTATATTTGTCGGCAGTTTTCTTCACATTCGTCGTAATGTAGTTCTGGAAATTCTCCGAACGGGAAGCTTTCGCATCGAAAACAATGTATTGATTGAGAAAGGAGATGAGAAAATCCGGCTTTACGCTGCCATCAAATTCCTCAGGGAGATGATCGTTATCGAATGCGGTAAATGCGAACTCCGGCTTCTTGCAGAGCTCGATGAGCCGCGCGAGAACATTCTGTTCGTGATCGTTCCACATGCGATCGCGCTCCTCGATCATTCTCTTCTGCCGATCTTCGTCTTCCCTGCGCACCCTCACCTTCTCCTCTTCGAAGCTTTTCTCGAACCGATCGAGCTTTTGAAATTTTTCATCGTGCTCGCGGCGGCGGCGCTCCTCGGATTCTTCGTACTTTTTAAGATGATCCCTGATATCATCCCGCTCACGAAGAAGAGCTTTGTGTTCGGCTTCCAGATCTTTAAAGCGCGAGAAAAGTTGTTTGCCGTTGCCGGCAAGCTCATCCTTTTCCTTTCGTACTTCCTCTAATTGTGACTGAAGCTTCCCGACCTCGCGATCAACTCCTCCGCCCGTCGTGCGGGACTGCTTGAAAATGAGAAAGCCAAGAGCAATAAGAATGAGGGCGCCAAAAATATACTCCATGTGCCGGAGTGTAGCACATGGTGGACAAAGATCCACCACACTTTCTTGTCATTATTTGACATTTTTTGCCATGCGCGCTATACTGTGGATATTATGGCTTCTATCAACATTTCTCTCCCCGAGGCGCTGCTCAAATTCTTAAAGGAACAGGTAAAACAGCACGGCTACAGCACCGTGAGTGAGTACATTCGCGCTCTCTTGAGGGAGAACCAGAAGGGAAAGGCTATGCAGGAGAAGTTGGATGCATTGCTTTTGGAAGGATTGGAGAGTGGCCCTCCGACGCCCATGACCGTGAAAGACTGGGAATGTATCCATGAGGAGGTAGAGATGCGCATAAAACATCGCAAGCAGAAATGAGCCGCATAGTGCAAAAACACTTCGATACCATTCTGATTTTTTACATCAAGCGAAAGGAAGCCATCAGCATTATCCGCGTTCTACACACCAAGCGAGACATCGAAAACCTGCTCTAAGATGTCATACCGCTGAAACGTCGCCCATTCGACAGGCTCAGGGTGACGCTGATGCGTCACATATTCTGCGATACGGACACCCTCTGCACTTCTCCTTACTCGGCGTCGGCGTGTAATCGCCGGAGAGGACCCGCTCAGAGAGAAGCTCGATCGTTTTTGCCGCAGTGTTGAGCTCCCCTTCCCCGCGCCGTGTCACCACCTCCGTGAGGGATTCATCAACAAGGAAGAGCATCGTGAGCTGCGAGACTTCTTTTTTAAGCTCCTCGCGCCCCGCAAGCGCATAGACCGAGAGCTGGAGATCCTGATCGACTTCGGACTGATTACGAATACGAGACGTTTTGAAGTCGATAATACGGAGCGTGCCATCTGGAAGTTCTTCGACACGATCAAAGCGACCGGTGATAAGGGTGTCATGCTGCCTGCCCACCGAAGCTTCAGCGAAGGCGGGAGTAGCCCAAGCTTGTGCTGAGCCTGTCGAAGCATCCCTCGATACGCCCTTCGCTGCTCTCAGGGCTACTCGGGATGACACAGTCGGGCGTATCGAAGCACTATCGATACTTATTTTAAATCCCTTCTCAATCCCGATCACCTTCCGTTCTTCTTTCTTCCACCATTCGTAGAATTCTCCGAGAAGTTTCTCACCGCGCTTGCGATCAAAATCCGCAGCGACCAGCGTATCGTATCCGGCAGTGACGAAGGATTGCTGCCACAATGCGAGGAGCGCATCGAATGTGAGTTCAGTTTCGTGAACAGGAGAATATATTTCCTCAAAAAGCTGTTTCTGCATTTTCGTATTTTCGCATTTATCGCATTTTCGCATTTCTTCCTTTCCCCACTTCGAAAGCACTGAGTGCATGCTGATCCCGAAGCACTGCTCCGGTGAAAGAGCTTTCGGGAGCTTTTTGATGAATTCGTACTCGTACTTTCGGGGGCAGGAGCGGTACGACGAGAGTTGAGAGTAGCTGAGGGGCACCTCCATCGATTCTACCGCCTCTCATCTCTTCCTCAGACCCTTTTCTTCCCTAGTATTGCTGCCGCATGTTGCGAAGTATGCGCTTGTAGGCGCCGCTCGAAATTTCCTTCTCCGTGAGGAGATTGTTCATGAGAGTGTTCAGGAATATCTGTTTGTTCTGGGCATCGCGGTAGAACGGCCAAAGTTCCGTAGAAAGATTCTTCTTATATTCTTCTGCGCCCCACATCAGCGATTTCGTGTAGGTTGCCAGATTGAGCAGCCTCTCGAGTTCATGCCTTTGCACCTGTTCGATGAAGCGCGAATCCTGTGCCTGCGGATGGCCGCTGAGATTGAGCGGCGTTGTCAGCAACGTACGAGTGGAAGCGGGACCATTCGCCGCGGCAGCAAGATCCGCCACAATATTTTCCCGCGATTGACCGTCTTTGTTCATGGTGTACCGGAAACGATCTTTCTCTGCGGGGCGAAGGAGCGCACTGCCTGCTGCCGGTACGGCAGACATCGACGGTGTGCCTGAGGATGAAGGACTAGCAAATGAAACAAATGTTCCATCAATCGTTCCGGCAAAATTTCCTTCCTGAAGACGGAAGATTCTCTTCGACTCGTCACGCTCATATGCTCCCGGTACATAGACGATTGTGCCTGGCACCGATGTGCAAGTGAGCGCCGCATCACGCAGCGTATTTTGCGACTTTTCCGCGGCATCGCGATCTGGCTTAGTCCGTTCCCATTCGGTTTTTACTTCGATGTTGACTTCTTCTGTACGCTTCGATGCTTGTTCCAGATCTTTTTGCTGCGCACGCATGCCTGTGATTGTTTGTCCGAGCATAGTCTGAGTTTCTGCCTGAGCAAAGAATTCGGTTGGATTGGATGCGAGTGCTAACCCCCCTGTCATTGTTGTGCCCAAACGTGTAGCCGATGTTGCCGCCGCTTGCTGCACGGTCAGGAAATTCGGCTGCTGGGAAGTATCCTCTGGATCTACATACACGAACGTTGCAAGTACCACATTGTGACCGCTTTCCTTCATTGTCATGCCTTCAAAAAACACCGCAGCAACATGCTCGAAATCGAACTCCTTTTGCGAGGTGTTGGGAATACTCAGCTGCCGACAAAGGTCTACTTGCCGTTGCACGTGCTCATCGGTTTTGCCTTGCAGGCGAGAGAACACGATTGGCCGATGCAGAGACTGTCCATAGATTGTGCCCGCAAGTTTTTCGTCATGCTGCAGAGGTCCTTTCATTCTGTTTTTTGCCATAAGTTCCACTCCTCCCAGGGTGATTGCCCGTGCCGCCGCTTCCAAGGATGTATTTCCCGCGAGAGATGGCGCATGCAATTCATTCTGGAGGAAATTTGCCGCCATAGTTGCCATGTCTGCTCCGGTGCCTCGATCATAGGCGGTAGCGGGCTGCACCCACTCTTTCCATGATTCTCCTTTATACCATTCTTTCCAGGAAGTGTTCGCTGCCCCTTCTTTTTCTTCAGTGGTTTCTGGAATGATTCTACTCAATTGTTCGCGCAGGACCGGGTCGGGAATAAGATCGATGATTGTTCGGCTATTGCCCGCATCGAATGCATTATTTAGACCAGCGATAGTCCCGGGAGCGACGGTGAATATATTCGAACGCTTTGCCAACTTATCGCCGCGTGCGTCACCGGGTGCATTCGTCAATTGTTTGGTGAGTGTTTCGATGAGCAATTCTGTGCGTGTCTTGCCGCCGTTTTGTGCGATGATCTGCGGAGTGAGATCGGAGAGTTTTGAGCCAAGTGCAATTTCTTCACCTGCTGCAGCAATCACTCCTTCCAATACAGGGTCGATTCCATCTTCCGATGCAGCTGCTTCCTCGCGAGCGCGGATGAGTTCAAGATAGCGAGCCTCGCGCAGATGCTGGGCATAGAGCACGGATGCATCGCGCATCGCCGTTCGAATCTGAACGAGCGTGACATCAGGCGGAATGATCATGAGACCACTGTCGACTTTACCTTGAGAGAAATTTTTCCAGGAAACGCTATCGCTCCCGGCAAGTTCGAATAAACGAATGCAGAAGGCAGGGAGGATGACTGTTTTAAAGTCATTCTCGAAGAGTCCGTCGAGGAGTGGCGGCTCATCCAATCCTTGTGTGATATCCGCGAAGAGTTCCGGCGCGTATGTGCGCAGATCGTGGTTGAAGATCGTGAAGAGCATCTTCTCGCGGATTCCCGCTTTGTCAGAGCTCTCCTTCCAAATATCCGACATCATCCAGCCGGAGGCATTAGTGAGCCAATCCGCCTCACTTGCGCCGGTCGTTTGTTCAGTGCCGAGCAGCGTGAGGACCCACGGCGGTGCATCCTTGATGAATTCACGCATCTTACCCTGTTCCCAGGCATTGATACCGGTGCGGACCGTGATCTCGATTGCAGCGATTGCCAGTCCTCCAGGACCGGAAAATACCTTGGCACCCATAATCAAAGTTCCTACCAGCGAAGCGGTGCTGATTGCGGCACGTCCATATTGCGCATAGGTACGCATATCGAGAGGTTCGGATCCCTGCTTGAGTTGCTGTGTCACTTGCTTCAATGAAATCTCAACCCCAGATACTTTATGCCGGTACGTATCCTGTTGACCGGCGACCGCTTCGAAATTACCCCCTCTGATGATCTCACCACAAATGTCCTTTTTCAGATCATTGATTCGGTTCTGCATTTTTTTTTCATCTTCCCATTTTTCCCCGATATCGACGATGTCCTGATAGACCATGTATCCCTGTGCAGCCACTCCCCCGACCCATGCTGCTCGCTGCCAGGGAACTGCGTTATACCACTGGCGCTGGAAATAGTTGAAGCGGCGGTACTGTAATGTAAGAGCATGAGGCTCTATTGCTCCTCGTACTTGCTGCGCAAGTGCTTTTATTGCAGCAGGATCAGAGCCTTGTTTTTTGAGAGCAGCAAGCTCTCTGTAGAATTGCTGAAATGATTCAGGAGAATACCCGCGATAGTGCAGGCTGTTGTAAGCGACATTTAATTTTGGATCCACTCCTTTTTGCAAGAGTGACAGTTCGATATTCTTGATGTCTGTTCCCAGTGTGAGAGCAGATCCCGGATCCCAGGCAAGCCGCAACGGTTCGTTCCAGACTCCTCGCAGGCGGTTGATCCAGTGATGTGGCATATACCGCGTCACACCTGTGAGCACCAACTTGTTTGTCATTCGTCCAGAGGACCCCAATTTCCAATATTGAAGACCTTCAATCATGCCCCACATAATGGGCAAAGTGGTTGAAACACCGCCAACCGATGCTGTCATAGTCGGATGCTTACGTTGCATCTCATAGAGCACGATAAGCGAACGTTCATAAAGATCCTGGACGTAGTCCTGTCCAAAGTCGACTGCAACTGAACCACCTTTGGTGATGAGCATGGTCAGGAACTCCCGTGTTCCCTCGGGAAGTTGCAGAGAGGAAGGATTGGAGAGAAGATCATCCGTCAAATCGACCTTGAGATGATCCGCAAGCGCATGGTCAGACTTTCCAAGAAGATCAATCACTTTCATCTGCAGCATCAGCGCGCCGATGGGGGGTGAGGAAGCTGTGTCCTGCGGCAACGCACCGTTTTTCTCCGCGAGCTTGAGATACATGTACAGCTGCACCGCATCCATGACTGTCAGATTTTGCAAAAGTTGCTCTCGTAATTTCGCTGCGAAGGGAAGATCCGTACGATTGTGCAGATATTTCTCAAGGTAATTGGCGACTTCGGCCGATTGCAGTTTTCCGCTAATAGCAATGAGCGCCTTTTGGACAGCTTGCATCGCTTCCGGCTGGTTGGCTTCCACATCGATTTCGCTGATGAGCTTACTGTTGCCGTGTACCAGACATTGGGCGAAGAACAGTCGTTCATGGCCTTTGACCCCGAGCATTTCTAGTTCTTTGCGAACAGTCATGTCATTCTCAAGATCGTTGAGCCCTTCCTCGGAGAAGACGGAGGTGAGGACAGTCGCAATATCCCCGACATCCTTCCAGTTTTTTCCTTTCAGTGCATTTTGCAGACGAGCGAATGCGCGCGGGGCGTAATGAACTTGGTCAATCAGATCCTTCAAAGTCCATTGTTCGATCTGTTTTTTGTCTGTTGTTTCTTGTGCAGTTGCGCTCAGATCACAGCTGATTTTTGCAAGGAACAGTAAAGCTTTCTGTTTGGCAGAAGGGGCATCTGGTCCAAGAAAATTCAAAGTATCTGCCTGTGATTGTATGGTCGAAAGTTTTTGAAGCTTAAGTGTCTGGATATCCGGATTATTGAGAAGCACGCGGACAGCATTCTGCTCGGCTGCCTCCTCTATACCAGATTCCTCTGCGCGATTGGCAAACATGAGCAACAGTCCCGACCCCGTCCATTCGAGAGCCTTTCTTTCCAGTCCTTCATCCAACTCTTTTTCGATTTGCCCGACATTTTCCGGCGTCAACTTCACTAACGGGCTCGCGGGGGCAGCCGAAACATCTTCAATAGCTGGTGTTGCCGCAGAAACAGCAGGTTCATCTTTTTTTTCAGGCACTGATACTGCGGCGACCGCCTTCTGTCTTATTTCCTCGATTTTGTTTCGCATTTCCTCTGCTTCCTTCATAAGCTTGTCTTTTGCTTCGCCCGTCGCTTTGGCGGTCAGTTCCAATTTAGATTGCAGCCCCGCCATTTGTTTTTTGATTTCCCCCCAGTTTTGCCATGCCTGAAATCCGATATATGTGCCTCCAATAACTGCAGCCCCACCGAGAAACCATAAGAAGGTATTGCGAACCTTGCGTCCGGCCTCGCGGACCCCTTTACTTGCCTTCACGAGCCCATACGCCACCCACCCAGCAAGCAGCGCCGTTCCCACCGTGAGTGCTCCGCCAAATGTCCTCTTTTGGAGAGGAGTCATGCTTTCTGTGATGCGTTTCGGAAGAACGAAATTCGTTACTCCCTCCGCAAAATCCATCGCCATCTGTCCGGATGTGTGCGTCAATTCCTTCATGGAAGATTTCAGGAACTGCAACTTATCCCGTGTTGCATCAAGCACCTCCTGATACTCCGGTGTTCCGATCTTAAATACATCCATAAAGATCTCCGGAACGGCAACCTGATCATGAAGAATTATACTCACGTCATTGATCTTCCCTTCCGTAAGCTGCAATACATGATTCTTAAAGAAAGAAACCTTCTCTTTCCCCTGAAGCTTCTGTCGTTGTATTTCCCGCGCAAGTTGTTCCAGAAGTTCACGGGCTGCCTGATGCGGTGTCTCCGCAGGAGCAACGACCGGCTGCTCTGTTGGCACTTCTGGTCCGGCTGTGCCCGCGTGCTGTGCGAGAAGACGATGCTCGGAACCATGTGCGCCTTGCCGATGCGAACCGAGAAAAATACACATATTACGCTGCCGTATGGAAGAGATGCTTCATCGCCGCGCGCCACGTCGCCCGGATTCCCTGACCGATGCCCACCGCCGTGAGACCCACGGTTGTGAGAGCGAGGCGCACGGTTTCGCGGCAAAGCTCAGGAATAACATCAGCCGCAAGCTTCATCGTACGCGGCAGCCAGTGCATGGTACGTACAACCAATTCGTGG
>DATDWL010000014.1:0-4239 GCA_035289645.1 Candidatus Peribacterales bacterium
GCAAGGGTGGCGGCAATCGCGAGCGTCGTGAAGTACGGAAGAAAAATGAAGAACGCCAGCACGAACACGCCGATGAGAAGAATAAAGAAGAACGCAGTCTGGATATCGATGGGACGCATGGGGTGCATGATAGAGCATGGAGCGATTCCTCACAGCAGCCACGGGAATGCGGTATAGATCACCTTTCTTTAGCTCATAATTTATGATAATATGAGCTATAGAATAGCCTTCTATAACTCACTATGCCCTGGAACTGGCAGCAGAAACATTGGCCGAACTTCACCTATGATGCGGGGCAACTTGAACCCCTGGAACGGGAGTTTGCCCTCCTTCTGGGTACAGTAACGGGAGCAATGAAACATCTGGAAGCACAGGAGAAAGACCGGATCGTTGTGCAGCTTCTCAGTACGGAAGGGGTGAAAACCGCGGAGATCGAAGGTGAACTGCTTGATCGGGACAGCGTGCAGTCGTCCATACGGCGCAAACTGGGACTCTCGACCGTCAAAAGAAATGTGCAGCCTGCCGAAGCCGGCATGGCGGAGATGATGGTGGCGGTCTACCGGCAGTACGCCGCGCCGCTGACGCGCGGGGAGCTTGATGCATGGAACGCCGCACTGATGCAGGGAAGAACAGACATGGAGTGCATCGGTGCCTATCGCATACACGAAGATCCGATGCAGATCGTATCCGGCGGGATGGGCAATGAGACTGTACATTTTGAAGCTCCTCCATCGACAGATGTGCCCCGGCACATGAAGGAATTCATCCGATGGTTCAATGATTCCCTCAGGACGCTGCCCCCGCTGACGAGAGCAGGCATAGCTCACCTCTACGCCGTCTTCATTCATCCCTACGAGGATGGCAACGGGCGCATGGCAAGAGCTCTGGTTGAGAAAGCGCTCTCGCAATCCGCCGGAGCACCCGCGCTCAGCGGAATCTCCCGCCAGATCGCCGTGAAGAAATCTCTGTACTACGACGCACTTGAGCAAAACAATCAGGATCCGGAGATCACCGATTGGCTGCTCTATTTTGGCAGGACGCTCATTGCCGCAAAGCAGTACGTTCTCGGCACAGTCGAGCGCGTGTTGCAGAAGGCTGCGATCTATAGCAGATTTTCCAAAGATCTGAACGAGCGCCAGAAGAAAGCGATTGACCGGCTCTATACATCGGAGCCGGAGGGTTTTATCGGAGGCTTAAGTGCCGGGAAATACATCGCGATCACGAAAGCCAAGCGTGCGACCGCCACGCGGGACTTACAGAAATTGGCGGCTCTCGGCATTCTCCGCAAAACCGGAGAGCGACGTCATGCACGGTACTGGCTGAAGTAGAACATCAATCCTCGATTCCATCGCGCATCTCTGCGCCGGTCGCAAGCTTCCCAAAGCGCATTCCCCCGTTGCCGGTCATATTGATCATATAGAAATCCACGACCGTTCCCTCCGCCCTGTACTCGCGCTCAAAGTTCCGGTCCTCCTCGCTGCTCCATCGCCCGATGAGCATCGTCTGCACGGCGGCAATCCGCGGATCATCGCTCATGGCATTCTGCGAAGGCGCGCAGGAAGCGAGCATAAGCACGGGGAGGATGAGGAGGAGCTTCTTCATAGGGGGAAAAAACGGCGGCGGCATAGCATACGGAGCAAGGTCTGAGAAAATTCCTTTTTGAGCATCGAAGATGTTGCGAGTACGTTTTGTCATGTTGTCTGCCTTCCGTACAGAAATTTCTGAAACCCAATAAATACCGATCGAATCATATCAACATTGCCAAGCTCCTTCTCCGCATCAGCAATAGCTTGGTACTTTAGATTTAGGAGCTTCGGCAGCTTCTCTTCACTGAGTTCATCTACTCCATCATCGATATATTTACTAAGAACAAATTCCAAAAAGTCCTTTTGTTTATCATCTAAGCCTTCAAATATCGAAGATTTGGCTTCACTGACACGCTTTTCTCTCGTTATAGGTCTCTTCGTAAAAGAAACATAGGAGAGAACATCGAAGAGATCACTATCTTCCGCAGCCATCATCTTTTGCAGTGTTTCCAACTGATCCCTGTCGAAGCCAAGCTCCGCTATTTTTTCTAAGAATGCCTTCCGTGTATCGGGCCTCGACCATATTTTCCGCAGCTCTTCTTCATCTTTAAAGAACGCTGGCATTTTCCCGATCATCTCCTCCAGAAATTCCTGCAGTGACAATGGTTTTCCGTCTGCGCTCCAGAATGATGTTGAAACCATGTGCTGTATTTCGCGTTCTTTTCCATCACTCAGCTTAATTTTTACCTTTTTTGGACACTCACAAGGTGCCTTCCCGCAAATCGGACAAACTGGTGGTGGAGGCTGATTACATACACAGGGCTTTTTACCACAGACAGGACACACCTTTGGTGGCTTCCATTCGCACACACATGGATCCTCTCCGCACTTCGCACATGGCTCCGGCTCAATGGGTTCGCCATCCCACTCCGGATCCGAGAAGTGCTTGTACGCACCGACGAAGTCCAGAATCGTAAAGTACTCCTTCCCATCAAAGAGTCTCGTCCCACGCCCGATAATCTGTTTAAACTCGATCATGGATTTAATGGGACGCATGAGGACAATCGATCGGATATTGCGCGCATCCACTCCTGTCGAAAGCTTTTGCGATGTCGTGAGAATCGTGGGAATGGTCTTCTCGTCATTTGCTCCTCCGCGGTGGCACTCATCGATAATAATGAAAAGGAGTACCCGATCTTCATCGTTCGCTACGACGTTCAGTACATTCCTGACCGCAATTTCCTGATAGTAACGCATTCCCGCCGCACCAGAGAGCCCTCCACCTCGCCCCATCCGCTTGCGCGGAGCTGAGGATCTATGAGTTCGGCTCTGGACTCTGATTCGTTCACAGCCATGCCTAATACGCATGAAGTATTTTCAAAATTTCTGCTGATAGATGGGAAAATTCTGCTTTCGATTTCTCAATATTCTCCTTTGTTCCCTGGTGATGATCTTCAATAAGCGTCGGATCAAGATCAAATATCGCCACACCAAGCTCCTGACATTTTGCCGGGATTCTTCCGTAATCTTGTATCTCAGCAAGCGGCACAGCCCAGCTCTGTGCCACGAGTCCGTTCCTTCCATGCTTTTCGGAAAGAAATTGTTTCACTTTCTTCGGGATTTCTTCAATCCAGCGACGATGATCTTTGATCGGTTGCTCGGCATAGACATTATAGGAATTCACCACGTACCCGATAAAGAGACCATCTCCGGACAATACAAATTTACTCTCGGTATCGCCCGAAAGCGCCTTACCGCTCACTTTCCAATTCTGTTTCCATTGCTCGAAAATGGTCCCGAGGTTCTCTATGCCCTGAACACTAAACGCATCAGGCATCATCGGCACTACAAAGTAATCCGAACCCAGAAAGACAATCCGGTTCAGGAGTGACAGACTCGGTGAAGTATCGATGACGAAAATATCCACCTCATCATTTAATCCGCGTTCCCGCAGATACCGATCAATAGCGCTGGTCTGAAAGTATCCCAGTCTCTGTCCCGCTGCTGCCTGCCCGTATGCAGTAACCAGAATATTTTCGTAGAGCGACAGATTCACGCTTCCTTTAATCAAAAATAGATTTGATACGGTCTGCACCGGTATCAGAGGTGTTGCAACATCGATATCTGCTCCCCCTTCTACAACTCCTTTAAGAATATCGAAAATGTCTTTTTCTGCAGGCGAAAAAAGTGTCTGTTCAAAGAGGGCATTGCCAAGCGCCAAGCGCGAAAGATTACATTGAGGATCAAGATCTACTAAGACTGTCTTGTAACCCAGCTTGGCGAAAGACACTGCGCAGTTATAGGCAAGTGTGGTTTTGCCAACTCCCCCCTTATTATTGGCAAACAGCAGTTTTTTGGAGCGGGGGAAGCGCATGGGGGAATCATAACCGATTTTAACGGTCAGTAAACGCTAAATGGCGAATGCCCACCGTTTGGGCTATTCCGTGGACATTGGTGACCTTAATGTCTACGGTTTTTTAGTCACTACAATTCCCCGCTAAACGCCTTTTTGAGCAGGGATTGCTTGAGTTCGTCGAGGGCGGAGGATGGGAAAGGAGCGCCGGGCATCATCGCGGTGATGCACACGTTCGGGAAAGACCTGAAGTGGAATCCGCATGTGCATTGCATCGTGACATGTGGAGGATTGGCCGGAGAGCAGTGGAAGTGGATGACATTCGTTTCGTACAAGCGGCTCGCGGTTGTCTGGCGCTAC
>DATDWL010000015.1:0-106436 GCA_035289645.1 Candidatus Peribacterales bacterium
AAAGAATTGTGAAGATCGTTGCGGGCGAAGACGCGCAAACGCTCGACACGCTCGCCGCGCTCTATGGCAGCATTGTAAAGGCCGGCATCCACAGAGCACCGAGCATTAAAGTGGCAGAGATGGCAAAAGCGATCGAAAACGCGCAGCGTGATTTGAATATCGCCTACATGAACGAAATCGCCAAATTCTGCAATCGCATGGGGATCCGCACCAAAGATGTTTTGGATGCTGCGAAAACGAAATGGAATTTTCTCCCCTTTTCCCCGGGCCTCGTCGGCGGCCATTGCATCGGAGTCGATCCGTACTATCTTCTGGAAAAGGCAAAAGATCTCGGCGGAAAAATGCCGATGGTGACAGCCGCTCGAAAAACGAATGACAAGATGCCGATCTTCGTGTGGGAGCAGATTGTGGGGGCGCTGAAAAATCCGAAAGGAAAACGCGTGCTAGTGCTGGGGCTGACCTTTAAGGAAGATGTTCCCGATGCGAGGAATTCAAAATCTATGCATGTGATCGAACTCCTGCAGAAATCAGGTTGCATGGTGACGACGCACGATACGTATCACCACAATCATGCGTTCGAAGGACTCTTCGATGCGATCATTCTCCTCGTTCCGCACAGGGAATACCGTGCCATGCGTCCTGATGATTTCCGGAAAATTGCCAACGATTCTTGTATCTTCTACGACCTCAAATCTGTTTTTGAAAAGGAGGAGATGGAAACCGCCGGATTCCGCTATCTCGCTCTCTAGCATATTATACTATTCAATTGAATAGTATAATATTGATTCTCCATCCCATGCAGAAGCCGATCCTCACCATCATCGTTCCGGTCTATAACGAAGGGCGCACAATCGAGGAAATAATGAGAAGAACTGCATCTGCCCATCCACATGCAGAGATTGTGTATGTGGACGACGGCTCGCGCGATACATCGCTCGCATGTATGAAGTCGCATGCACGTCCGCAGGACAAAATCCTGACAAAGGAAAATGGCGGCAAGGGCTCCGCGATTCGGCACGGCATTCCGCACGCAACGGGAAAATTCACCGTGATACAGGACGCTGATCTCGAGTACGATCCGCAGGAGATTCATACATTACTCCGCGAAGCGGAAAAGAATCCCGGAGCCGCGATCTTCGGCTCGCGCTTTTTGGTGAAGAATCCGAATCTCTACAAGCGCTATCTCCTCGGCAATAAGATAGTCACAATGATCCTCAATCTCCTCTTCCACGGGAACCTCACCGACAGCTATACCTGCTACAAACTGTTTCCGACAGAAATACTTCAATCGCTGCAGCTCTGCTCCAACGGCTTCGAAATCGAAGCGGAATTCTGTGCGAAGCTTTTCCGTGCACACATACAAATCCTCGAAGTACCGATCCGCTACTCCCCGAGGAGCCTTGCGGAGGGGAAAAAGATCCGTTTTAGCGATGCATGGAAAGGCGTTGCCACTATGCTGCGCGTACGATGCTGCCGATGAAGATTTTGCTTGTCACAAATCATGTGGCGGGAAACGATGGCTGGAGCCGTTATGCGATGAACCTGCGCGATGCCCTTGTCGCGCGCGGCCATACGGTGATTGTCGAAACGCCGCCAAAACCGCTCACATTCCTCACGAGACCGTGGCGATCGTACTTCTTGTCACGAAAATTGAAACGCATCATGCGCGACGCCGCCTGCGACGTGCTCCACATTGCAGTCGAACCGTATGCGCTCGCGGTCTTTTTTCTTCCAAAGGCGATAGTGGAGAAAACCATTCTCACAGTGCACGGCAACTACGGCATTCGTCCGTTCCGATTGCGAATGACGCGATGGATAATGCAGAGAGTATTTTCACGCATTCCCCGCTTCATCACAGTGAGCATCTACACAAAGAAGGCCGTCATCAAAGAGCTTCAACGCCTTGGCAAAACAACACTTGCTCAGCGGTTCGATTCGCATGCGACGGTAATCCATAACGGTATTCCCCTTCCCCTTCGAGAGCGTAGAACCTTAGAACCTCACACGAAGAAGCATATACTCCACGTCGGAGGCGTAAAACCGGCGAAGGGCGTAGGAGAAGCCATCGAAGCCTGTGCACTCTACAAAAAAACATACGGAACTCCTTTTCACCTCACGATCATCGGCGCCTTCTGGCGCGATCATTACGTACAGGGATTGGAACTCCTCATCCATGAAAAAAATCTGAAAGACTGTGTATCGTTCCGCGGACAAATTTCCGATGCGGAACTTGTGGAGGAGTATCGGAAGGCGGATCTCCTCCTTGTGCCATCGGTCACCGTGGACACTACATTCGAAGGCTTTGGATTGGTCTATTTGGAAGCAAACGCCTTCGGCATTCCCGCCATCGGCCCGCATATAAGCGGTGCGGCGGAAGCTATTAAAGACGGCGTCAGCGGATACCAGATCGATGTCTTCCGCCCCGAAATGATCGCCATGCGCCTCCACTGGATACTGGATGAAGGGAAAATCAAAGCGGAAGATTGTAGAAAATGGGCGGAAGAACATAGTATGAAGAACGTGGCGGAGGAAGTGGAAAGGCTCTATTCCGCCTCATGCTGAGCGGCGCCTAGAGCTTATCGAGGGGCTCCGGATTCCGCTTGGCATGACGTATAATGTCAGCATGTTCGATCTCGATCACGCACTCACCATCGCTACAGAAGCCGCCAAAAAAGCAGGTGAGAAAATCAAACAGGGATTTACGGATCCAATCGACTTCCACTCGAAGGGAGATATCGCCGACCGAGTGACGCCGGTCGATATTGATGCGCAGAAAATCATCCAAGAAATACTCTTCGAAGAATTTCCCAATATCGGGTTTCTTGGGGAGGAAGGAGATGAAGCAAAGAGCGAGCAAGTGGATAACGCACAGCGGTGGATCGTCGATCCGCTCGATGGCACCATGAACTTCACCCGCCGCATTCCTTTCTGCGGCGTCATGATCGCCTTGGAACAGAATGGAGAAATCGTCCTTGGTGTGCTCCACTTCCCTGCATTCGATTGGACCTACACAGCCACGAAAGGAGGAGGCGCCAAAAAGAACGGCAGACCGATTCGTGTGGGAGGATGCGCGTTGATGAAAGACGCAATGGTGGCCGAGATTTTTTCGGACCGCGAAGCGCGCGGCAAACAAGTAATGTATCCGCCGGTTGCAGCGTACCGACGGTTCGGCAGCGCGATTACATCACTAGCATTCCTTGCCGAAGGCATGATCGATGCCACGGCACTACGGTGCAGCATATGGGATGTCGCAGCGGGAAAAATTCTCATCGAAGAAGCAGGCGGCAGTATCAGCATCCGGAGGGATGATCCCCGCGATCCCTCGTCGGTCCTCACATGCATTGCTTCCGTGCCCGCCATTCATAGCGATTTTGTCTCCTCCGTGGAACACATACTCACGACGATCTCCGCATGATCAAATTCGATGCCACCCATCGCAAACGATTTCCGATTATTTGGCTCACGGGCAACACGGGTGCAGGGAAATCCACGCTCGCCTTCGCCATGCGAGAATATTTTAATGAGGAAGCTCCGACAGATTCGCCGATCGCCCGCCGCGTCATCGTGCTCGATGGCGACGAAATGCGCGATGTGATTTCGCGCGAGGAGGGGCTTTCTGCAGTGGATCGCCGCCAACACAATCTCCGTGTTGCGCGCCTTGCGGATCTTCTTTCGCGGCACGGCTTCTTCGTCATCGTCTCTGTCATTGCGCCGTTTGTTACAGTGAGAAAAGAAATTGATGGCATCTGCAAGCCACAATGGATCTATGTGAAACGAGGAGGGCTATCCTCCGGAGATCGGCCGTACGAGGAACCAACGAGCGCACATCTGGTCATTGATATTGATACAGTTGACGAAGATACGGCGGTGTACATGCTGCGGAAATGTATAGAGGAGAGTGTTCTATAATCCAATCATGCCCTACCCCGATTTCCTCGGCATTGGAGCAATGAAAGGCGGCACTTCGTGGTTGGATGCGAACCTCCGAACACATCCCAAAATCTGGATGCCGCCATGGAAAGAACTCAAGTACTTCGAAAAAGGCATGCTCTCCCGCGAGCCAGCAAGCAATCTCCGAAGAATCACGAAGTTTGTGCAACCCTCAGTGCGCACAGTGTTTTATGCGCATCCGCTCTGGATGCTCAAATTTTTCTGTCGAAAGAAAACCGATGCGTGGTATGCCTCGCTTTTTTCACCGAATAAGAATCAAATCTGCGGAGAAATAAGTCCGGAATATGCAAAGCTTGATCGCGAAACTGTGGAACACATCCATGCACTCATGCCGAACCTTAAAATTCTCTTCCTCCTCCGGAATCCGGTTGATCGCGCGTGGTCACATATTCTCTGGGATTACTGCGGCGGCGATGGGAAGCATAACCTCGGCACTATCGATCTTGATTCTTGCATCCGTCATGCGGAGAGCCGTAGTTCCATGGTACGCGGAGAGTATTCCAAGACGCTCGAAGTGTGGGAATCGGCGTTTTCGAAGGAGCAAATATTCATTGGATTCTTCGAGGAGATGCGTGATGCTCCCGCAGAACTCCTGCAGCGCATCCAAAAATTCCTTGGTGTGCCGGAATATATTCCGGAAAGTATAACGAAGAAGGTGAATGAAACACCGGGACCGGCGATGCCAAAAGGACTCAAAGAACGACTCGCAAAGCTCTACCTCACCGAGCTTCGCAACCTGTCCAATCGATTCGGGGAACCGACCAATACATGGCTTACGGATGCTGAGCAGTGTCTCCAAAATGCTGGATAAGTTTCTTTTTGATGGCATTTGAGAATGTGTGAATACAGGATTCTTGCTCATCCTTCGTGACTGTACGGAAGCGCTCATCGAGGTAGCCATCGAGCGAGACGGCATCGAGCGCTTTGAAGAAGAGCCGCACTTCCGGTAGTCGCGGCTTTGCACCTTCGTTAAAGATGGCATGAATGGCACGCTTGCAATCTTCGACCGTATGGACGCGGAATACACCCGGGGCGTACTGCTGGCTCCAGTGCCCAAACATGATGATCGGAATTCCGCGGAAGAGGGATTCGAATGCAACCATGCCCGTACCGGTAGCAACCGCAGCCGCATGGGAAGCGAGCTGGTAAGTGCTAAATGTGCGGGAAATAAATCGTACGCGCGGAATGGTAAGGAGCTCCTCAAAGAAATCATGATCACGGCAACGACCATCGGGGAAATATTTCTCCTGATGCGGATGTTCTTTTACGTACAACAGCACATCCGGTGGAAGGAGTGCATGGAGCATTTGCACGACGAGCATTTGTTCGGAATAGGCTCCCGCCATGGGGCATGTTGAACATTCCGGCTGATGGTGGAGCGGCACATAGACGTACTTTGCAGAGAGATCAGGCTTGATGACATTCTTCTCGTAGAACGCAAACATTTTCTTGGCTCGTCGCTTCCTGTACCAAAACCGTAATTTTTCGATGTATCGCTCCGGCTTCAGTCGGTTTTTAATAGAAGATTTAATCTTCTGGAGGAGGAGAACCGGATTCTCCTTCACTTCATCCAACGCTTTTGTTCTCGCATGGGCAAGTGGATCTTCGTTCGCGAACATGTAGTAGGGAGGCGGAGGATCTTTATCTTTGACAAGTTGCTGCTGAAAGTACGTCTCTGCTTTTTTCGAAAGAGAAATCTTCAGCGCCTCTTCATCGGAATATTTCGCACGAAGTTCCTTATAGATTCTCTCTAAGTCTGGAGAAAAATCTTCCCAGTGTTCAAGACATATGAATGAATCTGCAAGTGGTCCCGCATGAAAGAGGAGAATGGTAGGAATCTTTTTCACTCGGCAGATCGCATAGATCACGTAGGTTCGGAGCCTGTGCGGAAGCGTGCAGGAAAGAAAAACATCAATCTTGTATTCTTCGATCATGTGATTCCAGTAACGCAAAAGTCTGAGGTACCGCCTACGGCGATCGCGATAGGTGAACGCTCTCCCCTTATTCTCGTCGCGCTCCATCATTTCTATAAACACCATTTCGTGAGGCGCCATCTTCTCGATAATTTCTTCATCCAAAGGGCGGAGGGCATTCCAGTCCGTCTTCCACATATGAGGGGGGTATTCCCAAATCAACTTTTCGCAGGGAACCGTTGGAAGATTCTCCTCGCTGCCTTGGATCGAAATGCACGTGCCAATTGTAAAAGGCTCACAGGCACGCTTGATTGTCTCCTGTCCGTGGAATCCGTCGAACCCGTTCACAATGATATTGAGCTTCTTCATGGCAAAGCACGGAGAGTATAGAGAAGACGGACTCCCTGCGGAAGGAATTAGGTGACGAGATCTACGGAAACGGGGGTGCCGCGTGCAATATCTTTTGCAGCATGTTTTCCTAAAACTTCCGGAAGATGTTTTGGCAAAAGCCCGTATCCCGGACGGGTAATTTTCACATTTTTCTCAGTAAATATTTCTCCCATTTTCATATCCGCAATCACAAAGAGAGAAGGACGGAAAACTACACTCCCCTTCTGCCCGCCAGCGGGGCCGTACTGCATGGTGCCGAGCGCTTCGTGAGTGATGGTAGCCGACGCAGGGTCACGCTCCGCCGCGCGGATCTGATCCACCATTGCACGAAATTCCTGCGGTTCCATGGAGAACGCACTATCTGGCCCCTTATCTCTCTCGCGATCAAGCACAAAATGCTTCTCGATGATGCACGCACCCTGCAAGACCGCCGTGACGGGGACGGCGCTCCCCGGCGTATGATCAGAGAGTCCAACGGGAACCCCGAATCGCTTCATCATATCCGGAATGGTGAGGAGATTCGCGTCTTCGATCTTTGCTGGATACGCACTCGTGCATTTGAGGAGCGCAATATCTTTTGCTCCGCAGCTCCGTGCCGCGTCCAGCGCCTCGGTGATTTCTTCCTGCGTTGCCATACCGGTGGAGATGATCATCGGCTTCCCTATCTTTGCAATTTTGCGGATGAGCGGCAAATGCACGATCTCGAACGAGGCGACCTTGTATGCAGGAACATTCATCTCCTCCAAAAAATCCACTGCCGTATCATCAAACGGAGTGGAAAAACAATCCATACCCAAGCTCTCTGCAAGATCTTTGAGCTCCCTCTGCCATTCCCACGGCGTGTACGCTTCGCCATAGAGTTCGTATAACGTCTTCCCCTCCCACAGCGTCCCCTTGAGGCAATCCACAAAGTACGCATTCCGACAGTTGATCGTGATCGTGTCCGGCGTATAGGTCTGGAGCTTGATGGCATCGGCGCCGGATTCCTTCATCGCATGGATAATTTCTTTTGCCTTCCCCTTGTCATGCCCATGGTTCGCGGACATTTCCGCAATGATGTAAGCGGAATGGCCCGTGCCAATGCGACGCTTGTTGATGGATATTTCCACGGCGCAAGCATAGCTTCCTTTGATGATTTCGTGGAGGAAATTCTCCTTCGACATCGTTTTATAGAATCTCGTTCGCCTGCCATACTGTGCGCATGAAGCGCATCCTGATAACCGGCGCATCGGGTCTCCTTGGGGGGAATCTCCTCCTCGGACTTCCGAAGGATTGGGAAATCGTGGGCATCACCCATACCTTCCCACTGAGGGAGGATTCGAATCGGACCATTCTTCAAGCGGATCTTGAGCGTGAAGATATTGCCGTACTCTGCAAACCCTGCGAACCGTTCGATGCCATCATCCACACAGCCGCACTCACCAACGTCGATACGTGTGAGAAGGAGAAGGAGAAAGCAATGCATTTGAATGCGCGTATTCCGGAAAAACTCGCGCAGTATGCACATGCGTCCGGCGCGCACCTCATTCATATTTCCACCGATCAAGTGTTCGATGGTAAGAAAGGTCACTACACCGAAGAAAGTTTGATGAATCCAGTCAATCACTACGGAAAAACAAAAATGGAAGGCGAGGATTGCGTACGAAAAAGCGGGTGCATGTCGACAATCATTCGCACAAATCTGTTTGGATTCAACGTGCAGGAAAAGCATGATTTCGCAGGGTGGATCCTCAACTCTTTGCAAGTAGGAAAAGAATTGGAGCTCTTTGAAGATGTTCGCTTCTCGATCATTCTGGCCAATGATCTTGTCGATGCCATCGCGGATATCATCGAACGGAGGCTGACGGGGACTCTCCACATCGGCTCCGTTGATCAGTGCTCCAAATATGAGTTTGGCTTGCGACTCGCAGAGACGTTTGAACTTTCTACAAATGATATCCGAGCGGCATCGGTCGATGATGTTGGCCTTACGGCACGGCGCCCACACGATATGACGATGGACGTTTCTTTGGCTTCGAAGAGCCTCAAAAATCCCCTACCAACGATCGATCGATGCATTGCGAAATACAAAGAACTTGCCGATAATGGCTTCTCCTCACTCCTTCGATCTCTCCGACCATAATGACCCATGTACATCCTTGGAATCAGTAACAGCATGGACAGTAACGTCGCCCTCCTGAAGGACGGCGAGCTCATCTTCGCCGCAGGCGAGGAACGTTTTAGCAGAGTAAAACAAGATGATAGTTTTCCGCAGCGTGCTCTGGATGCGGCGCTCCTCTTTGCCGGAATCGCACTGGATGACATCGATGTCGTTGCGTACGGTTGGCACAAAGGTTTTCCCGAGGAACACCTGAAGGCGTACGTGCAGCGGTGCATCGATATCGAAGCAACAGGGAAGGAAGCAAAAGACATTATGGATCAGCGAATTCAGATTGAAGCAGAGCGCAGCCTCGCACGGAGAGCGGATTTTGATCGAAGAATGGAAGAACTCGGACTTTCCGATCGAGTCGAGTACTTCGATCATCACGTCTCCCATGCCGCCACCGCCTACTATCCATCGCCATTCGAGGAAGCACTCGTCATCACACTGGATGCCGCAGGCGATTACAGGAGCGGCACTGTCTCGGTTGGAAAAGGGAATAGCCTCACAGAGGTTTCCTGCAACTTCACCTTCGACGGCCTCGGCTTCTTGTATGGGCAGATCACAGAGCTTCTTGGCTTTAAGCCGCACCGGCATGAGGGGAAAGTAACGGGTCTTGCGGCATTTGGGGACCCGAAGCCATGCCTCCCCATCATGCAGAAGATGGTGGAAGTGAAGGATGGAAAGATCTACGGCCTCCTCCACGAATACTTCAAACCCTTCTTCTACGAGCAAAAAGAATCGCTGAAAGCCGCCCTGAAACCCCACACCCGCGAAGAGATCGCAGCAGCACTCCAGAAACATCTGGAAGATGTGGTGACGGAGTACATCTTGTACTACGTACAGAAACACGAGATTGGAAACATCGCCTGTTCCGGCGGCATTTTTGCGAATGTGAAGATGAACCAGCGCATCCGCGCACTCAAAGGAGTCACGGATCTTTACGTGTTCCCACAGATGAATGATGGGGGCCTTGCGGTTGGTGCCGCAATTCTCTCATCCCTGCAGCACGGTGAATTCCGCAAGCGTCCGACGAGTATGTACTTGGGTCCCGCATCCACGAATGAAGAAGTAGAACAGATAGCGAAGAAGTACGGCGACAAAGTCACGCTCACGGCATTTTCGCACGATGACCTCGTTATGAAAACCGTGGAGCTCATCGAAAAGAATACTGTCGTTGGACTCTTCCAAGGACGAATGGAATACGGACCGCGCGCACTGGGAAACCGCACTGTTCTCTACCATGCGAAAGATAGGAGTGTAAATGATTGGCTGAATACCCGTCTTCGCCGCACCGAATTCATGCCCTTTGCACCGGTGACGACGATGGAACTTGCCCCCCAGTGCTTCCTCGGGTGGAATCCGTCGCATGTCACGACCAAATGGATGACAGAGTGCTACGATGTTACAGAAGAATTAAAAACAAACGCCCCCGCGATTGTTCACGTCGATGGCACCGCCCGCCCGCAGATCATCGCGCGGGAAGATAATCCATTTTACTATGATGTCATTACCGCGTGGCACAAAAAAACCGGTGGCCTCTGCCTTATTAATACCAGCTTTAACGAGCACGAAGAGCCGATTGTCTGCACGATCGAAGATGCAGTAGAGAGTATGCTGGGGGATAATGTGGATTGTTTGGTAGTGAATGGAAAATATTTGATTAATAAAAGATAATGCGTTTACTGCCGAAATTTCATCTTTATGGCGAAAATAATCCGGATATTGAAAAAGATATCCAACCCGAATTGAAGTTGAGAAAATGGACTGATTTGAGTGTAAATGAAAAGAAAATTGCATTTCAAGAATTAGTGAATCGAGGGTGGATTAGGGTCGATTCAAAGATTCTTGATGCAGTTGAGCATCTCAATGAAAATTTCCTAAGAGAATGTCCTGGCAAGAATTTACATAATATACCACCTTCTCGAAATATAAGAAGTATTGGAAATGAGCATGAAAGAATTGACGCAGCATTGGAAGATTTTCATGAGATTTTTGTAAATGGAAAATCCGAAGCAATGATTTTCCGCATGCTTACTGTATTTGCAAAAGATCACATCGATAGATATGCCTATGGGCAAGCAACAAGAGAAGTAGATGCTGTAAAGCGAAATGAACATCTAGAAATGGCATTTAGAGAATTCGATAAATTAGCTTCCTGCCTTAATCATATTTTCAAACAATTCTGTATAGATGCCACTATCACACGTGGTGGACTTGTCCCTCAACAAGATGCTCGAATCGTTGAGCAAATTTACAAACCAACACTTCTTATTTTATCTGATCCAAAATGGAAAACTGTCAGTGATGACTTGGCTCAAATGTTCGCAGACTATCAAGAGCAAAACTACCCTGAAGTGATTACGAAAGGTCACAGGATTGTTCAGAGATTTTTGCAAATTTTAGTTGGAGAGGAAGGAAAAAACGCAAAAGGAGAATTGGCTGATCTATTTAAAAAGGCAAAAGAAGTAAACATAATTCCTGTTAACCAATTCACAGAACCGATTATCCGTGTCTTTCAGGGTTTTATTTCTTCAGAACGAGCAACTAACAGCACAGCCAAACCAACGACCAAGGTTACGACGCCTTCGGATGCACTTCTTGTAATGAATGTTGTAATGGTATTTCTACAACACTGCTTACAAAAGTGATTAATTAAAACATACTAGAACCCCCTCTATACCTCTCCCATCCACACACTCCCTCCCCGCTTCACTCAAATCAGCACGTTCTTGATTAGAATCAACCAAACGTTGAATAGTGGATGTGAGCTCATTAACAGAAATATTTTTAAACCACCCCACATTCACTGCAATTTTCTCCTCACCTAAAACCTTCGCCGCTGGTTCCTGATTATCGGCAATCACTCCTGTAATGAGCGGGAGACCCATGTAGAGAATTTCCCATGTGGTGGAGCCCGTTGCGGAGATTGCAAGATCGGCCTTTGCCATGAGCGAGGACATATCGGAAGAATTATTGATGAGAGTGATATTTTTGGCTTCCTTAAGCTCTTTTTCTATTTCCCCGCGATGAGGATTTGCACCGCCGAGAACGGCCGTCACGTGAATATCTTTGATCGGTAGCAGCGCCTTCAAAATCTTTAACGTCATATTCTCTCGATCGGATCCACCGAGTGTCACCAGAATTTCCTTCGCGCGCTCCGGAATCATTCGCTTGCTTAGATCATGTTGCAAAAATTCCTCGCGGATGAGCGCGTACTTGGGACCAAGAAGAAGTGTTTGTTCTCTTCGAGCCCCTCGACTTCGCTTCGCTTCGCTCGGGACAAGCTCGAGTCGAGAAGCGGATTGTGTATACCATTCTTCCTTTGCAGAAATATTCTGATTCAAGATGATATCGGCATCATAGGCATCGATGTTGCCAAAATCGTCAACGAGTAGAAGTTTAAACTTTGCGCCGTGAATCACCACTTGAAACTCTTTCCCAAATGCATAGCCATCCGCAACGATCCACATGGCTCCAGTCTCTTTTGCAACCTTCACAGTCTCCTCTGCATCTTCCCTACTCCCCCGCTCAAACGTGTGGGTGTGTACGGCACATCCTTCTTTCTTCAAGCGTTCTTCCAGACTCTTCGTATTTTCACACGTCACGAACGTTACCTCTCCCCCTTGCTTCATCACCCCCTGCGCAATCGCAAGCGTACGCATAATGTGGCCGGTGCCGATTTGCGCAGAAGCATCCGCGCGGATGACGAGAGTAGGAATCATGAATCAACACGGTAGATAATTTTTCGCGGCGTGCCGATATCGTAGAACTCTGGACGCCTCACATCGATGCCGTGCTCGAAGAGCGCGTTCTTCACCTTCTTCGTGCTTTGCTCTGCATGTTGGAACAGGTTCCCTGCGGCAACAGCAAGCGCTCCGGCTTCGATGCCCTGCTGAAAGTGTTCCCACTCTCCGGCTCCCCCTGCAGCAATCACGGGAATGCTGACTGCAGCGCTAACGGAAGCGACGAGCTCGAGGTCGTACCCCTGCTTAGTGCCGTCGTGATCGATGGAACGGAGGAGGATCTCTCCTGCTCCCAGCTTTTCCGCCGTTTTTGCCCATTCCACAGGTGATGTATCTGTAAATTCCTGTCCTCTATCGATAACAACTTCATATCTCCCATTCGCCTTTCGAGCGTCAATCGAAATAACAATGCATTGTTTCCCAAAACGCTTTGCCCCTTTCTCAATAATCTCCCCATCTCGATATGCTTCTGTATTTAAAACAATTTTATCTGCTCCTTCTGTAAGAAGTTGTCTCATTTCATCAATAGTAGAAAGCCAGCCTCCTACAGCAAGCGGAACAAAACAACGTTTAGAAAGTTCCCGGAGATCTCGGTGAAATCGCTCGCGGTCTTCTTCTGTTTTTTCGCGCGTAACATCGAGAAGCACAATTTCATCGATCGCCCAGGTATTAAAAAAATCTACTGCTGTGTACGCATTTCCCACAGCATTGGTGTGACGAAAATTTTTACTCTGGATCAGCTGGCCGCTGCGCCAGAGGAGCGATGCTATGAGGCGCTTCTTAAGCATGAGATTGCACGAGTACGAAAAAGTTCTTGAGGATCATAAGTCCAGCGGCTTGGCTTTTTTCCGGATGAAACTGCACGCCGAAGAGATTTCCCTTTTGAACGGCGGCGGTCACTTCCATTCCATACTCCGCAGTTCCAATGATGACCTCGCTCTCCGATGCATCCGGAACAAAGTGATAACTATGGACAAAATAGAAGACGGGGGATTCTTGGAGACCGTTGAAGATTGGAGAAGATTTATGAATCTTCATGCTGTTCCACCCCATGTGCGGCACTTTGAAGCCGTTCCCCTTTGGCTTCATAAGCTCCACCGTTCCCTTGATCCACCCAAACCCCTCATGCTCACCATGCTCTAATCCCCGCTCCGCAAGAAACTGGAGACCAAGGCAAATGCCTAGATAGGGTTTTTTCTTCCCCATCACTTCCTCTGTGAGAACATCGATGAGCCCTTTTTCACGCAGATTTCGCATGCCATCGCCAAAGGCACCGACGCCGGGGAGGATGATGCCATCTGCCTTCCGGATGTCCTCCGCCTTATCCGTCCGCACCGCCTCCGAACCCACCGCTTCGCACGCGTTTAACACGGACTGCAGGTTCCCGGAGCCGTAATCAACGACCGCGATCATGAATGGAGAATAGCAGAAATTATCCGCGCTTGAGGGCGCGGTGCGGTTCGCGAGACTATTTAATAACTCACAAAACACGTCATGCTGAGCGGAGTGAAGCGCCCAAGAGGGCGCGAAACGAAGTCGAAGCACGTCGCAAGCCGAGATATTGTTTCCACTCTCGACGTGCTTCGACTTCGTTTACCTCGAGCCGCGTCGAGAGGCTCAGTATGACCTGGGTGAAGGGCTCAGCGTGAGACAAAATTCATAACACAAAACTTCATCTCACTCCTCTACTCCCATCAAAGCCAAATATATTCCTTATCTTCCAGAATATGATCATCCCGCGAGTAGCTTGGTTGATTATGGGAACGGAGAATTTCGCGATCCTCTAAGAGCTCGCCGCGGGCTTCGTTGACTCCCGGATCTGACGCGTGATTTGCGATGGAATCCTTCACACGCCACTCGCCTTTTGCATCCTTCTCCCAAATCTTCGGATCTCGAAGTGGATCGATGAGCGCAAGAAGCTCTTCCTCCTTCATCCCCACAAAGTTTAGCCATAGATCCATATCAAATGGACGCACGTGATCGTGCTTCTTCACCATCTCGATCCCCTCTTCGCGCGTCATCAGGCCGTGACGAATATCGTGGCTTGCATCATCGGTCGCACGGCCGTAGCCAAATTTGAGGTACTTGAGGTAATCATGGAGACCGTTCGCATGGATATCATCCAACTTATCGTGGAGGTGATGCGTACGCTCGCGCTCGATTGCAGTTTCGAAGTTATACTTTTCGATCATCAGCTTCGTTTGCTTCCGCGCATCCCAGTGGATGAAGTTCCCAAGGTAGATGCCGCGGACCCCAACGCGCTCGATGTCTTCTTCGGATGGATACACAAACGGCTCCAAGTGCTCTGCCGTGACATCTTTGTTTTCGGGATCGTGGAGGATCTCCTCCGGCTCGAACCCGCGCATGCTGTGTTCTTGTCGCACTTTTTTGCTGAACTCAATCATATCCTCTTGGTCATACATGCCGACAAGATCCGAAAACCCGTGCTCACCCCAGAGGATGAGAGGAATTTTATACATCACCGCCGCTTTGATCGGAAAAGTCATAATGCCGGCATGGTAGTGCCATGTGACATCGCCGACTTTTTTCAGCATGAATCGTGAAATCCTCTTTGCAGCCTCTGGACTCGAAGAAAATCGCACCAAGTTGCAACCGAATTGGTACACGAGGTTCGTGAGGTTGCGGATGCCGCGCTTTGTATTAAACGCGTGATTATAGGCAACGAGGAGTGGGCGGAAGCCGATGACTTGCGTGAGGTAATACACCTGAAAAAGACTATCCTTGCCGCCGCTCACGGGGACGATGCAATCGTAGGGACTGCCGTTCTTCCGCGCCTTCTCGCGGTACTCGGTGAGAATTTCTTTGAGCTTCTTTTCCTTTTTCTCCCAATCGATCTCGTGCCTGCTTTCAGTCACGCGGCAGCCGCTGCAGACTCCCTCCTCATCAAAAATGATCGAAGGACGAGCATTAGCCGGATAGCAGCACCGTTTACAGTATTCCATAGGACATGGAGAGTATTTTTGATGGAACTGGAAGAGTCAAGGAATAAGAGCTGCGCTTCATGCACAAAGCACGTCACATTAATGCTAATAGTGATGTAAAAGCGAAGTGCTTCGACTTCGTTCGTGCCACCTTCGGCGACACTCACTGCGCTCAGCATGACGTATTTAGGCATATCGCTTGAACCCCGCTCGCGCGGCTTCTCCGGGAATCATTGTTTGGAGTGTGCCTTCTTTTAGGGCTTTCACAATTTCTGCAAAGACTTCGGTGCAGGAAACAAGGTACTGCTCCACATGTTTCTCGGTATGGGCGAATGTTGCGTAGAAATCCGGACTCGCGAGGAACCCCCGCTCAAGCATTGCTTGCGTAAAGTACGTATGCGCAGCTTGAGGAGAATCGCACTTCATCGCAAAATGTGACATTGGCTTCATGCCGGAAACATCAAGCGAAAGGCCGGCACTCTCCGCCGCTTTCTTCCATCCATCTTGCACGAGCGTTCCCATGTGGATGAGATGTTCATGCACTGCATGCTTCCGATGCTTTTTGATCGTTGCGATCGCTGCCGCGGGACCAACCCTTTCCGACCAATAGGTGGAGCTGATAAATGATTTCTCGGCCGCCATCATCACATCCCGCTTGCCGATAATCGCCGCCATCGGATAACCGTTGCTCATTCCTTTCCCCAGTACTGCGATATCGGGCTTGAGATCGTAGAGGAGATGAGCGCCGCCGCAAGTCAGGCGGAATCCTGCAGAAATCTCGTCAACGATAAGCGGAATGCCGAGCTTGTCCGCAATCGAACGAACTTTCTGAAGAAAATTATCCTTCGGTTCCTGCCCGCGGATCGGCTCCATGACAATCGCTCCTAGTGCCTTCCCCTTCTCCGCAACAATCGCTTCCAATTCTTCTATCTGATTGTAGTGGAAGGGAAGCGCTGTCCCTGCGAGTACCTGTGGCACACCAGCGGGATCAAGCCCCGCTCGGAGATGCCCCGCAAGCGCATCCTGCGATCCAAGTTGCGCCGCGATGTACCAATCGTGCCATCCGTGATATCCGCAGAATGCAACAACATCTTTGCCGGAAGCAGCACGGGCTATACGGATGGCAACAGCCATCGCTTCGCCTCCCGTCCTTGTGTAGCGCACCATCTCCGCCCATGGGTGGAGCTCGATCAAGAGTTCCGCAAGTTCCACTTCTTCGGGCGCATTGAGCGTGCTCATGGATCCTCGCTTAATTGCATCGATAGCCGCAGCATCGACATCGCTATCCGCGACGCCAAGAATGCAGGACCCCACCGCACTGATGCTCATATCGATGTACTTGTTACCATCTAAATCCCACACCTCCACGCCCTTCGCATGATCGTAGTACGATGGCCACCCGCTCGGCAAAAAACGCTCCGGCCTTTTACTCAGGAGCTGCGTCCCCGTGGGGATAAGTTTCTTTGCCTTGTCGTAGAGGTTTTGGCCCTTCATAAGATGAATCATACCCGAGAGCTTTACCCTTGGCGCGCTTCCAGTGCGATTTTGAGCGAAGCGATACCATCTTCGAGTGGTGCAACAGAGGGCTTCCCGCGCTCAATAGCGGAAAGAAAGTGCTCCATCTCATCCTTGTATGGCTGATCCCGGTCCGATTCTCCGGCAAATGATTCCTTCAGGATTCCATCTTCCCCGTAGAGCCGGACACTTGGATCATCATCTTTCTCGTGTGGAATACCCGGGGGGCTCCGGAGTTCCCATTCTATTGTCCCTTTGCTTCCCACGATCCTGCATCCTCGACGCCAGGTTGGTTGGATGAAGCTTAAAAAAAGCGTACCGACTGCGCCATTTGTATAGTGGAGCAAAAGATCTGCTTCGCCATCGACGGTGAGCCCGATGCTCGTTGCAGGAATCACTGTCGCATGATCGAGTGCGGCGGATCCGCCGTAAAAGAGTGCAAGATCGATCTCGTGAATGCAATCGAGGAGCACGCCCCCTTGCTCCGGATCCGCACTGTAACTTTCTTTGTAAGGTGTTTTCCTGCGCCAGCGAGGGAGATAGGACCCGGCATGAACATGGATCGAGAGGAGAGCGCCGATTGTACCGGCATCGATAAGTTCTTTTACTTTTTTTGGTCCAGCATGAAAGCGCATATTGCATGCCACCATCGTCGTCAGTTTTTTTTCTTTCACAATCTCCCGGAGTTCATCAAGCTGCTCGAGCGAATGTGAAAGCGGTTTTTCGATGAAGAGATGGGCGCCGCTCTTCGCCGCAAGAATTGCCTGTGAAATATGAAGTTTTGTTGGAGTCGAAACCACAACGACGTTCGGCTGAAACTTCTCCAATGCCTCTTCCAAAGAGGAGAACACCTCCACATCGGAAAATTCTTTGAGAACAGCAGAATCAGGTTTCGGATCCGCAAACGCAAGATGTTGTACTCCAAGTGCATGCAAATTTTTCAGGTGTCGCTGACCGATTGAGCCGAAGCCGGAGATGAGCACGCGTTCCATTGGAGAGTAAGTGTACAGGATGATGAGGCTTGGGTTAGGGCTGGGGCTCATCCTTGATCCTAGCCCAAACCCTAACGCCAGCTCTACCGCCGTACATTCACCCCATGATCAACCAGATACTTACGCGCTTTGATAGGGCTCTGATCCGTAAAATGGAAGATGCTCGCGGCGGAAACCGCAGCAGCACCGCCATCCGTAAGACACTCATGGAGATGCGCAAGCGTTCCCACCCCTCCCGAAGCAATCACCGGAATCGACACCACTTTTACAACATTTTGAATCAGCGGAATATCCATGCCTTCCATTGTGCCGTCGCGATCAATGGACGTGAGGAAGATTTCCCCGGCGCCGCGACGCTCGAGCTCCTTCGACCATGCCACAGGATCAAGGCCTGTCGCTATAGATCCGCCACGAATGAACACTTCGTACGTTCCAAGAGCATTCTTCTTTACATCGATGGAGCCAACGATCGTGGAACTCCCAAATTTTGCAGCAGCATCTTCGATCAAGTGCGGCGTCTCCACCGCAGCAGTATTGATCGCGACTTTATCGGCACCTCTCTTCAGAAGAGTGCGGATATCTTCGACTGATCGAATGCCTCCGCCGACACAGAGCGGCATGAAGCATTCCTCGGACATGTCTCCGATGATTTTAAGGAGTGTTCCACGGTCTTCTCCGCTCGCTTCGATATCCAAGATGATGAGTTCATCGACACGCTGCCCGTCGTAGACGCTCGCGGCAGTGACTGGATAGCCCGTATCCCTCTCCCCTGTAAAATGAACGGTCTTCACCATGCGGCCGTTCTTCAGGAGGAGCGATGGAATGATGCGCTTTTTAAGCATGAGGATTCCATGTGAGAAAATTTTTCAGCATCTTCAGTCCATCCTTCTGGCTCTTTTCGGGATGGAATTGAGTTGCAACGATGTTTTCGAACGCAAGAGCCGATACAAAATCTCCGCCATACTCCGTCAACCCCATCACCGAATCCTGATTCTTTGGAGCAACATAGTAGCTATGAACAAAATAGAAATCTGCTTCGTCTTTGATATCTTCCCGAAGAGGATGCGCACACTGGAATCGAACTGTGTTCCACCCCACGTGTGGGATACGGAGCATTGGATCTGTGAATGAGAATTTCTTCACATCGGCATCGATCCATCCAAGGCCTTTGTGATCTCCGAATTCCTCGCTCGTTGTACAGATGAGTTGCATGCCAAGACACACGCCGAGGAACGGCTTCCCTTTTTGCCTCACTTCTTCGGTGAGGAGGACATCCAGACCTCGCTCTCGTATGTTCTTCATCCCGTCACCGAACGCTCCGACGCCCGGCAACACAATGCGATCGGCATTGCGAATCGCCTCATGATCATTTGTCACGATGACATCTCCTCCCACTTCCTCGAACCCCTTCGCAATGGAGCGGAGATTCCCTATGCCGTAATCAACGATCGCGATCATGGGATCATTCTACCCGACAATCCACGCATCTTGATCCCAAAGCTTCTTCCCGCGTTTTGTTGTCGCCGGATCATGTTTCCAAGGACTCACGGCATGGCGGCAGGTGATTGCGTAGAATTCCTCTTCGGAGATTTCGAGCCACTCCAAAAGTACGTCCAAACTCGCTGGGCGCTGGCCTTCCCACTCTTCGATCATTTTAATTCCCTGCTCGCGGGTGAGCCGTCCATTCCGAATATCAATCGAAGCAAGATGCGACATGCGGCCATAGCCGCGCTTGATGAATTTAAGGTAATCCTGCACGCCTTGCATCATGTCTTCGATTTTCTCGTAGCAGTACTCCGGCGGCACGCCTTCCACCTCGTCGCCATTCCATCCAAGCTCGTCGCGGATGAGCGCGAAATTACTCTTCACATCCCATGGAACATAGGAACCAAGGCAGATGGAGCGACAGCCAATCGCTTTAAGATTTTTCTTCTTTGGATACACATACGGCGCCATGTCCTGCATCGTGATGGGGTGATCCTTAAATTTTGGATGCTCGTTCACCATGCCAAGCATGTCCTCGGCTCGGATGCCGATATTGGCAAAGCGATTAAACCTGCTCTCATCGACTTCTTCTTCCTCTCCTTCCGCAACTTCTTCGTAACTGTAGTAACCGGCGTTGTATTCGCCCGTCGGTTCTCCCCAAATAATGAGTGGCACATTGAGCTTGATCGCAATCTGCATCGGCCACGCAAAGATGCCGTTATGTTGGTACCAGAGGATATCGCCCTTGCGCTCAAGGCCGATCCGCATGAGCTTCTTCACGAGCTGCCAATCCGGCTTAAAGGCGAGGAAATCCGCTCCCATGCGCTTCAAAGTCCTCTCGCGGTATTCGAGGAGTTTCGGGCGCATGAGGTGATGATCGAAGCTGACGACCAGCGGACGGAGGCCGTATGTCTTCATGAGTGCATAGAGCGTGTACGTGGAATCCTTGCCGCCGCTAAACGGCACCAAACAGTCATAATCGTATTTCCCGCGGAACTGATCGAGGATTTGAATGAATGCTTCCTCCTTTTTTTTCCAATCAATTTTCTCCTTTTTCGCAGCAATGCTCCTGCACGTGATACACACACCCTCCGTATCGTACTCGATCGCATCCTGCGTTTCCGGCATGACGCACTTGGTGCAACGGCGAAGATTTTTGGGATCACTCACCACTCGAGTGGCAGAGGAACCGACTTTCGGCGTAATAAAATGTGGAGCATTCATGAACGAACGGAGGTAGGCGCTGTCTTTTTCATCCACACCCTATCATACAGAAGACCATCGTGATTGATGCTTTTTTCCTCGATGGAATCGATGACGTATCCGCATTTTTCGTAGACGCGAATGGCCGCAACGTTCGTCGCCATAACTCCTAAATTCACTTCCGCGATTCTGAGCGTTGCGAGTGCATAATTCGTAATGAGGTTTGTGGCCTCCGTTCCTACGCCTTTTCCCCAATAATTCTTATCACCGATCAAAATCCCCATCGTTGCGACGCCTTGCGCAAAATTCACAGGCTCCAGCTTCACGTTACCAACGTGCTTATTATTTTCTTTCCAAAAAATACCAAAGAAAATGGCGTCATCGCTTTTATCCTTCTCTTCGATGTACTCGCGAAGCTTTGGAAGAGTGATCGATCGTGTTTCCAAATATTGGTTCACCGTTGGATCGTTGAGCCATGCGGCATACTCTTCGCTCGCATCATCCGGAGTGAGCGTTCTTAAGTACACTCGTTCGCCATCGATTCTCGCGCTATGCCGATGGAGCGTGCTTGGGCGTTCCATGGTGAGGGATTTCGTCATCTTTGATCATCGCCGCAAGATCCGCTACCGAAAGCCATTCTTTGTTTTCGTCACTCGAATACCGGAACCCATCCGCAAGTGGCGTCCCCTTCCATGGGGCGTATGGCCAAGTGATTGTTTCCGGCTCGATGATGTACACAGGACCGACATCCAGCGCATGGCGCGATTCATCGCGCGATACCAATACTTCGTGTAGCTTTTCTCCCGGACGAATGCCGACAAAATCGATATTGCATCCCGGCGCAACCGCCTCCGCAAGATCCACAATCTTCATGCTTGGAATTTTTGGGATGAAGATTTCGCCACCGCGCATCTCCTCCATCGCCCGCAGAACAAGCTGCACGCCGCCCTCCAAACTGATCCAAAAGCGCGTCATGCGCGCATCGGTCACCGTCACCCGCCCCGTCACCTTCTGCCTCCGGAAGAGCGGCACAATGCTCCCGCGGCTTCCGATCACATTGCCATAGCGCACGCACGAAATGCGAGTGCCATCCGTACCGGCATAGGCATTCCCTTGAATGAAAATCTTTTCTGCAACAAGTTTTGTCGCGCCGTACAAATTCACCGGATTCACCGCCTTGTCGGTGCTGAGCGCCACAACTTTCTTCACGCCGGAATCAATCGCAGCGTTGATGATATTCTCTGCACCGATGATGTTGGTCTGAACCGCCTCGAACGGATTGTATTCGCAAGCAGGAACATGTTTAAGCGCAGCGGCATGCACCACGATATCCACTCCTGTCATTGCGCGGCGAAGCCGCTCACGATCACGCACGTCACCGATGAAGTAACGCATGGGATCCGCCTCGCCAAACTCTTGCCGCATCTCGTGCTGCTTCAACTCGTCGCGACTGAAGATAATGAGCTTCCTCGGCGGATTATTGCGAAGAAGATACCGTGTAAACGCCTTGCCAAATGATCCCGTGCCGCCGGTTAAGAGAATGGTGAGATTTCTAAAATCCATAAAGCAGAAGAAAGAGTACCGTTCTTCTTTATATTTGACAAGTATCAAATATTGTGGAATTATAGGAATATGACAGCAGACCGCCCTGAAAATGAACCATCGCACCCACAGACTGCAGATGTATCACATCGCGAAGCTTCGAGTGAGACTATCCAAGCCCAAGCTCTTGCCTCTTCTATCCTCACTGCATGCGTACGTGGCGGTGATGTGCGCACAAATTTTGCGAATCTTGCAGCAATGCCTGATAGTGCAAATCTTGTTGATGAATATATTGCTACTGCGCTTGTAGAGCATATTGCCCTCCTCACGGAGACACAGCACTGGATGACTCTTGCGCAAGGAACTGATCGCGATCTGTATGTGAACATACTCCGCAAGGCGCGGGAAAAAGTCACCGGTATAGATCGGCTCACAATTGGCACGAAACTCGCAGATACTCTGCGAAGGATTGGAGGCGCTTCCTTGAGTGAAGCAGAAACAATACTAACAGAAGATATGCACGGCCTCGAATACGGTACGCGAGAGCCAGAATCATGCCGGGCACTTTCCGCTGCGTATTACACTCTCAGTTTTATTCCACGAGACAACCATGCACTAGGTATGACACCGGAGGAAAGAAAGCTCTATCAATCACTTTCTGACTTAGTCACAAGCGCGGAACGGGCACGAGAAGGTCTCGATGCCGCAGGTGAAGCACAGTCACAAATCCGATTCTGCGGAGTACAACTGGATAACGCTATCGGCGATCCCAAAGAGATACTCCGGAGTTTGATGGCATTAGTGGAAACGCTACAGGATGTGGAAGGCACTTGGGGGCAGCGATTTCTCCGGAATGCACTTGGGCGCCGCGTAGAAGCTGCCGCAAAAAGTAATGACTATCACTGGCAAGATTGGTACACCGCGTACATTGCGCTCCCCGGTATCGAACAACATTGCGGCGGTGAGGAGACTTTTGCAGCCTGGAAAGCAAAATATAATCCGTCCACGCCACGAGGAGAAAAAGAATCCTCTTAAGGAGAAGGAATATCACCGCTTGTCTCGCCCCATCAAAAACTCCGCCCACTCGAGATCGAAGGGGATATCGATGTCCACGGATCGATCTGGAGGCAGGATGTACGGGACCATGCCGGGGCCATAGAGCTCGCCGCGTTCGAGGAAAACACCGGTCTTAATGAAAGTGATAGAACCGTCTTCGATGTAGAGTTTTTCGAGTTGTTGCGCTGGCACCATGTACTCCATGCCAAACGCAGGTTCGATGAATCGGTTTTTAATACGGAGCGCCTGCTGTGGAGGATGGATAAACGGGACGACGCTGATCACGCCACTGCAATCTTCTTCGCAAAAGAGTTTCCATGCGCCGCGCACATCCTCTGCTGTCCGCATGGGGTTCGTGGGAAGAATGAGGCCAAACACGGGATAATCCCTCTTCTCGTGCGTCAGGCTTTCGAGCAGGTACTTGCATACATGAATAAGCCGCGCAGTATCCGTTGCAAACTTTGCAGGGCGCTTGAGTGCAAGATCCGCGCCATATTCTTTGGCGATGGAGAGAATTTCATCATCATCCGAGGAAACACACACCGCATCGAATACACCACTCTCTTTCGCCGCCTCTACGGCGTAGGCGAGGAGCGGCTTCCCGTGAAGGAGCGCTACATTTTTTCGCGGAAAACGTTTGGAGCCACCGCGGGCTGGAATAATGGCGAGAGGTTTATGCACAGGCGAGTATTATCATAGCAAATGGAGACCGCCGTGCCGAGAGTCCTCGATCTATTCTGAATGAGCGCACATGAAGCGCATTCTACGCCATCAAACATCAGTCATAGTGATCGGCTCATTCTCTCGTAGATCCCTCTTCAGCGTCTTTCCAAGAAAATTTTCAAGGTGTTCGGGGGAAATGCCTCCTTCCTCAGGCCGCTTACCTTCAAGATCGTCTGCTGTGAGCACCGTCCCTGCTTTGAGCTCGCGATTTGCAACGAGTCTGCGGAACCACTTCTTCCGCTCCAAGAGATCTGCATGGCTCGGACGCAGATCCTCCGTACCAAGGGAGGCACTCACCGAACGAATCATCTCTACGTAACGCTTAAACTCATCGGGCTCTTTGCTGATCGCATGATGGTGACCGGGGAGATCGCGGCGGATTGTGAGGCGCTTCTCGAGGAAACAGGATCCAAGCGATACGCCGACAATATCCATTTCATCATGGTAATCGACCGCAGAAAATCCAACGAGCGAATCAAACGTCTTGCGCATGTAGGGAATACTCCGCATGTTGATCTCTTCAGAGAGCTTCGTATGGTAGCAATGCACAAGAAGGCTCTGATCATTCCCCTCCTCTTGCATGATATCGAGCACCTTCTGCACCTCTACGGCATTCACAGGACCCGTATCGATGATCATAGGTTTGCCTTTCTTCGCGATCTCGCGCCAGAGCGGGATGTAATTAAAATCCCACGAACTCAGTTTAAAAGCATCAAGTGCTAGTTCTTCCGCCCACGAAATTCCGGTAGGGGAATTGACGGTGGAGAAAAACACGACGTTCTTTTCATCTGCATATGCCTTTACCTGCTTCCATTGATCGAAGGAAAATTTGAGCTTAGAGAGCATTGTGTACATGTTCTCTGTTTTTGTGCCACTCGTTGTCTCGTACGTGTAATCGATTCCCTTATCGCTCATGATTTCATCCGGAAACCAGAAGATGAACTTGATTCCGTCTGCACCGCTCTCCGCGACCACATCGATGAGCTGCTTCGTGAGATCAAGGTCGTAATTACACGTGACTCCGCACTCCGCCATGATGAAGAGCGGGTGGTGATCACCCAATGTGCGGTTGCCAATTTTGATTTCTTGACGCATCGGACGCTAGCGTAACGGAGTCATGCACAGGCGACAACCAATCCATCGGCTATTGATGGATGCCTTTCATTGCCACGCCGGATAGAATTTTCGATGTTCGTCGAATACGCCATCTTCGCCCGAAAGGAGAAGAGAGAATGTTTCTTCCATTATGTTCGTAGTCAGAATATCTTTGAGTCCATCGCCATTAAAATCACTAAGCAGCAGACCGTAATTGCCTGCACCCGTGTAGTACGGCTGAATATCGAAACGTCCATTGCCGTCATTGAGGTACACGCTCGTGGCATCGGAAAGCCAATTCGAAACAACAAAGTCTGCATCCCCATCATTGTCGAGATCTGCAGTTTTGATCCAACAGGAACCCCTCAACCCATCCAGCGCAACAGGCGCTCCGAACATTCCGCTGCCGATATTAAAGAAGAGTGAAATGGAATTTTTATTCTGTGTTTCTAAATCATGATTATTCGGGTTGTGCCAATTCGCAACGAGGAGATCTGGCAACGTGTCGTTGTTAAAATCATCGATTGCAACATGATTCGCCCTCTGTCCCGTTGTTTCCATTTGGACTTTCTCCTCGAACGTTCCATCGCCGCGATTAAAGAGAAGCGTGATGGAATTCGTTGATTCGTTCGGAATCACAACATCGATGTCGCCATCCAGATCAATGTCCTTGGGAGCAATGGAATAGGGCTTGGGGCTTGCATCGTACATTGCACTTTCACGGAATGTTCCATCCCCGTTTCCCAGACGGACATTGAGATATCCATCATCCTGAGTGGTGTAGAGAAGATCCAAATTGCCATCACTGTCCACATCGGCAAGTTTTGTCCCACGGGTTTCGCCACCGGCGAAATAATCTTTCCTATCGCGAAAACCTTTCCCCTGGTCATTCAAAATCACCGCAACGAAATCTTTGCCAGAAGCGGCAACAATATCGGGGAAGCCATCGCCATCCAAATCGCCTGAGTCCTGATTGTAGACAGTCTGATCATCGACCGGATTAATGTAATCTCGTGCGAGGATTTTTGGAGGATTCGCGCGAAAATCGATCACACGAATAAGCTTTTTAAAACCAACAAGCTGTTCGGTATCGCCATCGTTATCAAAATCGATCGGCACGATTTTGTAGGGCTCTTGCCACTCATCCGCGTGGAGTGCGGGAATAGCGACGGCAGATACATTCGGGATGCGCAGTACATGGCGCGGTACGTGGAAATCTCCCTCGCCATCGATGGCTGTCACCAGCACAAATTGGGCAATGATAAGGAAGAGTACGAAAGGAAGCATCTGGCCACACCAATGGGAGCACCGGGACCGCCGGAAGGAGGATATGAATCGCTTCATGATGGAACAGTGAGATTATTGAGAATTGAGCCTACTTGGTCAAGATACTTTCACACGTTCGGGAGCAATGGTACCCTTCCATCCTCCGAAAAGCTCGCTGCGATCATGCCATTGCCAAACTTTCTCATTATCGGCGCCACGAAGGCCGGCACGACCTCAATTCACCATTACCTCGGACAGCATCCGGACATTTTTGTGTGTAAAAGAAAGGAGACAAATTTCTTTGCACAGGATTCTGCAACGTGTTTTTTGGGTGATTCCATCCGCACACAAGAGCAGTACGAACAAGAGTTCGCAGAGGTAAAGAACGAGAAAGCGATCGGCGAAACCTCTCCCGCCTATCTTGCCGTCCCCGCGGCGCCAACAAATATCCATGCACTCATCCCCCATGCCAAACTCATTGCTATTCTACGGAATCCAACGGAGCGCGCTTATTCGCACTTCCTTATGCGGAGGCGACAGGGTCGGGAATTTCGTGCTTCATTTGAACAATGCATCGACGAAGAAGACATCGATCCCGAACGCAGCTATAAGCACCGCGGTTTCTACGGGGAACAACTTGAGCGCTACTACAAAATATTTCCGAAGGAACAAATACTCGTGCTCCTCTACGAGGATTTTGTCGATAATCCAAACAATGTGCTCCGAACGATCTTTACATTCCTTGGAGTAGATCCAACATTCGAGCCGGATATTTCCGAGCGCTACAACACAAATACGGCAGCGGAGCCGCTTCCGCCGGAACGAAAGAAAAAACTCATTGCACTCTACCAAGAAGATATTAAAAAACTGGAGAAGTTGATTGGACGCGATCTGTCGTCATGGCGTGCGTAGGACAAAAACGAATCAAGAACCGCTCGTACGGAGCATACGCATGATGCGATCGAGCTTTTCTTCTTCCGAAAGACTGTCGGATGAGATAATTGTTTTGAGCGTGGCCCGGAGTGCGTGATCCGCATCCTCCTTCACATTGCTGTGTTCTTCCTCATTATCATCTTCCTCCACGCGGCGATCGAGAATCATACCGGCACCGACCGTCGCATTGTTCAAGCGATCAATGATGATGAACGCACCCGTCACTCGGTTTCGCTTATAACTGTCGAACGCTATTTCTTTCCTCAGCGAAACAGCGCATCTGCCCACATCGTTCATCTGCAAATGTTCCGCATCCTGCCGTCGCAGCGTGTTGACATCCATCGTATAGCGCACGGCATCGATCGATCCGGGGACAAGCGATGTAGCATGCTGAAAGAGATATTCATTGTCCGTTGTGAGCGGTTCTTCCCCCATCCAAACAACCATCGCTTCGAATGATGCAGAGAGTCGCGGAACGTTCTTGGGCGCAACCAGCATATCGCCGCGACTGATATCGCGTTCATCATCTAAACAGAGTGTCGCAGCCATCGGCGCAAATGCTTCTTCCACGGGTCCATCGAACGTATCGATGGAGCGAATGTGGCTGCGCTTATGCGATGGGAGGATGAGAACTTCGTCCCCCTTGCGCAGAACTCCAGAGGCCATCGTCCCTGCATAGCCGCGGTAGTGCGCATTCGGACGAACCACGTATTGCACTGGGAAACGAAAATCAATCATATTGCGATCGGAGGCAACGTGTACCGTTTCGAGCGTATGGAGAAGCGTCGCACCGCGATACCAAGGCATCGCAGAGCTTGGCACTACGACGTTATCACCTTTGAGCGCAGAGAGTGGAATAATGTGGAGATCGCGAACTTCGAGGCGGGAGGCGAACGCGGTGAAGTCCTGTTTTATTTGTTCGTAGACTTCCTCACGAAAATCCATGAGGTCCATTTTGTTCACCGCAACAATGACATGTTGGATGCCAAGGAGCGACGCAATGAATGCGTGCCGCCGAGTTTGCTCTCGCACGCCATGAGTCGCATCGACAAGAATAATCGCAAGATCCGCCGTGGAAGCACCCGTTGCCATATTGCGGGTGTACTGTTCATGGCCGGGAGTATCCGCAACGATGAACGTGCGCTTGGATGTTTGGAAGTAACGGTACGCGACATCGATCGTAATCCCCTGTTCGCGCTCCGCCTGCAGTCCGTCGAGGAGTAATGCCGGATCGAACGATCCGCCGGTCGTACCATACCGTTTCGAGTCTCGTTCCACCGCGGCAATCACATCCGCAGGGAGAACTTTTGCATCGTACAAAAGTCGTCCGATGAGCGTGCTTTTACCATCATCCACCGTGCCGCAAGTAAAGAGGCGCATGAGCTCCTTTTGCTCCTCCTGTACGAGAGAGGATTCGAGGCTGCCGCTTGGTTTCTTAAAAATATTTTTCATAGAGATTTAAAAATATCCTTCGCGCTTCTTTGCTTCCATGGAAGAAGGCTGATCGCGGTCGATGACTCTCCCCTGACGTTCGGAAAACTCCGATGCGCGAAGCTCGGCCACAATTTCCGGCACGGAGCGTGCGGTCGATTCCACTGCCCCCGTCAGCGGATAGCAGCCAAGTGTGCGGAAGCGCACCATGCGCATCTGTGGTTTCTCCCCCGGCTCGAGCGGAAGACGATCATCATCCACCATGATGAGCGCGCCGTTCCGCTCAATAATGGGACGTTCTAGGGCAAAGTAGAGCGGAACGATCGGCAGTTTTTCTTGGTGGATGTATTCCCACACATCAAGCTCGGTCCAATTGGAGAGCGGGAAGATGCGAATGCTTTCGCCCTGATTCTTGCGCGTGTTGTAGAGGTGCCACAACTCTGGTCGCTGGTTCTTAGGATCCCACCGATGGTTCCGATCCCGGAACGAAAACACTCTCTCCTTCGCGCGTGATGATTCTTCGTCTCGGCGTGCACCTCCGAATGCCGCATCGAACCCGTACTTCGTCAGTGCCTGCTTGAGTGCATCCGTCTTCATGACGTCCGTGTAGGTTTTACTGCCATGATCGAACGGATTAATTCCTTTCTTTACTCCCTCTTCGTTCGTGTAGACGAGAACATTGATTCCAAGTTCCTTGCGGACATACTCCTCGCGAAATGCGATCATGTCTTTGAATTTGAACGTGGTGTCGACATGGAGCAGCGGAAAAGGAATCGGACCCGGCGCAAATGCTTTGCGGGCAAGATGCAAAAGCACGGTGGAATCCTTGCCGAGGGAATAGAGCATCACGGGGTTTTGGCACTCTGCAACGACTTCGCGGAAAATGAAGATGCTCTCCGCTTCAAGCTCCTGAAGATGCGTCAGGGTGTAATTCGGCATGCACGGGGAATGATAGATCAAATAGAAGTAAGCCGCAGTCAATTACACAAATTTCTGCCGTTCCCAGAGCGTGTAAAACTCTCCCTTCTTCGTCAAAAGCTCTTCGAGACTCCCCTGTTCGACGCATGTTCCGGCACTGACAACTACAATATTTTTCGCATGGCGAATCGTGCTGAGGCGATGGGCAATCACGAGCGTCGTACGTCCTTCGGTTGCTTCGTCGATTGCCTCCTGAATAAGCGCCTCGGTCGTGGAATCGAGCGAGCTTGTGGCTTCGTCGAGGATGAGGATATCTGCATTTTTCAAGAGCGCTCGCGCAATCGCCACCCGCTGCTTCTCGCCGCCGGAAAGTTTCACGCCGCGGTCGCCGATGACGGTATCCAGCCCCTCGGGGAGACCCTCGATGAAAGCATTCAGTCGTGATTTTCGTATGGCGTCGGCCAGTGCGGCTGCGGAGACAGATTCGACTCCGTAGGTAATATTCGATCGAAGGCTCTCGTTGAGGAGCAAGGTCTCCTGGCTCACGAGCGCCATGTGTGTATGGAGCGATTCTGTGGAAAATGAACGAATATCTTTCCCGTCGATGAAGAGCGATCCCGCAGGCGCATCGTAAAATCGCAGGAGCAAGTTGATGATGGTCGTCTTACCGGCTCCCGTGGGACCCACAATTGCAACCATTGATCCTTTTTTGATTTCGAACGAGAGTGCATTGAGCGCCTTCTTGCCGCCGGGGAATGTAAAAGTGAGATTTTGGATCGCAATGGATTTTTGCAATCCGGCAAACTCCTGATCACCCGAAGGAACATAGTACTTGCCGTCTTCGGAGAGGATTTCGATTACTTCTTCGATCGGACCGCTCGCATCCGCAAGATACGTGCGATAGTTCGTGAGGAAACCGAACTTCGACGCTGCGCTCTGCACAAGGTAGAGGTAAACAAGGAACGCAGAAGAGTTCGTTCTCCCCTCCGTCACGATGAGGTAGAGCACGACCAAGATGAGGAGAAGGAGCGATACCATCGTCAACACTTCTTGCAGCGGCGGAATGAATTTTTGCGCCGCATCCATGCGAAATTCGAGCACCGAGCGATGATCGCTCACATCGCGAAACTTCTCATATTCCTTCTGTTCCATATTGGATGCCTTCACCAGTGGCAATGTGGTAAGTACTTCGATCGCGCGTTTGCTGAGCTCGCTCGCCTTATGCGCCAGTGCATGCGAAATGCGGCGAATGATGCCGATAAGCTTCTGGATCGAAAAATGGAGCACGGCAAACAGCGGCATCGCAATGAGTGTCAGCTTCCACGAAATGAACATCATGACAACAAAGCAACTCATCAGCGAAAAGAATGAGCTGATGAAGCGATCAGCAACAAGAATAGGTTTAAGGGCAGAACGCGCGAACTCAGAGAGGACGACGCTATGGTGTCCCACATTTGTGGAATCAAAATAGAGTTTGCCGAACGAGAGATATCGGACAAAGAGTTTCTTACGCAGATGATGCAACATGCGCGTGCTTAAAAATGACATCGACAGGAACGATCCGTACTTGAACGTATTTTTTACAACGACAGCAACGACAAGAAGCGAGAGGAGAAATGCAAGGAGCGTACGATCGCGCGAAGAAATCCATGCGGGGAGGGAATCAATGAGCGTCCCGAGGTACGGCACTTCTTTGATGAAGCTGTAATCACGCGTGAGGAATCCCTGAATAAAAGGGATGAATAGTCCCATTTGAGCGCCTTCGAATCCGGCTGCCACGATCGAAAGGAGAATCGCCGGAACGAACCACCAGAGCGAAATGCCCGTAGCCCGGAAAATCGTGAGGGTATTTCGCAGAGTCTGAAGTTGCGCGCTCTTCATGCAACGTGCATTGTACGCTTACGCCATGCACATTGTCCTCTTAAACGACGATGCTTTAGCCACCGCAAAGGGGGGTGCAAAAGGCGGTGCGGTTGTCATTGTCGATAATCTGCGCCGTAGTTTCGCCGCTGCGGGACACACGGTGACGTTCATCACCACACACAGAAGCGAATCAACGGATGATATTGTGCGGACAGAGGATGCATCCGGCGCGACGATCAGTATCGGGGTGTCGTATCCGCTCAAGCACCGGCACAGGATGTGTCTCCGCATTCCCCATGTTTCGGCGCATCTGCAGAACCTGTTGAGTGAACTCAAACCCGATGTTGTGAATGCGCACAATATCCACACATACCTCACTTACGACAGCTTGCGCGTTGCACGAAAGCACACGAATACTATTTTCCTCACGGCGCACGATACGTACCTCGTGTCATTCGATCGCGTGCGCGGCGCAGCCTACGAACGCCTCGCGCTGCAAGGGAATGGTTGGCGCATGCACTGGTGGAACCATGTTGCATCGGCGGGGAGAAAGTATTGGCCGCTTCGCAATCCCACCATTCGATCAATCCTCCGAAAGAACGCCGTGCAAGTGATAGGCATCAGCGTTGCAACGAAAAGATTTTTGGAGGTGAACGGCATACCCGTATCTGCTGTTATTCGAAACGGCATCCCTCTTCCCACAATGCCAACAGATCATGACGTTGTAGAGTTCCGCAGAACGCACGGACTCACGGGACCCACCATCCTGTTTGCAGGGCGCATTCGAGAAGACAAAGGGATCGGCGCATTGCTCGACGCGGCAACCATCGCACAGAAAGAAATCTCAAACCTTCATATTCTTGTTGCTGGGGATCGGGTCCGCATGGAGCGATTCCTGCGCGAACGCCCGGCATTCGTTCGATCGATGGTCACAACCACCGATTGGCTCTCGCAGGAGGAAATGCCTCTCTGCTATTGCTCTGCAGATATTGTTGCCGTGCCGTCGCTCTACCTCGATAACTTTCCGACGGTGAATTTGGAAGCCTCGGCATTTAAACGACCGATCATCGGCACTCCATTTGGAGGAACGCCGGAAGCCGTTCTCGATCGCGAGACGGGAATCATCGAAAATCCGAAAAATACGGAGGCGTTCGCGCAAGCGATTATGATGCTTGTGCGCGACAAGGCAGCTCAGGAACGCATGGGGCAAAAGGGACGCGAGAGGATCGCAGGGGAATTCACTCTCCAAAAACAAGGAGAGCACTATCTTTCCCTCTTCGCGGAACGAAATGGATGATAGGATATGTCCGTGCAACGCAACATCATCGAAACGCGGGACCTGATGCACTGCCTTACGCCTCTCTACGTCAAAGGCAGAACGCTCGATCTTGGCGCCGGCATGGCAAAGTACAGGAGAATTTTTGAACAGAATGTAACAGAGTACGTGACCTGCGATACCTTCGCGGCACCGCACATCGATGTTGTGGCAAATGCTCATGATTTGCCGTTCGAAGATGCATCATTCGATACGGTCATTTGCACGATGGTATTGGAGCATGTACAAAAACCATGGATCGTCGCGGGGGAAATCGAGCGTGTGCTTCCATCCGGCGGCCACTGCATCATCGCCGTGCCGTTCCTCTTTCCCGAGCATAAAGATCCGGAAGATTACTTCCGATATACGACAGCGGGCCTCGCATCGCTTTTCCCCTCGTGCAGCACGGCAGAGGTGGGAGGCTACGGCGGAATCGCCGCGACACTCGACGGATTCTTTTATGTCGGGTACTACGATTTCTACCGGAAGCATCACGGATTCTTCCGGCGCAACATCTACCGGTGCCTCAAGATGATTTGTCATGCGCTTGATCGTATTCTCCCCTCGCCTCCTTGCATCTACCGGAGCACGTACTTCGTTGGGAAAAAGCAGTAGAGATTTGTTACAGTGACGTACGTCGGGCGACAAGATTGCAGAATCCGTATCCTCCTTTGCGCGCATGGAGCTCTTGGATGAGCGCATCCCATGCAGTATCGGGGTCGGGCAGCGCACTCCTCCGGAGGTGAGCGATGGTGAACCCTGCCGCATGAAGGATTTGTGGGATCACCGAAACCGACACGCCCATGTTTTCGGAATATTTCGGCGAGCATTCGAAGAAAATGGTGGATAACTGCGGCTGACGAAGTGTGGACTTCATTCCTTCGAATGCGAGCGGTTCCGCTCCTTGTATATCCATAATAATGGCATGGGGAACAATCCCTTGTTCGGCACAGAAATGATCAAGGGTGCACACGCGCGTTCGATGTGCGGAAGAAGATTCCACATTCCCTCGCGCAAACGAAGAATCACCGGGTTCCTTGTCATCGAGCCATAAATCAAGTTCACCATCATGATCGCCCACTGCAAACGGAACGGGTTCTATAACATCGGGGAACTGCTCCGCATTCATGGCGAGGAGCGCAAACGAGCGAGGATCCGGTTCGAACGCGTACACCTTTCCTTTTTTTCCCGCACCTCGCGCAGCAAGGAGCGCATAGAGTCCGACATTCGCTCCAATATTACACACCACCATACTGGATTTGATTGATCGGAGTATCGCAAGCGAGAGATCGAGATCATACACGCCGGTTTTTACGAGACTCGATGTAATGCTATCGCTCTGCGCATGGACAATCACAGGCCCCCACCATGTCCACACTCTCAGAGCATTCGGCTGAACATGTTGCGGGGACGGATGGTGCAGTCGATAGCAAACAAAGGGGAGAGCACCGCGCAATTTTCTGCCAAGGAGCGCCGGATCGAAGAAGCGCACAAGGGTTGAGAGCGACTGCATATGACCATGGTACACTGACTTCCAATGACGAAACTCTCGATCTTCGCAGATCTCTGGATGTTCCTCCGCGTCCGGAAGAAGTGGTGGCTGTTGCCGCTATTGCTGCTCATCATCGGGCTCGGACTCATCCTCGTCTTCGCACAGGGATCACCGCTGGCACCGTTCATCTATACTGTCTTTTGATGCACCTCCCAGCTCCGCTCCGCCTCCTCTACAGCACTTGGATGAAGTTTAGCCATGTCCTTGGTATGGTCATGAGCACAATCATCCTCACGATCCTCTGGATTGTTGGCTTCGGGCTGTATGCAGTGATTTTAAAAATCGTGCATCTGCCACTTCGACGACAAGTAGAACCTGATTCCTTTTGGATCGATGTGAAGCCTGATCCAGCTGAAAATATGCGCTATCCCTTCTAAGAAATGCCAAATCCCAGTCCCAGCCCTCATCCTCAACCCGTTTACATCCTCGGCATCTCCTGCTTCTACCACGACAGCGCAGCCGCACTCGTCAGGGACGGGGAAATAATTTTTGCCGCGCAGGAAGAACGCTACACGCGGAAGAAGCATGATGAGTCATTTCCAACGAACGCCATCGAGCACGCGTTGAAATTTGCGGGCATTACGATGAACGATGTGAGCGCTGTCGGCTTCTACGAAAAACCGTTCCTCAAATTTTTCGATCGCATGTTGATGACATTTTTTAAGACGTGGCCATTTGGATATATCCAGTACCTTAAAGCCATGCAAAGTTGGATGAAGGAAAAATTGTGGATTCCACACATCCTCAGAAAAGAGCTGCGGTGGAAAGGTTTGATCTTCTATACGCAGCACCACGAATCTCATGCGGCTTCGAGTTACTTTTGTTCGGGATTCAGCAATGCTGCGATCGTGACTGTGGATGGTGTTGGCGAGTGGGCAACAACGACGATTGGTAAAGGTGAAGGGAATGAATTGAAACTGATGAAGGAAATCCACTATCCGCATTCGCTCGGACTTCTCTACTCCGCAATCACCTACTACCTCGGGTTCAAAGTGAATAGCGCAGAGTACAAAGTGATGGGACTTGCACCGTACGGGGAGCCGAAATACCTCGATATCCTCCGAGAACTCATCGATGTGAAAAAGGATGGAAGTTTTAGTTTGCGTATGAGATTTTTCTCATTCGAGCATGGGATGCGTATGACAGGGAAAAAGCTCGAAATACTCCTCGGCTCCTCGCGAAGAAAGCCTGAGACCACCCTCACCCAGTTCCACAAAGACGTAGCACGATCTCTCCAAGATCTTACGGAGGAAATCATGATGAAGATCGTACAGCATGCAAAAGAAATAACAGGAAGTGAATATTTGTGTCTTGCAGGAGGAGTGGCGTTGAACTGTGTTGCGAATGGAAAAATTCTCCGATCAGGTCTCTTTAAAGATATCTTCATTCAACCGGCAGCGGGCGATGCGGGTGGAGCGCTCGGTGTGGCATTGATGATTTGGCACAGAAAATTAAACACACGTCATGCTGAGCGAAGCGAGTCTCGGCCGTCCGCCGTGGGCGGACCGGACGAACGAGCGGAGTCGAAGCACATCGCGAAGTCTCAACAAATGTCCCAAGCATTCCTCGGCAACGAATACACAGAGAACGAAATCAAAGATGCAATTACCCTCGTAGAGACACGGCATGCCGTGTCTCTACCGTATGAACATTTGAGCGAAACAGACCTTCTACAATCTGTCGCTTCCCTGCTCGAGGGAACAAATGTGATCGGCTGGTTCCAAGGTCGCATGGAATTCGGCCCACGCTCGCTCGGCAATCGTTCCATCATCGCGGATGCAAGGAAGAAGGAAAACTGGCAGAAGGTGAATTTGAAGATTAAATTCCGTGAATCGTTTCGGCCATTTGCCCCAACCGTGCTCGAGGAGCGCGTGAGTGAATATTTTGATCTCAAAAGACCATCTCCTTACATGCTACTTGTGGCAAATACCAAGCCAGAGAAGCGCACAGAGATTCCCGCAGTGACTCATGTGGATGGATCTGCTCGAATTCAAACCATCAATCGATCGCAGAATCAGCGCTACTACGATCTTTTGAAAGTTTTTGAGGAACGCACCGGTTGTCCCGTGATCATCAATACCTCGTTCAACATTCGCGGGGAGCCAATTGTTGAATCACCAGAGGATGCCATCCGATGTTTCCTCGGCACCGATATGGATTATCTCGTGATGGGAAACTACCTCTTGAAGAAAGCGGATGTGCCAAAGAACCTTCTCCCTGATCGGGCAACGTATTTGAAGGAATTTGCGCTAGACTGATCGCCATGGTGCTTCGTGCCTTCGCAGTGAATGTCGGCCTCCTCTGCGGAACCGTGCTCCTCTTCTTTGGAGGAATCGAATCCGTTCTGCGCCTTACAGGACTCGTGATCATGCAGGATTATACTCCGCCAATCTATGAGCGAAGCGACAATCCCGATATCAGCTACCGACTGAAACCGAATATTCGTGAACGCGCATTCCGCAATACCATTGCAACGAATGGTCTCGGGTTTCGGTCGCCTGAGATTGATACGACAAAACCGCTCCTTGTCGTCCTCGGCGATTCCATCGCGTTCGGCTACGGAGTCGCAAACAATGAAACTCTCTCAGCGAATCTCCAAACACTCCTCCCTTCGTACGATATTCAGAATGCCGGAGTTCCCGGTTACAACATTCGTCAGGAAGCAGCGTTGTACAAGGAGAGCATCGCTCCTTTGGATCCCAAAGCACTCATTCTTGTATTGTATTGGAATGATTTTGATCGCTCTCTCTCGTGGCTTGATGAAAAGAATGTTTTGCGGCCAAAGGGATGGGTACCGCAGGAAAAGCAATGTGATCCGATCAAGCGAGGCCTGCTCGGCCGTATTCCCGGACGATGCTTTCTTGATCTCCATAGCGCGCTCTACCGCATCGTAAAGGGATTTGTGAATACACGTTCTGCGACTCAAGAACGCGATGCAAAACGGCGTGAGGAAGTCGCAACGAATAATTCCGAGGAAACAAACATGTTTGTGCAGGATCTCGCAGCATACGAACATGAGCTATCGCTGCTCTCTTCACGTGCGCCGCAAGAGCGCCTCTTCGTCATGTGGCCAGATGCAACGGATCTCCATAGTGACGAGCGCAAAGAACTCGCGCGTATCGCAAAGAAGAACGGATTTGCCGTTCTTGATCTCTATGATCATTTTGGGAATACCATGGAAACGCTCGATTGGGATTACATTCATCCAAGTCCCGCCGCGCTTGTGCAGGCAGCGACAATCATTCACGATGCTCTTGGATTATGAGCCGAACACGCTTCCACACACTCCTCCTCGTCTGCAGTCTCCTCTTTATTTGTATATGGGCTGCGCTGCTCCCGGGAATGTTGGCGCTTGATCCAACGATCACCTTTGGCAATGACACATCCGATTACCATGGGGCCGCTCTCCACATTGTTCGGGAGGGTTTTTACTCTATGGATGGCATTCAACCAATGATGGGAAGAGAGCCGGGATACAGCATGTTCCTCGGCACGCTCTATTTTCTCTTCGGTGAGGGCAATCGCATTGCGATTTATGGTGCACAGGCAATGCTCTACTTTGCAGCATCGCTCTTCTTCCTGCGCGAGTTCCGGAAACTCTATGGAGAGCGTACGGCATGCATCGCTCTTATGATGTTATTCCTGCTGCCTCCTGTATTCTATTTGATCTTTAAAGTCTATCGAGAAGGAATTGCGCTATCATTCTTCATGCTGTTTGGCGCTCTGCTCCTTTCGCTCACACGACAACCATCGATCCCCAAGGCAATCGGTGCCGGCACTGCGCTTGGCGCTGCAATACTCACCTATATTTCTTTTCTCTTCCTGCCGATACTATTGATTGCATCCGGGTACTTCATGAAGATCCGCATGCGGTACATGGTAATCATGATCGCCATTCCCATCATCGCCGTGAGCGGGTGGGGAATGCGCAATGCTGCATACGGAGATTTCCGCATCATGCCGATAGCGCGCGCTGCGGATGTGTGGACCATGCGTGCAACACAAGTCACGGCACTCGCGCCGCTCGATCCGTTCCATTGCATCGTCTCCCGTTATTTCACTCATCAATTCGATCGTGTACCTGCAAATCTCTGTCGACCCGAGGGACAATTTGCATACGCTTCGTGGTTCCCTGCATGCATGGATGAGCCAGAGGGAGCTCGCAGTTGTGTGCGAAAAGCACATGCAGAAATTTTCCGACATTTTCCGACATTCGTATGGCAGTCACTTTTTTGGATCCTTGAATACCACTTCCCCAACGTAAATGGATGGGGGCGGATCTACAATCTTCTCACCGCCGGAGCGGAAATACTCGTCTACATTGGTTGTGGCGCTTTCTTCCTTACCCTGCGCAAGCATTGGCAGCGCAGTTCTCTGCTGTTTCTCACCATTATTTTTTACGGCACATCTATTTTTGCACTCACGCAGTCTCTGCCTCGCTACCGCATGCCAACACTCTTCTGTTACATCGCAATCTCCGCCATCGGATATGCAGCACTCATTGAACAGAGGAACACTATTCGCTCTTCGCTCTCCAATCCTCATACGTCCGCCGCAAGCCCTCGCTGAGCGGCGTCCAAGGAAAATTTTTCAAAAGCGGATGCGTTGGAAACTCTTGGAATATATTCTGTCCCGCGGGCTTTGAGGCATCGCACGCGATCGGAAGGTCAGGATTCACAATGTCCCGGATCATCTCAGCGAGTTCTCTCACCGATACAACTTCAGGCGGGGCAATGTACTGCGTACCATTCACATGATGTTCGAGGAGATGGAAAATTGCACGAATCAGATCCTCCACAAACAAAAATGATCTCTTCTGCGTACCATCTCCCCACAGACGGAGTTCATCGGTATGGGTCTCCGCCTTGATCATGAGCGACGGGATGACATTGCTGTCCTCGGCAAAACGGTCATCGGGGCCATACACGCCTACCGGACGAAGGATGAGGAGAGGAAGACTGCGCGATACAGCAAGTTCCTGCCAGAGGATCTCTGCAGACGCTTTCCCCGCCACGTACCCATCTCCTCCCGAGAGGAGATCTGCGGTCGAGGCATGAGGAGAAATATTCGCAGTGCTGATAAAGACGATCTGCTGCATGGAGCGTTCGCCTGCGATAGCTCCGATAAGCGTTCGGCTCATGCTGACATTTTCTTCCATAAACCGCTCTGCATTTTTTCTGTGCTCATCGATATTCCGCCGTAGAGCAGCACAATGAAACACTGTGCCAATGCCCGTACAAAGGTCGGCGCAAAATTTCTGATCGTGAAGATCACCTTCTATCCACGTCACGAGCGGATGAATAAAGCGCGGGACGCTCCCGCTACGTTCACGCCTATACGATGCGCGGATGTGGCACCCCTGTTTTGTAAGAGTTCGCATGAGCCGATATCCGATCATTCCCGTACCCCCTGTAACAAGAATCGGATCTTTCATTTGCGCCGCCATCCGGGGAGAAGCGTCAAGAGAGTTTGTAAGCCGAACTTCACGGACCCTATGAACGAAAGTGAGGATCGTTCGTCGTGGTAGCTCGTCGGAATCGGAATTTCTTTAATGCGGAATCCTCTCCGAACCGCATGCGCGATAATTTGGGAATCGAATGCAAAATCATTGGAGAATCGTTCGAAGGGAACACCCTCGAGGAGTGCGCGATTATAGGCGCGATACCCTGTATGGAACTCCGAAAGTCGAAGCCCAAACACCAACGTTTGGAGGGCGCTGAGAAATTTATTCCCGAGGTATCGCCACCAGTGCATGCCCGCCTTACGCGGGTCCCCGGTCAAGAATCGAGAACCGAGCACCATATCGGCTTCGCCCGCGATGAGCGGCGCGACGATTTCAGGAGCGACTTTGGGGTCGTACTGAAAATCGGAATGGATCATCACAACGACATCCGCTCCCCGATCGAGTGCCGCCCTGTACCCTGTTTGCTGGCTTGCGCCATAACCGCGGTTCCGTTCGTGATTGATGACAATGAGTCCGGGTATCCCCTCTGCAATTTGGCGCGTGCGATCGGTACTATTGTTATTCACCAGAATTACTTCGTGGACGCAATCCATCGGAATGGCATCGAACGTCTTCTGAAGCGTTCGCTCGCTATTAAACGCCGGCATCACGGCAATCACTTTCATGCGGCAATAGTACCTCAGATTGCCCCGCCGTGTGATAGGATCTCAGTCATGAAAGTTGTCATCCTCTCCGGCGGATACGGAACGCGCCTGCAGGAAGAAACGACGGTGAAACCGAAACCGATGGTGGAAATCGGAGAATATCCGATCCTCCTGCACATCATGCGACGCTATGCATCGTTCGGTTTTAAAGAATTCATCATCGCCTGCGGATACAAAGGTGAAATCATCATGGATTATTTTTTGAACTATCACTACTTGAAGAATGGAATGACTATCGATCTTGGAAAAGGAACAATCACGACGCGTGATGAACGAAAGGAAGACTGGATCGTTCACCTCGTGGACACGGGCGTCGCCACGCAAACGGGGGGACGCCTGAAACGATTGAAGCAGTGGATCGGTAATGAAACGTTCATGATGACCTACGGTGACGGACTTGCGGATATCGATCTCCAAAAACTCCTCGAGTTCCACAAAAAGCATAAACGAGCCGCAACGGTTACCGCTGTACGGCCGACTGCGCGATTCGGATCACTGACGTTCGATGGTGACAGCGTTGTGGAATTCAGCGAAAAAAACCAAGCGAACGAGGCATGGATCAATGGCGGATATTTCGTTTTAGAGCCGTCTGCACTCGATGTGATCGAGGACGATGAAGCAATCTGGGAACGGGAGCCTCTCGAGAAGCTGAGCGCAAATGGAGATCTGCAGGCCTATAAGCACGATGGCTTCTGGCAACCAATGGACACCGTGCGCGAAAAGAAACTGCTGGAATCACTCTGGGAATCGGGTAACGCCCCTTGGAAGGTATGAGCAAGATGCAAGGCATGCGACGGGCTCTTGTCACCGGTGCAACCGGCTTGCTCGGATCGCACCTCGCGAAAGAACTTGTGAGTCGCGGAATCGAAGTCGTGGCACTCGTCAAGGAACGAGAGCCGCACAGCATTTTTGAGAGCGAACATTTGGAAGAAAAGATCGATGTGATCGATGGAAAACTCGAAGACATCGCGGCACTCGAGCACGCTATAGTCGACACCAAGGTCGACACCGTTTTTCACCTCGCGGCACAGGCGCTCGTGGAAGAAGGTGTAAAGGATCCGCTTGGCACGTTCGAAGCGAATATCCGAGGCACGTATAATCTGCTTGAAGTCTGCAGGAACACGAAGGCTGTCGAGCGCATCGTTGCGGCATCGAGCGATAAAGCGTATGGCACAAGCCCCACACTCCCGTACACCGAAGACATGCCGCTCCGTGGCGAACACCCGTACGATGTGAGCAAATCCTGCATGGATCTCCTCTGCCAGGCGTACGCCCATACCTACAATCTTCCACTCTGCGTCGTTCGCTGCGGCAATATCTATGGACCCGGCGATGTGCACTTTAGCCGCTTGATTCCGGGAATCGTGCGTCACATCGTCGAAGGGAAACAGCCGGAAATCCGAAGTGATGGAACATTCATTCGTGATTATTTGTATGTGGAGGACGTTGTGGATGGATATTTGAAAGTAGCAGAAGCTATGGATCGTTTAGATGTGCGCGGTCAGGTGTTTAACTTAGGGCCGAACAAGCCCTTCACGGTTATTGAGGTTGTCAACATGATTCTTTCGGTGATGGGGAAAAAGGATCTTGGGCTTGTGATCCAGAACCGGGTGAAAGATGAAATCCACGATCAATATTTATCTGGAGCAAAGGCAGAGAAGCTCCTTGGGTGGAAACCGAAACATTCGCTTGAGGAAGGACTCAAGAAAACGATTCCGTGGTATGAGACACTCCTCAGAGTGTAGTGCGCAATTCTTCATTATACTATTCAATTGAATAGTATAATAGAGTATTACAGCTGAATTCTGTTTGGCTTCTTTGTGAACCCTTCCTTCATCACCTTCGCTGCATACTCGCACATCTCCTGGTCGATTCCGGGATACACCCCGATCCAGAATGTTCGCTCCATAACAATATCTGAGTTTTTGAGGTCGCCGATGATCCTGCACGGGAGATCTTTGTATGCGGGCTGCTTGATCAAATTCCCCGCAAAAAGCTGGCGCGTTGCGACGCGGTTATTCTCGAGGTACTGCACAAGCTCGTGGCGTGTGATCGGTGAATTCTCGCGGAGTGTGATCGGGAATCCGAACCAACTTGGATCACTCTTCGCCTGCGCCTCCGGCAGAATCAAAAATTCTTCGAGCGGTTTGAGTAGTGTGTGGAGGGTCCTAAAGTTCTCTTTGCGTTTGGCGATGAATGAATCCAACTTTTTAAGCTGCGAGCACCCGACTGCAGCCTGCATGTCTGTGGCTTTCAGGTTGTAGCCGACATGCGAGTAGATGTACTTGTGATCGTAGCCATAGGGCAAATCACCAAGCTGCCATGCAAAGCGCTTGCAGCAGGTATTCTGCGCACCCGGCATACACCAACAATCTCTGCCCCAATCGCGGAACGATTCCACGGCGCGCTTCAACACATCATCATTGGTCACGACTGCTCCCCCTTCCCGCATCGTAATATGGTGAGCGGGGTAGAAGCTGTAGGTCGAAAGATCGCCAAAAGATCCTGTGATTTTGCCATGATAGGTTGTGCCGAGCGCATCGCAGTTATCTTCGATCACAAAGAGGTTATGTTTCTTCGCGACCGCCATCACTGCATCCAAATCGAACGGATTCCCAAGCGTGTGTGCCATCATAATAGCGCGAGTTTTTGAGGAGCAGGCGGATTCCAGTTGATCGATATTTGCAGTGTAGGTCGGGAGCGTAACATCGATGAAGACGGGAACGAGCCTGTTCTGGTAGATCGGATTCACGGTGGTTGGGAACCCTGCGGCAACAGTGATGACTTCGTCGCCGGGTTTAAGCTGACGGTCTTTGAGGAGTGGCGATGTGAGTGCAGAGAGCGCAAGAAGATTTGCGGATGACCCGGAATTCACAAGCAAACAATGTTTTGCGCCGATTCTTTCCGCAAATGATTTTTCGAATTGGAGCGCAAAGCGTCCGGTTGTAAGCCAGAAATCGAGCGAAGAATCGACGAGCATCGCTACATCGTCTCCGTCGAACACGCGGCCGCTCACGGGGACCGAGTCTTCCTTCGAATGAAACGTTTTCTTCTGCCATTTGCAATTCGCGTATTCATGAACGCGATCGAGGATTTCGGCACGAAGTTGCTTTGCTCTTTCTCGATTATCCATGGGAGAGATTGTGATACAAATATTTCGCAAGACCAAGGAGAATACGCATCATCTTGACTGTTGGATGGCAAAAAGCGATGCAATGCGCAGGGAGAAAAGGAGCCAGAGGCAATGCACCCCGTCTTTCCATCGGATATTTTTCCCCTCTGCCCGTGATCGAGGACGGTAAGAGATGCCGCGCTCAAGAATATGTATTCCCCGTAGCGTGAGCAGCACGATTGTTTCTGTATCAAAACCAAACCCTTTCTGGCGGAGGGGAAGCAATCGTAAAAGCTCGGTGCGAACAAGCTTGTAACAGGAATGCATATCCGTAAGACGCCGGTTGTAGAGAACGTTGTATACCCACGTGCAAAATACGCCACCAACGTAGTACCACCATGTATCGAATGCGCGTTCCTGTTTACGGAGGAGTCGGGAACCGACGATGGCATCGGCACACTTCTCCTTCGCCATTTGGAGAAGCAACGGAATATCCATCGGATCGTATTCAAGATCGGCATCTTGAATCAGCGTGTATTCCCCCGTCGCACGCAGAAGCCCAGCGATTACCGCCGATCCTTTCCCGCCATTCCGCTGCGTCAAAACAAGATCATGCGAGCGCACACCGGCTCGAACGAGTGCAAGCGATGTATCGGTGGAGCCATCATCCACATAGATGATTTCGGCCTCGGGCACCGCCTTTATCAGCTGCCTCATGAGTTCTGCGATTGTCCTCTCTTCGTTATGAAAAGGAATGATGATGGAGAGATGGGGAATAGACATACGTAAAGGAGTGCGCTCTACAGTTGGAGAATTCTTTCCATGCGCTTCTCCCATGTATGGAGAGGAACGAGCGATCCTGCATTGGCAACCTTCGCATGCGTTTCGGCGGCGTGGAGCAAAATGTACTGGATACGATCTGCCAAACCCTCGGCATCCCCGGGGGGAAAGAAGTAAGCCTCTGTTTCGGTGAGTATGTCGCGTACCGGAGGAAGATCGGCGGTGATAATCGGACGCATCGCTGCCATGTATTCAAACAGTTTGAGCGGAGAAGTATCCCGCAAAAAGTATGGGTGCTGAGTGGCGGGAGCGGGATAGACAAGGATATCAGCGGAGAGGATGAGCGGCGGAATATCACGAGCGGGCATGTGACCTGTAAAAAGAACATCGCGAACATCAAGTCCTTTTCGATGTGCTTCTTTTTCGTAGCGCGTTTTCCATGATTCCGGACCGCCGACGATGAGCCCTCGGAACGGAATGCCGCGCTGTTTGAGAAGAACAAACGCATCGATAAGCACATTCACCCCCTTCTCCAAGGTATTACGGGCAACGAGCGACCCCACGTATCCGATCACGGGCTGCAACTGAAACCTCTCTTCGAATGTGGCAAGGGAAGGCAGAGCGCTAAGAGAGGAAGATCGCACACCGTCGCCTTCCACGAGAATGCGCGACGAATCCACTCCCATTATAAGAAGCATTCTTCGCATGGGGGATGTGAGCGCAACAACCCGCACACAGCGATTGCAATACTGCGAAAACAATCTCACTCTGGAACGAGGAAGCGTATGGAGCTCGATGATTGTTGGAATATTTTTCAAGAGTAGCATCGGCAGCACCACATGTGATCTGCAATAGAGAAGATCTGCCTCAGCAGTGCGAAGATATGTTTTCAGTGCGCGCCGATAGGACCACATGCCGACGAGAAAGGCGAGCGCTCGGGGAACAAAGCGGGCATGAAGCGCATCGAAACATGTAAGCTTTACCCATGTAAAATTTTCCGGGAGGTTGTAATAGAGGAATGGGCTCTCGGTAATGGGTGTGCGCACGGTGGGAGTCACAAGAGTCACGACATGCCCGAGCGCGGCCATAGCGCTGCAAACTTCTGCGATTTGCTTGCCGTGCGCCTTTTCCGTAGGAAATCGCGTGTGCCCAATGTAGAGAATCCTCATGCAGATAGCCTACAATGGAAAAGGAATGAAAACGATCCTCCTCTTTGGCTACCTCCCTCGCGATCTTGCCCGTAACTGGATCTTAGATCATGGCCTTTTAGAACAGGGCTTCGGAGTCCTTGAATGCCGAACCAAGAAGAAGGGGTTTATAGGGAAGTGCATAGATCTCACACGGCAATTTTGGGGAATGCGCAGGGAATGCGATGTCATCCTCGTCACGTTTATGGGGTACTACTTCGTGCCGCTTGCATGGGTGCTTGCAACACTCACAGGAAAAAAATTGATCTTTGATTCGCTTGTATCACTCTACGAATCCGAAGTGGAGGACCGCAAGAGAATTTCCCGCTTCGATCCACGTGCTTTGGCGCTCTTTCTGTTCGAGTGGCTTTGCTACATCCTCCCCAATCTCGTATTGCTGGAATCACCGGTGTATGCGGGATTTCTGAAAAGTCGGTTCCATATTTCTAAGAAAAAATTTCTCGCTCTTCCCGTTGGCTGCAGATCGGACATCTTTCATCCCGCGAAAATAAAATCTCCGAATGCAAAATTCCGCGTGCTCTACCAAGGAAGATTTATTCCTGTCCATGGAGTGGAAACAATCATCGAAGCCGCCGCAATCATCCAAGGGAAAGGGATTCAAGATATTGAGTTCCATTTCGTCGGCAAGGGACAAACGGAACATGCGATGCGCGAGAAGGCGAAAGAGATGAAACTTACGAATGTTATCTTCCGCGGATTTCTCCCAACGCTCGAAGATGTCGCCGAGGAAACGCGCCAAGCGGATGTTGGCCTTGGCATGTTCCAGAAATCTTCCAAGTGCGATCTCTGCATGCCACACAAAGTGTACGAAGTCCTTGCAAGCAATGTGCCGCTCATTACGGCAAAAACGACATCGAGTGACGCAATATTCGGCAGAGCTAAAGTCGCCCTGTTCGTGCCGCAGGGAAATGCCAAGGCACTTGCGGACGCGATCATTCAATTGAAGGATGATAAGAATGTGAGGGAATCCATTGCATGCAAAGGATATGCATTCTTTATGGAGCACTTTCAGCCTCATATGATTATGAAGCCGCTTGCCGAATATTTAATGCAAAGCGAAAAGAGTTGAAGCACGATGTGAAAAATGATCGTATTCGATTTACTCCGCGGAGCGCACCGAGTACGCTTCCTTTTGATGTATACGGAAATCCACCGTTGCCGCATTTGCGGTAATTCGCACCTCACGACATTGCTCGATCTTGGGAGCCAAGCGCTCACGGGCGTATTTCCGAAGAAGAAAGATATGGAGGTGGAATCCATGCCGATCGTTCTCACAAAGTGCACAGGAGAAGATGTCTGCGGCTTGGTGCAGCTAAAGCACTCCGGCGCTCCAGAAGAAATGTACGGCATGAACTACGGGTACCGTTCGGGCATTAATCAATCCATGGTCAAACACCTGAAGGGAGTGCAGGAGCAGGCAATCCGCATGGGAGAGCCGAAAAATGGAGATATCATCCTCGACATCGGCAGCAATGATGCAACGTTCCTCAGTTTCTACGAACCGAATGCCTTCACGCTCATCGGCATGGATCCGACGGGAGTGAAATTCGAATCCTACTACCCACCACATATATCGCTCGTGAAGAACTTCTTTTCGGCTGAACGTTTTCAGCGAGCATCCGGCAACAGACCGGCAAAAATCATTACCTCGATTGCGATGTTCTACGATCTCGAAAGTCCGCAATCATTCGTGAACGACATAGCGGAATCGCTTGCCGATGACGGCATATGGATCTTCGAACAGAGTTATCTTCCTTCGATGCTTGCTGTGAACGCGTACGATACGATCTGTCACGAACATTTGGAATATTACGCACTCCGCCAGATTGTATGGCTGCTCGAGCGTGCCGGCATGGGAATATTGGATGTCTCGCTCAATGATGCAAATGGCGGAAGTTTTCGCGTGACCGCGGTGAAGGAATCGCATCCAAAGTTTTCCGGCCATGCGGAGAGTGCAAAAGAACTGCTGCAGCGGGAAGCGAATGAAGGCATGGAAGATCTTGCAACGTACGAAGCATTCAGTACGCAAGTGTTTACTCATCGCAAAAATCTCAACGATCTCCTGAAAAAACTTCACGGAGAGGGGAAGACGGTGTTTGGTCTCGGCGCATCGACAAAAGGGAATGTCATTCTGCAGTTCTGCAACCTGACAGTGGAGGATGTTCCCTGCATTGCAGAAGTGAACGAAGATAAATTCGGATGCTTTACGCCGGGAACCAAAATCCCGATCCTTTCCCAAAGAGAAGCGGATATAAAGCGCCCCGATTACTACCTCGTCATGCCATGGCACTTTAAAAATGGCATCGTGAAAGGGATGGCGGTCTATTTACAGAACGGCGGAAAACTCATCTTCCCACTGCCGGAGCTTTCGATTATTGATCATCACTCGAGTGTTCATCGAGAGCATGCCTCAGCCGCGTGAGGAGTATTTCGCTGCTACCAGATGGAAAGAAGAGGAAATTATTGATGTAATCGATGGACTTCATCTCCTCTTCCCGCTGTCGTACCGCGGGATCGAATGCACGGACGGGGAGGAGAGATCCCGCGCGCAAATCGAGGAAGTATCCGCAATATCCGAGCGATTCGATTCCATGAAATGTTTCAGCAATGGGAATTCCCGAGTGACGCTCCTCGATCTCGATGAGTATGATCGGATGATCGCGCTCGATTATTCTCCTGCCGCCGACAAGCACTTTCCACTCGTGTCCCTCGACATCGATTTTCATGAATGCCACAGGCAAATCCCACGAAGCGGCCATCGTATCGATCGTCGTGATCGAAACGGAAATCTTTTCATCTTCGCCACTGGAATGTTCCAAAGTTCCGCGGGTCGCATATGATTTCGCTCCGCGATGCGGGACGGAGAGCGTGGCAGTCCCCTGCATGTCCGAAAGCGCAATATTCTCCACATGGATGCGCGGGAAAAATCTGCGAAGCAGCGTGCAAGTGTGGGGATTCGGTTCAAAAGCATAGATATGCGATGCGGGAACACAGTGTTCCAGTGCGTAGCAGTACTCACCCACATGCGCGCCGATATCGAGACAGAGCCCTGTGGTGCCGCAGAGCAAGGGCTCGATGAGTTTTAGTTCCGGCTCAAACAATCTGTGATTTTTAAGCTCGTGGAGCGCCAGACGCCGTATCGCACGAAAACGGATTTCCTTTGCGAGGGCGGGGAAAAGGCGTTCCAGAGCCAGTTTGAGAAATGATTTCACAGCGGAAGTGTATCACCCTGTGATATTCTGTCCGTGATCGCACTCAAAGCTCTCATCACCGGCGTTACGGGACAGGATGGCGCCTATCTCTCCAAACTCCTCCTCGAGAAAGGGTACAAAGTGTATGGAATGGCACGGCGCCTCAGCACGCCGAATTACTGGCGCATGGAAGAACTTGGTGTCCGCAACGATGTGATGATTTGCGACGGAGATTTGATGGACGAACACTCGCTCTCGCATCTTATAAAAATCATCCAGCCACACGAAGTGTATAACCTTGCCGCGCAGTCGTTCGTCGGCACCTCGTGGCAGCAGCCTCTCCTCACGGCGGATGTGAACGCTATGGGAACGATCAGATTATTAAATGCCATCAAGCTCTACTGCCCGAGTGCAAAATTCTACCAAGCATCGACGAGCGAAATGTATGGTAACTCTTCGACCCCGCTCGGAGGAGGCGACCAGATCAATAACATGCAGGACGAAAACACCCCGCTCCATCCACGGAGCCCCTATGCCATCAGCAAACTCTTCTCGCACTGGATGACGATCAACTACCGCGAGAGCTTTAGTTTATTCGCATGCTCCGGCATCCTCTTTAACCATGAGTCCCCTCTACGAGGAATTGAGTTCGTCACTCGAAAAATTACGGACGGCGTTGCGCGCATTCACCACAAAATGGCAGATCATATCGCGCTCGGCAATTTGGAGGCGCGACGCGACTGGGGATTTGCAGGAGATTATGTGGAAGCCATGTGGCTCATGCTCCAACAGGAAAAGCCGGATGATTTTGTCATTTCCACGGGCACAAACCATTCTGTTCGAGATTTTTTGGATGCTGCATTTGCAGAGATCGGCATCACAGATTGGACTCCGTACGTCCGGCATGATCCGCAGTTCAATCGTCCTGCGGAAGTCCACGAACTTCTTGGCAAGAGCGACAAAGCAAAGAAGGTATTAGGGTGGGAACCGAAGGTAAAGCTGAAGGAACTTGTAAAAATGATGGTGGAGGCGGATCTCCGTCACGTCGCAGTGGAAAAAGCCACCAAGGCTGCGATGAAATAATGTGCCACCCATGCCACGCCCCTACCACAAGCTCGTCCCCTACGCCTTTAAGCGCTTCTCCATTGTAAGTGCAAGGAGCACGGCGCTTCCTACTCTCTTGTACTCTCTTCGGAAGCCTTGTTTTCAAGAATCCGAAAAACCGGCACTCGTCACAATGAATATTCTGCCGCCGCTCATGTCACTCTGGTGGCATTTTGCGAAGCGTGCGCTCGGCACGCGAGTCGACATCTTTATTTTTGATTGTTCTGGGAAACTCAATCCGGATGATTTTCCGGGAGCAAGAGTGCAGAAGTTCCTCAATTTCTATGCAGCGACAAAGTGCAATGAGTTCCTGTACCACATTGCAAAAAATAGGAAAATTGGATGGATGTGTGATGATGATATTTTCTTATTGAAGAGCGATGCCGTGGAACATATTGTACGAGAGTTTCGTGATCCAAAGACCGCCTCCGTGAGTTTCCGTCCGCGAACATGGTGGCACTACGATATTGCAGGGAAGAATTATCCAGTAAGTTCTAGCTACTGTACTGCGATTAATCGCGATATTTTCTGCAACCGTGAACATCTTTCTCTTGCACCCAAGGGAGGGAACACGCACCCGACAACGGGAGATCGCCCGCCGAAGAGCTACGACACATTCGATAAAGCAAACGAAATTCTGCTTACAAAAGGGTACCTCTGCACGGTTCTACCGGAAAATATTCAAAACGAATGCATCACCGGATTCCACGGAGTCAGTAACGGGGTGATGCTCCTCAATTATTTTAAAAATCCGGAACAGATGCTTGATTTTCTCCTCTCGCCGCCGAAAAAACAGTGGGAAGGATCTGTACTCTACAACGTCTTCGGCGCACTCCTTGCAATCGATGTCGTACAGGATTTAGCGGAAAAAATTACAGGCAAACGTTCTCCCCTACCATCGCTTCCCGCAAAAGCAGATCTTGTGAAGATACGAAGAGAACACGAGCCGCTCCTCCGCGGGGAAATGTCTTGGAAGTGGATTGATGAAGCAGAAATAACACTACGAAAAATGATATGAAGTCACTTCGTCCTTAATAGAGCTAGAATTGACTAAAGATAATTAATAAGGCGTTTATGCAACCACGACAGGTAACACCCGTTTTGGCATTTGACACAGAATTTTAAGAGTATTGGCGTTTTAGAACGAATCTATATAAACAGGTGTACTGTAGTACACATCCTATATTTTTCCTGTATTTCCTATTGCGTACATCCTATATCGCTATACAATGAAACCATGAATCACCCACTCCAAGAGAATGCACCAGCGGCAAAGGAGTTGATAAAGAGATGGAAGGAAAATGGAAAATCTGCCTCCATACATGAGGAGAAAGCCAGAGAATTGCGTGAGAATCAGCGCATTTTAAGCGAATCCATTCAGCTTTTGACTGGAAAAAAGATGCCAGAAATAAGCCAAAATATGCGCATGCCTTCTGTATCAATGGATTTACTACGTGGAACAAAAGAGGAAATTGTTCTCGCATACATGAAAGGGGTAACAACGATCATGCGGTCGCAGGACATACGCGATGGGATCAAGAAGGCCACAGGTGTTGATATGAATATCAATACGTTTGACATGATCATGTCCAAACTCTGGCGAATGGGGAAGATTATACGAGAGGGGAAAGGGCGTTACCGTTATAAAACATGAAAACAAAAAGAGCCGCGCAAACGGCTCTCTCTGCTTCCTTTCGGAAAACGTTATGTACCCACAATTTACATCACCGGCTCACCCAAATCAATCCCTCCTGCGAAGGCAAGGAGTGGCCAGTTTTGAATCTCTTTGCTTTCCAAGCACAGAGAAAGAGAAGGAGATCGTAACTCCTTCTCGCACTCACGCGGAGTGTAAAAACTGGCCGCTCCCTGTCTTTGGTTTATGGTGGGGTGGCAGCTATTTGTCATGCTGCGCTCGTCTTCTAAACGAGTTATGTCGGTCACGGCATATAGGGGTTAGATTCCCCTCCCCACCGCCAAGACAGGTAAAGAACTGTATACATTTTACCATACTCGCATGAGATTCCCTATCTCTTCATTCAATCGGCGATTCCCTGATGATAACGCATGTTTAAAGGCTATTTTCGAGAGAAGATATGGCCACCTAAAAGAATGCCCGAAATGCAACAAGGAGAAGAAGTATCATCGAGTGAAGACTCGACGGTGTTATACCTGCCAGTGGTGTGGACACCAGCTTTACCCCACAAAAGGAACCATCTTTGAAAAAACGAGTGTCCCGCTCAAGTCCCAATTTCTGGTTATGTACATGATGACTGCGACAAGATCAGGTGTTGCAGCAAAGGAGGTCGAACGCGTTATCGGCGTTGCTTACGGAACAGCTTGGCGGATGTGTCACCGGTTCCGAACGATCATGGGTGCTAGAGAACGCGCACTAAAAGGTCATGTGGAGGTAGATGAGACCTATGTTGGCGGTATCCATAGTGGCAAAGCTGGTCGCGGCGCTCTAGGGAAAACGCCAGTGTTCGGTATTGTAGAGCGAGATGGAGAAGCTCGTACTTTCGTCATAAGAAACGTGAGACAGAGGACGCTACACTTGCTCATCACAAAGAACGTCGAGAAGGGTTCTACAATCAGTAGCGATAGATTCAGAAGCTACAAGGGGCTTGCAAACCGTGGCTACAGGCACGGCATCGTTAAACATTCCCAAAGGCAGTACGTAAACGGGGAATTCCATACACAGACAATCGAAGGAATGTGGTCTCGGCTTAAATTATCCATTCAGGGAACTCATATCCACGTTGCTCCCAAGTACCTACAGAAGTATGCGGATGAATTCGCATTCCGAACAACACATTGTAAGAATCCTCACGAAGTTATGTTTGATCATCTTCTTCGACGGGCGTTGATGCATCAGTGAGCAATGCCTCAAAATCTTCCAGATGAGAAGGATTTTCATCTTTCTTTCCTTTTCTCGTAAGTTTTTCAAACACTTCCATGATCCACTCGATTATGCCCAAAAAAATGAAATATGCATAAACGGCTGCTACCACTACGCAAAACCCCCAAAACATGTGCCACAACAGGGAATACATAGAAAAAGCATATCATGTAATTTCCCTCTTACCTGTCGTGGTTGCATAAACGCTATTAATAAAGTATAATCATACTTATGGACGCAGAGCATATCGCGATCTGCACAACAACGCTCTATCCGGAGTGGTTTGAGGGTGAGGCAAATCTCGAAGAGCTATTGAAAAGCAAAGATCGTGCATGTGCCGAAAGCAAAATACGGGGCGATCTTGCGCTGCAAACAATGGAAGCAGCCCTGCGAAACAAATATAAGCTGATTGTCATCGATAGTTCCGGCGGTGCATTCGAAGGAGAACTTCGAAGGCGTAACATTCCATTTACAACATCAACAGGAGGTATGAGCGAGAAACGGAGAGAAGCATTTACACAAGCTCTTGGAGACGAAAATATCGAAGCACTTGTATGGACCGAACCCGAAAAAGTGGATTTGATTCGCTCCGTTCCATCTATTATTGCTCCCATCGAGGACGAAAGCGCAGCCATCGTTGTTCCAAGTAGGAATGAGACCTACAACAATTATCCGAAGTATCAGACATCCTCCGAAATCAAAGCAAACAAGCAGTTCAACGACAAACTCCACCGGGCGAAGCTCCTTGCAGAGGATACGAACCTCGATATGTTCATCGGTCCAAGAGTATTTTCGGCTCGTCCGAAGTTTCGTGAAACAATAGCCAATATTCTCAACCGCAAATATGTACTCGATAGCAAGAAAGCGCAGCATGGAAATACTGATCCAGAGAGGTATTCCGATGCAATTTATTTTCCAGTCGTGGCGGCGCTCGACCAACACCTTCCTGTTACAAGCGTGCCCATTGATTTCCGTTATCCAGATAGCCAAAGGACTCTCGAAGAACATACGCCATTCATAGAGAGTGCAGGGGGATACAGAGAGAAGAGAAAATCTCAGTACACCGGCATACTGGCAGAACTCGTGTATTACCTTCGCTCTATAGGAAAACTGGGGAATGAGGGTACAGAATCTACGAAGAGCCATCTGACAGAAATCACCTAAGCACTGATCTTAGGAATCAAGCTGTGAAGAAATTGACATATGTAAATTTTATATTACAATGCAAATTATGAATAGACCTCTGACAGGAATCGTTCAGGATCTCGATGGTGCATTGAATGCTCACGGAAGAATCGTGGCGCAGAATCCGCTGCCAGAAAATTTAAATAAGATCATTATTGGAATACAGGAATCACACGGTGTTGCACGTAATGCGAGTCGATACCTCGCTAACAGCGAGAAGATGCATAGCCATTTTGAACATCAAAATGCTATCCGCGACACTGCAAAGCGCATTGTAGAAATAGCAGGAGAAGAGCGAACTCATTTTATTTTGGAAAATAAAAACCGGTTTCCGGACGATTGGCCAGCGCCAGTAAAGGAAAAACTAATCCGCGCCAGTCAATTTGAAGGGCAACAATTACAAGAATTGAATGACCCGAATAAATTGCAGAAACACTTTCGTGATGTCGCCTATCGTATTACGCGCTGCGATAAACGCCGAGAGAGGAATAAGATTCGGGATGCTCAGGAAGAATTAGACCAAGCCTGCGAACAGTGGGATAAACTTAGTGGAGGCCTTCGCACTGCCGGTTCTTACCTGCGGAATAACAAAGATCGTTTTCTGCATGGCCATCAGCATGAAGATGAGCAATGGGAAATCGCCATGACACAGTTACAAACTAACTATGCGTCAGCCCAGGATCCCGTAACAAAAGAATATATTTTGAGTCAAATGGGTGTGGTGACAGCGAATTACTATCGAACTTCCCATCAAGGGATTTTGACAGTTTTCCAAGAAGACATCCCCGACAATAGCGTCGCAGTGGTATTTCTTGGCGCTGCCCATTTTCGATCCGGTGAAATGATAACTTTGTACCCAGAATGCGATGGCACCTTTTTCGAAGATTATATAGGCGGCATTCGTAACGCGCTTACTCGTATCCTTTGGCCAAATGGAATTGATAAATGTGTGCACATATCTTAAGCCTGCGCATTAGACGTGCACTTATGATTCCATTTCTTTCACTAGTGTTCGAATAAGGAGCTGCAGACTATGTTTTTGTTCTACGATTATCCGGAGTTCTTTCCGAAGTTTTTCCTGTTCTAGGGAGGGCATTGCAAGAATTTTTTTTGATGCATCTGCCATTGTTTTCGGCTCCGCACGACAAAGCTCTGGTACATGAGGCTTTACAACTGGGCTTGCAGTAACAACGAGGCACTCCGAAGCCATAGCTTGGAGCGGCGCTTTATCGAGGCTTGTTGCTTCGGAGGCATGGAGAAAGAGCATCGCTCGCTGGAGAAGTATGCGCAGTTCTTCATCCGAAATCGTCTCAAATACGATTCGATCACCTATACCTAGTGTTTCGACGAGCGCTTCGAGCATTGCACGCGTCTTGTAATCCTCCTCTGTAATCGGCACGCCGATAATCTGCAAACGATATTGTGGAGGAAGCGCCGCAAAGCATTGGATAATGAGATCAATGCGCTTTGCTTTGGTGATTCTGCCGACCGTCACAATAAGGTTTGGATCACGATCGCTCGAAGAAAGCTGTGGAGAAGCAAAGAAAACGGTATCAATGCCATGGCCGGTGAGCACGCTCTTCTTCGTTTGGAGCGGCATCCCTCCCAGCGATGCGCTGAATGCTTTCCGGACAAATGCAAGTCCCAAACGTACATTCCATCCTGTTCCCCGCGCTTCGTACCAGAGGTAAACGCGCTTGCGGAAGAGAAGCCAGAGAGGAGCGCCGAAGACAACCCAAATCGGCGTCATATGAACAAAAACCGCTTCGTACTCTTTGCGATGCTTCCATACGAGCCGGTAGAAGCGCATAACCTGCATACACTTCGATTTTCCCTCTTCTTTTTTAAGAGAGAGAACATTCACGTTCTTTGGAAGATCGTACTTCCCTACTTTCTGACTAATGATTGTCACTTGATCGCACTGTTTCCCAAACTCTCGGAACCATTCGACCGCAAAGCAGAGTGGAACGTAATTCTTATCGACGACTTGGGTGATGATGAGGAGCTTCATACGCGATTGGAAATCGTCCGTGAAGAAAGTTCCTTGAGTGTATCAGCATAGGCACGAATCATGAGAGAGCGATCGAATATTACTACTGTATTCAAAGCATCGCGGACCATTGATTCTCTGCGCGATGCATCCTGCAGCAATGTATGGATTTTTTCGGTGAGATCTTTTGCCGTACCCGATGTAAACAAAACAATATTTGCCTTCTCCATTTGCCTCAGCACTCCCACGTTTGTTCCAATCACAGGGAGACCGAGCGCCATGGCTTCGACAGCGACACGCGGCCCGCCCTCGCTCTTGGAGTTCATCACGAAAATTCGTGCGGACTGCAGCGCCTTGTACACTGATTCACGATCAGAAAGCCATCCTGTAAATGTTACCCGCTCTGCAATATTGAGCTTCCGGATCTGTTTTTCGAGATTTGATCGCAGGGGTCCATCGCCGATGAGAAGAAGCGTGACATTCGGCAACGAAGCAACGGCATCCAGTACTTCGGTGAGTCCTTTATTGGGAACAAAGCGAGCACAACAAGCAAGATCGAATCGCTTTTCGATTGAGGGATCGCGAATAAGCGCAGCAAAATCGAGATAGGCAGAAGAGAGTTGCGTAATCTTATTCCGCGGAACACCCCACTGCTCAAGAACATCACCGGTTTCGTTACTTACCACGCGCATCATCGATGCCCTCTTTGCTGCGAAAGGAAAATAGAAGCGCGATTGCCATTTGCCTATCCATTCAAAAAGCGATGCTGCATGAGGATGCCCTACGATGTGATGCACTTCGAGTGCATAGGGTATTCCCGCTTTCTTCCCCAAAAACATTGCACCGGCTCCGTTATAAAACGGCGGATAATCATGAACGGTCATCACATCGTGCGTATGCTTTTGAACAAGTTCCATCCCCTTCTTTCGTATCCAGCACTGTTGAAACCAGAGACCTTTTGGATTTGGATGAAAAAACACTTTCCCGAATATTTCCTGATTCTTCGCGCTTGATTCCGCATTCTTCGCCTTCGGACAGATCACATCAATCCTGTCCCAATGTTTATGGAACTCCTCAAGCGTGTACCAAAATGCGCCCTTCTTCCCTTGGAGGATGGAACGGTCGCCACTGATCATTAGTAACTTCATAGTTTGGAACAAGAAAATATGAGCTCGGCCTGCCCCACATAGCTCCGAAGCGAAGCGAGGAGCGAAGGGGGGTCGCCACTGATCATTAATAACTTCATTATAGTGAAGAGAGTAAACGTATCCATTCATCAGCAACAACATTCCAGTCGCGCTGCAGTAGCGGAGATGAGGATCCAGTGGCAATGCGTTCATAGTTTTGCTGAATATCTTTGATAGATTCATAAATCTTTTCGGGGGTCGAAAGATCACGGATAGCCATTCCATGAATCAATCCTTCACTCAATCCTGTTTCTTTTGTGAGGAGAACAGGAAGACCCGCCGCACGCGCTTCCAGAGCCACATTCGGGCTGATCTCAGTGATAGAGGGAATGATGAGGAGATCATGATTCTCAAAGAGAAACTCTTTAGCCTGCCCATGCACCGGAGCAGCAAACGTAACGCGATCGCCAATCTCTAATCGAGAAACCATTTTTTCGAGTGTATGTTCTATAGGACCAGAGCCAACAAGGGTCAAAACTGTGTTCGGTAACATTCGCATTGATTCGAGTAAGACTTGCAAATTTTTAAATCCGACAAATCGACCCATGAATAAAAGACGGAAAGGATTGTGCTTATAATGAAGTCGCGGCGTTTTCTTCGGTAATGCATTCTCGATCACTGAATGAGAAGGGAGAGGTGAATAACATTTCTCATAAATTTCCTCCTGAAACCTTGTGGAAAAAATAATGTGATTAAATGTGGAAAGAATATTTTGCATGATCCATTGAACGCGTGGTTTTGATGTATACCACTCGCGCAGACTTTTCATCCCCCCTCGATCCGTGTAACGCTCCCAGAAAAAATCCCCACCAAGCCTCAGAATTTTTTTGGGCTTTTTGAGTCGTGCAAGAAAAAGCGGAACTCCAGCGCTGACCGAAGAGAATGCAATCACGGCATCCGCATCTTTCCCGTGAGTACGAAACGCAAGTGCATAGGAGATCCAGCGGAGAATAGGAAGCAACTTCGAAATGTTGATGACCTGCCAATTTTCGGCCTGATGCGGCACTCCGTATGTAATCACCGTCACATTGACATTCTTCTTCGAAAGTTCCTCTGCAAGCGCATGAACATAGGTTGCAGGACCGCCGATCTCTGGAGGATAAATGCCAGTTGCGAGGACAATCTTCATTGCAGGGAGTGTACCCTAGAATGATGCAAAACTGCCCCCGTCTGCCACAATTTATATATGATTCCGATGAGAATCATCGGGGGAGAAGAACATGAATGAGCTCTTTTCTGATCGACAGGATATTAAGGAGGTTCTATGCTCGGAGCTCATGTTTCCAAATCTCAATCCTCTGCGTGCAACCATTGGCGGGAAGCAGAAGAAACAGGAGGAGACACTGATGAGGGCATACGATCTTTATGCCGATGCGATCTTCAGACATTGTTACTTTAGAGTTTTTTCCCGCGAACGGGCCAAAGAACTCATGCAGGAAACATTCCTTCGGACATGGACGAGTATGGTAAAAGGCGAAGAGATCCGCCACATGAGAGGATACCTCTACCGTATTGCAAATAACCTCATCATCGATGAAGCGAGGCGAAAGAAAGAACAATCACTGGATGCTTTGGAGGAGCAAGGATTTGATCCACCGGATGAAACACAGGAGAACGTAGGCGCAAAAAATGTGGACGGGGAAATCATCCTCACACTCCTCCACAAACTCGAAGAGCCGTACCGCGAAGTCGTGACGCTTCGCTATATTGATGGATTTCGACCGATGGAAATCGCCAACATCCTGGGCGTGAGCGCGAATGTCGTTTCCGTACGACTCCACAGAGGCATTGCAATGCTCCAAGAACTTCTTCCCAAAGATTTTTAAGACTATGGATCTAAAAGAATTTTTCCAGCAGGCGCGCCAAATAGGGCTTTCTGATGAGGAAAAATCGTCCATCCGATTCAATCTCGCAACCCGAAAGAAGGAATGGGTAAGATCGAACGCCTCTGTACGTCAACAGGGTGACATGGGACAGGAAATTCTTCAACGGCTTGCACATGAGAAGCGGCACGTATCTTTAAGTCATGAAGAATGGATAAATATACGAAAACACCTCAAAGCCTCCCTTCGAGAGGAGAGAGTGCATATGAAAGAAGGGGCGGAAGAATTGAATGATGGAGACATCAGCTCATTCTGGAACAGCATTTCTCTGTGGGGGAAAATGCGCTTGCTTCCTATCACTGCACTGCTGCTTTTCTTTGCATCAGGCGTCGCGATGGCTGCGGATTATGCGGCTCCCGGAGCTCTCCTGTATCCCGTAAAAATTCTCGTAACAGAGAATGTGATAGGAGCAGTACAACTGACAGATGAGGCAAAAACACGATGGGACGTAGAGCGTACCGAACGACGACTCCACGAAGCAGTGGCACTGGCTGCAACGGAGGAATTTATTCCGGAGAAAACTGCGGCTCTCCACGAAGCATTCTTAGCGCAGATGCAAAGAGTGCGATCACGGATCGAAGTCCTCGCATCATCAGGACAGCAAGATCTTGCGCTCGAAGTACTTTCCGCCTTCGAAGCTATACTCCAAGCTCATAGCGCTGTTCTCTCCGATCTTGCGCAAATCGATACGGAATTTGGCAATGTTCTTGAAGGATTTATTGAGGAAATGAATGTGGAAACCGCAATTATTGCTTCTACTCGAGAGAAAATAGAACAGGAAACTCTCGGTAATGCTCATGTGGAGCGCGCAATTCTTTCCGCTGGAATACAAATGCAGGAGAATCTTGATTACGTCGAATCGAAGACTGATCAAGGCATAGAGGAACATGTCGATGCAAAGGCAAAGGCTGCGCAAGCGGTCCTCCATGATGCAAAGGCAAAATTTATGGAAGGTGCCGACAGAGAAGCACTTTCCCTTATTCGGAATGGACTAAAAGCATCGGAAGAGGCGGCGCTCCTGCAAGAGGTACAAGAGGTGAGGCAGACCTATGGACGCTCACGCACTCTCACGCCATGGCAACTTGATTGGAAGCCAGAGAGTAGGCGTTCTCTGCAAGATCAAACGGAAACCACCCTGGAACGCCAGAAGATTCTTCGTGAGGAAGGAAGGTAAGAAATGCCATTTGGATGGAGAATGATCAGGAATTACAAGATGGTGCGTAAGAAAATCAATAGCTCAGCGTCATCACATGCGACACTTCCCCCCATTTTTATGAATGCTTCTCTTTCCCGTTCTTTTTCACTCGCATCTCTGACGGCAATAACACTCCTTGCACCGCTCGCGACGCATGCGCTTGGTATTCAAGTCATGATTAAGGGAGAAACAATCACTTTCATCGATGTTCCGCAGACAGCGTGGTTTGCCGAATACGTTCGCGACGCGGCAGAGTCCGGCATCGTTAATGGCTACAAAGATACACAGGGAAAATTGACTGGAAAATTCGGTCCATCGAATTCCGTCACGCTCGCAGAGGCGCTGAAGATTGCCACTGAGGGCGCCGGGTATGACGAGGAACTTTATGGCTCCATGGTCGAAAGCGGCACAAGCCACTGGGCTTCTGCTTATGTTTCTATTGGACAAGCTGAAGATTTCGAATTTATGAGAAACAAATCGCGCATCCTATGGAACGATCCCGCAACGCGTGCAGAGGTCGCTTCTTTTTTCACATCAGCGTTTCTACTCGACACAAAAGATGTCACAGCCTCCGGAGGTCGTTACGAGGATGTCAACATGGAAACATCGTTTGCTAAATCGATTGAACTCTTAAGCCGTGATGAAATTCTTTCGGGTGACACCGATACCAAAAGTCAGGCGACGGGAAAATTCCGTCCGAATGATGAAATCAACCGTGCAGAAGTTGTAAAAATGGTCATTCGTGCTCGCGCGGAGTACGGAACGCCCGGCGTAGGACGTGCACCAACAGAAAATGATGTTGGTAACACAGAATCAATCGTTGTGTACAATGGAAGTGATGAACGGGGTGGTTTCGCTCCACAAATTCTTCGCATTAAAAAGGGAGACACGGTGACGTTTAAGAATCAAAGTGCATTGCCTCTGTGGATAGCTTCCAATCCGCATCCTCTCCATACGGGTTACTCCGGATTTGATTCCAAAAAATCACTGAAGTCTGGCGAAACATACACGTTTACTTTTACTCGCATTGGCTCCTTTGGTTACCATAACGAAATGCACCTCTCTCACAAAGGGACAATCATTGTCGGGGAATAGAACAGAATACGCACCAAAAGTGAAAAACTCCCTCAAGGTACCGGGGGAGTTTTTTCCATACGCAAATACAATTCACAAAAACTTATAAACCAAACGTCATACTCCCACCTCCGCGAGATTCTTTTCTCCCTTCTTCGCGCGAAGCTCTTTCACAATCTCCTCCACCTCGCGGTCAAGAAGCCACTCAGGGTGATCCAAGTACCAGTTGACTGTCTTCTCCAAACTTTGCTCGAAGGTCTTTGGATACTCGAATCCCATTTCTTTGAGCTTGGTGCCATCGAGCGCGTAACGGAGATCATGTCCTGGCCTTGAGGAGTGGAAATCCACCATCTCGTACTTGAGCGGCTTCCCTATGACTTTGGCAATGCTCTGGGCCAATGTGAGATTATCAACCTCCTTCTCGCCGACAATATTATATTTATCTCCATCCTTGTAGTTTTTAAGGAGGAAGAGCATCGCTTCCGCGACGTTCCGCGCATGGATATAAAAGCGACTCCCTGCCTTTGTTCGATCTTTATTCGAGTGAATCGTCACGGTATCTCCCTTCAAAACGGATTTGATGACTTTGGGGAAGAATTTTTCTGGGTGCTGCCTCTCGCCAAATACATTCATCGTGTGAGTAATGATCGTCGGAAGCTTGTAGGTGTTCTGGTACGCAAGCGCCAATTCCTCTCCTCCCGCTTTTGTTGCAGAGTACGGGTTGCCGGAGTTGTAACGATCCCATTCTTTGTACGCAACACCCTCCGGCGCTGGTCCGAAAACTTCATCGGTGCTGAAGTACACAAAGAGCGGCTTCACGGGGAGTGAGCGCGCGTAATCGAGGAGGTTACACGTCCCAACGACGTTATCCATCACAAATTCCATTGGGGTATCGATACTGCGATCAACGTGTGTGGAAGCAGCCAAGTGCAGGATGTAATCAACGTGTCCAATTTGATAAGCGACGTATTCATTCACGGGGGAACGAAGATTGTGGAAGACAAATCGGATGCGATCCTTGAATTTCCGCCCCTCGCGCCACTCGTCCATATCGTAGAGGCGCTGCACGGTGCTCGCGCCATCAATGCGCGAAAGGCCGACAATTTCCCAATCGGTTTCCTTCATAATTCCCTCCGCAACATGGTGGCCAATAAAGCCGTCGATGCCGGTTAAGAGAACGCGTTTTGGCATGGACGCATTGTAGCGGATTAAAGAGGTATGGGTAGCGAAAAAACCTTCTCTTGGAACAGAGGAGTGCAGCGCGCATTGCCTCTACAATCCTCGGGTATGCTTCCCCCATGCGCCTCACTGCTGGGACCCTCGTTCACCGCGATGAAAAATACCTTGCGAGGTGCCTCGAAACACTCGTGGCGCAGGAGGGAATAGGTGAACTCGGAAAAGAGTGGCAAATCATCGTGCGGGATAACGGTGCGCCGGAGAAGGGATACATCGAAGAAGCGAAGGGGAAATTCCCTCAGATCATCTTTCTCATGAATGAAGAAAACACCGGCTTCGCGCACGGCCATAACGAGATTATCCGAAGATATCCAGCAGAGTTCCATGCAGTGCTAAATAATGACATTCTTTTTACACCGGATTTTCTCGCGAAGATCACAAATGGATTACAAGCAAATTCCACTTATGGATCCGCCACCGGCAAACTCCTCCATTGGCATTTTGGGGGGAATCCCGAACGCACGAACATCATCGACACTGTGGGAATCGGCATCACAAAAAATCATCGCTTCTTTGATCGCGGCCAAGGAGAAGAGGATCGCAGCCAGTACGATGGAGAGCGAACGCGGTTTGGCGGATCCGGTGCCGCCGTGATCTATAGGAAGAGCGATCTTGAGAAAGTGAAATACGAAGGCAACGAATATTTTGATGAAACGATGTTCATGTACAAAGAGGATTGCGATCTTGCAGAACGACTCGTTGCAATCGGCAAACCGTGCCTTGTTATTCCCGAGGCTCATGCATGGCACGATCGCACAGCAAGCAGTACGATCAAACGGAGCATGCGATCGAAGCGTGAACGCACGGCATCGGCCGCCCATCATTCCATCATTATTATGAAACATTGGCAGTGGTTCCCGCTCGGCATGCGAATCCGGATACTATTCTATGAAATTCTCCGATGGAAGTTCCTCTTCTTTTGTGAACCTTCGATCTTTTTTGCTGCGTGGAAACTGTGGAGGGGGAAAAGGAGTAAAATCTTGCAGAGGAGAAAAGCGACGAAGCATCTCGTTCCGTTCTCACAGATTGCATCTCTCTTTCAATAGATCCTCTCGCCCTAACAGCCCTATAGCCCCAACTGCCCCTTAGCCCTACAGCCCTCATCATGCCCTCCCCTCTCGTTTCCATCGTCGTCCTCTTCCATAACGAACGTTCTGCGGAGGAAGCAGTGCGGTGCCTCAAGGCGCTTAAAAATCAGACGATTGCAGATCAGATAGAAATCATTCTTGTGAGTAATGCAGCAAATGGATCTGCACTCAAAATAATCGGAGATGAACGGAACGATCCGCGCATCACGCTCATCGAAGCAAAAGAGAACATTGGATACGGCAGAGGGAATAATCTGGGAGCACAAAGTGCTACAGGGGAATATCTCCTCATCCTCAATCCTGATAACAGATTGGAGCCACATGCGCTTGAAACGATGATTGCATACCTCAAAGAACACCATGATGTTGGAATTGTGGGAGCCAAACTTATATTCCCAAATGGAACCGTGCGTGACTCGTATCGATCGTTCCCCACATTGTTTGATATCTTCATCAAACGCACAGCGCTCCGGCACCTCTTCCCTCGACGCATGAAAAATTATCTGCAATCGGATCAAGATCCCACTGTGATCCGTGATGTCGATTGGATGTGCGGTGCATGCCTCCTGCTTCCACGATCACTCTACGAAAAACTTGGAGGATTCGATGAACGCTTTTTCCTCTTTTTTGAAGACTGCGATCTTTGTCGGCGTGTATGGAAAATGAATCTCCGCGTCGTCTACCTGCCGACCGCCGTTGCAAACGACAACGAACAGCGCCTGAGTGCGGGCGGCATTCTTTCCTTTTTCACCAAGAAGACCGTGCGTATTCATACTGCAAGCGCAATCAAATACTTTTGGAAGTGGAAAGGGGTGGCATTGCTTCGTTACTGAGAGTGATCGCCTCGGCCTATGTAAACCTTCTCATAAATTTTTCCGTACTGTGTACTTACATCATCCCAACCATACGTTTTTGCGTGTTCCTGTGCCTTCGTAACGAATCGTGTACGGAGAGCAGCATCATCAACAAATTTTTGCATTGCCTGCGAAGCGCTCCTAGCATCATCCGGCGGAACAAGCAGTCCTGTCATTCCATCATTCACAATATCCGGGATTCCTCCCACGGTTGTTCCAATCACCGCACAGCCGGAGGCTTGCGCTTCCAAGAACACATTGCCGAGTGCCTCGGTGCGTGAGAGACCGCAAAAAATTTCCGCCTTCGCGAATTCCTCGTAGACATGTTCAACAGGAACATACCCCACGAATGTGACTCGATCACGAATGCCAAGCGCGACTACAAGAGATTCGAGCTCCTTCCTCTTGGAACCATCACCGACAATGCGAAGATGCGCATGCTCCGACTGCACTTTGGAAAATGCGTGAAGCAATATATCCACACCCTTCATATGCTCAAGTCGCCCGACAAAGAGGATGCGACCCGGCACCTTGGGTAAGGCGATGACTCTCCCAAGATCGATACCATTTGGAATGAGTACAACCTCCTTTGCTCCGCACTCTTCGGCAATTGTTTTAAGTGGGGTGCTGATCGCAATCACATGATGAGCGGAGCGGATGATCGGGCACTTGAGGAAGTTGCGATTCAATGTTTGCAGAGTGAGGATGCGTCGCGCCTCGGGAATAAGGTATTTGCAGAAGAGGAGTGCGAGACCTGCGAAGGTTTCGAGGACGGCGTGGATGATGAACTCTTCTCGAGTGAGGCTGTGCCGTCTCTCGATTCGCTCGCCTTCGCTTCGCTCAGGCTCACTCACTCGAGAAGAGCACAGCCGAATCGAGAGATTCTTTGATTGATACGCATTATTCACGCGCCATACAACAAACGGTGCCCAAAACGGAAACAACCATTTATCGATCCCGAATCCACATCCAACGCGAATGACAGGAACTTTCCCGCGCAAAACATCATGCCGCGGGAGATGTCTCCTCATTCGCGCAGTCACGATCGATATATCGAATTGATTCGAGAGGCGAAGAGCAACTTCTTCCGCACATGCTTCCGCCCCGCTCCGGAAGGGGGAGAGGAACGCAGAGAGCATGATGATGCGCGGCTTACTGGATGACACTGCGGAAGTATTCTACCGCCTTTCGTAATCCCTCCTCGACCGAAACTTTGGGGACCCAATCAAGCTTTTCCTTGGCAAGCGCCGTATCTGGCCTGCGTTGCTTTGGGTCATCCTCCGGCGATGGCTTATAGACAATCGTACTCTTGGAGCCTGTGAGAGAAATGATGAGCTCGGCAAGCTCCTTCACTGTCATTTCGAACTGCGTACCAATATTCACAGGACCATGGAACGACGGGTGATCTGCAAGTGCAAGGAGTCCGCGAATGAGATCATCGACATACTGGAAGCTTCGTGTGTGGGATCCGCTGCCATAGATCGTGATGGGATCGTTCTTGAGCGCCTGAATGATGAAGTTCGAAACGACTCTCCCATCGTTGAGCGCCATGCGCGGACCGTATGTATTAAAGATGCGAGCAATCTTCGTCGTGAGGCCATACTCGCGGTGGTAATCCGAACAGAGTGTTTCGGCACAGCGTTTTCCCTCGTCATAGCATGCGCGCGGCCCAAGAGGGTTCACATGGCCGACATAGGTTTCTGGCTGAGGATGGACTTCTGGATCTCCGTAGACTTCGGATGTAGAGGCCTGAAGGAACACTGCGTTCTTCTCGCGTGCAAAATCGAGCATGTTTATTGTCCCAACGACATTCGTTCGCACCGTCTCCACCGGATCATGCTGGTAGTGCACAGGGGAAGCAGGACAAGCGAGGTTATACACGGCATGGATCTTCCATTGGTGAAGCGACGACTGCTTGGTGGCATCTGGCAAATGATTGATATTGCACTCGATAAAATGGAATTGATCGGAACGGAGGAGATGCTCGATGTTTTTTTTACTGCCAGTGAAAAGATTATCGAGACAGAGAACCTTCTCCCCTCTTGTAACCAGCGCATCGCAAAGATGCGACCCGACAAAGCCAGCACCACCAGTGACGACTGCGAAGCTATCATTCATGAGAGGCATTTATGTTGAGCGAAGCAAAATATCTGCGAAGAGACTAGCATAGTTTTCTTCGATTACGTTCCAACTGAAGACTTTTTCCATCCGGGTCCTCGCATTCCTCGCCAGCATTTGGCGCTTCGACGTATCATCGATGAGCCGTCGAATGTGGGATTGGAGCATCGCGCGATCGCCGGGTGGGAAGAGGAATCCCGAAATGCCGTTTTCGATCAAAAACCGATTCCCTCCAACTTCGGTTGCGACGCAAGCACAACCGCTGCACATCGCTTCCATGAGCGCATTGCTTAAGCCCTCGCTGTAGCTTGGGAGCACAAAAATATCCGATGCTTGGAGGATTTTCGCAATATCGCTTCGGAGCCCCGTAAATGTAACTTCATGTCTGTATTGCTCCACAAGCGGATGGTTTTCTTTGTACCATCCAACGACTTGAATGCGGAGGCGCGGGTACTCGCGCATGAGCGGAGTAGCAGCGGCGAGAAAATCATCAACGCCCTTCACGGATTCCAATCGTCCGACGTACGTCACAGTAATCAAAGCAGGATTATCCTCATGAATCACGCACGGATACTGTTTTGGATCGATGCCTGTTGGAATGACACATGATTTGCGATGGATACCAAGCGTCCGGAGGAGTGTTGGTGGCTGCGGATGGAAGAATACAACACGGCTTGCAGAAAGAAGAATCGCCCATCCTTGCGTCCACGCAAAAATCGGACCGAGAATCTTCGTCAAACGTGTCCGCGGCCACCACGTCATGCCAATGAGCGCATCCACTGTGACAATCGGCCGTGCACCGAGAAGACGAAGCATGGGCGTGACGAGACTCGACCAGAAGAGAATTTTATTCACAACGACAATCGCCGGATTTTCTTTATGGAGCATCCGAAGCACATGGCAGAAGAAGAGAGGAGCAATGCCGTAATTAAATGGGTCCGGCAAAAAAAGATCCTTCACGCGATGGATGGTGAGCGTCTCCGATACCTTCTCCGATTCCGTCTTCGATCCCATGCATACTGCAACCACACGGTATCCCATACGTTGCCAGAGTTCCGCAAGTTTCACTGAGCTTATCATCCAGCGATGCTCTTCCTTCCAATATGGGGAGATGAGAAGAATGGTTTTCATGCGAACGGTGAGCGGTGAACAATTGACTGATCGTATAATCTCATTGAACCTCCTTGTACTGCGGATGACTCGATCCAGTCACCAATCGTTTTGTGAGTCCTGCATTTTCCAAAGCCTCATGTTGTGCAAGTGATGTAATGCGATTCTGGATTTTTTCGAGGCGAACGAGAATATGAAAAATGACAAAGAGAATGATGCCAAGCACGATGGCAAACACCGCATTCGCCTGTCCCTTGATTCCCGTCCATGCGGTGAGTACAGAAATCCATGAAGGGAAAAGAACGATGACGCAAACGCTTCCCCAGAAGAGAGTCCAGAGGAGCGCCTCCCACACGGTTTTTGTTCCGCGTAAGACATGATTCCACGCGTAGAGTACGAAGAAGATCGCAATGAGCGGCACCACGACTTTGTACGGGGTGATACCGAGTGCCTCTTCCGACGTGAGGAGTGTGGGAACCATACGGAGAAATTATCGAAGAAATGAACGTAAAAGCATTTTACACGCAGTAATGACTCCGCGGGAAAACGATTGCCCCTTTGCGAGAGTGTATTCGGAATACACGACTTTGATCGGCACTTCGGTCACACGCCACCCATGCTGCACGACTTCGCGGATGATTTCGCTGCAAAACTCAAATCCGGAAAGGTGGAGATGGATGCTTCGCACGGCATCGGGACCGAACGCTTTAAATCCGGATTGGCTGTCCGAGACATACCTCCCCGTCACGACGAACGTGAAGATATTGCCAACTCCATTGAAGACACGACGAATAAACGGCATGAATGTCCCTCGATTTTTAAATCTCGACCCGATGACAAGATCGGCCTCACCTTTTTGAATAGGCTTAAAAAGACGGGGAATGTCTTCGGGATTATGTTGGCCATCGGCATCGAGCGTCACAATGGCATCGATACCCATAAAGCGCGCCGCATAAATACCGGTCATCGTGGCGGCCCCCGGACCACAATTAATCGGGTGACAAAGAACGACTGCGCCGGCCACACGTGCAGCTTCCGCCGTAGCATCGGTCGATCCATCATCCACAACAATGACTGTGTCCACATGCGGTGCGGCACTGCGTATGACGGGGCCGATGGCGCGCGCCTCGTTCCATGCCGGGATAATGGCTGCAGTCTTCATGTGCGAAACCCCTGCAGCTTACTGCAAAACAAGGGAAAGGGACAAAGGAAACAAAGGGTATTCTGTCTGTTCATTCAATTCTGTCATCCTCCCCTTATTCCTTTTCTTCCTTTCATTCTTTCTGTTCCTTTCGTTCCCTTCACTCCTACTTCACCCCTTCCGTGCCCTCATCCGCAGGAACGCTCTCCGGAAGCACCATGTACGCAATGCCGTTCGCCGGATTATTGACGATGGACTGAATGTTAAGCGTCGTATCGTTTGCAAAACTAAGGAAACGATTCACCTTTTGATGCAGTGTGCCGTTGATATCTTTTTCGATGGTCGCCGTATTCGTATCAAACACAATGCTGTGGAATCCGAGTGCAAGGAGCCGCTTGAGCGTGAGCACATGATCCTGTTCTTGGTTCAAACAGTTGAAGAATTCAAGTTGATTATCGTTCACAGCGATAACTTCCCGATTCCCCGGAATAAAGTAACTGATGAACGTTCCCATGCGGTACAAAAACGGCCGATCCGGATTCTTGGAAAGTTCCAATACTTTCTCCGCAACATCGTCGTAATCGGGAATCGTCATTTCGTTCAACACCTCAGCCGAGGCCTTTCCCCAACCAAACTCGTAGAGGTTGTACTGCATGCCAAATTGCCATAACCGAAACGACATGCTCGTCATCAGTGCAATGGCAATGAGCACCGACGCCACAGAGCGATAAAGCGCATCCGGAGCAAGAACAACCAGCCCCTCCAAACAAACGGCAAGCCCGACGAACATGCCAATGCCGTACCACGGGATGCCATTCGCAACGGCAGCCCATACGACGACGTACACCATGGTTCCAAAAAATAATGTCCGCAGAGCACGCCGCTTCCAGAAGAGCGGCAACAAAAGAATGAGCGGCGCCATGAGTAATGCGGGAGATGTCGTGAGGTAATACCCCTGCGAATCGATATTCATCACTACTCGCCATGGAAGTCCGAGGTAATGCATCGGCCCCTTGCCGTATCCCCAATAACGATCTAGTTCTTCGGCAGTCGCTGTGCTTTGGCACATCTCGCTCGTGCGATCAACCGCAAGTTCTGGCGGAAGCGCACGGGAACCCTTCGGAGCATTAGCGGTAATATCTTCCGGCGAATACCGGACCCACGGCGTGACGGTGTTTGGCGCCTTTAGCGCGTCATCGAGTGATAGTTTCCCACTGAGCGCTATATCTCTCCCGATCCATGGAGCGGAGAAGAGAATAAATCCCGCAATGAGGAGAGCGACAGCGGTTCCGTATGCGCGCAGCGAACCAAATAAAATCTTTTTCCCGCCACGGAGAAATGGCGGAAGGCAAACGAGTACAGTACCAATGACGACAAGCGTCGCTGAGACAGCAGCATTTAACCATTCAACGTGCGCTCCATTCATTTTTTCGACAATGTCGATGATGGAGAGCCTCCCGCTCAAAAGGAGGAGAACGAGCGAGAAGAAGAGTGAGCCAATTCCAGCGCTCCTGCCAAGCATCGCAAAGGTCAGAACGATGCCGCTCATAAGCGCCATCAGCACCATGGTAGGTTTTGTCGCAAATGCCGCAGCAAGGAGTATGCCGCCAAGAATGAGCCATCGATTATTCCGAGTATTCGTTTCGCCTCCCCATGGAAGATCATCGAATGCGTACAGCAACACGCAGATGAATCCAGCAACGCCGAAGAAGAGAAGTGCATTCTCCGTCTTCATATCGGCGAACGAAAAATGACCCGTCATCGGCAGCAAATAGTAGAGGAGGGCTGCGAGAAGTCCTGCTTTGTGGCCGAGAACCATCTTGGTACAGACGTACACGGCTAGAATCGCAAATAGTCCCGCCATCCAGTTGATCTGCTGCGCAAGAATTGCGCCAAAAGTGGAGAAATAACCAAAGAGGAGGAATCCGAGTGATGTGAGGTACTCCCATTGGATAGCGGGAATGCCGGGGAGGATTTGGTTTGTCACCGAAAGCTGCCGCGGAAGATTGATGTATCTCCCAAGATCATCCCATCCAATTGGAAACGGCCGCACCACGGAGAAAAAGTTAAAGACGATGATGCTGATGAGGAGCCAGAAGAGGATGGGTGGAGCAGCATAGAATGCGGATTGCACTTCCCAACGACTCTGCCAAGCCCTCCGAAATAAGGAGAGTGTTTCGCGATACCCCGCAATGGGCAGAAGAATGAGGAGCCCCCACACGAGCGGTCCGTTGAGTAGTCCGAAAAGTGCAAAGAGCCACAGCAACGTCATGAACGCAGTGACGCCCGTACTCAGTGCGACGAAAAATTCTACTGCGGGATGCGCTGGCTTCAGCCGTATGAGCCGTAGCACAAGCGTGCCAAGTACAAGAAAATCAACAATGAAGAACATGATCATCGCAAGCGGCCCAAGCACAAGCCGCACGAACGTGACTTGCATGCACCAACCGCGATACTCGTACACCTTGGCGCCTCCCGCTCCATTCCGCGATGAGTCGAGTGTGAGGCAGCCTCGATCTTTAAGATCAGTGAAATTATTTTTCAGTGCAGTGATGGTTTCCACAGGGGCGCCTTGGTACACCGATTCATTCGGTTCTATAAGAAGCCTCGGCTGTAAATCGGGATAAGAAGCATAGAAGAGTGTCGTCACAAGCAACCACAACACGAGAACAGCAAAGAGGAGAACATGGATAACGGAGACGCGCAGGCGAATAAAAAGTTGCCCCTTCGCAAAGACGACATAGACGATATAGATTCCGTACAACACCGCTGAAACGATGCCATAGGCAAGGAATGGCGAGAGTCTCTGCAAGAGGAAACGGAAAAATGGAACAAAGCCATACAGCCCGCGGCGGAACGGATCGGAAACGTCGGTACCGATTTTCTGCCAATCTGCATTCTGCATGAGCACCACGATGTGGCCATCCACTCCAATGAACACCATCGTCACATAGATTCCCCACAGGAGAAGTGCGGCAAGTGCGGCGTGTGGAAGAAATTTTTGTCCCCGCCGCCACAGGGAGAGAAAATGAGGCAACGACATGCGGGAGGAAGTGTACGGGGAAGCTGAGGCAAAAGGCAAAGGGGTATCTCGCGAGGGAGGAAATCTGATCTTTTCCCCATCTGCTGTCTTTTCTCTTTTCCCATTTCCCTTACAATGGTCGGACATGCCGGATGCAATACCATTCAGGCTCGTCTCTCCCTTTGCTCCCAAAGGCGATCAACCCGACGCAATTGCAAAGCTCCTTGCGACTATAAAGAAGAACGAGCGGCACCAGACATTACTTGGCGCCACCGGTACCGGAAAAACATTCACAATGGCAAACGTGATTGCGGAGCTTAACCGCCCCACTCTTGTGATCGCGCACAATAAAACTCTCGCTGCTCAACTCTGCAGCGAATTCCAATCGTTCTTCCCGGAGAACGCGGTGAGCTACTTCGTGAGTTACTACGATTACTATCAACCGGAGGCGTACTTGCCGCACACGGATACGTACATAGAAAAAGATGCATCGATTAACGAAGAGATCGCAAAATTCCGCCACGCCGCAACTCACAATCTTCTCACGCGGCGAGATGTCCTGATTGTGGCATCGGTATCGTGCATCTACGGTCTTGGCTCCGTCGCCGATTACGAGGGGCTTGCGATCAAAGTGACGCGCGGCGAACAGAGAAAGCGGGATGAATTCCTCCGCGAGCTCACCAATATCCAATACCGCCGCAGCAACATTGAATTTAAACAGGGAATGTTCCACGTGCTTGGCGATACCGTGGAAATTTTCCCACCAAGCGGCGATACGGTCATCAGAATCGAGATGGCATTCGACGAAGTGGAATCCATCACAGAGGTGGAAAGTTTTACGGGAGAGATCATCACGGAGATGGCAGAGGTGACGCTCTTCCCCGCGAAACACGATGTAACGAGCAAGGAAAAAATCGATCGCTCTACGGAAGCAATCCTTGCGGATCTCGCGCTGCGCGAAAAAGAATTTTTGGATGCGGGGGAAATTGCCAAAGCGGAGCGCATCCGTCAACGAACGGAGTACGACGTAGAAATGTTGAAAGAAACGGGTTACACCACAGGAATCGAAAACTACGTCCGTTACCTCTCCGGACGTGATTCCGGCGCGCCGCCCGAGACGCTCATCGATTACTTTCCCAAAGATTTCCTCTGCATTATCGATGAATCCCATATGAGCATTCCGCAAATCGGCGGCATGTACGAGGGGAACAGGAGCCGGAAGCAGACGCTCATCGAATATGGATTTCGTCTGCCTTCGTGCACCGATAATCGTCCGCTCAAGTTCGAGGAGTTTGAAAAGCGCGTCCCGCAGGCGGTCTACATCTCTGCCACACCCGGAAAATACGAGTATGCAAATACGAAAAAAGAATGTATCGCAGAACAGATCATCCGTCCGACCGGACTCATCGATCCGATCGTCAAAGTCCACCCCACCAAAGGACAAGTAGATGACATCACGGGGGAAATCGATGCAGCAATCAAGCGCAAAGAGCGAGTGCTCATTACCGCGCTCACAAAAAAAATGGCGGAGGATCTCTCGCAATTTTTGCTCGATAAAGATTACAAGGTGAAGTATCTGCACTCGGATATCGAAACCATGGAACGCGTGGAAACGCTGCGGGCATTGCGTATGGGCGCAATCGATATCATCGTCGGCGTAAACCTCCTGCGCGAGGGGCTCGATCTTCCCGAGGTTTCATTCATCGCGATTTTGGATGCAGATAAAGAGGGCTTCCTCCGATCGCGAGATGCCTTGATTCAGACCATCGGCAGAGCTGCGCGGAACTTGAACGGCCATGTCACGCTCTACGCGGATAGGATGACTGCCGCGATGACTGCCGCAATCGACGAAACCAACAGGAGACGTACCGTGCAGGAGGATTACAACACCGCGCACGGCATCACGCCAAAGTCGATCGAAAAAGCCGTGCGTGATATCGCGGAAGAACACAGCAAATTGGCGCTCCGTCGGCCGAAGTACGATCACAGCAAGCTGCCGAAGGATGAAAAGAAGAGATTGATCCAAGAGCTGGAAAACCAGATGGCACTCGCTGCGGAAAATCTGGAGTTCGAGAAGGCAGCGGACCTGCGAGATGAAGTGGAACTCCTCAAACGAGAGGCATAGTGAATGATATGGAGCTGCCTTCGAGAAGTTTACCCTGAGCGACGAGTCCGCCTACGGCGGACGAGGAGTCGAAGGGAGAAGGCAGCGGACCTGCGAGATGAAGTGGAACTCCTCAAGCGAGAGCAATAAATAATGAGTGAGAAATCGCGAGTTGCTGCAAATAGAACCATTCCTTTGACTTCGTAGTTAAAAAAGTTAAGTATGACAGGCATGAGAAATCGTGGCATTAATCATTCACTTGGCACAAACTTTACAGATCGAGGAGAGGCTCCGAAGTTTGATGTACCAGATCAGTTAGTAGGTCATGGACAAAATGTTCTGTTACTCACGCCGAAAGTAAGAACTATTCTTACAAAACTCATAAAGAACGATCCAATGATCTCAAATGATCTTCGAGATTTACAGAGATTGGCACATGCACTCGTCGTACAAAACATTAAACAAATTCCGCCAGCTCTCAATGAAGGAATTGTAAAAACGTGGCTCGCAAAATATTTGTCCGACGAGTGTTAATTACGATGCCCGCTCTCCATCTCCACCTTGCTTCATGCTCCGCATGATGAGCTCTTCGATTTGTTCGTTCCTCCCCTTCCCCGTCGCCACAATCTCCTGCGTGCTCCATGTACCATGGAAGCTTAAGTGCTGCTCGATTTGATTCTGCGCCTTTTCGCGCTTCCAGCTTAAGTGCACGATGAAGTCTTCTTTTACGCGCGAAAGCACATCATCAATCAGCTGCCGTGCTTCGTCGCCGGTGAGATCGCGTATGGCCATAGTTGTAGTATATCCTTTCTATTCCATCGATTCTCTGGCGTATTCGCTTCCTCCTACGTTTGACATTTTCGTAATTTACTGGATAATATGTTGCTCAGCGCTTTACGGTGCTGAGGGTGCTCTTTGGCACCTTTGGCAGAAGTAATTTTTGAGCGGCGTTCACTGCTTTTTTTATTGTAAAGAGTAGCGCGCGCCGCTCAAAACGAGCCGGCAGGATGCCGTAAGTGAGCGGCAAACTCGAGTATCAGTCGCCGAAATGTAAGTAGGCGACTGAAGACACATGTGTTTATTGGGAGATCCGGATTATGGTGAAGAAGTTCGCAAGCGCGTCCGAGGCAAAAAAGGCACGGGGAGCAAAACTGAAAGAGGCTATGGAAGGTTGCAGCATCACAGTGAATAAACTTGCTGGACTCATAAGTTCGACCCTTGGCATGGCCGAAAGTAGTACAAGGGGGGCCCTCTACAACATTACGGGTGGGCACAGAGATCTCACACCGGATTTTGCAAAAGCGGCGGCACCTCATCTTGGGGTAACCGCAGAGTCTCTCCTCATTAAACCTGTGTGGGGGGAGGCATGGGAGCAGCCCCCAGATGGTGAAGAGGCAGAGGCAGAAGTGCCGGCCAACCCGACAACAACTCGGAAATCGAGGGCAACGACGCAGTTCCTCAAGCTGTTCAAGGATCAAGAGCTGACAGCTAATGAAGTCATCGCCAAAATCGGCGATCAAAGCCTTGCCGAGGAGATTATCGATGCTTCAATGAATGTCGGTGAAATTTCGAAAGAAACCTGGAAGAAAATCAGGAAGGCGTACGGCGTAACCAGAAAGCCTAAACAGACGCCTATCAAGCGTTCCGAGAAGCCCACGAGGAACCAAAGTGGTTCCATGCACATCGGTCTCGAACTAAACAAGGAGGAATTTTACAAATTGTTCGACGGCAGCACCATTCGAGCCATGCGCCAAGGAGAGACCATCGTCATCACCGCGGAAGCGGTGCTGACCGCGGACGAGTTCTTCGATCTGTTTTAAGCCGGTAGACTTCTGCCATACGCCAAACGGGCAAACGAGCCCCAGTCTTCGGACGGGGCTCGTTTTCATGTACAGTATCTTCGACAAAGGAGAGGCTCTGCATTTTGGTGCGGTACGAAGAAGAAACAATGTTCCGAAAGATTTTCGCGCATTCTTTGGAAAAAGGATTGCGGGAATATAGAGTGAGACTAGAATTCCCTCCTTTTCTTCTGGCTATAACACCCGAAACTACGATTATGAACGAAACGAATATTCCTTCGGCGGACAAAGCAGAGAGAATTTTGGATGACTCTGCTAAGGAGATCCTACTGGAATATATCAGTATCGTGCCGGTTCAAAATCTTTTGACTACTCTGCGCTCTAATTTGGCATTGTGGTTGGCAGATGGAGGCGACTTTGAAAATGAATTGAAGTTAAGTCTTCCATATAAGGAGCGGAGGAAAGATCCGGAAGGAGAAGAGATGCTCGACATCGCACTTGCTATCGCAGGCAAGCGTGCACAATTAGAATGCAGAATGAATACCGTGGATGAAGAGAAGAATGGGCAATTTCTTCTCCACCTCACGCTCTCACAACAAATGGAGACAGCACTCCTCGCCATGGTGAAGAGATGCGAAGACCTCAGGACAAGGTTTCGTCGTTCTCTTCTCCCCGATGGAGTGGCAGAACCCGCTCAATCCCCCTTCACGATTCCAAGGAACGTAAAACATGATTATGGACCCACTACCCACGCTCGTATGGAGCCAAGTCGCGATGGTGCTATGTACTATCGCGATCTTCGTAACAACGGAAGGGAGAACATCCCGGAACCGATTGCTCCTCCGGAATTAGAACGAAGAACCGCTATTGTCGCATGGGCCAAAGGACAGAATTTAAGTGGAGAAACCTACGAGGAGTGTATTGCTCTCTCCGCAATCGAAAATACTTTTCGGAGCGAAGTCACCGCAGTGGTAGAGGAGATAACAAATGGATCAATCTCCTTTGCCGATGCGGCAGAGAGTCCGAAGATGGTTCCCAAATTCGCACTACCAATCGAAGGGTCGATTCCCGGCATCACCCAAAATTTACGCTTCCCCGATTTTGGCAATGTTTGCACAACTGACCTTATTGCAAGAGGCGAGGCTTTACTCCCCGATCTCTTCCGAACATTTGATCCTGCAACACAGAATTTTTCCAAATTTATTACTCGGTGCCTCCCCTCTCGGCTCATCACGGAAATGCGAAAGACGCACCGAGGATCGGAACCCACGAGCAAGGAAGCGGAACGAATGAATGAAAAAAACGCACATGCACGCAAAGGTCGTGTTGTGCAATGGGCAAAAACACAGGGAATTCCCGTAAATTCGTTTGATGAGTTATTTCGCAATGCGCGCGGAGTATCGCATTTTTGGCATCTTGCCCAAGTCGCAACGAACGAGGCGGCGAATCTTTTCCCACCGCCACAGAATGGCATGGACTACGCGCACTACAATCTCGTTACAATTTCCTCTCTGCAACATGCGTTCCACACGTACGAACCGGAAGTGAATGGTGATTTTGAAAAATACGCATTGGAGCTTATTTTCACAGAGCTCATCATGTCGCTCGAGGACCATGAAACAAGAGATCGATCGAAATTTACGCATGAATTGGAAGTGATGAGGACAGCTGGCATTCCGGCAGAGCTCGCGAAGCGAGCCAAGAATTACGCACGGATTCGCGACCTCGCAGATTCTGTGAAGCTTCCAAAAATCGCAGTGGAGTCAACACAAGAGAAAACAAAACCATTGCGTGAATTACAAAAACTCCTCGTTGGCTGTTCGCGACAGGAGCGCATTATCGTCATTCTTCATCAGAAGAAAAATTCCTCATTCCAACAAATTTCAGAAATCATTGGATTGGAAGAAAAATTGGTGAAGGAAATCTACAAAGCAGTATGCGACGGGAAAAGGGGAGGAAATACTGTGGCGACGGAATCTAGTGAGAGAATTATTCCACAGAGGGGAAGATTGTTCGCAAAACCAAAAACTCAAGTTGCTCCGTCTCCTGAATTGCCTGCGAGCGAACTCCCTTCTCTTGTCAGCGTCCTTACATCAGCACAGGCAAATGCGCTCTCTGAGCTGCGAACGGACGTTGTCGATGGTATCAAGAAAGCGCGTATAAGCGGTTCTCCAGCGACACTCGTCACGACACGACGTGCGATAAAAGTGAGGCTTGAAAAAATCGGCTATCCCGTGCCAAAAGGTGCTGATGCATTTAAGACGTACACAGTTGTTGCGAAGCAAATTATGAATGACCCCGATCCGTTCTTCGATGCACTCGTTCGATTGATCGGTAATGAATAATTAATTCTTCATTACCAATTATCAGTCAGGATCATCGAAACCGGCAAGTTCTCCGGAGTTCACTGGGAGCTGTAATTTTTTCAGTGCTTTCGCTTCGATCTGGCGGATGCGCTCACGAGTGACGCTAAATACTTTCCCCACTTCTTGCAGTGTTAATACCGGCTTCCCACGAAGACCGTACCGATACTCCATAATCTCCTTTTCCCGTGGATTTAAATCACATAAAACCCCGTTGAGACGTTCTTGCAGAGCGTGTTGTTCGGCTGCTGTGTGCGTACTTTTATCTGTTGAACCAATCAATTCTCCAAAAGTAGCATCGCATCCTGTGCCGACTGGCCGCTCGAGGGAAATTGGATATCGCGCACATGTCTTAAGAGTATTAAACCGTTCACGCCCTTCCTCTGTAGAAAGATCATGCCCTGTGCGCACAGCCAACTCCTCATCTATCGGCTCTCTCGTAAGCTCTTGCAAAAGAGCATTTTGGGCTCTCCGGAATATATTGAGTGCTTCCACCATATGCACAGGAACACGAATGGTTCGACTTTGATCTGCTACCGCCCGCGTAATCGATTGCCGTATCCACCATGTGGCATACGTACAGAATTTAAATCCGCGTTTATACTCGTATTTATCCACCGCTCGCATGAGTCCTGCATTCCCCTCTTGGATAAGATCGAGGAACGACAGTCCACGGTTCCGATATTTTTTAGCAATAGAAACAACCAGTCGCAGATTCCCATCGGACATTTTTTTCTTTTCGGCATCGCATATCGCCATACGCTTCTCGATAGTTTTGATGTTCATCCGGAGTATTGCTTGAGTGGTTCCGGCTTCAAACTCAAACTCTGCCATCGCGTCGCGCTCGTCTGGTCCGCACTCATTCATATCACTCAAAAGTGCGTTAAGTGAAGCGAGTTCTCTGCGCACCCATGCTGCACTCGGTAGTAGATTACGGCATAGATTCTGAATTCGTGAACGTTGATCTGCCTGTGAGCCTCCTCCTTGCAGGAGGATTCTATACTGCTCTAAAGTTTTTTGGATTTCCCCTTTCTTTTTATCAAAATCCGGCGCGTTCTTTCCGCCATCACTCGATATCTTTGTTGGAACAATGCAAAGAGAATTAAGGCGTCCACCCGGCCGATCCTCATCAATAGCCGCCTCACATGCACATAGGAAATCCTTGCATGCCTTTGGTTGTATAAAAAGATTGAAAAGAACATTGTGCCATAATTTTTCGATTCTCTTCGCGAGAGCGAGTTCCTCATCCCGCGAAAGTAATGGGATCTCCCCCATCTGCATCAGATACATGCGTAAAGGATCCACAGTAATCCCACGCTCGCTCCTCTCTTTCACATCCATACCTTTCAAATACCCAGTGAGAGCAGAGAGTGTCGCCGGATCATTATCAAATTCCTTCTCTGCAAGTATCAATGGATCTTCTCTCTGTGGATCTTCGAAATCATCGAAATCATCGGAGAGCGGAATCTGATCAAGAGTATTGGGAGTTCTATTTTTTCCCCCTTCGGCCACTACTCTCGCATCATCAGACTCATCTTCATGATCTTCCTCATCATCCTCATCTTCTTCCTCATCAACATCTACTGGAACATCCTCTTGTATTTTGATAAGAGGAGTGGCTCTTCTTGTGTACTTCCTTTTTATGCGAGGCAATGCAGGAATACTTTCTTTTTTTACATGCGAAGGCTCAATGGCCGTAAGCCTTGGAGTTAACACAGCGATAATCTTTTCGATGCGAATTTTCGTTTCTCTTTGGGCAGATGCAAGGAGAGAAGAAGCGTGCCGTAATACTTGACACGCTTCGCGGATTAATGTTTCGGGAGTAAGAGGTGTGTTAGAAGCGGATATCGCTCCGGGGAGGAGCGATCGAACATCGATCGTGAGTTTCGTCCGAAGGAAAGTAAGAAGATTCGCACTATTCACATGTTCTTTTGAATCTCTTGCTTTGGAGAGAAGATCTTCTGCAAGCAGATCCGTTGGGTGCATATCATCGGAGCCGTTTGTTCCTTTGTGTCGAGGCATAGGAGGGAAATAGTAGGGATATCCGACCAAATCCGCATCCGATTCACACTGATTTATTGCCGCATTACTTCCTCCTCCACCCCTGCCTCGTACGTACAAACCCTCGAAAGCGCAAAGAGGTAATCCCCTAAGCGGTTTAAATACCGGAGGCAGCAGAAGTTTATACGCTCGTGGTGAGCGAGCTCCACAACCCACCGCTCGGCTCTGCGGCACACGGTCCGTGCAAGATGGAGCTTGGCGGCTACGGGAGTACCGCCGGGGAGGACGAAGTGGTGGAGCGGAGGGACTTTTGCTTCTGCTTCGTCAATCCAATGTTCCATTGTTTCCACTTTTGCATCATCGATGTTCATCGATTCGCCGATGTGACACCCGGGAGTCGCAAGATCGGCTTTCAGTTTATAGAGCGTGCGCTGAATGGCGATCAACGTTACCCGTAGATCGGGAGGACATTCTTCCTCCGAGCGGATCACGCCGAGGAGCGCATCGAGCTCGTCCACTGTTCCGTATGCATGGATGCGCGGATTTGCTTTGGAAGTTTTCTCTCCCCCATAGAGCTGCGTCTCGCCGGTATCGCCAAAACGGGTATAGAGGGACATAGAGGAATCATGGTACCCCCTTTACGAAAGGGAGATCAAATCATGATGATCCGAATGCAGAAAAAGCATCAAATACGTCATGCTGAGTGAAGCCCGATTCTGGTCGCCTACGGCGGCCAGATGAAGGGCGGAATCGAAGCACATCGCGACTGGACATATTTTTTCCACTGGCGATGTGCTTCGACTGCGTTCGTCCGTCTCGTCCGCCTTCGGCGGACAGACCGGACTCACTCCGCTCAGCATGACGTAAAAAATCCATACATTGCCGATTGACCTTTTTTTATGATCTCTCCCCTGTAATGCGTGATATTCTTTCCCCCGCCCTATGTCCTTTGTCGACTCCCTCAATCGCCTTCTCGGCGATCCCGCAGAAAAGGAGCTGAAGAAGCTTGCTCCACTCATCGGAGATGTCCGCAGGGAAGTCGCAGCAATGCAGACGCTCACTCTCGGTGACATCCCACGAAAAACGGGTGAATTCCGCAAACGCTTCACCGAAGGCGAGTCACTCGATGATCTGCTCCCCGAAGCATTTGCACTGGTGATTCGCGCATGCGAACTCCTTGTTGGGACCGAAGTCACAGTGGGAAAAAGAGCGGAGAAGTGGAATATGGTGCCGTTCGATGTGCAGATTTTGGGAGGAATCGTCCTCCACCGCGGCAATATTTCGGAAATGAAAACAGGGGAAGGGAAGACGCTCGTCTGCACCCTGCCCGTGTACCTCAATGCGCTTGCGGGGAAGGGCGTGCACGTTGTGACCGTGAACGATTACCTCGCGAAGCGCGATGCCGAGTGGATGAGTCCGCTCTACAGCGCACTCGGACTTTCGATCGGCGTCATCGTGCACGAAAAGAATACGGAGGAACGACGCAGCGCCTACGGGAGCGATGTAACGTACGGCACGAATAATGAATTTGGCTTCGACTACCTGCGCGACAACATGGCACCATCGATCCGGGCACAGGTGCAGCGCGGGCTCAACTACGCAATCGTCGATGAAGTGGATTCGATCTTGATTGATGAAGCGCGCACGCCGCTCATTATTTCGCAACCTGCTGAGGAGAGCACGCAGAAGTACCGGACGTACTCCGGCCTCGTACGGGGACTCGCGAAGGAACAACACTACACCGTGGACGAAAAGCAGCGCGCCGCCATGTTGACCGAAGAAGGAATCAAAAAAATGGAACAGCTCCTCGGGGTCGACAATATTTACACCGAGCGAGGGTTCGAAGAAGTCCACCACATCGAGCAGGCGCTCCGCGCTCACGCGGTGTACCAGAAGGATGTGGATTACGTGGAGAAGGATGGAGAAATTATTATCGTTGATGAGTTCACAGGCCGCTTGATGCCAGGTCGCCGTTATGGTCACGGGCTCCATCAAGCGATCGAGGCGAAGGAAAATGTGGAGATCCAACGGGAAAGCAAAACGCTCGCGACGATCACGTTCCAAAACTACTTCCGCCTCTACGCCAAACTCGCAGGAATGACGGGGACCGCGAAGACGGAAGAAGATGAATTCGAGCAGATCTACAGGCTGCGGACATTCGTGATTCCGACAAACAAATCGCTCATTCGTGATGACAGATCGGATGCAATCTATCGGACGGTTCCCGCAAAATTTAAAGCAATCGCAAAGATTGTGAAGGAGAAGCACGCAAAGGGACAGCCGGTGCTCGTCGGGACGACCTCCATCGAAAAATCAGAAGCGCTCTCCGCACTCCTCACAAGCGATGGGATTCCGCATGAAGTACTCAACGCCAAGCAGCACGAGCGCGAAGCGGAAATCATTGCAGGCGCGGGACAAAAGGGATCAGTGACGATTGCGACGAACATGGCAGGGCGCGGAACGGATATTAAATTAGGAGAAGGTGTAACGGATCTTGGTGGACTCACAATTTTAGGATCGGAACGGCACGAAGCGCGACGCATCGACAATCAGCTCCGTGGACGCGCGGGAAGGCAGGGAGATCCGGGGGAATCACAATTCTTTGTGAGTATGGAGGATGATCTCATGCGCCTGTTTGGCGGTGATCGGTTGAAATCGATGATGGTGAAGATGAATGTGCCGGATGACGTTCCGCTCGAAAACACCATGGTCTCCCGTGCGATCGAAAACGCGCAGAAGAAGGTGGAGGGACATAACTTCGATATTCGCAAACACGTGGTGCAGTACGACGACGTGATGAATAAACACCGTGAACTCATGTACAAACGCAGGCAGCGGCTCTTAATGAAGTTGGCACCAGAGGGTTCAGGTTCAGGTTTGTCCCAGCCCAAGCTCCAACCCGAACTCTCGCTCCATGAAGAAATCCTCAATTACATTGCAAAAGAGATCTCTGCCATTGTCGCTCTCCAGAGCGCTTCCGTTGATCCTGAAGAATGGAACCTGAGCGAGCTCACAACGCTCCTCGCTGCGATTCACCCTCCGCTCATTACAAAAATCCCAACAGGCACGCTCGAAAAATTCCAGAAGTCGGAGGAGTTGATTGCATACCTCGTGGAACATGCGAATGCCCAGTACGAAGAGAAATGTGCCGCTCATGATTCCTCACTTTCGATTGATGCCGAGCGCATCGTGACACTCCGTGCCATCGATACGCACTGGATGGATCACATCGATGAGATGGCGCACCTGCGGGAGCAAGTTGCCTTTTCCGGTTTTGCACAACGGGATCCACTCATCGAATACAAGGACCGTGGATTTCGCCTCTTCCAAGCACTCATTACGCAGATCGAATCTTCGATCGTCCGCATGCTCTTTCAGATTGATTTTCAACAATTTGCACCGCAAGCCATGATCGAGCAGGCGCGCATGGAGCAGGAAAATTTGGAGACAAATATCGATGAAATCGAAGGGGAACTGACGGAAACGGGAGTGGCCTCCTCGCTCCAAGAACGTCATGCTGAGCGACGCCACGAGCGAAGCGAGGGGCAGAGTCGAAGCATCTCGCAAGACACACGAAAAATCTCCGCTGGCCCAAGCAAGCAAGAAAAGGTGGGCCGCAACGACCCCTGCCCCTGTGGCAGTGGCAAAAAGTTCAAAAAATGCCACGGGCAATTTGCCTGAATATGGCTATGGTTAAACAAAATCTTCGTACTTCATGAAGTGGTTTGAGGAGAGTAACGGGAGGAGTACATTCAACAGACCACCTCCCGCTTTGCGGGAGACGGGGCAGGTAACCCCTGAGAGAGAGTCTGGAGGTAACTTACCTCCAGACTCTCCGTTTTAAAGCATGCAAACACTTTCAAAGGGGATATATCCCTCATTCAAAGCTTCCAGAGAATTTGCTTGAACGAGTACAAGAGGAGGAATAGATTGCCAGAGTCGTCTTCCAGGCATCGTGTTTGGAAGAGGCAAGCAATATTCCCGCTTTTGGAGACCTGGAGCTTTGCTTTAGGTCTCCTGATTTAAGAACTCTGATCTGCCGGGAATTTTTTCGCTGCTATGCTTCCTCCATGCATGTTCTCTTTACCCGTTTCCCGCTCGAGAGCCGTTTCGGCGGCGCAGAGGTACAAACGCTCAACGTGATGAAGGGATTATTGGAGCGTGGGCATGAGGTGCGCTTCGTGGGGAGTTGCCCAACACTGTTACAAGCAATCGGCAATAAACGACGAGAGGTGGTTGTAAAAAAATTAGATATCGGACCGCCGCCAGTCACAAAGTGGGGTGTCATTTCATTTGTATGGAGAAAAGGAGAGATGAAGAAAAAATTAATCAGCGCATTGGAACAGGAACTTACCCGTCCGAACGGCCATCTGGCCGGGCGGGCCGCTTACCCGTCCGAACGGCCATCTGGCCGGGCGGGCCGCTTACCGCTATTTTCATGCTCTCGCTCACCGAAAAGCTGCTGCTCACCCCATGGTGCAAAGAACATAGCATCAAAGTGATTTGGATCGAACATGATCGAGTGGGAAAGTGGCTCACGCGGAATCCGTGGCTTCCTTTGCTCAAACGATTGAGTGCGCTCGCAACAACCGTCTGTGTTTCGAACATGAGCGCAGAGATCTATCGACGTATGGGATGGAAAGGAAAAATCATTGCCATTCCCAATGGCATCGATCTTCCGAAGACTGAATCGATAGAGAGGATCGAAAGAGCATCTCCATCATTTCGTGTCGGCTGCATCGCACGATTCACGAAAGACAAAGGAGTGGATGTTCTCATCGAGGCGGTGAAAGATCTTCCCGCGCTTCATCTCTCTATTATCGGATCAGGGAGAGAAGAAAAGATGATTCGATCGCTTCTTGCAAAAAATCTTCCGCCCGCAAACTACATCGTACGAGAAACGGTCGAAAATGTTTCTTCATTCTATCGCTCCATCGATCTCCTCGTCCTCCCGAGCCGCGACCACGACCCTTTTGGACTCGTGATCGCGGAAGCCATGGCATCCAATATTCCGACGATCTGCACGGATGCCTGCGGTATCGCTTCGCATCTTTTGCCCGAAGAATGCCTCGTGGTAAAAGCCGGGGACGCCGCAGATCTTCGCGCTGGGATTCTCCGCATGAGCGACCCCCTCGTGCGTAAAAAGTATGCAGAACAAGGCAGGAAAGCAGTACAAAAGAAATTCTCTGTGGAGAAAATGGTCGATGAATATGTGCGCCTTCTGTAAAGGGGAGATGACTTTCTTGCGACCGCCTCTTCTATATACTGTCCGTAATGTCTTTCTCGCTTCAGAAAGCGCTGCTGACGGCTCTCGTTCTCGTTCCTCTCTTTGCACCGGACAGTGCGTTCGCCACAGTCGAAAGCACAAAGATCTCACTCAGCGCCAAGAGAATCTCCGAACACCTCCTCACGGTTCCGGCAACAGGTATTGCTCTCTCGCTCGGAGAGACTGCAGGTGTTGTGGAATTGCAGATGAAAGAAAAGGGGCAATGGAGTCTGTGGCAGAAAGTATTGATCGATGGCGACGCGCAACCGTGGGAAAAAGATTCCAATCTTCTGTTTGCAAACAATGCAACTGCCGTGCGCATCCGTTCATCGGAAAGTACTGATGTCGTTCTCCATGCAATCCATGTGGAGCCAGATCAGACGAGTACGTTGGAAGCGGCGGCAGGTCGGAGCTTAACCCCCGCCCCAGTCATCATCCCGCGCTGGCAGTGGGGTGCGAACGAAAAATTACGGATCAGCAGTAGAGGAGAGGAGCTTAAAACCCGTGCGTTCTACACAAGCCCGGATCTCATCATGCGCTGTGACCGGCGGGCATACCTGTACCCCGAAGAGTTCCGCGAAAAGAATCGAAAATTCACGGAGGATATCGATGGCGATGGCAAAGAAGAAACTCTGCTCTGGCCGATCGGCTATTCGGATTCGGAAAATATTATCGTCATCCATCACACGGCGGAAGATTCGCCTTCCTCACTTGCTCGCTCCGATACCGAACGCATGCGTACGGTATACGAATATCACGCCGTTGCCCGTGGATGGGGAGATATCGGCTACAACTATGTCATTGGACCAAGCGGCATGATTTTTGAGGGTCGTGCAGGAGGAGATTATTCCGTTGGCGCCCACACCTACTGCAACAACGTCGGTGCAATCGGTATATCACTTATGGGAAATTTTCAAACAGGAAAGCCGACGGACGCGCAGCTCACTGCGCTTCGGTGGCTCATTGTCTATGTTGCCGATAAATACAAAATCGAACCCAACGATAAAACGATCTACCACGGAAAAACAACGCCAACGATCGTCGGGCACCGCGATGTGGGACAAACCGCGTGTCCCGGCAATTATTCGTACGAACTTCTACCACAGGTGCGTTTCTCTGCAAAAGAGCGCGCGATCGATACTCCCCTCTTCTCCACGGCTGCTGCGCCTTCGAACGCAGACGAAGCTGCGCTCACGGAATCGCTACTTCCGCTCCGGGCAACCATGGGCCAAAGCGGAAAAATCTCCGTGCGGTTTATGAATGTAGGAACCGAAACGTGGGATAAGAATACATGGCTCCTTGCGCAGGGAGACCCGGGAATGTATTTCACAAGAGTCCGCCCGTTCAGTTTTGTGGCAGGAACCATGCGCGAACCGCAAGCGAAGCCTGGAGATATTGCGACGTTCGATGTGGATTTCCAAGCGGGGCTCACGCCTAAAAACGGGGCAATCACCTTTACGCCGGTCGTCAATAATACAAAACGGCTCATAAAAAATATGGCGCAACTTGCTTTCAATACGGAGCAAGCATCACCGCGGTTCACATATGTCACGTCGTATTTCCCGCCGCTCCATAAAACGGGGGAAGATCTTGCAGGCACGTTAAAGCTCATCAATTCTGGAACAGTCCCATGGGAAAAGAATTCACTCACCGAGATTGGATTCGATATCGAGGGAGGAACAGGGGAAGTGACCATTCTTTCGGAACCCGGCGTCGTCGCACCGGGTGATCAGGCATCATTCCGGCTTAACATTCAAAATATTGAGGAGGAAGGACAATACGAACGGAAACTGCTCCCCCGCTTCGCCGAGGGATCTCCACTCGTTGGGGAATCCATTCTCCTCGCTTCACGCGCGGAACCGATTCCTGCAATCGCCTTTTCTTCCTCACATGGATCCGCTCCTACGATGCTCGCCATGAACGAAGCAAGAACTATCCAATTGAAGAATGCGGTTCTCGAGTCATTGGCAGGAACCGATATTACGTTGGCCCCGCGGGAGCAAGCTCCGATTCCGCTCCGCATTCGCACGGGAAAAGCCGGCATCAATCGCTATGCAGATCTTGCAAGCATTGTGCGTTCCAATCCCACCATTGTTCTCATGGAGGAAAAAACAGGCCTTCGCATGCGCGATTCCCTGCGTTCGCCGGTCACCATTGCTCCGTATCAGTCGGAAGATCTCACACTTTCGCTCCTGGCGCCAAAAAATGATGGAGATTATACCTTCTCGATCGGTGATTTAAATTTTTCACTCACCGTCAGGCCTCGTGGAAAATACCTCGTGCAGACAAAAACATCGGATGCCCTCGTGCCGCGCAATCTGCGGAAAGATGTGTCGACGGATCGCATCGTAAAGCGGCGTAATTTGCGAACGGAGCGCTTGGCTCGCCGGGCTCCCCCCCCCGAACGAAGCAAGGCAATGACCGATATCCGCATCAAACTTTCGTACGGCAAAAACTCTGCAATCCTCACCTCTCCCTCGACAATGAGAATCGAAGGAGTAAATGGGATTATTATGGCAAACGGTCCTGCTCAACTCGGCATGGAGCAGGGACAATGCAAGGTCTCCACGGCTAACGGCAACCTCATGGCGGGCATGCTCCGCTTCGCCTCGACTGACGACAGAGGATTTCTCACTATCATGACGCAGGAAAAAAGTACGAATCGATTCCGAGGAGTGCTCGAATGCAGAATTATTGATGACAAATTGGTGCTCATCAACGAGCTTGGAATCGAGGACTACATTGCGGGTCTTGCGGAAGAGCCAGATAGCGAACCGTGGGAAAAGCAGCGCTCATTTGCAATCGCGGCGCGTTCGTATGCCCTCTTTTACGTTCTCTCCGACCAGAAGAAGTTCCCGGGGAAACCATACGACGGTTCGGATGACCCGAGGGAGTTCCAGGCCTACGGCGGTTTGTACTTCGAAGAAAAAAACCCTCGATGGGTTCAAGCGTCGCAAGATACAGCCGGACAAGTTCTTGCATGGCAGCGCAAAATCGTAAAGGCTCCGTATTTTTCGAGCGACGATGGACACACAAAATCTGCTGAAGAAGTTTGGGGGTGGTCGCATACGCCATACCTCGACAGCAAAACGGATCCTTGGTGTACGGGCCTCGCAAATGCCGGCCATGGCGTCGGCATGAGCGGATGCGGAGCGGAGGGGCAGGCAAATGAAGGAAAAACAGCAGAGGAAATCTTGCAGTACTACTTCCCGGGAACGCATATCTTGCCGATTGAAAAAGTATTTGAATGGGAAGAGAAAATGAAGTAGCCATGCGCATTTTTCGTTGATGCATATCTGCTTTGCGTATTCATCGTTGTAGAGACGCGCCGCGGGCGCGTCTCTACAAGCACGATTCTTTTATTATCTTTCCACACCAACCAATGTTTTCTGATCGAGTTTCGCAACTACCTCTCGCAGCGCATCGATTCGATCGCACTTCTCCCATGCGATATCCAAATCTTCTCTTCCCATATGCCCATACGCCGCAAGTTGACGGTACTGAGGTCGAAGGAGATCAAGATCTCGAATGATTGCAGCAGGGCGGAGGTCAAATACTTCGCGGACGGCGGCTTCCAATTTGCGATCATCCACAGTTCCCGTACCAAAGGTTTGCACATGGATCGAGACAGGGGCAGCAATACCAATGGCATAGGCAATCTGCACTTCTGCGCGCTTTGCGAGCCCTGCTTTCACGATGTGCTTCGCTACCCATCGCGCCGCGTACGCTGCGGAGCGATCGACTTTGCTTGGGTCCTTTCCCGAAAACGCACCGCCGCCGTGTCTCCCCATGCCGCCGTAGGTATCGACAATAATTTTTCGTCCCGTAAGCCCGCAATCCCCGGGAGGACCGCCGATAACGAAACGGCCGGTAGGATTAATATGGAATGTTGTGCGTGCATCGAGAAGCGATCCGCACACCGGCACAATGACATGCTTCTTAATGTCGGTGCAAATTTGCTCGTGCGTCACATCGTCTCGATGTTGGGTCGCAATCACGACGCTATCTACCCGAACCGGCTGGTGATCTTCATCGTATTCTACCGTCACTTGGCTCTTGCCATCCGGACGCAAGTACCCGAGTTCCTTTTTCTTACGAATCTCGGTGAGCTTCCTCGTGAGTTTATGCGCGAGCGCAATCGGCAATGGCATAAGCTCGGGGGTTTCGTCACATGCATAACCGAACATAAGCCCCTGATCTCCTGCTCCCTGTTCCTTCGTTTGATTCGTGTCTTCATCCACGCCGAGTGCGATATCCGCGCTCTGCTCGCCGACGCACACAATGACGGCACACGCCTTGTGATCGAACCCGTACGTTGCATCGTCATAACCGATGTCTCGAATGGTATCGCGGGCGATCTGCGCGATCGGAATGTAACCCGTCGTGCGAATTTCCCCTGCAACGATCACAAGACCGGTTGTCGCAAGTGTTTCGCACGCAACGTGCGCATGGGGATCTTGCTTGAGCGCTTCATCTAAGATTGCATCGCTGATCTGATCGCAAATTTTATCGGGGTGCCCCTCGGTAACGGATTCCGAGGTAAAGAGATAGGACATGGGAGAAGAGGAAAAAAATAGAGAATATCGTAAGAAAGAACTCGTCCTCTGTCAGAGGAAGAGCGCCATGGGACTATCGCTCCCCTGTAGAGGGGCTGGATTTCCCACCGTTTCCGACTGTGTACTTGCTCTGGACGAGCGAAGTATGTTGGAGGGTTGGGGGGCGTCTCGACCGGGCCAGTTCCCATCGACGCCACTCTGGATAGCGGTGGTGTGGGCGCAGTGTAAACAACATCTATGCGTAGAGCAACCAATCGACGAGCATGATTCTTCGGTTGCCAAAAACGGTGTTTTTGTGGTAGAATAGCCAGATTTATACACATCAATCACCATGAGAGCGAACCAGTCCTCCGGCACAATCACGCCTCCCGTCATCCCAACGGGGAAGGAAATCTACGACAGCATCATGCGGGGAATCGAATTGGAACTTCTTTCGGATAATCTTCCAAAATTAAAGGAACAGTACCGCAACGAAACTCCAGAGGAAAAGCAAAAACGTGCAGTGCGCTATAACAAAGCTTTTGCAGAATACGATAAGCAATTTGTGATCTATATGGCAGAGCTTCACGAAAAAGTCATGAGTTTCCGCAAGCAAGCAATTATCGAACTTGAATCGCGCGATCGCAACGCCGATCAATCCAAAATGGACGAAATGGAATCATTCTTTAGCGCAGCATGATGCAGTTTTTGTTCCAAACAGGCGAAAATCGCTGCATTCATTTTTTTGGCAATGCGAACGAAGCGATGCCGTCGCAGGAAACGCCTGAAACAAAGAATAAGAAGAGCCAGGAAACAGGCGATGATAATCACGAGAAGGAAACGGAGGAAGCGCAGAAGCGGATATTGCAGGGAGAAGATTCGCGTAAAACACCGCTCGAAATTCTTCTTTCAACAGAGGCATTCCAAAAGAAAATCAATGCTCAGAACTCCATCGAAAGCGATATCAACGATGCCGTAGCAACGGCATCCAAGGATGCCGCAGATATTGCGGAAGAGTCGGCAGATATCAGCGCAACTGCCGGATTGAGCGATGCATCAGATGAAATAGGTAAAAAACCGGCACCAAATGAAGCGCCGGATATTGTTCGCGTGGAAGGAGGCAACGAAGCACGGCCAACAGAAACAAAAGCTGAAGATACCGCGAAGCGCGAAGCCGACGCCACAGAAAGGACAAAGCCCGGAAACGCACAACTCGAAAATCCCGAAGTCGGAACATCCCGTTCGTAAAAACTCTATGAATCACACCACTCACCTCCACCATTCGGAAGATTCGTTCTATCGCGAGCACCGACTTGCATTCGCAGAAGGAGAAGCGCCAAATGCAAACAATGCACCGAATGCAGGAGTTCCTGAAAATAGAGAAGCTGGTGGTGAAGCTCCAGCAGATGATCCGGAAAAAGCGGGAGGCGAACGAGTCGAGGAAGCAGATGCAGGATCTAAAAAGGCAAAAGCTTCCGTGGATGACATGGCTGAAAAGCTTAGTGCAAAAACGAATGAAGGCGCGGATAAACTGACAACAAAAGAGGATGTTATGGAAAAAATGAGGACGGATCTCCTCAGTGTGCTTACGACGCAACTTGCTGGGAGAAAGTTAGGGCGCTCTGCCGATGTCATCCGGGATCAAGTGATGAAAACGCTCGAACAAAAAATGAACGGCGTTCCTTTTGATGAAAAAAATCCTCAGGAGTACCTCGCAAAGGTACACACCGAAGCAGAAGCAATACTCCGAAGCCATCCTGATGTCGTACGGGAAACAACCGCCGCAGATGCCGAGAAAGGCGTTGATTCACCACTCACGCCAAAAGAATTAGAGGAAGCAAAGAATCAGCTTGGAAGCGATATATTAAAGGAGATGAAAGAATTCCTCGCGAAAGGAAACTCCGAAATGCAGCAATCTCTCACAAAGCTATGGCTCGGAGCACAAGGGTTTTCGGTGGATAATTCTGTAAAGGAGTTGAAGCAGGAGAATCTTACGCTGGCAAACACACACAGAATGAACACTATTGGAAGGCTCATTAATGTGGCGGTTCTCGGATTCACAAGTCTCAAACTCTTAAAGGGTACAGGAGACAGAATTGGAAAGTCGATTGATGAGGGAGTGGCCAAAGTAATAGGGAAAACAGGGAAGCCCACAGAGGGCCCGAAGGTTGAAAGCAAAGAAGTAATGGAGGCAAAAATTACAAAATTCAATGCAGCGCAGGGAAATCACACTATATCGCTGCACAGCGATGGGCTTCATATTAAATCCGCAACACCAAGGGATGGAGAATTTCTCGAAAGAGTGCTGGATGAACACCAAGAACTTGATTTTAAAGGAAAGGTGGCAGAAGGAGGGTATATCCTTGCTCCGGACAAATTGGACAAGCTCATTGCCCTCATTTCGGGCAACGGTAAAAAGAAGGAACAGTGGGCGCAAAATAACAATATGCAACTACAAGAAGATGGCACCTATAAAAAAGCTGGACGGGATGGAACATTCTCAGTTATGAAAAATATGACGTTGTATTGGGACGGAGCCCCGGGCGGCAATTTAATTCATTACGCTGATGGTCGGCCTCCAAAAATAGACACTGCTGTTTCGATGCCTGATTTTAATGATCCAGTGAAAGTTACAGAGTATCTTACAAAACAGAAAGATCGTGCGGAAAACGTTCCCGCGACGAAGAGGCAGGAGATTGTCACGGAAATGGAAAATGTGGCTAACTTTATGAATCGATCGGCAAAACAACTGCGAGAACAGATTCCTGTTACTCCCGAGGCAGGAAAAGAAGTAAAGATGATTAAAGCTCAAACATGGGAACTGCAGGAAGAGACCGTGCGCAATACGATTGCTGAGATTAAAAAGATCACCTAAAGCAAAAGGGGAGCACCTTCGTCCGCCTGTGGCGGACTTCGGACGGCCATAGAGATATTTCTTCCTTATGCTACGAAGGACATAGACGGTAAACATTTCAGATGAAGTAAGGCAACATCTCGGCGTAGTCTCGTCCGCCATAGGCGGACGGACGAAGCCGGATGGTGCCGGGGAGAGGACTCGAACCTCCATGGGATTGCTCCCACCAGCTCCTAAGGCTGGCGCGTCTGCCAATTTCGCCACCCCGGCTTTCTACGAAAAGATCCGGTGTGATTCTACAGCCTTAAGACTCGTACGAGGAGAGCCATTATTCCTTTGTCACCTGCACCCCAAGCTCCTTGAGTTGCTTCTCCGGAATTGGTGTGGGAGCACCCAGCATCAAATCCTTCGCCTTTTGATCTTTGGGATAGGCGATCACTTCGCGGATATTCGGCTCGTCGCAGAAGATCATCGTGAGGCGATCGAATCCCCATGCAATGCCGCCGTGCGGCGGTGCGCCGAATTCGAACGCGCGGAGCATGTGGCCGAATCTCCGCTCTGCCTCTTTATCGGTCACACCAAGAATATCGAAGATGAGTTTTTGGAGGTTTTGTTCGTGGATACGCACGGATCCTCCGGCAATCTCGTAGCCGTTTAAGGCAACGTCATACGCTTCGGCCTTTGCTTCCAATGGATTCGTCTTTAAAAGATCGAGTGAATCTTTATTTGGCCGCGTGAATGGATGGTGCATCGCTGCGAGCTCCCCTGTCTCCTTATCTTTCTCGAACATCGGGAAATCGGTGATCCATACAAAACTCCAGAGTTTTGGATCAATGAGGTTCTGGCGCCGTGCAATTTCTATGCGCACCGCCCCCAAACTTTCGCATGCCGTACGGAAAGCATCTGCTGCAAAGAGGATGATATCCCCTTTTGCCGCATGAGTTTTCTCTGCAATCTTCCGCGTGAGCTCGTCGCCAAGTTTTGGAACGGGAACTCCATCAAAGCCCGAATCCGTGACTTTGATCCACGCAAGACCTTTCGCGCCGTAAACCTTTGCGATCTCTGTCAGCTCGTCGATGTCTTTGCGCGAATACAGCGCACCACCCCGTACACAGAGCGCTTTTACAAGGCTGCCGTGTTCCACTGCTCCCGCAAAGATGCTGAAGCCGCAGCCTCTGCAGAGCTCCGTGACATCGGTGAATGGAAGATCATATCGCAAATCCGGTTTGTCGCTCCCGTAGGTATGCATCGCTTGATCGTACGTGAGGTGCGGGAAGGGTGCTTCCTTGATCTGCACATCAGAACGAAGCGCTTTAGTGATAGTGATGAGCGCATCCTCGGTGATTTCCATTACATCTTCCGCTTGCACGAAGGACATTTCGACATCCACCTGCGTGAACTCAGGTTGCCTGTCACCACGCTGATCTTCGTCACGGAAACATCGCGCTATCTGCATGTAACGATCAAGTCCCGCGATCATCGTAAGTTGTTTAAGTTGCTGCGGACTCTGTGGCAACACGTAGAACTCTCCATGGTGGACGCGCGATGGGACAAGGTATTCGCGCGCTCCTTCGGGAGTTCCCTTGATGAGAATGGGAGTTTCCACTTCGACGAAGTCGCGATCGTAAAAATACTTGCGAACAGCCTGCAGAAGTTTGTGGCGCATCAAAATATTCCGTTGCATGCGCGGCCGACGGAGATCGAGGTATCGGTACTCGAGACGCGTTTCTTCTCCCACTGTCTTTTCTACATCGATTTCGAATGGCGGCGTCTTCGATTCATTGAGAACTGTGACTGAAGAAATGAGAACTTCGATAGCGCCTGTCGGGTGATCGTCGCGAACGGCGCTTTCGATGCGCGGGCGCACCACTCCCTCCACTTTCAACACCCATTCCGGACGAACGGTCTCCGCAATTGTAAAAATCTCCTTCGCGCAATCTTCTGGATCAAAAACTACCTGCGTAAATCCATACCGATCACGGAGATCGATGAAGATGAGCCCGCCATGATCGCGACGACGATGGACCCAGCCACAGAGTGTGACCGCCGATCCACTGTGATCCTTTCGGAGTTCGCCTAAAGTATGGCTGCGAAGCATGGGGGGATTCTACGGTGAAACAATCGTGACCTCCACCTCATCCAGACCTTCATTTTTGGCACTATCGATCGCAACAGCACGGAGGAAGGATTGCCCTTCGATGGCGGGAATCGTGAAGGTGAGCTCAAAGGGAGAGCTTCCGCGACGCGTTGTCAGGAGTTGATCCCCAAGGAAGAACTGAACCCGATCAATCGATCCGCCAGGATCCACAGCCTCGACACGCACGGTGACATCGGAGCCAACACGGAGAATCGATCCTGCTGGCGGCGTAAGAATTTGAACCTGAGGGATGCCGGCATCCTCGAGGAATGTAAAGCGAACGGAATCTGTCGACTGATTGAAGTAGGAATCGGTCACTGTGACTTTAAGCACATGATCTCCTGCAGTATCGAATCTGCGTGGAATGCGGATCATGGGCGTGAGTGATGAACCGGAAAGGACATGCGCAACTGGTTTGCCATCGAGCTCGTACAGCACTTCCCGCACACTCTTCCCTACGGTGAGCTCGATCTTTGGTTTAAATGAAGGAGCCGAAGCGGATCCGCCCGCCGATGGAAAGAGAATGTGCACCGAAGGCTTTGTGAGTCGTCCGGGCGTGAGTGCGAGCGTGCACATCTCGGTAGGAGCAAGAGGCAAAGGCAATGGGAGGAATGCTCCAGTGCCGCGAAGAGTACGGATCGGATGACCGGAGGAATCGATGCCAACCGTTTTCCAAAACACGGAATCTTTTTCGGTCGCGATATCGAGCGGTGCCATGAGATCAGGGAGCTTTGTTCGCGAATACATCGGTGTTCTGCTTAAATCCTTTGCCCAGGTTTGCACGGCCTGCTCCCAGAGCGGGAATCGTTCGGGGAGCTCACTCCGTGGACGGAAAAAGCTACCTGCTTCGCGCGCTTCCGGCGGACACTCGTCCGAGGCAATGAATCCCGTGAGCTTATCGATTTCGATTTCGATGCACGCATCATCAAATTCTTTCGGCACTTCTCCTTCGAAGAAAATATCTGCTCTGCGGTAGTCAGGAGGCGTGCAGGAAGAAGCGAGCTTGCCGGAAAGTTCCGATACCTGCGCGCTCGCGAGTCCCGATGGTATCGTAAATGTCGTCACAGGGTTGAGCATGCGCTTATGGGCCGCCACCATGAATCCATGCCAAATCGGACTGTCGGTAGTAAGGCCGGTTGCCTTTACCGAGAGCGCTCCTCCAGATGCATTTCCCGCCCATGCAGCGGTAATAAGATTGGGCGTGTAGCCGATTGTCCATGTGTTATCCGGTCTCGAATCGATACAGACTCCCTCCGACATGCTGCTCCCTTCGACCGTCGATCGCTTAAAGCACTTATTGCTCGTCCCGGTCTTTGCTGCAGATTGGAATCCGGGGACCGAGAGCTGATCCCGCCAGTACCCCTCTGGGCGGACGGACTCATCCGAAAGAATGGAAGTGATCATCGCAGCAACGCGAGGATCAAGGACATCTTTCTCTTCCAATTTCTCAGGAGCCTCGTAGAGGATATTGCCCAGACGATCTTCGATCTTCAGCACGGGCTGAAGATCAATCGCTTTTCCACCGCGAGCAAATGTCATGTATCCCTGCAGCATTTCGTAGAGCGGCACTTCGGCGGCCCCAAGGGCCAGCGGCCAACCGTACTGATATAGAGTGCCTCGCTCCGCAGTAAGTTCGTCGCGGCGGGTACGCACGGTCGGCACACCCAAATCTGACACAAGTTCCACAATCGATTCCTCGCCCCCGGCAAGGAAAAACGCTTTTGCCGCCGGAATATTCCGCGAAGCGCCGAGTGCTTTGCGAATCGTGAGCGGACCCCAGAATGTTCCATCGAAATTTTCGGGGGTGTCGTCTCCGATTTTTGTCGGCACGTCATACAACACTGTGGAGGGCGACGCTCCGTGTAAAAAGGCCGCCGCATAGACAAACGGTTTAAAGGAGGAGCCGGGTTGTCGCGGTGCACGGACAATATCGACATTGCCATCAGTTGCTATGTCCCAGTAATCGCGATTCCCAACGTATGCCACAATTTGCCCAGTGACAGGATCAGCGGCGAGGAGTGCGGCATTGTGAGCGTTGTAGATCGTTCGATTTGTTTCCCCCACGTCATTCACAATTTTTTCCGCGATCTGTTGCAGTTCCCAATCGAGCGATGTCGTGATGGTGAGGCCACCACTTTCGAGGAATCCTGCCTCGAACTGGTCGCCAAATTCCTCTTCGATAAAATCCCGAACAAAGAACATGAAGTGGGGGGCGCGGATGTTCTCGCGCGCACGCTTGAAAGAAATGGCTTGCAATTCATCAAGTGCTGCAACTCTCTGTTCCTCCGAAATGAAACCCTGATTCTGCATATTGCGGAGAACTTGATCTGTTCGTCCACCGATGTAGACAGCGCTCGCACCCGAACCGAAGGTTTGCCCCATGATGCCAAGCCAAAAATCCTGGTCCCGTATGTCGTCCGAGGATTGGATTTTTCCACGATCGAATCGCTTCTTACCTTCCTCAGACAGTGTTGTTCGCACATGATCTCCATAGGGTGACAGGTACGTTGGAAGTTGAGGCAGTGCCGCAAGAACCGATGCTTCTGCAAGAGTGAGTCCGGACGCGGATTTGGCAAAGTAGGTCTGGCTTGCCTGCTCGATTCCATGTGCATTGTTGCCATAGGGAATGCGATTTAAATAGAATTCGAGTATTTCATCCTTGGTGTATCTGCCTTCGAGTTGGCAGCTTAAAATATATTCGCGAAACTTGCGGGTAATTTTTTTCTTCCGCGTTCCTATGAGCGCATTTTTCGAAAACTGCTGCGTGAGCGTCGATCCTCCCGATCGTACAAAAACACCCGAAAGAAACTGGCTCAGTACTGCACGACTGAAGCCAATCATGTCAAAACAGCCGCGTTCGTAGAACCGTTGATCTTCGATTGCAATCGTCGCCTGCTCCACAGCATCACTAATTTCATCGAGTGAAACAAGCGTGCGGTCTTCCTCGCCATGGATACGGTAGAGCTCCACGCCGTTTCTATCCGTAATCACCGTAGATTCCGCTGCGATGAGCGCGCCGATTTCGTCGACATCGGGAAGGGTGAGAAGAATGTATCCAAAGTAGAGAATGAGCCATACACCAACTACCACTCCTGTCATCCATCCAACGCGCAAAAGTTTTGCAAAAAGTTCCTTGGGTGAGCGCGAGGATTTGAGCCATGCAACAAACTGATGAATGGCATGGAGGCAAATGTGCACGGATTGCATAACCGTATTCGTAATATTCATTACGACTCCGGACCGTGATGCTGCCTTAAAAGGGTTCCACCGCAATGGTGAATCTGCCTTGCTCTCTGCCTCCGATCCACGGTAGATCTCCCGATGAGAAAAAGATTTCCCTGACATGCCGTCCCATTATAGGCGAGGAACGCCGAAGAGGGGTTGCGACATACGGAGGAAAGTCATTTCGAAAGGCTTGTTTTTTGTTGCAGTGGGCTTATACACACCATAGAATGCAGTCGATTCCGCTCCCTTTCTTTTTTAAAGGGAGTGCTTAGCCCACGAATCCTATGACCAACACTATTCTCACGCCTACTGGCGAAGAAACTCGTATCTACGAAATCACGGTTCTCCTCCCCGGAGAAGCCTCCGATAAGGAGAAGCAGGAAACTCTTCGTGGTATTGCCGACCTCTTTAAAGAGAAAGACATCCTCGTCCTGCGGAAAGATGAATGGAAGCGCATGGGGCTTGCCTACGCAATCAAAGGCCAAACGCACGGCCAGTATGTCCTCTTTTATGTCGAAGGAAAGCCCGCTGCTCTCCCCTCGCTTGATCAGCAACTCAAAATTGAAAGAGGAGTTCTGCGCCACCTCATCGTCAAACTCCCTCCAAAGTATGAAGTGGTGGATTGGTCGGAGCACTTTAAACAATGGAAGGAGGGTTTGGTAAAAGAAGAGGAAGACCGCACGAAAGAGCATGAAGAGGGACTCAAGAAGAAGATCGTGCAGCGCGCTATGCGCCAAAGCACAGCCCCTGCTTCCCGCAAATCTGCAGAACCCCTAGAGAAGGCGCCGGCTCCAGCCGCAACGGAAGAGCTTTCGAAGAAAGAGCTTTCCGAAAGATTAGGAGAACTCATTTCCGATGAAGATCTTAAACTCTAACTCCCCTCTTTTTATGCCACGCATTTTTAAACCCAACACCGGCTCTGTTCTCCCCGCAGGAAAGAGGGCATGTCCGTTCACAAAAGCAGATGTGTCATACATCGACTGGAAGGACTACCCTACCCTGCGGAACTTCACGGATTACTTCGGCAATATTAAAAAGCGGTACTACACCGGCGCTTCTCTTCGGCATCAAAAAATGTTGAGGAAGGCAATTGAGCGAGCAAGGTTCATGGGGCTTTTGCCTTACCGCAAGTGATCGCCCTGCGGCATCGGAGAGCTTGAATACCGTGCGAAGCTCTTCATCTTCTCGTGATTCTTCGCTTTCCATCCACGTCCGCTATGGCTTCCTCATCTATTATCGGACACAGTCGGCAATGCGCAGAACTCACGGCAGACATACAAAATGGTACTCTGGCGCACGCGTATCTTTTTGCCGGTAAAAAACATTTAGGAAAGTTCACAGTTGCACGGTGGTTTGCTGCATCGCTTTTAAGTGCAAAGACAAACGATGAGGAAGAGGAACGCATACACGCGCTCTGCAAAAAAAATATGCATCCTGATCTTTTAACGCTTGATCGATTGTGGATCGACGAGCTCTGCACTGATTGGAATATTATCGCTAGAAGTTCATCGGCGCCGCAGCAGCATCGTGCAAAAGCAAAGGTGAAAACCGATACGATCGGCATCGACGATGTCCGGGCACTGCAGGAGAGGCTCTACGAAACGCCGCAAGGCTCTAAAACCGTCTGCCTCATTCGCTCCATCGAGCGTTTGCACATTACGGCAGCAAATGCCTTTCTTAAAATTTTGGAAGAACCCCCGCCACACGTCCTTTTTTGTTTTACAACAGAATCACTCGGCAATGTTCCTCAAACCATCATCTCCCGCATGAGAACCATGCATTTCTTCCCTGTCCCGCAGGCAGAGTTAGAACCCATCGTTACTACAATGTCTTCCGAAGATCGTGCTCTGCTCCTTGGTATTGCAGGCGGCGCTCCGGGAATTATTCTCCGCTGCCTGAATGATGCAGAGCATTTTCGCGCGCAGAGGCAAATGCACATCGATGCACATTATTTTTATGAAAGCCCTTCAATTCTCACCCGCTATCGCCGCCTATTGGATTCTTGGGAAACCGATGAATCTTCCTCGCTGTTCCTTCGTCAGCTGTTCCTTCGCATCAGCTCAGAAATGCATGGAGAGAAGCAGCATGCTCAGGAAGCAGCTGCATTCGCTCGCAAGTTCTTTTCGCTCCTTCGCACGCTCGAAACCAATACGCAGAAAGATCTTCTGGCCGCACACACCTCTCTCTCCCTCTCGCACACATGATCTATCTATTCGTCATGATCCTTTCTGGTTTCGGCATCCTCTCGATCATTCTTCTGCGCGGAGTACTCCGGAGCAGAAATGCTCGTCGCATTGTTCGCTCTGTACGGGCAGGATTCGCGGCGGCCGAGCAGCGCAATGCCAAATGGCTTCCAGATACGCCGTTTGCCAAAGATCAAAAATCTCCGCGTACGCGCGCGATTGAAATGCAAGAAGTGCGGACCCTCCTCCGTGATGCGGAAAAATACCTCGCGAAGCTCGATGCCCGTGGCGCCGAACGTGCGCTCATTCAAGCACTCACCATTCAACATGATGCAAAAGATGTGAAAGCTCAACTCGCGAAGGTGTATCTCCTGAGTAACAAGGAACAGAAGGCGGAAGCTCTCTACCGAGAACTCCTCAAGGAACATGAGGAGCCTGCGCTTTTTGCAAATCTCGGGCTCGCCTGTTACAAGCAAGAAAGGTACGTCGATGCTTGCAAGGCATATCAAGAAGCATTGAACGGCGATCCTAAAAACCCCGAGCGATGCCTCGATTTAGGACGTGCGTGCATTGCTGCCAAACGCTTCGAAGAAGCTGTTCCGCTACTGGAGAAGGCCTCTGCGGCTTCTCCGCGAGATATCGATCTCCTCCATCTCCTCGCACGATGTCATGTGCAAATCGGCGATGAGGAGCGCGCCGGTGAAACATACCGACGAATCAATAAATTGGATCCTCGGGATGAGGCGGTGAAAACGCGACTGAAAAAAATGGCAGAGGTTGCGTGAGGTATTACCGAGCACTGCGCATTCCCCGCAAAAATTCCCGGAAGTGTCTTCCTCTGTAACTTGGAAAAAGTCCAATAATTGCATAGGCGATTTTCTTTATGCCGCGTGGAAGAATTCTGAGCGAAGGCACAAGTGATTCTAAAGCGACGGCAGAGCGGCCAAGCATGCAAGAGCGTTTCCATACTTCCTCATCGGCATACGCATGATGATGGTACGCTTTTGCATCTGGCTCGTAGAAGAGAGGAACACCTCGATCCATCAATCGCTTGCCCCACTCAATATCTTCCCAACCGTAAAGCAATGCGTCCTCACGAAATTGATTCTGATAGAGAATCTTGGCAGGCAAGCTGAGATTGCTTGTATACGTGAACCACTGCTGGATACGCGGTGGAACAAACGCACTGCGATACCGTTCGAGTTTTGGATACCCAAACTGCACGCCGCTCTGTTCCATCCATCGCATGAGCGGAGTAATCGTGAGTGATGGGTCCCATGTCGTATATCCAAGCACCATCATGGAGCTCTCTCCCCGCTCGTGTGCCTTCATGTGCCGCTCGCATGCATCCGGCGCGAGGAAGATATCGTCGCCAATGAGGAGCACAAGCGGACTCCGCGCACGTTCGACAGCACGATTCCTGCAAACTCCCTGTTGGCTCTTTGGCACAGCAAAATATTGGATTTCGAACGGCCACGAAAGATTCGTGAGCATCTCGGCAGTTTTTTCATCCGGTCCATCCGAAACAATGATGACTTCGATCGGTTGCTCTTCTCGAGCAAGAAAATCTACTCTCGCCGACGAGCGAGTCGAGGGGCTGCCTCTTTTCAATATCGTCTGGGCCGCAATACAATCAAGCGTCTTCTGAAGAATCCTCGGACGATTGTGCGCGGGAATGATGATGGAGAGTTGAAACGCCACGTGTAGTATCGTAGCAATGCTCACCCTATTTCTCGATACCGGAAGTCACGAAAATCTCCTTGCACTCTGTACGGAGAAAGAGACTCTCGCCACTTCTCCCCTCCCTTCCCACGGGGATATGGAGCTTGTGCCTGCAATTGAGCGCATACTGAAAGAATCTGGACACTCCTATCAAGATCTCACGAATCTCGCAGCTGTCCTTGGACCCGGTGGATTTACGAGTCTTCGGGTCGGCATCGCAGCAATCAATGCGCTTTCGTATGCACTTGATATTCCTTCGGCAGGTATTCATTTGAGTGATTTGTGGGCCGCGCGCGTACTTTCCGATCATCATTTCCTCTGGCTCCACTCCACCCGCCGCACACAGATCTTTATAAAAAAATGTGGAGCACACGATGCGTCGATAGAAATCTTAAGTCTCGATGAAGCTGAAAAGCTGAAAGGTGAGTATATCGGTGAGCTCATTCCGGAACATCAAACGCTCCTCACATTGTGCAGACCTATGGGAACAGAAAACATCGCGTCACTTACGGAGATTCTCCCGCATCTTCTCCTCTCGCTCCCCTACGGGAAGAAAGAGCTTGAGCCGTGGTATGGAAGAGGAAAGGACTAAGTCGCTTGCTCTGATGGTTCCGTCGCTTGCGCTTCCGGTGCGGGATTCACAATCGGCGTGCCTACTTCTTCGGCTCCTCCTTCTTCTGTGACGAAGAGCGTTACCTCCGGCACCTCTCCGCGAACCTCGGCAAGTTTCGCCTGGAATTTGGGAAGCTCTTCGTAGTTATACATATCGAGCTCGAAACCGGAGAGCTTGGTAGCAAGGTGGATATTCTGCCCCTTCTTCCCGATCGCAAGCGGGCGCTGCGCTTCCTCGACGAACACGGCTGCTCGCTTCTTCACGAGTCTGCCCTCCTCGTCCGCGTACTCATTCGGGTTGACGATGATAACAGCGGAAATTGCAGCAGGTTGAAGCGCGGTTGAAATGAGGCGGATCGGATCGTCGTTCCATTCGATCATGTCCACGCGCTCGCCATTCAGTTCTTCCATCACGGAACGGATACGAACGCCTTTTTGTCCCACGCACGCGCCGATCGGATCAATGCGCGGATCCGCGCTCTTCACCGCAACTTTGCTGCGGAATCCTGGATCACGAGCAATACCCTTGATCTCGACATCGTTATTACGAATTTCCGGGATTTCGAGCTCGAGGAGCTTCTTCACAAGATTCGGATGCGTGCGGGAAATGCGGAGCTGCGGGCCTTTTGTCGTGAGTTCTACACGCTCGAGGTACACGCGAATGCGCTTCCCCGTGTAGTAGTGCTCGTTTGGAATTTGTTCGCGCCATGGGAGTGACACGGTATTCCCTTCTATTTCGAGCGTGACCCAGTTCGGCTCTACCTTTGTCACCGTTGCGGTGAGGAGTTCGTCCTCGCGATCCTTGAACATTTGGTACACAGCCTGTTTTTCCGCTTCATGGATTTTTTGGAGGATGACTTGCTTCGCGGATTGCGCCGCAATGCGGCCATACCCCTCGGGCGTCACATCGATTTCGAGCTCACTTCCCGCTTCCGCATCGGGCTTGAGTTTTTGGGCGTCCGCCAAACTGATTTCAAAATTTTCGTTTTCCACTTCCTCCACAATCTCCTTAATGAGAAGAATAGATGGCATGTCTTGATCCTCGCGCAGCACCACGCGGATTTCTTGTTCCTTGTTCCCGTAATCCTTGCGGTACGCAGTTGCTATTGCCTGCTTAACGGCCTCGAGCACTTGATCCGGCGAAACATTCTTATCCGCACAGATCTGGTTGAGTGCCGCCATGAATGATGCACGCATAATGATGAAGGGGTAGAAAAAACCACAGCCTCAGGTTAAACCTGAGACTGCATTACATAAGCATCTTATGCTTATGGGAGAATTCTACCACGCCGAACGATTCTCCGCAAGAAGAAGCCATTAAAAGTGTTTCCTCCCAAAACTGCGAAGTCAAAGCCAAAATATGTCGATGGCGTATGTCATGGACAAGCCGCATCGAGTAGGGAAAAATCACCCTGCTTTTTGCTTAAACCCCCTTTTGCCATGTCCCACGTCAAAGATCCGAAACTCGCTCCGCAGGGCCGCTTGAATTTGGAAGTCGCTGAGCGGCGCATGGGTGCATTGATGAACATTCGTGAAAGATTTGCAAAGGAGAAACCATTTAAGGGACTCACGATCGGCATGGCGCTCCATGTAACGAAGGAAACCGGCATGCTCGTGCGGACACTTCACGATGGTGGCGCCAAAATTGCCATCACAGGATGCAACCCGCTCTCGACACAGGATGATATCGCCGCCGCGCTTGCGGAAGAAACAGATGTCCTCGTGTGGGCATATAAAGGAGAGAGTAAAGAGGACTACTACAAATTTCTCAACGCGGTGATCGACACCGCACCAGATCTTACGATTGATGATGGTTGCGATCTTGTGACCGAGCTCCACACGAAGAGGCAGGATGCCATGGCAAAATTGATCGGTGGCTGCGAGGAGACGACGACAGGGATCATTCGTCTCCATTCGATGGTGAAGGAGGGGGCGCTCAAGTGCCCGATGATCGCCGTGAATGATAATAAGACGAAGCACCTGTTTGATAACTACTACGGCACGGGGCAATCCACATTCGATGGCATTCTGCGCTCGACAAATGTTTTGATCGCAGGGAAAACCGTTGTGGTTCTTGGGTACGGGAGCTGTGGCAAGGGATGCGCCATGCGGGCAAAAGGTCTCGGTGCCAATGTGATTGTGACGGAAGTGGACCCGTTCCCCGCTCTTCAAGCTGTTATGGATGGCTTCCGCGTGATGAAGATGGAAGAGGCCTGCGCACTTGGAGATATCTTCGTCACGGTGACGGGGAATCTGCACGTCATTCGCGGCGAACACATGGAGAAAATGAAGGATGGCGCGATCCTCGCAAACTCCGGCCATTTTGATAACGAAATTGATCTGAAGACTCTCGAAGAAAGATCCGGCCGCAAGCGCCGCGTGCGTCACTACCTCGATGAATACCTCATGAAGAGCGGCAAAGTGATCTATGTGGCAGGCGAGGGACGCCTTGTGAACCTTGCCTCGGCCGAAGGACACCCAAGCGAAGTGATGTCGATGAGCTTCTGCGGACAAGCACTCGCCTGCGAATACCTCGTGAAAAATCGCGGGAAGCTAAAGAATGAGGTCATTGCGCTCCCTTCTTCTGTCGATCACGAGATTTCGCTCCTGCAACTCAAAGAAATGGGAGTCACGATTGACGAACTCACCGCAGAACAGAGGAAGTACCTCGCAAGTTGGCAGGAGGGAACGTAGGGATGGGTATAAGGTATGAGGTATTGCGTATTAGGCGTTCAGTATGCATTCATACTTGATACTTAATACCTAATACCTAATACTGAGCATAATGAAACGCTGTTTGATATTTACCGCACTGTTCATTTTGACTGGCTGCAACCTCGCGGCCTCACTCATAGGCGGCGCAGGAACTCTGACATACAATCCTTCCTATCAATTCCTTGGACAGACGCACACGATGAACATCACATTTGATGTAAAAGATGGAGCAGTGACAGAACTCACGATCAAACCTGGAGCAGTTTCGATGAGCGAAGAAGCATCGCAGATTGCTTTTGCGGCGAACGTGCGTGCATTTGTTCTGGGAAAAAATATTCAGGAGATCGATATTCCAAAGGCCACAGGAGATGAAGAGAGGTTGAGGGAAGTGTTTCGAAAAGTTGTAGAGGAGTTGCAGCAGTAACATTTTTTACACCTCCACAATTTGCACGGTGACATCACCGTGGACTTTTGTTTGGCAACCAAGGCGGCGATCCGGACCCTCGACTCCCATATTTTCCTCTCGCTCGTTCACCGGACTCACAAAGCCATGATCAATCATCGCTTGCCCATCTTTTACATCGCACGAACAGGTTGTGCAGAAGCCATTGCCACCGCAGGCATGTTCTAGAGGAATACCGTTCGAAAGTGCGATTTGTAAGATCGTGGCGCCTTCGCTTCCTTCCACTATTTTCGTTGTGCCATCGGCACAAATGTAGGTGACTTTCGGCATCACACGAGAGCATAGGGAAGAGTGATCGATGGGAGCAAGAAAAAGTATTGTCATCCGGAGTGCATTCTGGGCAAAGCACGATCTGCTACGCTACTTCCGCATGTTCACTCTCGTAAAGGAAACTCCGCTCGGGCGCAGAGGCAACATTCGTACGGCGCATGGCATCATCGAAACGCCGTTCTTCATGCCGGTCGGTACTTCTGGCGCTATGCGTGGGATAAGCCACAGAGAGCTTTTGGAACTTGGTGCACAGATCCTTCTCTGCAATACCTACCATCTTTCTCTTCGACCGGGAGTGCATATCGTGGAGGAAGCGGGAGGACTCCATGCATTTATTGGATGGGAGAAGCCGATCCTCACGGATTCGGGAGGATATCAAGTTTTTTCGCTTCGTCATCGAAGCACAATCGATGACCGTGGGGTCGAGTTTCGCGATCATTTAAACGGAGATCTCCATTTTCTCGGTCCCGAAGAAGCGATACAGATCCAACACAAACTCGGCGCCGATATCATCATGTGCTTTGATGAATGTCCGCCCTCAAAGGCATCGCACAGTGATATCGAACGCGCAGTGGGGAGAACGCTCCGATGGGCAAAGAAGTGTAAGGAGGTGCATGAGCAATTGTGCTGTGCTTCGTCTGCGGCGCGCCGTGTCATGCTGAGCGGAGCGAACG
>DATDWL010000016.1:0-103458 GCA_035289645.1 Candidatus Peribacterales bacterium
CGGAGGATCAGAAAGGAAATACGTGATTTTTTTACGTCATGCTGAGCGAAGTGACCCTGCACCAGAGCGAAGCGATTGGTGCAGGGGAACGCAGTCGAAGCACCTCGCAACTAAACAATTTCTTCCACTAAGATTCCTATACACACTTCTTTTTGATAGAAATAGAGATGGTAATCCTCGCGACGTGCTTCGACTACGTCCTCCGCCCCGGAACGCCGGGGCTGCGGACTTCGCTCAGCATGACGTAATTGAATATGCTTTTGTATGAGACTTTCATTATAGAAAACCCCTTCCTTTACCTTGTTTCCTCCCCTTTTCCCCCCTACACTGCACCGGACTTCTCTTTTTCCGCATACCCCACAATGGACCTCAAAAACGTACGCAATATCGGAATTATTGCCCACATCGATGCGGGGAAAACGACGACGTCCGAGCGCATTCTCTTCTACACGGGGAAGAACTACAAAATCGGCGAAGTGCACGAAGGGGAAGCAACTATGGACTGGATGGAGCAGGAGCGCGAGCGCGGTATTACGATTACTTCCGCGGCAACGCAGTGCAAATGGAACGATGTCACGATCAACCTGATCGATACTCCGGGGCACGTCGACTTTACGGCGGAAGTGGAGCGATCACTCCGCGTGCTCGATGGAGGAGTGACGGTGTTTGATGGCAGCCAAGGCGTGGAGCCGCAATCGGAAACCGTATGGCGGCAGGCCGATAAGTACCATGTGCCGCGCATCGCGTTCGTGAATAAGATGGATAAGACAGGCGGCGATTTCTATATGTCACTCGCAAGCATCCATGAGCGCTTGAGTAAGCAGGCCGTCGCCATTCAGCTTCCGATCGGTGCGGAGAATGAGTTCACCGGCATCATCGATCTTGTGGCTCAAAAAGCGTATACATTCGAAGGCGAGCACGGCGAAACGCGTGTGGATATCCCTATTCCCGCAGATATGAAGGACAAGGTGGAAGAGTATCGCGGAATTTTGATGGAGAAAGTCGGTGAGGAAGGAGGCGACGAGCTCACGCACACTTATCTTGAAAAGGGCACTCTGAGCGAAGCAGAAATAAAAAAAGGACTTCGTGCGGGTGTAGTGAAGAACCGCCTTTACCCCGTTCTTTGCGGTTCATCGCTAAAGAACCTCGGCGTGCAGCTGATGCTCGATGCCGTGGTGGATTACCTCCCGGCACCTCCCGATCTCCCGCCGATCAAAGGAAAGAATCCGGATACCGAAGCAGAGGAAGAGAGACTCTCTTCGAACGATGCACCGCTCTCCGCACTTGCATTTAAGATCGCCACCGATCCATTCGTCGGAAAACTCTGCTTCATTCGCGTGTATTCCGGTATTCTCAAATCAGGAAGCTACGTCTACAACGTTACCTCCGGCGAAAAGGAGCGCATCGGCCGTCTTGTGCGCCTCCACGCCAATAGCCGCGAGGAAATTCAGGAGATCCAAGCAGGAGATATCGGCGCCGCCATCGGCCTTAAATCCACTAAAACCGGCGATACGTTGGCCGATGAGGATAAGCCGATTTTGCTTGAATCCATCACCTTCGCGGATCCTGTGATCTCGATGGCGATCGAGCCAAAGACGAAAGTAGATCAAGAGAAAATGGGTATCGCAATTCAGAAGCTCGTGGAAGAAGACCCAACCCTGCGTGTAAAGGGCGATGAGGAGACGGGACAAACGATTCTCTCCGGCATGGGCGAACTCCACCTCGAAATCATCATCGACCGCATGAAGCGCGAGTTTAAAGTGGAATGCAATTCCGGCAAACCGCAGGTCGCATTCCGTGAAACGATTACGAAGGAAGTCGATCACGAGGAAAAGTACATCAAGCAGACGGGAGGCCGCGGACAGTATGGCCATATTCTCATCAAAGTTTCGCCGCAGGAACCGGGAAAAGGATTTGAGTTTATTAACTCCGTTGTCGGAGGAAAAATTCCCCGTGAATACATTCCGGCTGTAGAAAAGGGCATCAAAGAAACACTCACGCGCGGCATCATGGCTGGGTTCCCAATCGTGGATGTGAAGGTGGAGCTCTACGAAGGTTCGTACCACGATGTGGACTCATCGGAAATGGCCTTTAAAACCTGCGCTGCCATCGGTATGACCAATGCCTGCCGTAAAGGGAATCCCGTGCTTTTGGAACCGATTATGAACGTGGAAATCGTGACGCCGGAACAATTCCTTGGAGATGTGATGGGCGACATTAACTCTCGTCGCGGCGTTATTAAAGAAACGGGAGAACGCGGCAATGCGAAGACTGTCCGCGTGGATGTCCCGCTCGCAAGCATGTTCGGTTACGCGACATCCATCCGCTCGTTAACGCAGGGACGCGCCAGCTTCGCCATGGAACCGAGTCATTACGCGCAGGTGCCAAAGAATGTGGCGGAGGAGATTATTAAGCAGAGGACGGGAGCATGAGGGCTGGCCGAAATACGTCATGCTGAGCGGAGTGATCCTGCACCAGAGCGAAGCGATTGGTGCAGGGGAACGCAGTCGAAGCATGACGTAAAATGGACTTTTTTCCCTCACCAAATCTCATACATATCCCTCCGTATGCACCTCCTTCTTCTCCATGCCTCTTGCAAAGAGCCATTCCTTCGTATCCTTCACCATCTCTGGGCTTCCGCAAATATAACTTTGCACTGAAGAAAAATCGGCAATGATCGATGGAATGACTTCCGTCACGCGGCCGCGGAGTCCGCTCCACTTTTCATTTGGTTTCGTGAGTGCTACATGCAGGTGGAAGTTTGGATGAGTGGATGCGAGTGCATCAAATTTGTCGATCCAGAAAAGATGCTTTTCGTACCGCGTTCCAAAAACAAGGTGGATGTGCCGGCGCTCCACCACTCTCTTCAGCGCATCAAACGCCATCGAATAAAACGGTGCGACGCCTGTGCCCGTTGCGACGAAGAGAAAATCCTTGGGGTTCTCGTACGATGGTGTAAAAACGCCAAACGGCCCCTGAATCCTTACTTCATCACCCACCTTCAACATCTCCGCGACCCAGCGCGTCGCTCTTCCGCCTTCTTTGTTCATAATGACAAAAGTAAGTTCTTGATCGTCTGATGGCGGCGAAGCAATGGAATAGGCACGCGACTGAATTTCCGATGGGTTTGTCACGAGTGGCACATCAAAGAGCACAAATTGCCCCGCTTTGAATGAAAGTTTTTGATCCCCCGGCAAACGGAGTTTGAGCTCAAACACCGCCTCATTGAGCGGCTCATTTTTGGTGCAGGTGGTGAGGTAGGAGGGCGTGGCCATACAGGTGTATAAAGTATCTGGTATTACGTATTAGGCATGCTCATCATACCTAATACCTGATACCTAATACGTAATACCCGCGGGCATTTTCTCCAAAACACTCAAAAATTCATCAAACAAGTACCCTGCATCTTCGGGTCCCGGCGTTGCCTCGGGATGAAACTGGACGGAGAAGAATGGTTTAGATTCGTGCCGAATCCCTTCCACCGTTCCATCATTGGCATTGCGGAACCAGACATGCCAACCAGTGGGTAGCTCTTCGCTGACGGCAAATCCATGGTTTTGTGAAGTGATAATACAACGAGTGGTAAATGCTGAGCGATGAGCTGCTAGCTCATCATTCTCTTCTAATCGCTTATCGCTTACCGCTAATCGCTCATCAAGCATGGAATCATCTTTGAGACGCTGCATTTCTACACACGGCTGGTTCGCACTCCTGTGTCCATATTTCAATTTGTACGTATCGCCGCCGATTGCAAGCGCAAGGAGCTGATTGCCAAGGCAAATGCCGAATGTCGGAATATTGTGTTGGAGCGCAAAGCGGATCTGATTGATCGTCGCTGTGCACATCTTAGGATCACCCGGACCGTTACTGATGAACACGGCATCGTAATCAAAATCAGCGGATGCAAGATCAAAATCCCACGGCACGCGAATGACCCTCACTCCCCTCTTGAGGAATGAACGGATGATGTTGCGCTTCATGCCGCAGTCGTAGGCGACAATAGTCGCTCTTCTCGAGTGAGGTCGCGCGTCTCTCGACTCGCTCAATCCTTCGCGGAGCCTGTCCTGAGTGCTGTCGAAGGGCTCCGGATTTCGCTCGCTCGAGAAGAGCGCGACCGAATCGAGAGATGGTTCATACGTCATCACTTCCTTACAACTCACCTCCGCCACCAAATTCAACAAATTCGGATCCTCGATGTGGATGCCTCTCGACTCGTCCGCTGTGGCGGACTCGCTCGAGGAGAGCATCTTTCCAAGCATCACCCCTTTCTCCCGCAGCTTCTTCGTGAGTGCTCTCGTATCGATTCCCGTTATTCCCGGAATATTGTGTTTCTTGAGCCAATCGGAGAATGACATCACCGCAGCGAAGTGCGAATACTCCTCGCTCACCTGTGCGCAGATGACGCCGCGGACATGAATATTTTCGCTCTCAAAATTTTTGCTGAATCCCCATTCGTTTAATTCCTCAGAGGGGACTCCGTAATTGCCGATGAGCGGATACGTAAAGACAAGGATCTGTCCGCGGTAACTTGGATCCGTGAGTGATTCCGGATACCCGACCATCGCGGTGTTAAAAACAACTTCGCCATCAGTGTCGATCCCCGCTCCGAAGGATTTTCCTTCGAACACCGTCCCATCACTCAAAGTTAAAGAAGCCATGTTTGTATAGGGAGTACCGCTTGCCCGGCGGAGCTCCGAAGGAGCGGAGTCGGGTCGCTGAAGATTAAAGACGCCATGCTAGGCGGCATAATACACACATTTCATGTGCCACGAGACAATTTCATCAGCCTTTTCTCATCACTATGCTATGATCCCCTTTGACGATGATAGAAACGACGCTGTACCTCCGCGCTGACGAAAAAAAACTCTTTTTGAATCTTTCTAAAGATCTGCAGGAGGGATGGAAAATTGCCGAGGAAACAATCGATGCATACGAGCGACCGGAGGAGTTAAAAATGCGAAGCTTCATGCTCCGGACAAAGACGAAGGAGTGTAAAGCTGCCTTCGAACAATATTCGCACCTCACAAAAGATCTGGCAGCAGAAGCGCTCTTTACGCTTGGCGCAGAGGGAATTTCTAAGCTCCTTCTCCTCTTCCTCTCGGTTGTAAAAACAGATGAGGACATCAAAGGCGTTGCAGAGCTCTCGCACATCCGTCACGCACTCCTCGTAAGTAATACAAAGCATTCCCCTACTCACTCGTAAGATGATTGCTGTTTCCGATTCCGCTGGCGAAAATCTCCGAAAGCCGGATATTACGGCAGAAGAAATCCCAGTCGAAGGATTTCCGATTTACGGCGACTCGGAGGAAGTGCTTGGTCGTTATGGTCTTGATCGAGATCTGGATACCGCCCGCGTACAGCTCTCCTCGATGGAGAATCGACAAGGGCTTCTGGAGGAAATCCGCACCGAGCACCCCGATGTGAATGGCCAAGGCGAAAAAGCTGCGGAGGAATTGGGTTTGAATATGGAAGAGCTCCAAAAGAAAGAATCATTCCTTACGAGTGTTGCCAAATTTCCCTTCCGCCACCCGTGGATTACTTCCGTAGCAGCACTCTATACCGCGTATCAATTTGGATTTTCTCTCCCCGCCGCAATCGAGGATGTACTCTCGTCCGTACCGCTCCAGAAGATGAAAGATATCATTCAGTCGATTGGACCGGTTGGGGGGGCTGTGGGGGAACTTCCGGATGGTGCACTCCCCTACGTGCCTGGCATAGACATGGTCTAGTAGCCATTCTGTTCAAAAAGTGCTAGAATATCCTGATATGGGAATATCAGGAAATGAGCAGGTGGAAAACACAAAAGAACACAGCGATGGGTTCAGGATTGCCGCTGAAGATCTGCATCAGATTGTTGAAGGGAAAAAGAAAATTCCCCAATTGCCAGTACAAGAAAAATTGGCGAAGCTCCCAATAGGCGAAGAAATTACCGAGCAAGAATTGCAACGATTTCTCCATACGCTCTACAGTGATCTTGATGATGGCATTTCTCTGCAAACATTCGAAAAAATTGGTCAAATCAATACAACGCAATTGGAGCTTCAACGACTTCGGCAGGAAATGAATGGATCGCCTTCTGCACAAAAAGAAGGTGCTGCTCATCGACTTGCGTACTACCACTATCTGCCATTACGCGTGACGCAAAATTCACACAATCTTTTACTGTATGCACAGCAATCAGAAAAATACAGGGCACTCGGCTACAAATTGAATAATGACATCATCCTTGCACTGCAGTCAGCAACAACTGAACATGCGAATACCATCGCTGAGATTCTTCGTGAGCGTGTTGTTGTTGGAAACTACATTCGCATTCGCACCCTTGCAAAGAGAGGTGATAAGACCGCCAAAAGCCTGCTTTCAAGCGCACTTGAACAGGTTCCTTCTCAATATCGTAAACAGCTAGAAACTGAGAGTGGAGAGCAACAATTGGTCCAAGATATAGAAAAAAATATCACAAAACTCCTCTCCGGCGATAAAAACGAAATCCTCCCCGTGGAAGCACTCCTGATGCAGTTCCATAGTGACCTCTTGGATGAAAACTTTCGGAAGGAAAGGGCGCTAAAAAAAGATAATACGGATGGGATCGGGCGCATTCTGCAGGAGCGTGAAGAAATCAGAAAAGCAAGACGCACATTCCATCTGAGTCAAGGTTTGCGGAGTCTCGAAGCATATAAAATTGTCACGCTCGGCGGAGCCTTTGGTGAGATTTACAAAGGACCAGCGAATGCAAAGCCGGGGAATATTGGTGGAACGAAGGAGATGGAAGAATTCCTCATCAGCGAAGGACAAAATATCCGCAGCGATTTCTCTCGCTATGCGAATATTATTCGGGAGCAAATTTTGAATGATGATCTTCCGGGTATCAAGGCAGAGGAACTGTGGAATAAGGAAGGACGACTACTCTTCCTCAAAATTTCACGAAGGATTGCACAGTTACGAGCTCTCCCCAAATATGCGATTAATCAGACTCTCGGTGATATGCATGTGGATAGCCTTATGGGCGATTTAAACGAAGAATTCGGCCTTCCGCGCGATTTTAACCATAATGATCCAAGTGAATGGGAACGCCCTGATGTGAAGGCAAATATGGAAAATATGAAGAAGAAAATGCGAGGAACAGGCGAGGTCATTCGGAACCACAGTGCAGAAATTATGAACGGTCTCGAACTCTTCCAAGAAGATTTTTCACTTCTCGAGGCAGTTAAGCGCACGCGTAACGCGGAAAATTTGGATTTCTTACTCGGTGTTGCTCCAGATTTTGATGCAGTCAGTGGATTGCCTCTCGATGAATCTTCTATCAATAAACTACGCAACAATGACGGCGCACTTCTTGCACTCTGCTTTCTCATTTTTGATCGGATGGAAGAAAAGTGGAAAAGCCACAACAAAGATCTTGATGCACTGGATGATGATCTTGCAAAAGTCCTGGAAACGCACCAAGGAGCAAAACGCTCATGGGGTGCCGGTGGCGAATTCCCATGGATTCTGATTGCACTGCTCACCGCAGTCGGCGCGGATGCGCTCTTCAATCGTGCGCGTATAACACGATATTCAACACGCATGACGTACCGCGCTGGCCGCACGTCGTACACAAAAATGAAAGATGTCTATAAGCGCTACCGCGGAAGCCGCGGAGGCACGCCGCCGGAATCCGGGAACGGAACACCGCCGGAAGCGCCACGTACGCCAAGGAATCCTCCAAGTGGCTCTGGTTCACGAAGTGGCAGGCTCCGCTGGGGGCCAAGCAAGCCGCCTCGAACACCCGTAACAAAACCGAGCGCACCACCTGTAGAAAAACCAACGCTTCCTACACGCACTGCCGCACCCTCTGTCCAGCCGAAAAGCACAGGGGTCACTCCTAAAGAACTCACGCCTAATGGAAATCTCTTTGGCCGAGAACTGATTCTGTACGCAATCTGGCGAGTCGGTGAATCACAGCTTGCAAGCTGGGCGATAAAGCCGTTGCCGCAGGATCGTCAAGTGGAAGCAGCGCTCGCCTTTTATGGTGCGCATCACATAAAAGGTGCAGAGAGATCCGCGGAAGAGATGACGAGTCTGGAAAGCCGCCACAAATTAATCACGATGCGTGGCACGGTAGAAGGAATTTTGGAGCGCATCGCACGTGCAGAGCTCCCGGATTCCGAGGCGGAAGACATCGCACTTTTGCAGCAATGGGGCGAAGAGTTATTGGATGATATGGCAACAATGGATGAAAAACTCTACAAATTCTTCCCCATCACCGATTCCTTTATCCAAGCACCCGGCGTGCGCGAAGGCATTGGTGTTTCGACAGATATTCGATTCGCTCGCGAGAAGGGTATAGAGAACATGCGCTCTACAATGAACCTCTCGGAATTATTGAAAAAAGCCCCCGCAGGGGAACGAGTAACAATGCAGGAGCACTTAGAGAGGATAAAAAACGCTGATCCCGCCATGCTCAACGAGTTACGTGCTGGGCTAAAAGAATCACTCAACGAAGCGAAGAAAACACCATTCCAGAAGTTAGAGGAGGAATATCAAGCGTTCGAAAGAGAGGCGGCGAGGGTGATGGCGTGCGGAGAATGAAGCTCCACTTACTTGAGATTTTTTTCGATATCCTTGAGTTTATACTCAAATGATTTTTTCGCATTCTCCCACGCCGCTTTCTTCGTCGCATTCTTCTCATCATTCTTGTAGTGAATGTAGGCAGTCACGGCTTCGCCGCGGAGCGTATACATTCGGCTAAGAGATCTCCACATAGGAATCATTTTTTGCCTCTTTGCCCACAGACTCCAAGGTTCCTTTCTTGTTCGAGCGTTATCCAGCGCTATCGCTTCCTTCTCGATTTCTTTTTCGTACGCCTTCACACCCTCTTCCATTTTTGTAATGACACCATCAGCATTTGGGTATTCCTTAAGAAATTCATTGTACCGAGGATTTTTATTCGCCAGTGCTATGACAGCCGGATCCCATGCCGGTAAGAGGTTCTCGTCTCTTTCTTTATTCAAAGATTTCGCTGTCTCCTTTGTAAGCTCGGCACCTTGGAGGCCATAGTACACAAGGAGATCAGTCGCCTTCTTCCCCGCTTTCTCTTTCTTCGCGGCAAATTCCTTGTGAACCTGGGCACGAGCGGCACCTGTAATAAATCGCTTACCGCCTATTTCGTACAGAGTGACGCGCCATTCGCTGAGGGAATAAATATCCTTTGCCAAGGCTTCCAAAGCATTCGCTTCGGTTGTATACGTCAGATCAAATTTAGGGGATGTCTCATCCAGATTTTTTGCAAGAGCTTCGAGATCTCCTTTCATTTTTTCATAATGCATCTGGAGTATGGAAAGAGCAGAATGCAGTTCTGGAACCTCGATCCTAATCATTTCCACCACATTGGTTTGGATGTTCATAGTCTTTACATATTTATCTTCGATGATCTTAATGCGATCCTTTGCAGTGCTCTCCCACGTCTTTGCAGTAGGTCCACTCGTCAAAATCAATGAATCGGGAGCACCAGTCGTTATCATCGACGCACTGGCAGAATTCCCAAGGAGCGAGGCTGCAGCCGCAGCAAGAGATCCCCGCACAAATGTTCTCCTATCGAGAACAGGATCATTTGATGGTGCTTGAACTTCGGAAGAATCTACCAAAGGGATTTCGTGCTTCGCACCCTCGTTCTCTTCGAGCGGATTTGTGTTTTTCATTATTTATATTATAGTCATATTTATGGAATAAGTCAAAATACTTAGGGAATGAAGAATAATCTATTTATTCAGTGATTTTGTAGATGAATTCTTCCTATAATCTCGAAGTATCATAAACTACATAATTGTTGTATAATATATACGTGGCACCTGATACAGACAACAACAATGGTTTAGACGAAACTGATCCTCCTCAAAACTTATTTGATGTCTCTGGAGCTGCAATCTTGCTGGGTCTGACAGTAAATGAAGTCCAAGATCTACATAGTGCGCAGTGGTTAGTGGCTGCAGATGCTTCATCAGTGGATGCATGTTTCACTGTGCAAAGTCTCCAAAACGCACGGCAATGGCTCAACACACTGGGAGACAGTTACGAACTCTGCATGAACCTAAGGAAGCGCGCCACAGAATCACGGCAGCTTATCGATACAGATTTCCAAGAGGCACAAAGAATCTGGATAGAGATTCGCACAGAATGTGTACAGATGTGTGCAATACTTGCAACGGCTACATTGCCTCCATTCCAAAGTTTGACCTCCTACGCAAGAGGAGCAACGAACATCCCCGCCGATGCTATCGACCAAAAAAATAGGGATGAGTCACTGCGGCGATTTGATAACTTTCTATCTTTTCTTGCTGGGGATATTCGTAACACTCTCCCCCCATCATTACAACAAAGATACACAATCAATTTCCGCACACCAGTAGATGTAGTTGATTTGGCAGCAAACGCTGTTGCTGAATCAGCTCGCGCTGCCTCACGGAGTGATGATTCGAAGCCGGACATTCTTCCATTTCGCCCGAAGCAAAGCGGGCCAACTGCTCCAGAAACTTCTGAATCCCCAAACAAGAAAGATTTAGAACTGATTGTAAATATCCTATACGAAAATAATTTGTGTACTCTTATCGAGAATTATAACTATCGCAAACAGTTGAGTGAGAGAGGATATGATTTAACCGCTTCACAATTTATGGATGAATTAATACGTACGAACAAGTTATCAACGTATCAGAAAGAATTAATTATGGTAAAATTACGAATGCGTAATGACCATAATGCTGCCGAGGTGGTAACAAAACAGGCCTCATCCAAGCAACCCTCTCAACAACCACCACCTCTGACCGACGAAAAGAGGGCAAGAATTTTGGCCGAATTTGCAGAACGCACGCGACAAGAATTAACCGCAATGTTTCAAATTATGATTAATCATAATTTTTGTTCAGTCTCACAAGCTCGAGCTTATGGGAAAACATTAAAACAGGGTGGGTATAGAATGCCTCCAGAGCCATATTTGGACATGTTAGTAACAAATAATAGAATCAGTAGAAGGGATGCAGATATTGTTCTTGCTGAATTGAGGCAGTGGAGATTAGCAAATCCAGCACCACAATCTCCTTCGATAAGAATTCCGTATGATGGTGAGTTTACTGTAGAGGAAGTACCAAACAGTGTAGGAACTCCACAGGGAGAAACTTCATCCACTCAATCATCAAATACACAAAGAGTTCCATATGATGGAGAGTTCACTGTTGATGGTATTCGTGCGAATGGGCAATCTCCCGCAGCAGATTTTGCTGATGTGTCGTTTTACCCAGAAGATCCGACTGCAACAACCCCCTGCCTTGATTTTTTAGAAGGAAGCAAGAGATTTACACCATATCAGATCGCTGTGTGGAGAGCTCGCTTCCCGCGCTTGATAGAGGCAAAAGCATTACTTCGTGTTTTGGTACAAGAGGGAGCTGTTGCTTCATCCGATGAATCAGATTTGTTTCATTCGTATCAAAATCCGCAACAATATGATGGGCAAATCTTCGATATATTCGAAATGCCATCTGCACCGCTCGAACTGGATAACCCCTCTCCTCAAGAATCTTCCCGGCCTCAACAACCACTCGATCCGAAAAGCCGCTTCGCTGCCTCATTGATTCAAGGCGACACACTCGCCGATCTGTACAATTCAATTACCGGGGACGAGTCTCCGAAGATAGATTCAAGGAAGGCACCACCTCCGCCTGAACCGCAAAAACCACTGGAAGAAGCAGAAAAATTCATAGCATTTTTAGAAGGCATCAACGTACTAACCCAAGGAGAAGCCTACAATACGCGCTTGCAATATGGGGCGGTGCAAAATGATATTTGCAAAACGATCCTGCAGGTGCTGGTGAACCAAGACACCATCACAAGAGATTTCGCAATCAAAATTTGGCAGAGGTACAAAGCATATGTAAGTGGATAGATATCCTATAAACATAGTGAAAATGCTTAAAAACATGTTTTCTCTGCATTTATCAACTGTATTGATAAAACCAAAACATTTACATAAATTCATTTTTTATGTATAATATGTATATGTCATCAGGTACTCCTCCCAATGCACCACGGACACCAGAACAGGAACAATTCAACCGCCATGCGGCGAGAATTTTCCTCGATCTCTTGGAACAGGAACAACGGTACGGTCCCACCTTCATGACTGGGCTTCGGGCACATTGCCAAACCAATAATCTCGATGCTCCGGACATTGGAATCTTGCTTACACAGCGATCAGACACAAGTAAACTTGAGGAAGGAGATGCTCAGAGAATGCTCACGGAAGCATTTCGTCAAGCGGACGAACTGCTCCGGCAAGAGATACGGCGGCGACAAGAAGCAGAGGCAGCAACCGCAGAAGCACTCGCTAGATCAAACAGAGTTGGTTGCCTTGCTGGTGGGTTTCGGGGTGTATTCGGACGAATCTTTTGGGTACCAAATAAAGTGGCACGAATCGTGCGATCACTAAATGACCAAGGTCCTTGGAAAACAACAGTAGTTCCAGCGGAAACACAGGAAGCTATACTAAAGCTGAGGTTTGGTATGTCGTCGAGAACACTGGGGGAAGAGGAAGAGAATATGCCTCGTGATCAAATCCAAGCCGCAGCGATACTATCTGCACAGGATAAAATAAAAAGTGAGGTTGAATATCCCACGCTCCCACCTGATAAACAAAAGGCTCAAGACGCCGAACTAAAAATGATGGCAGATGTCATGCGATTATTCAATGATGCAGCTGATAAAATTGAGCATTGCGCTCGAGCAGTCGAACATGCTCATAGTTTTCTACCGTCTGGAATTGAGGATAAAACTGATTTGACTGAAGTTGGAGAAAGTTTTGAAGAAATGCACGTAGCTATCGAGAAATTCGTTACGCTTGGTAGTACATGCGTCACAAATACCAAAGCGGCGGCGGCAATTGTTAACACAAAGTCTGAATGTAAAATTCTACTCAATCGCGCGAAGGCACTGGAATCCGCACTGAAAGCATTCACGAGTGGATCGTGGGGTAAAACACCAGTGGTATTGGAGACATGGGCTGAGCGCGCCGGTACTGCATGGGATACAAGCGCACAGTGGTTACTTAATACCAATGCATTCAATCGCCAAACGACAATGGTTCATCTTTTAGGGGAAATGAAAGAATTGAGAGAGGTGCTAGCAACTTTAGATAAACTCATGCTTGTTGATAATGATCCAAAAGAAATCAAAAAATCTATCACTGATGCACTCGATAAACATGCAAAAGAGAAACAGAAGCAGCATGCCAGTGCCACAATGCAAGTCCTTGCTTCTATTACGCGTGGAGTACGCGAGAATCTTCTGAAGCTTTCACTTATAGTTGGAGTTTTGTACAGTGGAACAACAGTAGTAAATTACTTTCAATCAGATGAAGAAGAAAGTAAGGCTGTCCCAACGCAAGGAGAAGTACCAACAAGAGTACAAAAGACTTCGGAAAATAGTGGAAGCACAATTGACCTTAACAAAAAACTCCAGGAGCAACTGAAGAAGCAGAAGGAGCGGGAAGGGGGAAATTAAGGGGCTCTATTAAGCTTCCGGACGATACTCCTTTGCTGTTTTATGTTGGATGGAGAACCGGGTGGAGTTTCTATAATCACAGTAACGACAGCTTCCTTCCACCGATATCCTTTGCTTGGAAACTCATTACCTGCGGCATCCTTAAATTTAGTAACCTTTCCCGTAGCATCCAGCGTTTCCAATACTGGCAATGTATTATGAAATGCAAAATCCGTGAACGAAGTTAACCCTGCTGGAATGGCTATTGGTCCATTACCTACACTTACTTCCTGCGTGTGTGGAGGTGGATTTGTGCGATCAGCTTCGGGCGCAAAATTAGGATCAATTTCAGGGACGAAATCAATGCGAATAAAATGTCTGAAAGTACTCAGAAGAGGTGTAGTTGCATTCCCAAGATTGAGGCGGAATTCAGTTGTGGGATCATCAAAGTCTACTGACATCGTATCCAGAACAACACGCATTTGTTCTGATGTTTCCATACTTTTCTGTACCTTCTCTACCTCTGCCATAGAAAGCACCCATGCATCCTTGGTTATGCGACCTACACTCACACCGGCTTGTTTCATAAGTTTTACGATGTTGCTATTAAGCACAACAGTCACTGTTGCAGATCCTGCATTCTTTGCATCCTGAATCGCTTTATCGAAGCGTGTTACCCCTCCCCCAAGATCTTCCACAAAGAGGTACTCGTACACTTCCTTTGCCTTCTTTCCGATCGGTTTCAAAACAAACGGCAGGATGTATTCGTTGTACGCATCCTTTCCCTTCTCTTTAGCCCAATTCTTCCATTCCCCTGCATTCGCGATAAAGTCATCCACCGCTTTCTCGATTTCCTTATCCGAAAACCCAAGACCTTTGAACGCAGGGATCTTATCTTTGCGATCGGTTTCGCCAAGGAGCACATCGCGGAAGTCGATCGTAGTACTTCCATTCAGGCGAATATCGAGCGCAACCTTATCGAGCGTTGCTCTAAGATCCAAGGCTACACGCTCCAAATGCGCTTTTTTGGCATCGGTAATATCGGGATCATCCAGAATAGCCCTATGCTTCTGTTCGTAAGTGTTCCACACGAAGTTGAAGAAGGATCCATCGATATACTTTTTGTGGAGCACTCCAATTCCTCGCTGCGCATTCGTCGCACCCGGCTTTGCAGCAATCGATGCAATATCCGGATTTTGCCCAGCAAGGTATGCAAACACTGATTCCGAAACTTTCATGAGCACTTCCACCTTGTCCTTCGTCGGTAAATTCTTTACTGACTCCTGCACATTCGCCGCCCTCGTCATTTGATGCGCATATTGCGCGACATCGGCAGGCACGTTTCCCTTGCTTGCAAGCTTCCAACGGTATGCTGCGTTGTACCACTCCATGAATTTTTTAGGATTCTGCTGGAGAAGGAAGTGGAATGCGGTTTGTTCTGGAAATCGATTAAGATTGACCATGTGTTCTTTACTGACGGCTGACTCATCGTTCAATTTTTTGTAGTAGTATTCGGGCAGACTTCCTGCCGTTTTTTCGTCGAATGCGACGCGCTTGATGGTTTCGCGAATGTCGCGCATTTTATCGGCAACGCCCTTTTGCCCAAGACGCTCAAAGACACCTGCAAGCGCTTCGGTCGGCTGTACGCCAAACTCTCGGCGAAGAAACGCTCCGCCTACGGCAAGCCCTCCGCCATAAATGAGGTACTTCATCAGGTTTGTACCCTTAAGGCGGCTCATCACAAGGAATCCCATGATGGCAAGTCCGACACTTAGCTCCGGATGTTCTCCTGCATTATCCCAAAGAAATTCCTTCGTACGGTTAATGGTGCTCTCCACAATGTTCAACCCCTTATCGGCCGCAAGTTTCCTACTCGTGTTTTCGTACACGGTAAGATACGGCGTAAGGCGTGCATGGATATTTGCAATCGTATTTTGCAAAAAAATAGCTTCCGACGTATGCGCAATCTTCCACGCACGCTTATCTTTCGCATTGTACCAATCACGCAGATTATCAAGAACAAGCGGCATCGGAAGCCGATTGAATTCAGCTTCATCGGCAGGATCAATCGGTTGCGGATCAATTGATCTCTTATCCTCTTCGAGAGATTTTTTTGCATCACTATGATCCGACACTCTCCCTGCCAAAAAGTTATAAGCGGTCCATGGCTTTGTGAGCCATTCGTTAAAATCGGAAATCGTCATCTCCTTTTTTTCGATCGCATGACGCAGGTGCCGCGCAAGTTGAACCTCGTTCGGGAATCCCACTGTTCCCGCATCAAACTCTATGCGGTCAACATCGCCTGTGAGTCGTGGTTCTTCGGCTCCCATGATTAATGATGTGAGGAAGAGGAGGAGGATGAAGCGGGTGAAAGCAGATGATTGACAAGTTTCTTCGTTCCCCAAATAGGCGATGTGATTGCGCTGCCAATGCCGCGTCCAATACTCCCTGTCATCCCCTTTGCATGGTAACGATCAGATGCCTCATATCCGGTTGCGCCGGAATACAGTCCTTCACCAAGGCCAAGAACAGGTCGAAGCGCAGTGCGGATGGGCCACCAAATGGGAGAAGTGAGTCCCTTCACCAATCTGTTATTACCGGTGACGGCATTCCTCGTTGCGGTGATTCCCCTGTTAAAGAGGTACTTCGGTAATCCATAGGGGATCAAAGTTGCCCCGCGCCATAGATTGCCAACGAACCCCGTGTTGCTATAACCATTTAGTTTCCCATTCGCCCATCCCATACCGTAAAGCGCTGCAACCGCAGCACCGACGCCAAGCGAGCTCGACAGCGCTCCGGTTGTTGTACCAAGAGCAGGGAAGTAGCTAGTCATACCTGCACCAAGAGCAGAGAGATGCCCACCAGCGAGATGCAATGCTGGAAGAAGTGGCTGAAGAGCTGGTGCTAGTAATTTGCTCAACCATAATCCAACACCACCGCCCCCGAGTGTCCCAAGAGCCCGCACTATTACCTTCGTTTCCGTATGTTCAATATTAAGCTTGCTTGCATAGTGATAACCAAGCCCCGCTCCGCCTACGCCGCCAAGAAACTGTGCCATACCAAGAATGCTCGATTGACCGACACCACTCAAAAAACTACCAACACCCTGCACTGCCGCAGGAATTGCTGGTGCAATCGCAATACCGCCTGCAGCTCCAATCGGGCCTGCAAGATGCGGTACGTGTTTACCAAGGTATCGCTTGCCTAGATTCCATCCGATATACCCAGAGCCTCCCGTTACTGCCGCATGCGGCAAGCCGCTCACTGTGGCAATTTGCGCAAGGGCAGCTGCACTTGTGCCTGCAGCGCCTGCAGCCACCGTTTCCTTTGCGGCTGTCACTGCTTCCACTTCTCCGCCACTGTAAATGGATGTCCACATATCATCATAACTTCCATGCGAAGATTCCTCTGCACCATGATTTGAAGCAGCGCCCTTTTGCGCTGCAAGAATTTTTTTTGCTTCTGCGCGCGTCGCCTGCTGTTCTGCTCTTGCATGGGCATCTTCGGCCGCATGACCATGAGCTGCTTCTGCCTCTGGGCCGCCATGCGGCGCTTCTGGCGCATGCCCCGGTGTTCTACAGATAAGCCGCGCCTCTCTTTGGAAGAAAAGAGTCTCACACATTGAATATTTGTTTTTATGCATAAATCTGATCATTATACCCGATTTCTCGCAGAGATTCAACTCGATCAGTGGCTTCTAGAAGAGAAAAAGCTGCCTCCCGGAGTAGGATTCTGCAGATGATTCGCCGCATTGCTGCATTTGGCCTCCCGGTCTCGATCTTCTTCGTCGCCATTGCCGGAGTCGCGCTGCTCGCCCGCGCGCCGTTTGGAGAAATTTATGGGACGCTTCTAAGCCAAGGAGAAAATGAAGATGCCGCAACAATCACGCTATATGGAATGAATAAGCCTGTTGTGGAAATAGATATCGCAGAAAAAGATGATGCGCTCTACATCATTTTCATGATCGAAGATACAGAAGCATCAAGCGCAACGCTCACCGTACCAATCGACTGGAAAATACAAGAATCACGCGGCGTCCATGCATCGGATATCGCAACATACGAAGGGCTTGGCAGAATAACGCACATCATTCCTTTCGCCGCGGATGCCGGAGGAAAAATTGAGCTTCGTTTTACGGCAACAACCCCATTCGATGCTATTGCCTTCTCGCATGATGCGCCTTCCCCTGCTCTTCTCACGCTCACGCACATTGCTTTACCCAAGGAAACAACGACGAGAAATACGAGAATTGTGGAGGGATCGGCTGTGGTGAGGCTATGAGGGTGGACGGGCGTAAGTGGGGTATAGAGATGAGGTTGAGGAGTTGAGGGGTTGAGGGGTTTAGAAGTTGATGCAAAGGGAATAGTCAATTAGGTTTGTTCTATGGAAATTCTGCCAATCCAGACGCGGCGCATTCATGCGGGTGATGATCTCGTACCGCTTTTAAATGTGGCGAAATTACAGCCGCTTGATATTCTGGTTCTTTCATCGAAAGGCGTTGCGACTGCCGAGGGACGAATTTTCGAACTCAAAAATTTTGGTGCGAGCAAAGAAGCAGAAAAATATGCAAAAGCATGCGGACGCTCTCCGGAATTTTGTGAAGCAGTGTTAGTGGAAACAAAGAGAATGAACGGCATTGTCCACAGCACATGTCCGGGTGCAATACTCACGGAAGTAAAACCATGGAGTGCTTTGATTGAATCTTTTTCTCATCACTCGACTCACTCCTCGACAAGCTCGCAGCTCTCTCGAGAAAAACGTGGAACCATTCTCATCGCCAATGCAGGATTGGATGAATCGAATGTACCGCAAGGGACTGCAATTGGATGGCCAGAGGATGCGGTGGAATCGGCACATAGACTAAGAGAAAAATTAGAGACAGTTGTTGGAGGACACATTGCCATCATCATCACCGATTCCTGCGTTCGCCCGGGGCGGTGGGGAGTCACGGCATTCGCACTCGCGGTTGCCGGCATCGATCCTTTGCACGATGAGGCAGGAAAAGCAGATCTCTTCGGAAGAAAATTACGAATCACAAAAGAGGCAATCGCCGATCAACTCGCAACTGCAGCGAACATGTTGATGGGGAATGCTGATCAATCGATTCCTGCAGCAATTGTTCGTGATCATGGAATGGTATTGAGTAAATATGAGGGATGGGTGCCGGGAATTGATCCCGAGGAAGATTTGTTTCGGGAAATGTAGAAAATTTTTAAGTTCTGAACCTCGGAACCTCAGATCTAATAATTTCTGAGCTTCTTCTCCTCAATCATCTGAAGCACCCTTGGATACCACTCCCTCTCCAGCGCTTGTACTCGCGATTTCAGCGTCTCCACCGTATCACCCGGCAGCACCGGACACGTCTTCTGCAGGAGAATTTTTCCTGAATCCACACCTTCATCCATCAAGTGAATCGTCATGCCGCTCTCTTTGTCACCGGCATCAAGCACGGCGCGATGTACGCGCTCTCCGTACATTCCCGCTCCTCCATACTTTGGCAAGAGCGCAGGATGGACATTGAGGATTTTATTCCGCCATTTTGCGATGAACGGAGCAGTGAGCACGAACATCCAACCGATCGCGGCCACAACATCGATCTCTCCGAGTGATCTGATCGCCGCATCAAGCCTTTGATCGTATGCCTCACGCGACTCCCCTACTTTCTTCTCTACAATGATGAACGGAAGATGAGCGACTTTCGCCTTATCGATACATCCACGATCAGCGCGATCAGTAATGAGTCCGATACACTCTGCAGTGAGCGATCCACTATCCACCGCTTCGAGAATCGCTTGGAACGTGGTGCCGTGTGAGGAAGACAGAACAGCAAACTTCACGCTACTACTGTACCTCATGCATTCCATACTTCCCGTACCTTCGTTACTTTCCCCACTCCTTCATTATCTCCCAACCAAACTCCTAAACCTCTCAGCTCCTAAACCTCTACAATAGCCCCATGCCGCTCATCCTCCTCACCAGCGAGGAATACGCAGAATGGCTCAAAAATAGGCCAGAAACGCCTCTCTGGCAGTGTTTGGAGTGGAAACGATACCAAGAACGCTTAGGACGGGAAACGCGAATCTATGGTCTTATTTCCAATCAATCAAACCAGCAAACAAGCAAACCAAAAAATATCTTCGCCACCGCCCTCGTCATTATCGATCGCACGAGCTTTGGCCTCTCGACATGGGATATCCCACGTGGTCCCACCGGCAATAAAGAATCGTTCGCGGAACTCATTGCAGGAATTCTTGAGGAAGCAAAAAAAGAACGATGCATCGCTCTCTATTACTCACCATTCTACGTCATACCTAATACGAAATACGTAATACCTTATACCCATCTCTCCTCCCGTCACGAACAACCAGAAGCAACACTCATCATCAATCTCACGGAGAGTGATGATCAACTCCTTTCCTCCATGCATGAAAAGGGGCGCTACAACATTCGTCTGGCAAAGCGGCACGGCATCACTGTGGAAACCTCGCAGGATATCGATACGTTCTATGCACTCATTCGAAAAACGGGGAAAAGAGATCATTACACCGCAAAGCCAAAGTCCCATTACAAGGATTTTATTGCCACTCTCCCCGGGAGTTTTCTCCTGCTTGCTTACGATTCTTTAGATACGCAAAAAAAGGCCTTGGCAGGCCTTATAGGCGTTATATATGGGGAAACAGGGATCTACTACTACGGTGCCTCCGATCACGCGGGAAGGGCAAAAATGGCGCCATCACTCCTGCAATTCGAAGCTATGAAGTTCTGCCGATCCCGTGGCGCTTTGCACTACGATCTCTTTGGCATCGCGCCAAATGATGATCCCAATCATCCATGGGCAGGAGTGACTCGATTTAAAAAGCAGTTCGGTGGCGAGCAGGTAATGTACCCGCAAGAGAAGGAGGTCACGCTGATGCCAATCGTGAAAAAATTAATTGAGTGGAAGCGGAAAATCATACGGTAACTTCCTCCTCCTAACCCCTTAGGAGACAAGGCTCTTTCCAAGTCATTTAAAAAAGGACCCCCCTTTCGGGAGGTCCTCTTTCCGCGTACTCGCTGAAACACTACGTATCGCTTAGATCTTGTAACTTGTCGAGGAGACCTGTGTCTCACCGTACTCAATCCATGTGAAGAGGAAGATGGTGGAATCACCAATCGAATCACTCCAATGGACATGGCTGTCGCCGGACGCAACACCGTAGGTGGTCTTCGTGCGGTCGGAGAAGTCGCTGAGTGTAACTGTGAGAGACGAGCCGGCAGTGGAGACAACTTGGTTGTCGGAAATATCTCCTTCGAGAACGAGGGTAATCGTACCGCCGCTATCAAGCTGGAGATCGACAGCCGTGTTGTTGCTGCGCTGACAATCGACGAGGATCGTACCAGAAGCCGTAGCACTGGCATTGATGCTCACGCCGCTGTTGTCGTAGGCCGTACAACTGATCTGTTGCGTCTGGTCGTTCTTGTTGTAGAGATCGAACTCAGAGGCATCGATGAGAAGGTTGGTCGTCGACATCTGGAACACAAGACCAGAGAGGGTTGCCTTGTTGCGTCCATTGAGCGTGTTCGAGTTCGTTGCTGCAGTGAACTTGTACTCGGCAATTCTCTTACTGATACCTTGAGGAACGTTTGTTCCATCGGCATCTGGGTTCACATCTTCCACTGTAACGATCTTCGCAAGGACGATGTCGTTGCGCAGACCCACAATGGCGGTGTCCGTGGCAGGAGTCGTTGTACCAACGAAGACTTCTCCTTCGGCGGTTGTATCCGTATCCGGGGAGAGAAGAACGTTGCTGGACTCAAACCCACGAGCCGTGACAGAACCTGTCGTGGTCGTGTTGTTCGCTGTACCTGGGTTGGAAGAATCCGTCACCTTGTTGACCAAGAGGCGGATCGAACCGGTGTTCGTCTGGAGTGCACCCTGATCGTCCGTCTTCAATTGTGGGACGACGAGAATGTCGAGACGATCTCCATCCGGAACGACAAGCTGCTGACTCTCCATAACCGCACAGAAGGACGGAGCCATAATGTCGGTAGAGATGTTGTTGCAGTTGTCGACGGTGGCGGAGGCAAACGATGTGCTCTCGCCATCGCGGTAGAGCTGGAGACGGTTAATGCTCTGTGTTACGCGTGTTGCGCCGGAGTTCGTGAAGATAAGGCGCGTCACATCGACTGGTTCATCCTCTGCTCGGAGTTCGAGACGGAGAATTGCCTCTCCAACAGCGCCAGCAAGAAGCTGTCGGCTGCGGGTCGGGACGGAATCTTTCGTAACGTAGAGCGAACCCTGGTTGCGGAGGTTAAAGATCTTCGATGTCGCGGTGACAATCGTGATCTGCGCAGTCGCACCAGCGGTGCAGCTGATATTCGTGGCATCAGCACTGACACAGGAGAGCGACGTGCCATCATCAGCCTCTTCGGCCTCGATGACGTTGCTTTGACTCGTGTCAAATCCAACCGAAAGTTCGTTGCGGTTCAAAGAACCTGCGATATCCGAGTGAACCTCGAACATCACGGTCTCCTCAGCAGGAATGGTGTAACCACCGCCTGCGAGATCATCGAACGGAATTTCATCGGCGCCGGCTGTCTCGATAGCACCGTTACAAGTGCCTTCACAACCACGGCCGGATTCGAGGATCGTATCGACTTCACCATCATCGTCGCTGTCGACCCAAAGCGTGTAATCAGCGCCATCGACGAGGGAACCTGTATCGGCCTTCATGACGAATTGCGTCACGAAGATGTCTTCTGCCTTACCGGCTGTAGCCTCAAAGCGGAAGAGGGCGACATCTTGGGAGTTCTCGACAACCGTGTCTGTCGTACCAAGCGAACGCTCGGTGATGGAGAGACCGGAGGTCGCGACTTCCATGAAGTTACCGGAAACATCTTCTCCCGGGCGGATATCGGCAACCGCATCACCCGTGGAGAGACCTTCGGCATCAAAGTTGTAGACCGTAGAAGCTGTAACGAAGCCGCCGAAGTCACAACCTGTTGTATCAGCCTCCTCAGCAGAACAGAGGAAGGATTTAAACTTATCGCCGTTTCTTGGGACATCGGCGATGAAGTCGAGGCTGAGTTCCCAGCGGGAACTGTCGCGAAGAACGAAGTCATCAAACCGGTACACAGCTGTCGTCGATGTTGTGGTGCTTGTGGCAGCACAAGTCGTACCGGACTTGGTACCAGCGTTAGAGGAAAGAATAACTCCTTCCACCGACTGACCGGTAACCGTGTTTCGAATCTGAACATCCTCAACGTTCTCGGCCATAGTGTCATTGCTTGTGCCATGACAGACGAATGTTGCACCTGTGGACGTTTGGCCAAGGATTACGGCATACATTTCGTTCACGCTGATGTCTTCACCACCCGTGACGAAATCGACGTTTGCCATAACGACATCATCTGCATCCGGCGTGTATTCCTCTGTCACCGGACCATCGATGTCAATCGTGAGCTCACCGGCGTTGATCGTGACCGTCGAAACCCCCGGAGAGGAAGCGATCGTGACCTGAGAGCCGTAGAGCTGACCGTTCACGCCGTACCCGTAGAGGGAACCGACAGCGAACACGTCGTTCGTCTCTTCGAACGCGAGTTTGATTGTGTCGGCAGCGCCGTCGACAATGTCGGCGACTGTCTCGAGCGTGATCTTATCGCCTTCGAGCACTGTAAATGGAGGATCGAAGGTGAGTGTTGTGTAATCGGCAACAGACTGCGAAACAGTGTCCGTGAGCGGAGTCCCGTCCGTCCTGCGGACGTAGATGTTCACGTAGTCACCATCGGAAGCTGTTCCTTGGTTCTCGAGCGTGACGGAGTAGAAAGTCTGGTCCTCAACAGAGTTGACCGAGAATTCCCACTTACCGATCGCTGCGTCCTTGTCGTTCACATCGATCTGACTCGGTGTGACGGAGCGGTAGGTCACGGTGACGATACCCGATGTCACGGCTGCGATTTCGAATGTCTCGCCGCGGAGAGGGAACGTACCGGAAACCTGCTGTGCATTGGACAGAACGTCGCTTGCGAGCTCAACAACGTAGTTGTGTCGGCCGTTCGTAGAGGCCGTGGAATCAAAATCAGCCATAAAGTCGACCGTGACCGTCTCACAAGCCTCGACAAGAAGTGGGCGGGAGAAGCGGACATCAGCCGTCTGATCCTCGGAATCGAAGACGCGCGTGCGTGACGTGCGTGCTCCGTTCACGGAGAGCCATGCTGCGGTGATATCGGACTGGGAACCCTGACCCTCGTGAATGAGAGTAAGGCCTTCGACCTGAATGTCATCGGAGCAAGAAGCTGTGAAATCAACAGAGAGCATAGCAATACCGATTGCACCCTTCGGGATCGTGTCGCCGAGAGGAGTGTTCGGGTTTAACGAAAGTTCGAGTGTTCCGGAGGACTTTGGGATGCTCGTGTAACCCGTAAAGGAAACAGAGTCCTCGAATTCCTCACCACCGGTGGTCATACCGCTCACGTAGAGCATGTAGTCCTCACCGGGAGTCATGGAACCTTCGAATGTTACTTCGACAACGTCGCTGCTCGTCAGCTTGACGCCATCGAGCGTAAGACCATCGACCTGATAATTTGCGAGGTCTTCGGCTGCAGCACGATCAACAGGCGTGCTGAACTCCACTTCGAGCATTGTCGAAGAGAGCGTGCGAACGCTGTCGATACCTGCGGCGCCACCAACGACGGTGCCTGCGCCACAATCTGGATACTGCATACCAAGATCAACGCGGTGGAGCATCACCACCATTTCTGCGCGGTTCATGTTGTCGCCTGGGCGGACCGTGCCACGACCATCATCACCTTGGAGGATGCAGTTATCTGCAGCAACCTGGATGTCGTTGGTGTACCACTGACCGCTTGGGTTATCGACGAACTGCGGAGCATCGCCCGTGCCGACGAGACCGAAGGCGCGGTTGATGAGTGCAGCGGATTCTGCGCGGTTAATCTTCGCGCCGGGACGTGCGTAGCAAGGATGACTGCCGTAGCAGTTTCCATCGCCGCGTACCCATCCTTCTGCTGCTGCTTCCTCCATGTAGCCAAAGAACCATGCACCGGGGGCTACGTCTTCGAAGCTCGCAACGGAAGGGGCCGTTCCGAGAATACCGCCGTTGAGTTCAACGACGAGTTTGACGAATTCCGCGCGGAGAGCTGGGTCGCCACCACGGAATCGGTCTTGCGTAGAATCAAGGTAACCAGCTGCGACGAAATCATCGACCGCATCTTGGTACCAGATTCCATTTGGGACATCGGAGTAAGCGAGGATCGTTCCCGCTTGCGTGAGAACAATGGCGCTGACCGAAAGTCCCGCTATCGCTTTCTTAAATTTAGAGAGATCCATTGGAAAGAGATTGGAACTGAAGCACGCCGCAAAGTGCGGCATGCCAGGAAATAAAAAGCGTGTATGAGTATCGGGGAGCAGAACCCGGGGCAAACCCAGGCGAGCATCTCCTTACATATAAAGAGGGTGACACAAATACACAAAGGCGGGCTATAAGGCCCGATTGAAAATCGAAGTGATGCACGATCCTGAATCTCCATGTGGAGAAATTCATACAGGATGTGAAGAATCCCCTGCATTTCATTTTGCACAAAATAGGAGACGCGCACAGTGATCTGTCGCGTCTACGTAAGGGACATGCCGGATTGTAAAAGAGCAATCCGCTATTCGTAACGACTTCTGGCAGGCATACATCTTTTTGTGCCTGTCCTCAGAAATCTGGAGCATCCTAGCAACTCATGTTCTTGCGGGGCAAGCACTGAACCACTGGATACGACTCATGAAACGGGTACAAATGAGGTCTGTTACAGACAGAATCTTGAGGACGGGATTTGAGCTGATAATCGTACTTTTAGGCTTATTTAAGCCATTTTAGTGTATCTAAAAAATTGATAGAGATGAAAAATCTAAGCTCAAAAAGGCCATTTGAGCCCATTGTGGTAAAAACGAATCGTATTGCTAAATTTGAATATTATTATTTAATAAACAAAGTTTACTTCGTGTCCAGGATTGTTTCCTCGGGGATTTATTAACTTACGTGACCAAAACAGGCATAGTTTGACAAATAAAACTTCCATATTGTTAAGAAAACTTATCAAAAGCACCTAGAGAAGACGCTTTGAGAGTTATCGATGGCTGATTTTTGGACCGTCATCCACATCCTCAACAACAAATCCCATTTTCAGGATTTCTGAGCGCAATGCATCCGAACGCTTAAAATCGCCCTTTTTTCTCCATTCCTCGCGCTCAATTACAATATCCATGACCTCCTTCGGGATAATGACAGACTCCCACGAAAAACATGCAAAGACTTTTTCAAGCATGTCGCAGAAGTCACGAAGCTCATCTCCGCCAAACGACTGCATCTTCCGTGACGCAGCCATGAGGTCAAAAATCGCTGCGATGGCCTCGGAGACATTTAGATCATCATCCATCGCAGAGAAAAATCGATCACAATACTCCCCTACCCATACCATTTTTTGGCTTCCCTGTGCGGTTACAACATCATGAATCCATTCGGAAATGCGCATTCTTGCCTTCTTCGCATCTTCGAGACCCTTCCACGTAAATTGGGTATGCGAACGATAGTGGCTGCTGAGGAAAAAGAATCGAAGATCAAGAGGCGAAAATCCCTTCTCTTCGATATCACTGAGCGAAAGAACATTACCGAGTGATTTGCTCATTTTCTCATTCGCAAAATTCACCCTTCTCTTATGCATCCATACGCGAACAAACGGCTTCCCAAAGGCACACTCGCTTTGGGCGATTTCACACTCATGATGGGGAAAAATGTTGTCCTCCCCCCCCGTATGAATATCGATCTCTTCCCCTAAAAACTTTGTGCTCATCGCGGAACACTCTATGTGCCAACCCGGGAATCCGGCGGCAGGATCCTCCCCTGCTCCGCTTAGACGCTCGCCATCGGAAAAGCTCCAACGAAGAATATGGACGGCATTCGTTCCGACACACTTCTTCCAGAGTGCAAAGTCTGCGGGGTGCCGCTTTGTTTCTGCAAGCTCCACTCGGACCCCTTCCTCCAGTTTGCCAAGGTTTGCCAGTGTGTTTCCCGATAGTTTGCCATACTCTGGAAAACTCTGAACGGAGAAGTAGATGCCATCCTTCGTCTCGTAAGCATGATCCGTCTTCAGAAGTTTTTGAATGATCGCGATCATCTCCTTTATTGTTTCAGTTGCTCTTGGACGATGCTCTGGTTCACGCATATGAAGAGCTTGCTCATCCGCAAGATATTCATCCGTATACTTCTTCGCGACTAAAAGTGGATCGATTTTTTCTTCATGTGCCTTTCGCTCAATTTTATCTTCACCCGAAGCATCAGCAGCAGAATCTGCGACCAAATGGCCCACATCCGTAATATTTTTGACGTGCGTCACGCGGAAACCTTGTACCTCGAGCCATCGGCATAAAAGATCTGCAATGAGAAATGATGCATAGTTGCCGATATGCGGACGACTGTAGACCGTGGGACCGCACGTGTAGATTTTTGCTCTCCGCTCTTCCAAAGGAGAAAATTTTTCCTTTGCCTTTGTCAGAGTGTTAAAGAGAACAAGATTCATAGTGGCATTCTGTCATGCGAAGTAAAAAAAACGCTAGGGATGAGGTGTCATGAAATCGATCAATAAATGGATGGATACGTTTGCCATCGGTTTACCCTATAATAAGGTAGGAGAATAAGGCTCGTATAGTCGAATTTTGTTTCCAAACAAATGATTAACAACATTTAAATGTATGTGACAAAGCGGGATAAACCATTGGAAAACAAATGGCAAAGTAAAATTTTTTCGTATGAAACACCGATCACTACCGAAAGAAGTACTTCTCCTGTTCACTGCTGTAGGCTCAGCGAGAAAGAATAGACCGTGGAATAAGCTGAAGGAGGTAGAGCAGAATGCATGCGCCACTCAGTATGAATGCGCCGAGACTCATCGTAAGGAAGGCGCTATGAACAATTGTCCTCGTGAAAAACAGTGACAAACCAAGAGCCAAACTAAAGGCAAACCATTGGCAAAGCCTTATAAATGGTATTGAAACCCGGATAAACCGAAGGGAAACAATGAGTAATATTGTGGCAAGAAAGAGATGTGTGAAGATAGACGTCATTGCAGCACCAATGAATCCAAAGAGGGGAATAAGGTAAAGATTGAGAGTAACAGAAATAACTGCAGCAAGACTTGTGAAGACAAGGAGCGGTAAGGACCGCTCGAGATGCAGGAGAAGATAAAAGCAGAAGGTAATAATCATCCCAAGGAACATGGAGAAACTCATGAGCATGAGCGCGGTATCGGACCCAAAGGAGAGGGGGGTACTAAGGTAGGCGCTCTGTGCAACAAGAAGAATAATTGGGCGCGCCCAGAAGTAAGAAAAAAGCGAGATACCAGAGCCAAGAACAAGGAGGCTCAGAAGAATTTTCCCAAGAAATATTGGCATCATTTGCTTCATTTCTTCCGACGCATGATTGAATGCCGGCAGTGCTGAATTGAGGATAAAGGTTGGAAGAAGAAAACCTATTTCAGTGAGTCTGAGCACTGTTCCATAGTACGCATTCTGCAAATCGTAATCATCCGGTCGAAGCAGAGCGATAAGCGTCACATCGGATTGCCTGTAGAGAGTTGTTGCAAGAAAAGCGAAACCAAATGGCGCAGATAGACGCATGAGGCGAAAGAGTTCATCGATGGAAAACCATGGACAAACTGATGGCAAACTACGGTCATTTACTTTGTGCTTTCTGAGCAAAGGTATGGCAAACCAAATGGAAGAGAGAAAAAGTGTCAATGACCCGATACCTCCAAATGCAAGAAAGAGATAATAAATACTTATTGAATCAGAATTTCTCACTCCAAAAAATACCGTCAAGCCAATCAGGCAAACCGGTATAATCTTTGAGCAAACCTCGGAAAGAAATACGGAATGCATAGAATAGGTCACTTGGAAAAGCGTGCGAAGCATGCCGGAGAGGAGCGTAAAAAAAGGAACGAAGATTGCAATGGCAATACCGTAGGGAAGGGGAGTGCCAGAAAACATAGGAAGGGAAAATCCAAAGAGAAGAGCAAGGCCGAGAGACAGAAACGTAATAATCGCACGAAGAACGAATAGCGTCCCAAATGTTCGACGAAAATCTGCCGCACGGCTTAGATCACGAACAGCAACGGCATATAAGCCAAAATCCGCAAGTATGCCGAAAATTTGGAGATACGAATACACCGTTTGGTAATTGCCAACGAGCGACTGCGAAAGCGCCGTTGTCACAAATTTAATACTGAGGATCCCCAGGATCATCGTGACAGCCTGCGAGGAGAACTGCCAAAGAGTGGAGGTGGCAATCGCGCGAGAGTGCATCGAGGGAAAGTGTAGAGGTTTTGCTTGAAGAGTGGAGTAGTGGTTTATAAGGTTTGGTAAGTTTGGAAGGTATAATCTGCCAAACCTACTAAACCTAATAAACCTACCAAACTTTGTTCTGTTCACCTTTCCTCATCACGATTTTCCCCCTACAATGCCAACGGTTTATCCCGCTTTTACAGACCTATGCCAGCCCCTTACACCATTGAGCAAACAGCCGAAGCAAGCGGACTCTCCATCAAATTCATCCGAAGGCTTAAGGTCGCTTTGCCAGAGTTTTTCGAAAAGCATACCGAGCGCGGGCAAAGCAATTCCCTGCTCTTCGACGAGGAAATCCTGGAGGTATTAAAGCGAACAAAGGATTTGAAGAATCGCGGAAGAACGCTCCAGCAAATTCGAGACGAATTGGCTGAAATTTCAAAATCCTATCATGAGGAAAAAACTCATGGGAGTGACTCCGTGCTTCCACCGCCCGCTCCACTTGGAACGGAAGTGCAGAGCGGAGAAGGGGAGTACCTCAAGCGTGAAAACGACTTGCTGCGATCACAGGTCGGCTTACTGCAAGATCTTCTCCGAAAAGCCGAGGAACGCTTTGATCGTTTGCTTCCAGAGGCTTCGGTTGAAGGGAAGAAACAATCGTTGAAGGGACAACTCTTAATGTGGCTTGTAGAGGCAGCTGTTGTGACCGTGTTTGCCGCTGGATTTATCTTCATGATCTGGCTCTTCGCACAGAAGGCATTTACGCTGTAGGATTGGGTTGCCCCGTCCACGCATGTCCCTCCCCTTCCATCATCTCACCTCATCGCTCCAACTCACGCCGGAGGTTGTGGAGATTGTTTTTAAAGCGGCACGAAAAATGGAGACAATACTCGAACGAAAGGGAAGAGTGCATCTGCTGAAAGATAAAGTCATCGCGCTCCTCTTCTACGAAGCAAGTTCACGCACGATGCTCAGTTTCCAATCGGCGGTACAGCGGCTCGGCGGTGGAGTAATCCTCGCGCAGGGACGACAAATGAGCTCGCTCGAGAAAGGTGAAAGTATCGAAGATACGATCCGCATGGTTCATAGCTATGCCGATCTTATCGTCATGCGGCATCCGGAGGCAGGTTCCGCGGCGCGCGCTGCCGCAGTAAGTGATGTGCCGTTCATCAATGGCGGTGACGGGGGCAACGAACATCCCACGCAATCACTTCTCGATCTTTATACGTTGCAGAAGTCGCTCGGCAGACTTTCGAATCTTCACGTTGCATTCGCCTGCGACCCACTCCACTCGCGCACCATCCGGTCACTCGCGCTCATTTTAAGCCAATACTCCGGCAATAGATTCACATTCATCGGTCCGGAGAGCCTCAAACCCGGCCCGGCATTTTTGCAGGTCTTAAGCGAGCGGCGCACGCCATTTGATGTCACAACAAATCTCGCAATGGGAGTCGAAGCAGATGTTCTCTACATGAACCGATTACAGGAAGAGAGATTCGACGATCACGCGGAATTCGAGCGTTTGCGAACGGAATACAAACTCACGGCAGAAATGCTGAAGGGGAAAAATACATTGGTGATGGATCCGCTTCCCCGTATCGATGAAATCGCACAGGATGTCGATCCTCTGCCGAATGCCGCTTACTTCCGCCAGGCCAAAAACGGCGTCCCCATCCGTATGGCACTCATTGCTATGATGCTGGGGAAGGTATGAGCACACTCCTCATCAAAAACGGAATGCTTGTCACAGACGCAGGGGAAAAATCCTCGGATGTGCTGATTCGAGATGGCATCATCGAAGCGCTTGCCCCGAAACTTTCCGATGCTGCGAATGAGTGCGTCGATGCAGGAAATCTTCTTCTCTTCCCCGGACTCATCGATTGCCATGTGCACTTCCGCGAGCCGGGATACGAAGATGCGGAAGATATGGAAACGGGTGCTGCTGCTGCGCGGAGTGGGGGAGTAACGACCGTCTGCGATATGCCGAACACGAACCCGCCGACTTCGACGAGAGCGGCGCTCGATGATAAATTGAGAAGGGCCGAAAAAATCAGAGAATGCAACATTCGGTTCTTCTTCAATGTGTCGAGCATCAATGATCTCGCAGAGCTTGCGGCAAGTGATCGAAAACATATGGTGGGAGTAAAGCTCTACTTCGATCACTCCACGGGAAATCTGGGAGCGGATGAGGAAGCAATCAATGGCGCATTCCAGTTTTGCAGCGAGAGGAACATCACGATCGTTGTTCATGCGGAGGATGCAGCTACGAACGAAGCTGCAAGGAAATTGAATACGCAAAGCGACATCGCCGCGCACTCCGCAATGCGTCCGCCGGAATCCGAGATGGAGGCGGTGGATGAAGCGATCATGTTGGCGAAAAAATATGGAACAGCTTTGCACATTGCGCACCTCTCCACGCGGTTTGGACTCAACCTTGTGCGACAAGCAAAAGCGGACAGGCTCCCTGTGACCTGCGAAGTCGCACCCCATCACCTCTTCCTCACGGTCGAAGACTATAAAACTCTCGGCACGTTTGGCAAAATGAATCCACCACTCCGCACGCGCGATCACGCGGAAGCACTCTGGGAAGGAATAGGGGATCGCACGGTTGATTGCATCGCAACGGATCACGCCCCACACACGCTCGCGAGAAAAAATTGCGAGCATCCGCTCGAGGCTCCAAGCGGCGTTCCGGGGGTCGAGACAATGCTGCCACTGCTTCTTTCGTGTATGGAGAGTGGACCGGAGGACGGTGAAGGGAATCTGAGGCCGATGGGAGGGACACCTGAAACCGACATTCAGCCACAGGACATTCTTCGGCTTTGCTTTACCAATCCAAACCGCATCTTTCACCTTGGTAAACCGGGTATTGTCGTTGGCAAACCGGCGGACATCGCCCTCGTCAACCCCGGTCAAAGCTGGAAAATTCATGGCAAAGCGCTCCACAGTAAATGCGGATGGACTCCGTACGAGGGGTGGAGAGTGATTGGGAAAGTAATTCGCGTGATCTGAGGAATCTTATTTTTTGGAACGCTTCTTCTGCTCCGGCAATAAATCCCACATCATTTGCCACCAGATGCGATAACTTTGGGCAAGTTTTGGACTCACCATGACGAATATTGTGAGATCGTCTTCGATCTTCCCAAACCCAAGCCCTGTGAAGGTGACAACATGATCACCGAAGACTTCGATGGCAGACTCTGATGTGTATGCCTTCGGTGCAAACTTATACGGCTTCCCCACAGCTTCCGGCACATGGGGTGCCTTGTCCTGTACTTCCCAATCGAAGATATGATGGAATTTTATATTCTTCCTTTTCGCTTCTTTTAAAAACCATGTTGTAAATGTCCCCAGCCGGGGATCAAACCATCCACCCTTTGCACCAAACTCATACATATCTTCTCCGACTTTTAATGCTTCTCGCAGAAAATTCTTCATACCTTCGACACCCTTGTAAATATATGCGCGTTGAGGCGCTCGATGTTCGCGGTACTCCGAAAGGAGTGCCGGGAGTTCTTGTTCGAGCCGCAATTCTTTTTCTCGAATGAACTCAAGAAGCTTCCCCGGCTCCACTGCTTCGTACAGAGTTTCGCCGGAAGAAAACACTTCGTAGACAAGACCCTTCTCGATCAAACGATGGACCGCGTCGTAGGCATTGCGCCTATGGACTTTTGATCGGATCGAAATAGTAGAAACGCCAGAACCGCCATACGTAATCAGAGCGTGGTAAATCTTCGCTTCATTCGGACTTAAACCGAGATCCTGAAAGAGGTCTGTGGTCATTTGTGGTGATTATTATCACCTATTGGTGTGCTTTGCCACTCATATTGTTCTCCGTAGATTGACAAATACAAATTTCATTTCTCATTGATTTATGACGTTTCTCTCTCCCTACGAAGCATTCGGCCTTCTTGCAGGATTTGCCGCCGCCATGTTGCTCCTCGTCTCCTTCCTCCAACGGGGGAGCGGAGACCAGACACGGGAACGATTTCTTGCTGCGAATCGCACTGTCCATTGGTTCAACGCAGCAATGAGTATGGCGGTGACATGGGTATGGGCGCCTGCGGTGTTTATCGCCTCTCTCCAGGCTTATACAAAGGGAATCGCCGGTGCTTTTTGGTTCATTGCGCCGAATATTCTCTGCTTCTTTTTCTTTGCGCCGCTTGCAATCCGCCTTCGTCGTTTAATGCCGGAGGGATTCACATTACCGGAATTTATTATGCGGAGATTCCATGGACACATAGGTGCCCACTGCACATTCCTCTTCGTGTTCTTTGGGTATCAGCTGGGAGCGCTCGTCATCAATGCCCTCGCTGGAGGCATTCTTCTCTCGCTCCTCACCGGACTCTCGTTCCCGATAGCGGTTCTTGCAATGGCGAGTGCTGCGCTTTCGTACTCACTCATCAGCGGACTTGAAGCTTCGATCTACACAGATGTTATTCAAATGCTCATGGTGGTTCTGATTGCTTTCTTTCTTGTTCCACTCACAATCATGCAAGCAGGAGGGATGGGATCAGTGCTCGGGGGCATGAGCGGCGTCACAGGTGAATTTGGAAACATATTCCACCCGGGCGTCGCATTTGCGTTTGGTATTCCTATGACTATCGGTCTCCTTTCTGGGCCATTTGGGGATCAAATGTTCTTCCAGAGAGCATTCGCCGTCCGTCAGCATGATATCATCCGCACATTTGTTATTGCGGGATTCCTCTTTGGACTTGTGCCTATTCTTCTTTCGATGTTTGGATTTATCGCGGCAAATCCAACGTTTGGCATTGCCATATCGGATCCCCAAATGGTCGCACCAATTGTGATCGCACACTTTTTACCACACTGGGCACTCCTCCTTTTCACACTCATGGCGTTTTCAGCGCTCGCCTCGACGATTGATAGTGCCTACTGCGCATTGAGTTCTTTGGGAGCGATCGATCTCTACCAACGATATGTAAACCGCCACCCAACTCAAAGGGAAATCGTACGTATTTCCCGGATGGTGATGATTGGGACAGCAACGCTTGGTACTGGCATTGCGCTCTTTCGGCCGGAACTTCTTTGGGTATTTTTGATTTATGGCGCACTCGCTTCCGCATCGCTCTTTCCGACGATTTTGAGCCTCTGCTGGAATCGCGTCACCGCGAAAGGGGCAGCGTGGGGAGTGGGGCTCTCGCTTCTGATTGGATTGCCCCTGTCGATCTATGCAAATATCACAGAGCGCGAAACACTCATTGTTATCGCTGCGCTCGTGAGTGTACTCATTGGAGGGATTGTCACATCACTCTCTGCGCTGATGAATCAGAACAATATTTTTGATTTCTCAGAAATCGGGACAGAGGAAACCGGTGTATAGTTTCACTATGTCCGGCCACTCCAAATGGGCAAACATCCGGGTGAAGAAGACGGCGCAAGATGCACGCCGCGGAAAGATTTTTACGCGACATGCGCGATTGATCGAAATCACTGCTCGGAGCGGGGGAGGGGATCCTGATACGAATGCAGCACTACGAGTCGCGATCGATAATGCAAAGGCGGATAGCGTCCCGAATGCAAACATCGAACGTGCCGTGAAGAAGGGATCGGGCGAAACCAAAGGCGAGGCCATGGCCGAAGTGATTTACGCCGCGACCAGTGCAGGGGGAGTAGCGTACTTGATTGAATGTCTCACGGATAACACGAATAGGACACTCGCAAATGTGAAGAGTATTGCCAATAAGAACGGCGGAAGATTTGCGGAGACAGGATCGGTCACATGGATGTTCGAACAAAAAGGTGTTGTCATGGCATCGCGGCCGCAACCAATCGGAGAAGAAGAGCAGCTCTTGCTCATCGATGCGGGAGCAGAAGATATCGAACTCAATGGATCTGCAATCATCATCACCACCGGGCGCACTGCGCTTGGAAAAGTTCGCGATCTTGCGAAAGGGCAGGGATACGAAGTTCAAACTGCCGGGCTCAAATACATCCCAAAACAAACCATAAAAATAACGGATACTGAAGCGGCGCGCGGTATCGTTCATCTGATCGAAGCGCTGGAAGAAGACGATGATATTGCCGAGGTGCATACGAATGCAGAATTTGCAGACGAAGTCGCCGCATCGCTGGAGTGATCCGCGTGATACACTCGGATCAATGATGACTCTTCATACGCTCGAAACCGTACTGCCGCTTGGTTTCCAACTTTTTATTTTTGCACTCATCGGCCTCTGTTTCGGGAGTTTTAGCACCATGCTCTTGTACCGTTTGCCGACGGGAAAACCCATCGGCGGGCGTTCTGGCTGCACTTCGTGCAACCATCAGCTCTCGTGGTTCGAACTCTTTCCTCTCGTCAGTTACATCGCACTCAGAGGCAAGTGCCGTGCATGCCATGCGCATATTTCACTCCGGTATCCGTTCGTGGAAGCTCTCTGCAGTATTTTATTTCTGTTCATTGCTCTGGCTTTTCGATCATTGCCGATTCTGCTCCTCTTCCCGCTTTCGATTGCCTGCTTCATTGCATTTCTCATTGCGCTTTACGATTCGCAAACGCAGCGCATACCCGATGTTCTCACCGGTGCACTTGCCATTGCGGCAATTCTCTACCAACTGGGAATCACTATAGCGACTGATAAAGAAATGGTGTGGGGATCGATCTACGGAGCAGCGATGATCGGAACACTCTTCGGCGCCATGTGGCTTGTGAGCCGCGGTCGTTGGATCGGCAGCGGAGATATTTTTTTAGGAAGCGCGCTTGGGCTTCTTCTTTCATTCCAACAAGGAATCCTTATGCTTTTTTCGGCATATGCAATCGGCGCTGTCGTCTCGCTTGTTCTTCTTTGTACACAAAAAATTTCCCGCGATACGCATATCGCCTTCGCACCGTTTCTTGTCCTTGGAACATTCGTAGCTCTTTTTGTTGGCGATAAAATAGTGGCTTGGTACGTATCGCTGCTCATCTAAACAGAAAAAAAGAGGACGAACATCCGTAAAAACGGGACTGCTTTCCTGCGACCGATTCGATCGGGAGAAAGCAGCCCCGTGATTTCCGCCAATGGCGAGCCTGCTTCGAAAGGGACATGCCCCACGCCATCCCACGAGAATCCCGAGGGAGGAAGCTCAATATTGACATTCCTTATTGTAGATAATTTCCTGCATATGTCAATAATCACCCATAGGAGGCCATAGGCTCATTCATTGCGAAATTCTGGCAATTTTGGTATACTAGTTTGAAGCCAATACCCACATACACACTATGGTCAACTCTCCACAAACACCTCCTTCTTCGAACGGAAAACGCATCCTCATCATCGAGGATGAAAAGCCGCTCTCGCACGCGCTTAAGCTTAAACTGTCCCACGAAGGGTACAGCGTCAGTATTGCCGAGGATGGAGAAGCGGGATTAAAAATCGCACAGAGCGAAGACTTCGATCTGGTACTCATCGATATCATCATGCCAAAAATGGACGGGTTCACCGTTCTTGCAAAACTCCATGAGTCCGGCAAAACATCGAATGTCATCGTCCTCAGTAATCTTGGCCAGAAAGAGGACATGGAAAAGGCAAAAGAAATGGGAGTATCGAATTATCTCGTCAAATCAAATACACCAATATCGCGCATTGTGGATGCGATCAAAGCATTCTTAAAATAATGAAACACAATTCTCTCTCCGAGCGCAGTGTGCCACCACTCGGCGAAATATTCGTCAAAAGTGGCATGCTCTCGGAAGAGTTGCTTAAAGATGCGCGTGAAAAATCACAAAGGAATTTGATACCATTGGAATCCGTACTTCGATCGGAAAAGATCCTGACGGACGAATTGATGGAAAAAGCGATTGAGGAGCAGTCCCGCATTCTGCTGTCCGCAGGAGATGCGGAAGTAAAATTGAGAAATTGGGATACGAAAAAGAGGGAGCTGGAGGAAGAAAAAGTAGAACGCGCCGTGCTCCTCGCCGCGCGAAAAGCGGAAAACACGCTCATTCGAAATGAACGACGCAGCGAGGATTCGGCGATCCAGAGCGAACAAAAGCAGGCAGCGGACGGCCCGACACTCCTTCGCGTCATCGTACACGCCATCCAGACCGAGCATCAAAAACGCAAAGAGCAGAAACGAATTGCCAGAGAAGAAACTCGACGGAAAGACGCAGAGAAACAGGAGGAACAAATGCGTAAAGCAGCGGAGCTGGAGATGCATCGAAAGGAAATGCAGCAATTGCAGGAAGAAATGAAACGAAAAGCAATGGAGGAGAAAAAGCAAAAATTGGCTGAGGTGGAGAAGAGGCGCGAAGAGGAAAAAATAAAGCGCCAAATGGAACGGGAAGCGCAACGTGAAAAAAGCCGCAAACAGAAAGAGGAGCAGAAACAATGGAAGCAGGAACGCATGAAGCAAAAAGCGGAAGCCAAAAGAAAGATGCAGGAAATGCGCGAAGCCGCTCACCACGAACGCGAGAAAAAAATCCTTGATCAAAAAGCAGAAAGGCTCCGCAAGCGGATGGAGCGGCAAAATAGGCGGCTGGAACGCCGCACATCTATTATGAATCGCCTCGGCAGAATTTTCTCGCCGCGCCGCAAGAGTCACGAAACAGCGGCGGATGAGAAGTACCTCATCGATGAAGCGAAAAAGGAGGCACTTCGACAGGTGCTCATCGAGCATGAAAAACAGCGTTATCAATCCGGTGAGCAATCGATTGATATGCCAGGCGTGAAGCAATGGGTCTCTCAATCATCCAATCAGTCAGAACCCGAAGCACGCACCACCGATACGGAAAAAACTATTTCGGCCGTTCTGGTTGATTCACCGGAGCAAGTAGTGGTATCCGCACCTAGAATCATTACCCAGAATCAGCCACAGGGGTACGCTCCCCAGCGAAGCGAGCCAGTTACGCATGATGAAAGAGAATCTCTCTTAAGCCATACTCGTGATCTGGAAGAGCAGCTCAGTGCCTCACGCGATGCCCGTGTGGAATCAGCGCAGGCGCCTGTGTCTTCGGCAATGTCCGACGATGAGCGTGCCATGCTGCTCAGCACCATCGAGGAACTGAAAAAACAAAGTCAAGCCAGCACTGCAGATTTGATCGAAGAACAGGAGAGAATTCGAAGGGAGCGCGAGCTCCTTGAAAAGGAGAGGGAAAAGCTTCTGGAAATGAAAGGCGCAGCATGGACTTCCGCAGTCAGCACAGAGAGGGATGAAATCGAAACAGCTCGCAAGGAACTTGATACAGAGCGCGAAAAACTTGTGCAAGAACGGGTAAAACTGGAAGAAGGAAAAATGGGAGAAAAGGAAGCGGCAGATGATGCACAAGAGGCACTGGCTGCCACGAAGGCAAATTTTGAAAAGAAACTCAAAGAACAGGAATTAAAATTCGCTGAAGAAAAGAAAGAATTGGAAAAGCACCCGACTCACAAAAATGTGGGTGGTGGGATTTCGAAAGAGGATCTCGAACGCGAAAAAGAAAAGATGAAGAAGGAAATGCAGAAGGAGGCCGCCATCGCATTCGAAAAAGAGCGGACGGAATGGGCTTTGGAAAAGGAAAAAATACGACAAGAATCCATCGCTCAAGCCGAAGCCGGATTCCTTACATCAATGAAAGGTTCAGGCGGATTATTCGGCGGCGGCAAGCGCGATGCGCTCGCAAAGGAAATAGGGAAGTGGCAAAAAGAAACCGAAAAACTCGCGGAAGAAAGACAAAAACTGGAGCGGGAAAAAGCTCTCCATGAGGAAGAGCAGCGCATGCGAGAAGAAAAGCGCAAAGTGGAGGAAGCAAGAATTCAATTAGAGCGCCAAAAAGTCGCCGATGAAAAGCATGCACTCTCCTCGGAGGAAGAGCATGAAAAAACACTGGCCGATGAAAAAAAACAACTCGCGGAGGAACGAGAAGAATTGAAGGCTGCGGCGAAAGCAAAAAAGAAGAAAAAGAAGAAAAAGGGCGAAGTGGAACCGGAAAAGAAAGATGAATCCGTGGATTTGGGACAAATTCTTGTCGCCCAAAACTACCTGGAACAATCGGAGTACGAAACGGCAAAAAAGAGCGCAGAGGAGCGCAATGTCACGTTGGATCATGTCCTTCGTGAAGAGGGGCTGCTCACAAAGGAAATTATTCAAAACGCGGTAGCGGAGTACTACCATCTCCCGTTCGTCGATGTCAGCGCCAATCCTCCCGATACGGATATCGTGGAATTGCTTCCGACAGAAATCGCATTGGGCATGCGGGCGACCGCGATAGAAAAAAGAAGCGATGGCACGCTCGTCGTTGCAACGAATAATCCGGAGCGGAGCGATGAGCTTCGTGCAAAAATTTTGGAGGCTGTCGGAGGAATCATGGGACTCGAACTTGTGTACACCACCCGTGATGCAATCGATGCAGCACTTGCGTTCTACCGAAAACCGCTCAATACGCGGTTTCAATCGATCATCGAGCAGCACCAAAAAATCGCGCCGGAAATCATCGAGGAAATTTTTGCCGATGCGATTCAACTTGGCGCTTCGGATATCCACTTCGAACCGCAGGAAAAGACAGTAGTGGTTCGATTCCGCGTCGATGGCGTCATGCACGAAGCCGGCAAAATTCCGCGGGAATATTACGAAGGAATCGTCAACCGCATCAAAATTGCTGGAAACATGCGCATCGATGAGCACTACGCCGCACAGGACGGTGCTATTCGATGGAAACATGGCGACAAGGCAATGGATGTGCGCGTATCAATCGTGCCGATTGTGGATGGAGAAAAGATCGTTATGCGTCTTCTGTCGGAGTACGTGCGTACGCTGACTCTGCGTGATCTTGGATTCTCGCCGCGGCACCTCGATGTTCTTGTGAAGGCGGCGCACAAACCGTTCGGCATGTTGCTGACAACGGGCCCGACTGGTTCCGGAAAATCCACGACGTTGTACGGTCTCCTTAAAATACGCAATTCACCCGATGTGAACATCAGTACCATCGAAGATCCCGTGGAATATAAAATCCCGGGTATTAACCACATTCAAGTAAATGTGAAAGCGAACCTGACATTCGAACGCGGTCTCCGCGCTCTTGTCCGTCAGGACCCGGATATCATCCTCGTCGGAGAAATTCGTGATGACATCACCGCCCAAATTTCCGTGAATGCTGCGCTCACCGGACACCTTCTCTTTAGTACGCTCCACGCCAACGATGCTGCCACCGCAGTTCCTCGTCTTCTGGAAATGGGTCTGGAATCATATCTTCTTGCTTCCACTCTCGAACTCATCATTGCGCAGCGTCTCATGCGGCGCAACTGCATGAAATGCCGCTACAGTTACCAAGCCTCACAGGCCGAAGCACAAAAATTATTCACCGGTGCAGAACGATACTTTACGGAAGATACGGAAATTACCCTCTACAAAGGAAAGGGCTGCGCCACATGCGGCGGAACCGGGTACAAGGGGCGTGTCGGTGTGTACGAACTCCTGCCGGTTACGCCGGAAATCGAAGAGATGATCACCAATAGAAGGACAAGCGGCGAAATCAACATCTTGGCACGGCAACAGGGTATGCTCACATTGTTTGAAGATGGACTCGAAAAAGTCCTTGCAGGGTTCTCCAATATCGAAGAGCTCCTCCGCGTTGCCGCTCCTCCCGACGCACTTGCATCGGGCCCCTCCATAAACTATGCAACTCTTCTCTCGCAAAAAGACCAGTAGTACATCCGCCGTGTCGGGTGATACTTCTGTCAGGCAAAAAAAGGAGTCTTACAAAGGCTTAGGCACGTTCAAGCGAATGAGCTTGGCGGTGGCGAACATGGGGCTTGGAAAATTCCGCAGTCCGTTCATTCAGAACCTTGCCATGATGCTTGGGGCAGGACTCCACGTGACCGATGCTCTTGCGGCACTGGAGCGTGAAGCAAAGAAAGGTCCTATGAGAAAACTTGTCGAAAAAATCCGCGCAGATGTCGATAATGGATACGCTCTCTGGCGCGCAATGGATGCTCGAGGATACTTTACGCCGTATTCCATCGCTCTCGTACGTATCGGCGAGGAATCCGGAAACTTGGCGGAAAATCTTGATAACCTTGCGACTCAGGATGAAAAAGATCATGCCATGAAGCAGAAAGTAAAAATGGCTATGATGTACCCGAGTATCGTCATCGTTCTCACATTCATCATTGCGATCGGCCTGTCGTGGTTTGTGCTGCCACAGCTCGTGGGTGTACTCGTAGCGCTCAACGTCAAGCTCCCCGCAACCACGCTCGCTGTCATTGCGGTTGCCGATTTCTTCACGCAACATGGCGCCACAGCTGTCCCTTCGGCCTTTGGCGGATTATTCCTCATGGGCGTGCTCGTTAAATTCACGAAGCTCCAAATCGTGATGCAGTGGTTCCTGCTTAAAGTACCGGGCATTAAATCCCTCATTCGCGAAGCGAGCATAGCGCGCTTCGGCATTATTCTCGGAAGTCTTATGAGTGCCGGCGTTGCGCCAGTGGAAGCTCTCCATTCACTCGCCGAAGTGACCACCTTGTGGAGCTACAGGCGCTTTTATACAAAGCTGACCGAGCATGTGCAGATCGGCGATTCTTTCTCGAAGAGCTTCCAGGAAATAAAGGGAAGTAAAAAAGTACTCCCTGTTTCGGTCCAACAGATTATCGTCACCGGCGAACAGTCCGGGCGCCTGTCGGAAGTGCTCGCAAAAATTGCCAATATTTACCAAAAGAAAGCCGAGGAAACGGCTCAAAAATTGCCAATCATTCTTGAACCGATGCTCCTTATTGTCATCGCATCGCTCGTAGCATTCATCGCATTTTCCATCATCATGCCGATCTATTCGGTGGTCGGAAACATCGGAGGGAAATAGGAGAAGAGCAATGGAGGAGCACAACGCGAAGAAGAGATGAAAAGGGTATTTCATGATGTTCGTCTGTTACACTGTAGACTCGATGCCAACGCTCCGATTCCGACCCGGCTTCACACTCCTTGAATTTTTTCTGACGATTGCAATTTTCGCCGTGCTGCTCTCGATCACCGTTGTCATCTCGTTCAATGCAATCGCACGAACGAATCTCCGTTCTAGCGAAAACGCACTGCAGCAATTTATTCGGCGCGCACAGACGCAGTCGCAGCAAAACATCGAAGGAAAACAATGGGGCGTACAGATCGATACAGTGGGTCAACAACTTGTGCTCTTTTCGGGCGATTCCTTCGCAACACTGGACGAGACGGATGCGACGTTTGATGTGAATGAAAATATCATCTTTTCCGGATCGCTCTACGAGAAGATGCAGGTAGCGCCGGGGAACGGCCTTGTCTTTGAACGTTTTACCGGTGATCCGGTTGAATCGACATTTTCCGGCATTATTATCATGACGATGCTTGGGAGTACTCGCGATATCACGGTGAATGGAAGAGGAGTAGTGGAGAGATAAAGAAAACAATTGCAAATCATCCGAGAAGAACCGAGAATAGGAGGACTTTCCCCCTTCGACAAATGAGCCCGCGCAAAATTTCTCCATTCGTTATTATCATCGGCATCCTTTTGGTCGGCGGGTTATGGATGTGGTCCAGTTACAACAGCCTTATCACCTCGCGCGAATCGGTAAATGCCTCCTGGGCGCAAGTCGAAACGCAATACCAGAGGAGATTCGATCTCGTGCCGAATCTCGTCAGCACCGTAAAGGGTGCGGCGGCGTTCGAGCAAGACACACTGCTTGGCGTGACCGAGGCGCGCACCAAATGGTTGGAGGCTCCAAACCGCAGCGGCAAAATTGAGGCAGCAACAGGTTTCGAATCCGCATTCTCGCGGCTCCTCGTCAGTGTTGAGCAATATCCCGAACTCACAGCGACGCAAGCGTATCGCGATCTTATGACGCAATTGGAAGGCACGGAGAATCGCATTGCAACGGCGCGTCGGGATTACAACGAAGTTGTGCGATCCTATAACCTCGATGTAAAGCGCTTCCCCGGCAACCTCATCGCCAACGTCTTCGGCTTTGCAGAAGAGACTTTCTTTGGAAGCACGGAGGGGAGCGACGAGGCGCCATCCGTCGAATTTTAAATGCGAAAAAGCATCCTCGGCATCGGCTGTCTGCTCTGCCTCATGAGCGCAAATGTGGTACTGGCGTTCACCGTACCGGCAAACGAAGGATTCATCACGGATACGGCGAATATTCTTACGGAGGAAGAGGAGCGTGCATTGGAATCATCGCTCTCGACATTTCAAAACGAAACAACAAATGAAATCGCAGTCCTCATTATCAAAACACTCGCAGGCGAGCCAATGAGTGACGTTGCAGTCGAGGTGGGGCGCACGTGGGGAATCGGCACCCGTGAGAATGACAATGGCATTCTCGTTCTCGTAGCAATCGATGATCGCGAGATATTCATCGCAACCGGATATGGCCTCGAAGGAGCCGTTCCCGACATTGTCGCGCATCAGATCATCGAGAAAGAAATCACACCATTCTTCCGTGAAGGAAAATATGGAGAAGGCATCAAGGGCGGCATCGATGCACTCATGATGAGCACGCGTGGAGAGTACGCTCCAGCAGATTCCATGATGGAGGAAAGTGGTGGTGGTAATGGATTCTTCGTTCTCTTCATCATCGGCTCAATCCTCCTTGAGTGGCTCGCGGCGATTCTTGGGAGGACAAAATCATGGTGGCTTGGCGGCATACTAGGATCGATCATCGGCATCGTTCTATTTATGATTTTCTCGTTGTGGTTCCTTATTCCATTTCTTCTCATCCTTGGCACCCTTTTTGATTACATCGTCTCCAAAAACTACCGGAGCAAAAGGAGAACAAGCTTTTGGGCAGGCGGCAACTGGGGACCGGGGGGAAGCAGCGGAGGATTCGGCGGATTGAGCGGAGGATCGTTCGGGGGCGGGGGAGCCGGGGGGCGGTGGTAAATAATCAAACGATTATTCCATTCCCAGTGATTGCAGTATGGCTCTCACCATACTGTTATTAGGATCAATCTCCAAGACCGTGCGGAACGCACGTACGGCATCCAGCCTGCGAGCGGATCGTTCGTACAGTATGCCGAGATTTGTGAGCGCTTGAATATGATGAGGATCGAGGCGAATCGCCTGTTCGTAATGCGACATCGCCTCTTCCATGCGTTCAAGATTTCCAAGACCGACGGCAAGATTGTAGTGCGCCTCGACATTGTATGGATTTTCGAGGAGTGCGCGCTCATAGAACTTGACCGCTTCGTCGTGATGTCCTTGCTCTCCAACCAGGATACCCATACGAAGAAAGATCATATCGCGCCGCGCCGAAATCCTGCGGGCAAATAGTCGGTAAGCGGATGTTTCGTCCTTGGTCGCCACAAGTGCTTCCTCGTACGTGCGCATCGCTTTTGCCGATTCGCCGGCAAGTCCATATACCTGCGCGAGTCCATAGAGCAGTTCTGGATCGGTAGGAAGAAGCTGGAGGCCGGATTCAAATTCTTTGATCGCCGATGAAAAATTTCCTCTCTCCGCCTCGATCTGTCCTATAAGGCCATAGGTATTCGGCAGCGCATGGAGAGAAATCGCCGTACGGAACTCTTGGAGCGCTTCATCCAGTTTCCGTTCTTCTCGCAGAGCAGCACCAAGATCGATGTGCGCAAGATAGAAATCGGGGTATGCGGCAACAGCTTGGCTAAAAAGTTTTGCGGAATTCCCCCACAGCAACGACTGATGAATGGTAAACAGTGCAAAAACAGAGATGAGCACCGTGAAAAAAGCAACACGCTGTGGCTTGGAGATTTTCACATAATGCACAAAACTCACAGCAATGAGGAGGATGCCAATGGAGGGAAGGTATGCATATCGATCAGAGAAGAAAAATGTATTGCCGCCCTTATTCACCGCAAGAAACGAAGGTGCAAGAGTTATAAAAAAAAAGAATGCGCCAAAAAGAAATTCTTTCTTCGCACGGAATCGCCATACGAGCAGTCCAATTGCGATAAGGAAGAGCGGGGAGAGGAAAAAAGCTGTCGTTTGCAGAGTGATCGGTTGCAGCTCCGGATAAAAAACAGAAGCATGAAACGGATACAGAATTTTAAAGAAAGCAAAAACCGTGGTTTTACATGCCAGGAGAAAAAGTTCTCCCGTTGTCTTCCCAAGAATCAATGCACTTTTGCCTCCGAGTGCGACGATGCCAAAAACGAAGGAAAGTGTGAAAAAGGGTAGTACTCTTGCCATAATTCGCTTCCATGGCAGGTCCGCCTGAAAGAAGTGGAGAGCAACGAGAATCAGCGGAAGCGATATAACCGATACTTTGGCGAGAAGCGCAAAGAGGAAAAGCAGGATGCTGCCGATATACGCGGAGTGTCTCGTGCTTACGGATTTCTCATTGGCAAGCGACTGTCGATAGGTAACAAGCGATGCGAGAAAAAGAAAGGATGAGAGAATATCTTTGCGCGCAGCAGCCCACGCTACCGCTTCGGTATGAAGCGGATGGACAGCAAAGAGTATGCCGCAGAGTATTGCTGCATGTTTTCGACCAGTAAGAGAAGTGATGAATGAAACAACAAGAAGCGCGCTCCCTGCATGGAGAACGGCGCTCGTAAAGTGATAGATGAATGGATGGTATCCTCCAATAAAATAATCAAATTGATAGGAAATGAATGTTAGTGGAATGTAGAGCTCCGGATCGTAACTCGTAAAAGCAATCCAGAGTGTATGAGGAGAGATCGAGCGAACAAGGTTGTTTTCATAAATCAGCAGCCCATCATCAATCATTGCAAACCCATTCTGGAGCGATGGAATATACACAGCCAATGCAACGAAGAATGGCAGCGCAGTAAAGAACATACGAAGTCGAAAGGGGAAGTGCAGGCTCATCATCGGCTCTATTATAGAGGAGGCAACATGGTAGAATTGCAAAAATGGAACTCATGATCCCCCTGGCACGCGCTTTCCGACGAAGCCGCCGCGGCACTCTGCTCATCGATGCTCTGCTTGCTGTATCGATTTTTGGCGCAATTGTTTCCGCGTTCAGCTCGGGGATTATGCAGGGGCGCCTAGGGACAGTATGGTCAAGTGAAAAGCTTCGGGCAGTGTACCTTGCGCAAGAAGGACTCCATGCGATGCACTACCTGCGCGATCGGCGGGATGGAGAGGGCGATTTCATCGGATACGACATCATCGCTGCCTACGAAATGGATGTCGATCATGGTGTTCGCATCACCGATGGCAGCTGGGAGTTTGTCGAAAATACGCCGACCATTATCGATAATTTTTTCACTCAGTCGATTCGCCTGAGTGCCGGCAATAATGAAAATGAGCGGACCGTACAATCCACCGTCAGCTGGAATAGTTCAGGAATGCCAACAGCACGCAGCATCACCCTCACCTCGCTTCTGACGAATTGGCCGAAAGATCCACCGCCGCCGCCGCCCGATTGGAGCCAACCCATTATAAAGGGATCACTCACCGATAGCTTGTTTGATGAACCCGAGATGAATAAAATCGCAGTCTCCGGAAGCTACGTATACATCACTGCGGCGCTCGATACCTCTAATGGTTACGGCCTCCATGTTGTAGATGTGTCGGATCTGGAGGATCCAGAACTCGTAAATTCCGTCGATCTCAATTTTGCTGGGGCGTACGATGTCGTGTTGTATGATCACTATGCGTACTTTTCAACAGATGATCCAACAGGAGAAATAAAAATTGTAGATGTCACTGACCCCGTAACTGCACATTGCAGTCCGTGTGCAGGGACCATTGATCTCCCATCGATCGGACTTGCAAATGGAATGGCTCTTACAGGTACCGGTTTGTTTATTACGCGCGTAGCAGATGTTGCAGCGGATGAACTGTATATATACGACGTTGGCGATGACACTGTTAATCCACCACTTATCAACTCATACGATACAGATCCTTCCACGGATCATCTGTATGCCGTTGCAACAGCGGGGGCAAATCCCATGGCACCCTATGCATACGTTGCATCAGGGACAAGTAATAACGAAGAATTGCGTGTCGTAAATACCACAGGAGGCGTGCTCACAGGAAACGGCAGTGCAGGAGGAAACACGCAAGGTACGGCGGTCGCAATTTATGCAACGGGTGCATATGTGGGAGCAAGCGGCAATGATGCGTGTGAAGTCTTCAGCTTTGATCTTACAAACAAAGTTCACAATCCGAACGCCTCGCCAACGTGCGGTGGCAATCAAGCATACGATCTTGGCGGCACGAGCGATCCAAAGGACGTAGTCTTCGACATGGATCTTACTTTTGGGAACAATATGGAGTTCCCTCATCTTTTTATGGCTATCGATAGAAAGATTACGGGCATCAGTTACCGCCACCTTCAAATTCTAAAAGTCGATGATGTTCGCAATATTAATAGCGCGTCGAAGAAGATATACGATGATGACATCACCATCGGCTATGGTGCAGGCCGAGGCGTCGCATACCGTCTAAGCGATCACACGCTATTCCTTATCGGCGGAGAATCATGGGAAACTTCTCATCTTCTCATCCTCTGGCCGACATACACCTATTAATTTTTCTGGATAAGTAAAAAAAGATCATCCGCTCGTTTTTGAATGCTGCGGCGTTTTGTATCGGCGCTCGTGAGCTCGCTGAGCGTCGGCGGAGAAGAGAGTGATTCTATGAGCGATTGCGTCTCTTCGAATAACGACGCAAGACGAGCAACAACATTTCCCCCAAGGTGCGAGATTTCGAGGAAGGCATATTCACTGACGAGTTCATCCATTTCCGATTGCAGGCTTGGGATAACTTCCGATTCCTCGACTTCGTACTTTCCATCTGCAATGGCACGCATTCTGCCAATGTGAACCAGCGTGGTGCGCAAATTGTAGATGAACTGCCTCACCATGGCGGTATTTGCCTCCTCTTTCGCTGCCTGTTCTTCTTCCTCTGTGACAGGTTCTTCCGGCGTATGCGTTGGTGGGGTAGGAGGACGAGGCGGAGGCAGCCGAGGGCTGCCTTGTGATGACTTAACGGGAGGAGAAACATCTTGAACAGAAGCAGATGATGCGGAATGTGAAGAGAGAGGCGGTGCCTCCGGTTCTGCCGTATATATGCTCCACCAGTAGAAACCGCATACGAGGAGTAAAACACAGGCAATGCCTAAAATAATTTTCCACATACGCTCAGTGTAATGAAGTGTGATGCGGAGTGGAATGCCTTTTGATCTTTGCGCATTGCCAAGGAGAAAAACGACTATGCGCATTTCGATTTTCTGCAAGGGGATTTTCTGGCGGGGGATTCTGTTTTTGAGGAAGAATATTCTTTATTGCTTCTTTATTTCATTTTCCCATTTAATCCTATGAAATCACATCAACGGTTGTGGGCAAATATTCTCCTTGTATTGCTCACAATGCCCGCTGTGTTTTCCACGGCGTTAAAAATGAGTTCTTCCGTCAATGCTTCCATTGTTCCTGCGGGAAGCGATATCTATATCTTTGCTGGGAACGAGACCGGTTTACGCTTGCCGCTCAAGAGCAATGGCAATGGAACATTTACCGCTGCCGCCTCTTTTACCTATGGCGATAATAATCGCGGGGGTGCGATTGCGGATTATGACGAAGATGGAGATTTAGATTTTGCCGGATGCAATGACGATGTCGGTGAATGTCATATTTTCGAACAAACGACATCTGGCGTTTTCACGCAGGCAGCAAGTATTGCTGGCGGCGCATTTCCTCTCGCTGGTGTTGAATCTGGTATGGCTGCTGATGATTTTAATCAAGATGGTCATGCAGATGTGTTGATGGGAGGTAATCAAGCAGTGGCTTCCATCTTCTTTGGCGATGGAACAGGTGTGTTTCCAACGAATATCAACAATCTCCTCCCGACTGCGCTGGGGGGTGCAGCGTACACCGCAAAAGATAGCGGCGACTTGGATGGAAACGGTTATCCCGATATCATCCTCGGCGCAGTTGGTGGAGGAAATATCTATACATACCTTAATACTGCAGGAGTATTTTCCGGCCCCTTCACTCTCTTCGATGCCACGCCGACTGTGGCCGCACCAAACATCGTTGCTGTCGCCGATTTCGATGGCGATGGATACATCGATATCATCGCAGGGGGGGAAGCAAGTGGCGAAATGAATTTGTGGAAAGGCGATGGCACAGGAAACAGCACAAGCAGTTTTGTCTTCCAATCCACAATCCATGATTTCAACACGCAAACATCGGGGGATAGTTATGACTTTGACAGTGATGGTGATCAGGATCTTGTGGCACTCCGCCGCGATACGGGGGAAATCTTCTCTCTCACTGGGAATGGCAACGGCACGTTCATTACTCCCGTTCTTGTCACCTCGATTGCGCCAAGCGCCTTTGGCTTAGCAGCGCCTCCGGCCGCTCCGATCCGCTCCAAGGTCTCCGGTAGTGTCTTCCATGATTTTAATACCGATGGAATCAATAATGATGGCGGAGTTGGCGTGGGAGGAATTCTCCTCACACTGACAGGGACGGATCACATTGGAAATGCAGTCAACCTTACCGCTTTCTCTGCCGCCAATGGTTCGTATGTCATCAGCGGCGTACCGATCGATAATGGCAATGGTTACACGCTCACAGCTACTCCGCCGAATCCGCCGCCAACACTTTATAGTCCAACGACATCCATATCGCGATCTCTGACAATTCCAAAAGAGAATACGGCACGACTTGAATCATTCGGGTACCTCCTCTGTACAGATGCGGATGGCGATAGCACCGCGACAGAGGGTGGAGCATGTGGTCCTGTCGATTGCAATGATACAAGCTCCGGCGTGTATCCGGGAGCCGCCGAGCAATGCAATGGCGTCGATGATGATTGCAGCGGCACGATTGATGAAGGGTTCGATGCCGACAACGACGGTTACTACACAGGCGGCGGCGTATGCGGCGCTATCGATTGCAATGATGGGAATGCCACCATTAACCCGGGAGCCACCGAAGTGTGCGATGCAGTCGACAATAACTGCGATGGCACGGCGAACGAGGGATTCGATCAGGATGGAGACGGGTTCTCCCTCTGCAACGGGGATTGCAACGACATCAACATTTCCATTCACCCGGGTGCGACGGAAATTTGCGACGCTATCGACAATAACTGCAGCGGCACAACGGACGAGGGATTTGATCAGGATGGAGACGGCGTAACGACCTGCACGGGGGACTGCAACGATGCCAACATTGATGTGAACCCGAATGCACCGGAGCAGTGTGATGGCCTCGATAACGACTGCAACAGCATTGCTGATGACGGCTTCGATCATGATGAAGATGGCTATGCAACATGCACGGGGGATTGCAACGATAACGCCCCGACCATTCACGATGCATCGGTCACCATCACGGTTGCGAATATCGTGAGTACGGGTCCCGGCGCCGATATGACCGCTGATATTTACATTGGTAATGGAAGCTCCGCCTACGGAACAACGACCGTTACGATCCCGCTTACGCTCAATGGTTCTCCAATTATAGATCCCACTTCTTCCTCGGATGTGACAGGCCTCCACGTGGAGCGGGGAGTAGAAGATGGAAAATCATTCGTTCGAATTAATGCGTATGGCCACAATCAAAGTACGACGCGCGAACATGTGGAAGGAACAGTCGTTCTCGATGGCGCTGTGATTGATTCCGTGGACAACGGACCGAACGGACCCTACGAAAAACCATCGAACGACAAGTGCAATAACCCAAGCGATGACGAGTACGAACTTTCGGCTGATGAAACAACCGGGAGTTTTTGCACCACCACGAATACCCATAGCGATAATGTCACGATCTACTATGCGCTCAGTCAGGCTGACGCTCAGTGTGCCTCCATCACAAATCCCGCCACAAAGTGCGGAGATCCTTTGTATGCAGTCTGCGGCGTGTGCATTCATCCCGGGATGCCTGATCCGTTTGGAGATGGCGTGGATAACAACTGCGACGGCAGTGCGGAGTGCGGAATGCGAACCGAGTACGTGGAGCGCAAATGCGCCGGGAAGATGAGCGTCACTTCGGACACCGAACTTGATGCATACCTCCTCGATTTTGGATTGCAGAACAATAAATACCGCAATCTCGAAATCGCATACAACGTGAATAGGCCTCTCATCGAAATTCACACGCCCTGCAAAATCATCGTGAAGCAGGATATGGATGTGACCGGTGATACGATTTGTTTGGATGGCCGCAAAGGCGTTCGCGCAGAGCCGCAAGTATCGATCGACGGATCAAAAATCGCGCTCCTCTCGGAGAAGGGAAGCGTGTGGCTTAAAACGAATGGCATCATTGCCGCCACAACCGATTTGATCATGCAAGGATGGAAGAAAGTAATCGTCGGAAGCAGCGCGACGATTTCCGGAACGAGTCATGCTCGTTTCCTCAGCTTCGGACACAAGGGAACAGTAAGCCTTAACCCGCACTCCATCATTACAACCGCCACCATCCATATGGCTGCAGCCAAAAAGGCCAGGGTCGCTTCGCAGACCGTAGTGACAGTCTCTGGAAGCTACTTTATGGAAGCCCCGATCTGTTCGATCCATCAAAACTCAACGATTGCAGCCGGCAGTACATCGGGTTCGTGCTTCGCAAGCACCACCACGCTTGCAGCGGATGAGGAAGGAGATGAAGAAGATCCAGAGCTCATGGGAAGTGATATCGAATGAGCAGAATCAAAGCAGTGACAAGGGCACCATCTGCAACGTACTATAGGAAGCAGAATGGTGCCCTTGAAGAACTCCCGATCAGGCTATATTGCGCTCCTTTCTGTGCTGATGGTGGGATCCATCGCCGCTATGGCGGTCATCATTCTGTTTGTGACGAGCCTCAATACCACTTTGAATAGCAGTGATGTGGATGAGGGGGCTGTTGCCCGCGCACTCGCCGATGGATGCATCGAAGTTGCCCTGCAATCCATAACGGATCAAAGGGATATCGGTGATTCCTGTTCGCCGGAGGACACTCCGTGCCAGACTGTCTGGTCTGTGACAAATCAGGGTACATGTTCTATTCAAGCGCTGAAATATATTGATATTGGTCCTATCGGTACAGGCTCTGTATGGAGAATAAGAACATCTGGCTCTGGCACAATGAACAGGCTCACAAAATTTATCGAGGTGGAAGCCTATCGTCCGGACACAGTCAATCCGATGACTGGCTCCGCAGTTGTCATCATGAACTGGAGCGAGTGCGTTGATTTCTCGGAACCAATTACGAATGATTGCGAGACACAATAACGAAAATTTACTCTATTCTGAGGCTAAAATGGCATAAATGTGTATCTTCGACATGAATTGAATTAATAATCAATGTGTCTTGAATTATGCATGGGTAGACGGATGCTTCCGAGCACTGATACATTGAACGTTGATTTTTAGTCCTCTTCCGTTTTCTTCCCAACGTTCCCCTATGAAAAATCTTTTGAAGTTCAAGGCAGGCTTTACACTCATTGAGCTCCTGCTCGTCATCGGAATCATTGCCATTCTTGCGGCAATCGTCATTGTGGCCATTAACCCTACTCGTCAGCTTGGCCAAGCAAGAAATGCACAGCGTAACTCCGATGTGAACACGATGCTCAATGCCATTTGGCAGTACGCAATCGACAATAACGGCGATATGCCATGCAGCGTCGGTGGTACGCCTTGTGTAGACACCACGTGGCGCATGCTTGGCGGAGCAACTGTCGGCTGCGATGTCGTCGGTACTCCGAGTGGTTCTACGAACCACTGCGGAACAGAAACAATTGCTGCTGACTGTCTTACCCTTCGCACTCTCTCTGGAACCTACGTCGTGAACGTTCCGGGCGATCCTCGTTGGGGTAGCGGCAACTCGATTGCAGCGGGTTCAAAGGGCTTCTACATCGTCAAGAATGATGGCAACCGAGTCACTGTTCGTGGTTGCTACACGGAAGGCGGTGCAGCACAGTTCGAAGTCACTCGCTAGGAGCAAACATTGTCATTTGGAGGGGGCTCTCGAAAGAGGTCCCCTCTTTTTGTTTGCAAATATGTTGTACAATGAGCCCGATCTTCCATGTCGAATCGTTTCCATCGTTCCGGCTTTTCCCTCGTCGAACTCCTCATGGCCATGGCTGTTGTGGGCATTCTTGCAGGTCTTGTGATTGTTGCCATTAATCCGACTAAGCAAATGGCGGATGCGAGGAACACACAACGTAAATTTGATGTGAATAGCATCCTGAACGCCTTCGGACAGTTTTCGGTCGACAGCGGCGGCTTCTTTCAACCAAAAAAAGTTGATGGCACGACACTGCTGACAGAATGCGCGGTAAATTCAACCCCTAGGCACTTATGCAAGCCAACAACGCAGCATGGCACGGATCCCGGCATGTGCGGGGACCCAAACATCCTCTGCGTTTTCAGCAGGCATTTAACCGGCGCATACATTGCCGGCGTTCCCCATGATCCTTGGGATGCGGAAGAAAGCACAGAAGAGCAGGCTGTTGTTGATTATCTTGTCTCTTCGCAGGCTCCGGGTCGCTTTCGGGTAGATGCTCCAAGTGCCGAAGGTGGTGCCGCTATCGGCTCGATGCGATAGTATGTGCTCTGTATGAAAAAAAATTCTCACGCACGGAAGGGGTTTACACTCCTCGAAATCATGCCGGTTGTGTCGCTCGCGGCTGTGCTCGTACTTGTGGCGATGTTTGCTTTACGACCCATTGTGAATTTTCAGCGTGCGCGAAATCAGGTGCGGCTTGGGGATTTAGGCCTCATGGGCGATGCCATCGCAGAACATGCGCGCGATGAGGGCAATATGATTCTGAATCATGTACCGAGCTCTCCCTCATCTATCGAAATTTGTTCGGATGCAAAAACAGGAAGTTGTACGAACCTTCTGTCTCTTACGCCACTCCTTGGGGAATATCTCCATACAATCCCACAGGACCCGAACGCTGCAGATGATAATGATGATCCGGCAGAACATTCCGGATATTTTATAGAAATGACTGGGGCCGAGAGATTTCGTCTTTTTGCCCCGGGAACGGAGCCAGAGGGCTCTGATCCGATCGAAATTACCCGCTAGACTCTGTTCAAAAAAACATGCACCAATAGGCAAAATATGGTATAATTGCTTGATATTCCCATCACGGGAATTGCCATGACATCAACAACCATTCGTCAGTCTCTTCGGCGGAAAATTTTTGTTCGATGTACTGCCCTTGTCGGCATCGCGCTTGTTGCCACAGGAACACTGTCCGTCATTACCACGCAATCGCTGGTGAGGCAAAAAGCGATCGAAGATCTTGTGTTTCTTTCGGCAGAACGAAGTGAGGCTCTAAAGCAGCAGATCGATCGGGATCGAACCATTGCGCGATTTTTGGCATCCGATGAACAAACTCTTTCATTCTTGCAGAAAAAACCACTGCGAACGAACGATCTTCGTTCTCACTTGCTTTCCCAAACGGCACTCCTGCCTGGCATCGAAAGCATTCTCATCACAAACGCGAAGGGAATCATCGTGTCCGCAACCGATTCACTGATGGAAGGGGCAGATATCGCACACTTTGAGCATGTGCTCCGTGGAGCAAACGGCACCTATGTCGGCTCGATTGATTTCCTTGGGACAAAACGCACCTATGCCATCGCAACGCCAGTGAGAGGCATATCAGGCGAATTTCTTGGAGTACTCATAACAGAATTCCCTGTTGCAGGACTTTACTCGCTCCTCTCCGGAGCAGAAAAGGTTGGTCAAACTGGTAATTTCCTTCTCCTAGAACCACGAGCGTATGGCAGTGCATGCATTAACCCCAAACAGAGTGTTCTCTCTTCGAAGGGAATCATGATGAGCAAGCTGGAAGCCGGCATAGTCGACGCCCATATTCCCATCAATACATCCGAACTTTGCTCGCTCGCGGCAATCGGCGGCCAAGGAATTCTTCGCGCAAAAAATGGCGACGGCATTGCCATGATCGCCGCCAAACAGGAGCTACAAGAAATCGGCCTCGTCATTGTCGCCGCAGTCACCGAACAGGAAGTTTTTGCTCCCATGCAGCTCCTCGTAGCCATTCTCGTTGGCACAACCTGCATTCTGCTTCTCCTTGTCACTCTTATCGCCATACGCCTTTCTCGCGAGATTGTTTCGCCCATCTGGAAGCTGCGAGAAGGTCTTCAAAAGTTGAATGCGGGGAACTTCTCCTACGAGGAAACTCTCCTCACGGGTGACGAACTCGAAATGTTGGATAGTGAAATCGGCCAACTCTCCAAGCGGCTTTCCAAGGCATATACCTCTCTTGAAGAGCGGGTCCAAGAACGCACACATGAGCTTGAATCGGAGCACGCAAAGGATGAGGCACTGCTCGAAAGTATCGGAGAAGGTTTTCTTGCCATAGATCTTCAAGGGAAAATTCTCGCTACAAACCATGCAGCGGAAGTGCTCCTCCAATGGAATCGTTCCGAAATTATCGACCATCACTTCGGCACCCTGCTGCATCTTCGCAAAGAGCGAGATGGGAAGCCACTCGGACCAAATGAACACCTCATACAGCGTGCACTCACCGAGCGCGTCATAATCGCTACAACACCGAGTGAAACGATCCTCTGTGAGCGTAAAAACGGTGACAGTTTCCCCATTAGCATCTCGGCGACACCATTTCTCCTTGGCATGCAAATGCAGGGCGTTGTCGTCACTCTGAGGGATATTTCCGAAGAAAAGAGAATCGATAGGATGAAATCTGAATTCATTTCTCTTGCATCGCACCAGCTTCGTACGCCGCTCACTTCGATCGGATGGTACATCGAACTGCTGCAAAACGAGTGGTCCAACCTCACGCAGGATCAAAAAGAATACGTGTCGCAGATTTTGGGCTCACACAGGCGCATGGTTGAGCTTGTGAATTCGCTGCTCAACGTGTCGCGTATCGAACTTGGCAGAATCAAAATTGATCCAAAGGAGCTCACCATCGAAGAAATCATCCGCATCCCGCTGGAAAATCTTAAACCGCAAATCAGCCAGAAAAATCTGAAATTTGTGGAACGGATTCCGGATATCACCGTCTCGGTCGATCCCGACCTTGTGCGGATGGTCTTGGAAAACCTCCTCAGCAATTCTGTTAAATACACTACCGAAAACGGTACGATCGAAGTGAGTGTCATTGCAGATACGGAAGAGCTGCAATTCTGCGTCCACGATACCGGTCTTGGAATTCCCCGTGAACAGCAAGGCCGCATATTCGAAAAACTATTCCGTGCGGACAACGTGCTTAAATCGGATACGCAGGGAACGGGAATCGGACTGTACATTGCAAAAAACACGGTTGAATCATGGGGAGGAAAACTTTGGTTCGAAAGTACGGAAGGGAAGGGAACACGATTCGCCTTCACTTTACCGCGCACCATGCAGAAGATGGGCGAAGATGATGTATAAGTGATTTTGCCTGCAATTAAAACACCAAAGAGTCCGATGGAGAAGGCCTCTTCACCGAAGTGCCATGTATGCTGGAGTATGGTATAATAAGAAGATGCAATCTTGGAAAATATCGTTGGGAGGCTTGGCATTTGGCAAAGCGCTCTTAAGGACGCGGATTCTCTGGATCCTCCTTGTCACCATTATTGTCACTGTTTTCACAAACTTCGTTCTCTATAAACTGACGGAAAATCTCCTCAAAGAACGCCTGCAAAATCGTTTAATTGCCATCGCCAGTACCGCTGCCACGAGTTTTGATCCCGCTGATATTGAATCAATTCAAGGATCAAACGACATCACTAGAGCATCATTTCGTACGGTCGTTTCCCAACTAGGTGCTATTCGCGAAGCGAATAACAATATTCGCTATGTCTACGTGATGCGAAAAACAGATGATCCGAATGTGTTCGCATTTGTCGCAGATGCCGACTCACTTGCAACGAACGAAGAGCTCGATGAAAACAGCAATAACATTATCGATGAGGAAGAAGCTCCTCCGCAGCCGGGCGACTTATATCCTGTCAATGATTATCCTGTTCTGCGGGACGAAGCGTTCTCCCATGCCTCCGTGGACCGTGATCTACAACCCGATCAATGGGGACTCATGATGGCAGCATACGCTCCCGTTCGCGACAAAGACGGCGTCGCCATTGCAATCATCGGCATGGATATCCTCGTGGATGACTTCCAGGCGCGAACACAAGAGGCCCTTCTCCCATTCCTTCTCTTCACATTCCTTTTCATTTTCCTCATTACGCTGCTCACCATCTTGCTCACGAGAGTTTGGAACGAGAAAGTGGAAGCATTGGAAGAAATCGACCGCCAAAAAGACGAGCTCTTAAGCATCGTGAGCCACCAGCTTGCAACACCGATTACGTCGATTCGGTGGTATACCGAAATGATGATGGATGGCGATATGGGAGCACTGACGAAAGAGCAAAAAGAAAACTTGTGCACTGTGCATGCGACGGTCATTCACCTTGTTGATCTCGTAAGTATGATATTGGAAGTCTCCAGAGTCCAACTTGGTCGCATGAAGGTGATGTTGCAGACGATCGATATGAAAGAATTCTTCGCCGAAATTACCGATGTAATCGAAATACGCGCCAAGGAGAAGGGTGTGAAATTGATCATGGATATTCCCGCAGAACTGCCACAGGCTCACCTCGATAAACGGCTCACTCATATGACAGTCGAAAACCTCCTCAGCAATGCTGTGAAGTACACGCCGAGTGGCGGATCTGTCTCTTTTCGTGTCTCCTGCAACGCAGGATGTCTCCATATACAAGTGGGGGACACGGGGTGCGGCATTCCGCCGCAAGACAAAGATAAAATATTCGGAAAGCTATTCCGTGCAAGTAATGTAAGGGACATCGAAGGCAACGGATTCGGCCTGTTTATCGCAAAAGGAGCGATCGATGCTCAGGGCGGAAAGATCTGGTTCGAAAGCAAGATCAATATGGGGACGATATTCTACGTGGATCTCCCTCTGCAGGCGGTCGTCCGCAAATCGTAGCGAGATAACCAATCGATCGCGACATCACGCAACAAGGTACACACCGACGGCCATCATCGCGACGAGAAATATTTTGAGTGCGAAGTTTTTCCGTGCGAGAGGATCGCCAAATGCGGGGAAAATAACGAGGAGCATGCCAGAGAGAAGAAATGTATACGCCGGTATGGTTGATTCCACGGCGGCAACGAGTGGGGGATCTCCGAGATCAACTGCTTTTTGCGATGTAAAAAGTGCAATGAGATTGATCACTTCAATGCCAAGAAAAATAGCGGCTCCACTCTGTAAAATGCCGACGTTACGGCGAAAGAGTGAAAAAATTGCCGGAGAAGCAAGCGGAGCGATCCCCGTGAGAATGAGCCCCGATGTAATGATATAGAACCCCGTTAAGAAAGGAGTTACGGCATACACATGATCCTCGACGAGAAAGAGAACAACCTGCAGAGAGGAAGCGACGAACATGAGAAAAAAAGATTTCCAACGGGCATTCAGATTCGTATCAATGAGACACATGCCAATGGAAGCGACGATGAGGATCATCATGCCGAAATATTTTTCTGTTGGAAAAACCGCTCCCATGATGAAGAAGCTTGCGAAGGGAAGCATTGCAGGCACCATGTTCCAATAGGCGGCAACAATGCCGCTCTCGCTGTACTTGAGCGATTGGAAATAGAAGACCTGACTGAGTTGAATCAACATGCCCGCAAAGAGAGCGAGAAGCGCTGTGCGGATATCCGGAAGAATGAAATCGAACGAAATGAGGAGGAAAGGCAAAGGAATAAAAACAACAAGTGATGCAATGGCGCTCGTCACGGCACCCATCCATGGTTTTTCGAAAAAATCATCGACGCACCGCGCATCCATGACATGGACAACGGCCCAAAAAAGCGGCGTGAGGAGTGCGAAGAAGAGCCACATGGCGCACAGGAGAGTATCGACGAAGCCGTGAAAAAAAGGAAGGAAACCCTCCCACTGCCTACTGCAGATAGGGAAGCGGATTCTTTTTCACTCCGTTCACAATAACTTCGAAGTGGAGATGGATCCCCGTCACCCCGTAGACGCGTCCTGTATTTCCCATTTCGGCAATTACATCCCCCCGTCGCACTGCATTCCCCTCGCGGACGTGCAGCGTTCTATTGTGGGCATAGAGCGTCACGAGGCCATTCCCATGATCGATTTCGATGACATTGCCATAGCCACCGTTCCATCCGTAATCCGCGCGGATGATAATGCCATCCTCTGCGGCAAAAATGGGGCCGCCACCATTATGAGCCATATCCGCCGCATAGTGGCCCGGTCGATATTGCTGCGTGTAGACGCAATCACACGGCTTTTGGAAGAGGCCGAACGATGCCGGTGGCGTCGCGTCGGGAGCCGGTGTTGGGCGCGGAGGTTCCGGTTCCACTCCGCGTGCCGTTTTTGCCGCAATGACTGCAGTCCGCGCCTGAGGATCGATCAATGGCTTCCCTTTGGGGATAATGATTTGTTGGCTCGCAAAAATACGCTCATCGCGCAATTGGTTCTGTGCCATAATGTCACGAAGATCGATATCGTAGAGTTGGGCAATTTTAGAAAGGCTTTGCCCTCGTTGTACCGTGTGCAAAACACCATCAACTGGAAGAATGATGAGTGTCTGTCCCGGGTGAAGTACGGCTTTTTCCGACAAATCGTTTGCCCAGCGGATCGTATCGACCGCAATGCCATAAAGATCAGCAATGGAATTTAAACTTTCATTATCCAGCACCTGATGGGAGATGCCCTGTGTGTACGCAAGCCGATGTCCCGCCTCCGTAATGGAAGCGGTTTTCATCACAAATCCTTCCTCCACCAACAAAAACTGATCGCTCATGAGTTCATTTTCAGGCACATCGCTTCCAAAGGCGCTTTGCGGGATATATGCCGGCGTCAACGCACAGACGATAAACCCTGTCAGACAGAGCAGCCGGATCCATGTGCGTATTTTCTGGAGCGCTCTCATTGGTGAAATGGTTGGCAGAAAGTATACCAGCAATCGATTATCATCCGTTGATTAGAGCGGATAGCCATCTCTGCAGAAACGGCGCATCAGCTCTTTTCCTGAGCCAAGGAAGCAAAGAGCTCTAGAGCGTCCTGGTAGCGATCGCTGCTCTTGAGAATAACGAAGAGATATGGCCTGCCATTCGTGTAGGCAAGCGAAATGAGGCATTGCCCGGCAGCTTCCGTTGTTCCTGTTTTTAGTCCGAAAAATTCTTCCGGGTGCGAGCTCAATAATTTGTTCGTGTTGTAGAGCGTCACAGAATGTTCGCCTGATTGATCGGTAATCGTGGCACTGGTGCGCGAGGCCTGACTGCGGATAAAATCTTGCTTCAGTGCGTACATGGAAAGCCATGCGAGTTCACGCGGAGTGGAAACCTGCATGGGGCTGTCGAATCCAACAGGGTTTGTGAAAAATGTTTTCTTTAGTCCCAGTGCCTGCGCACGAATATTCATCTCTTCCGCAAAGAGAGCAATGCTGTCGCTATGTTCTATGGCGAGGGTATGTGCGGCATCATTGGCCGAAGCGACCATCATTGCCGACAGTAAATCGCGAACAGTGTAGCGATCGCCGGGACGCAAACCGATGACATTGCCGCTCACATCCAGCACGCCGCGCGGCACGGTGACGATATCGGAAAGATTGTGGCTTTCGATGATGATGATCGCCGTCATAAGTTTTGCAAGGCTTCCCATCGGCCTCGGCTCATCCGCATCCAGCGCAAAGAGTTCTTTTCCTGTGAACACATCAATCGCTATGGCACCGCTTGCGCTAAACGCATCTCCCACGCGCAGACGCGCATTGACTGAGGGGGGGGTCACCTCCAATAACGAGGTTGGCACCTTGTCGTGAGAAGGAACGCCCAAGGGAGAGAGAGCTCCAAAGAGCAAAAGCGATGCAATCGTTTGAAACATTTCCGATCTATTCTACGGGAGCAATCCACATGAGAAAAGTCCCCTTCGTGGCTTACGAAAGAGAAAAGAAGAATATCGTACGACTCGCTGCATCACGGCAGGGTTCGCATCACTTTTGTGGCAGAGTCCGATTTCAGCGATAGACAACCCGGTCATGGAGTCGCAAATCCACGTAATCGGTGGCAGTGCCAAGCGGAACCGAATGCAAAAACTCCCGGTACCGGTTAATCTGCTCCAGGATGGGACTTGCTTCATCGAACCAGAGAGCAAGTTTTTCTTTACCGGGCGGGCGACCTGGATGAATGGTGAGCACATGGAATTCCCGCGCACGGAGATACACCGTGATTGACGAAACAGAATCTCCGAAAGATTGCTCTAAAATGCCGCGCACCTGCTGCATCGCCTGCAGCATTTCTGGACTGAGCTCGCGCGAGCGATGCGCCGGTTTTACCGCCCAATCCACGAAATGGAGAGAGAGTGGCTTTTGTTTGTATGTTCCATCGAGAGCAAGCGGATATTCCAGGTATATGCCCTGTGTGCTCATATAACGATGAAGACTTCCACCGCTTCCTGCAAAAGAATCAGGAGACTCGAATGAGTCATCCATAAGATTTACTTCCGAATCATCCGGTTCGCCAATGAGAATTTGTGCAATGATTTCATCCATTTGAATCCGAACATGGAGCTCATTTGGGAACACTCGTCGGACAATCGCAGAAGAAATTTCGGGAAATGCTTCTTGGATTTCCCTCGCAACAAGGATGGGCGAAACGAAGAGAATATGGCGACGAAACATCGGCGAAAGCAGTGTTTGAATTTCCTCGACATCGACGCGTCGGTCTTCCCTCGTCACGCGAATGGAATGAATCGTGAAAGCGGGCGAGAAGAGAAAAAAGAGAATCACACCTGTGAGCACGACAATGCCAATCGACAGTATCCATAGTTGGAAAGGCCGCCATGAACCATGGAATGAACGGCCATAGCGGCGCCACTTGCGTGCAATTCTGCGAAACGATTCTTTCCATCGGTGCCTTCCCCCTCCTGGTACGAATCGCCTGGCAATGCGCCGCGAAAGGGGAGAAGCTGATCTCTGGAATGCCCGAGGAATTCTGCGCGAAGGCTTAAGAGCCATACTGATGCATGATAAATCGTAAAGACAGAAATCTGAATGCGAAGCCGGTACCCGAATTCCGGATTTGTTTTGCATTCCACAATAAGCGCTTCGGATCTACTATGATTGCGTGCATATCGCCATCACAACCGATTGGCTTGTCGCGCGGGGAGGCGCCGAACGCGTCATTCATGAGATGCAAACACTCTGGCCAAAGGCACCGATTTTCACCACCATCGCAAAGAGACAATGTATCGAGGGATATATGAGCAATGTTCACACAAGCAGGCTTCAAACGCTCTATCGCATGATTTCGGAGCACAAGCTCCTTATTCCCTTTATGCCGAGAGCAGTGGAATCGTGGGATTTACGGGGATTTGATGTCATTGTGAGCTCTTCCCATGCTGTCGCAAAAGGTTGCATTCCTCCAAGTACCGCCACCCACATCTGCTACTGCCATACGCCCATGCGCTACGCGTGGGAAATGGAAGAAAAATACCTCGATGATTTTCATCTCTTTGGACCCCTACGGACTCTCGCAAAACACGAACTCACAAAACTCCGAGCATGGGACATCGCAAGTGCAAAACGAGTCGATACATTCATTGCAAATTCCAACGAAGTCGCGGAACGCATACGGAGAATTTATGGACGCGAGAGCATCGTGCTGCATCCCCCCGTCCATGATCGATTCCTCTCCGCACCCATCGGAGCAAAAGAACCGTTTTTTCTTTCTGTGGGACGATTGGTTCCTTACAAACATGTAAACCTCGCAATCGAAGCAGCAAAGATGATGAATCTACCGCTCAAAATCGTGGGAGATGGCCCTGATCGCGCGAAACTTCGCCATATGGCGGGCGAGACGGTTGAGTTTTTGGGGCATCTTGCGGACGATGAACTTGCAAAACTCTATGGAAAGGCTCGCGCTGTGATCTTCCCCGTTCACGAAGATGCGGGCATCGTTCCGCTGGAATCACAAGCATGCGGGACACCCGTGATTGCGCTCAAAATGGGAGGTGCTCTCGATACCATCATCGAGAACGAAACAGGCGTCTTTTTCGCGGAACAAACGGCTGCTTCGCTCTGCGAGGCAATTCATCGGTTTGATCATATGACATTCTCTCCGGCAAAGATTCGGGGGCATGCACAAAAATTTTCGAGCTTAAAATTCCGCACTTCACTCCTCTCTATTGTAGAACAAGCAGTACAGAAACAGCGCAATCCAAAATTTTGACCCCGTGAAAATTTTCGAGCGGCTCTTCATCTCCTTTATTCACGCACGTTCCGCAAAATCCATTTTTCGACTTCTTCCTTTTCCCCCACCATAACATACTGGGAAATCATTGGTGCATCGTTATAGCAGAGTGCTCGAAGACGTTGGGTGATGATCGGCAATTTTTCGTACGTGGTGTAGGCTGTCACCTCTTTTTTACCCCTGGCTGTGATTTCTCCTCCTACCCAATTGAGCGATTCCGCCTGCACAACAGTCCCACCTGCGATGAGCCGCTCCTCCACAAGATGATCGAGAATTGTATGACCCTCCAAAAGCCCCTTCACTTGGAAAGTGATTTTAAGCGGCACGGTGGCGGGGGAGAGTGTTTCCATGTGAAAGGAGGATATATTGAAACTAAAATTGAATTGTGTCAAGTATAGAACAATGCCAGTATATGGCTATGGAGATTCGAATTTCCGCATTGGAGCTCTGGACTCATATCGGCATTCCGGATTTCGAGAGACTCACAGAGCAGAGGATTCTTGCAACCATACGGATCTTCGTGAAGGAGGCGGTATCGATGAATGACTCGCTCGTGGACACTGTGGATTATGCGGCAGTAATCGACATGGTTAAAAAATGCGGACGGAGAGATCATAAGACGGTTGAAAAATTGGCAGAAGATATCGCAGATACCATCCTCACATTCAAGCATGCGAAGAGCGTGGAGGTCTCACTCACAAAGCACATCATGCCGGGAACAGGCGGAATCACGATTACCCTCTGTAAACCATAGTGATCGTCTCTATCGCACTCGGGAGCAATATCGACGCTTCACAAAATATGAGAAGCGCGGCAATGCTGCTGCGTGAACGATTTTCGACTGTTGCGTTTTCTCCCGTTTACCGGACGAAGGCAATGGAAGTGGAGAATCAAGAGGATTTTTTAAACGCCGTCTGCAGAATCGAAACAGAAAAATCTGCAGAAGATCTCCTGGAAAACCTCGAAACAATCGAGCGTACGCTTAAAAAAAATCCTCCCTACCGCTATGGCCCGCGCACGATTGATCTCGATCTCCTCCTCTATGGAGGAGAAATCATCCATACCCCCCGCCTCATTGTTCCACACCCGAAGATGGAGGAGCGACGATTTGTGTTAGAACCGCTTCTTACGCTCATAGATCCTGAATCGATGCATCCTTCATTCGATGCCCCTTGGAGCGCCCTTAAAAAAAAGACGATGAATCAGGAGTGCCATCGCATCGATCTGATACTCTAGAAATCATGCAGGATTTAATAGCACAATTTCTCCGCGAGATCGGCGAGGATCCGGAGCGTGCAGGGCTCAAGAAGACGCCACAGCGCTGGGCAAACGCCATGCGCGAACTCACGAATGGCTATGCAGAGTCGCCCGAACAAATTGTGGGTGATGCGATTTTCCCCGCAGAGACGAGTGAAATGGTGATCATCAAAGATATTTCGTTCCATTCGCTCTGCGAACATCATCTCTTGCCGTTCTCAGGAGTCATTCATATCGGCTACATCCCCCACGATCACATCATCGGCTTTTCCAAAATCCCACGGATCGTGGATCTCTTCTCCCGGAGGTTGCAGGTGCAGGAACGATTGGGACAGCAAATTGTCGAAGCGATCGACACAGTCATCAAACCGAAAGGAGTCGGCGTCCTCATCGAGGCTTCGCATTTTTGCATGACAATGCGCGGCGTACGAAAGGAGGGGTGCAAAGCCGTGACGACGCATGTCCGTGGAACATTTGCATCGAATCTCGCTCTCCGCGTGGAATTTCTGCATCGCATAGCCTAACGCAGTATGTTTGAGATATGGAGGAAAGTCGCTATGATGCTCCCGTGCATTCGCAGAAGGAAATCCTCGGCATCGACGCATTATCCGCGACAAAAATTGGCGCACTGCTTGGCATCCTGTGGGCAATCCTCGGATGGCTCTTAAATAGCATCGTGATTGTTGCGTTTTTGGCAGGGGAGGAAATGACAAATCTGCCAGCCCCATTTTCGGTGAGTGCGCTTATTTCCGGCATTTTGGGAGGATTCATCGGTGGAGCACTTTCCGGCTATCTTGGATGTCTCGTCTATAACTTCATCGCACGGAAAATCGGCGGGATCAAGGTATTGATCCGAGAATAGTGATTATAAAGTGATAGCCAGTGAGGCAGCATCCTCTTCTTCGCGCGTCCTATCATCAATCTCTGCAAGGTTGTGCGTAACATTGATCGCCGTATCGACCTCTGCCTCGCTCACATCCGCATTCTGGAATGCAGAAACATAGAGTGAGCGAAAATGCCTGTATTGATCCGAAACAAACCGGTCGCCTGTGGCATTGACTGTATACCCTTCTCTGAATGATTCATCAGTAAATGTTATTCCTCCAAGAACAAGGTACTGAGTCGAGCCTTGTCCATCATCATAAATTGTATACGCTTCAGTGTGTTTGCCTTTGGCATGGACCATTTCGTGATCATCTGCCTCTTGCGATCGCGAAAGTGAGCGCTCGATACTCTGATCCACCATCAATGAATCCGAGGCCACCATCCTTTCCGATCCGTTATAGAGACCGCCGACCTCCTCATCGAGCGTCGTGATGATTGTTCCATGGTGAAAATCTTGTAGCCCTACGACATACTGGTGAATTTCCGTTTGTTCGGATGCTACGCAGAGTACCGATGCGCTCCTTACACCTTCGGCAATTTCTTCGATGGAAACACGAGCTCCATTCTCCGCCTTCGCCTCGATGACACCATTGATGACGGTAGCGGCATCGAATGTTTCGGCTTGTGGCGATTCAAGATCACTCACGATATGCATCGTGTACCTGTTGCCGTACACCGGCAAACGAAATGTTCCAAGAAGTGAGGAATAACAGTTTTCTTGGCTTGTAGTTGATGTAGAGGGGCTCTTATCTTCCTCTCTTCTTACGGAAGACGGCTCAAAGATGTTTGTGGATCTTGGCTATTCCTTGGAATACCGTTTGACATAAAGTGAAGCAAAAGCGACAATTGCCGCTCGTCTGACTCTTTTTCCAGCATGACTTTCATCCTCTCACATAGGATTCTGATCATCGATGCAAAATTGAAGAACTGCCTTGATGAGAGTGATCCAAAAAAATTCTGCAGAGAGTATTTCGGCGCACTGCTTGAGGCAACGCAGATGAAACCTCTTGCCCCCATGTCCGTTTCGCCGGCGATTGATCCCTCCGCGCCCGGCTTTACCGCCATACAGGAAATTACGACGTCCCATACTTCGTTCCATTATTTTTGGGAACCGGATCACATGACAAAGAACCCGAATGTTCATATTGATCTCTACAGCTGCATTCCTTTTCTCTACGAGGATGTCATCCGCGTCGCACACAAATTTTTTGATTTTACAGAGTGGACGGGAAACTACATCGAACGATCGTTTGATCCAAAAAATCGCCACTCCCTTTTAATGAGGGGGGAAGGGGATCGGATTGTGGAACGGATCGTGCTCGGCCCTATAGGTCAAAGCGCCACGAAATGAGAAGCTTGCTTTACATGGCGTTTATAGCGTAGTATGCACATGCTTTTTACCATTCTCTTAGGAAAAGTATGCGTATTACCGATTTTATGGAAAAGCACTTCCGGCATTTTAATGCGCGCGAGACCCTCGCAGCAGCAAAGGGATGGGTCAGTTTTTGCGACAGGGGAGGGAAGATGGTCGTGGCTCTTGCGGGTGCTATGAGTACAGCGGAGCTCGGTATTTCTCTCGCGCCGCTCATTCGCGCCGGGAAAGTCCATGCGATTACCTGCACAGGAGCAAATATCGAAGAAGATCTCTTCAACCTTGTGGGCAACAGCCGCTACAAACTGCAGCCACAGTGGCGCACGCTCACGATGGCAATGGATATGAAGACGCGAGAAGAAGGTTTTAACCGCGTGACTGATACCTGTATTCCGGATGATGTGATGGTAGAAATCCACGATGCCATGCTAAAGCTCTGGCAGGATGCAGCGGCAAAAGGGGAGAGCCACTTCCATTATGAATACTTCTACCAGCTCATCCGCAGCGGATTTTTTAAAGGAAAGAACGATGTTCCAATGGAGAATTCATGGCTCATCGCGGCAAGTGATATGAATATTCCCGTCTATACGCCGGGGTACGAAGATTCCACACTCGGCAATATGTTTACGGCCGATGTCATGCAGGGAAAAGTGAAGGGTTTTGGCGTCATCAAACCCGGCACGGAAATGTTTGCGCACCTTACCAATTGGTACCGTGATAACGAAAAAAACCATGAGCTCGGGTTCTTCCAAATCGGCGGAGGCATCGCCGGCGACTTTGCCATGTGCGTCGTTCCGGGGCTTGTGATGGATCACGAGGAAAAAGTACGGCCATGGCGCTACTTCTGCCACATCGGCGATTCTGCAACCTCCCTTGGATCCTACTCCGGCTGTCCGCCGAACGAGAAAGTGACCTGGCACAAGCTCGATTTACAGAGCATCGATTTCACCATCAATTCCGATGCCTCAATCGTTGCACCACTCATATTCCAGTATGTACTGGAGCAGACAACGCAGTCAGCTGAGGAGAGTAAAAAGAAAGTGGAATTGAAGAAAGAGGGCAAGAAGAGCAAAGCCAATGTGATGGCTGCGTGATGCTAAGTTAGATTCTGTCTTTTTGCCCGCTTAGCTCGGATCCACATTTTCCAATGGAGCTAAAGAATCCCACTCACTCCTGAAGAGCGGACCGGTGGTGACTCCCTCGATCGATCCTTTATCTGTAATCCGCACGCTGGGACCGGGATAACAATCACCTGGACGTGCCAATGCTACAACTTCTCCAACAGCAGATCTGAATGGAAGAATTGAGCTCACGCCTTCGACACGCACAAGCGAACCGATTTGTAACTTGCATGCTACTTCATCCTTTGCCCTCAATCTTTCTCCCTCTTCTCCTGTTCTTCTTCTCCTATACCCATCAACAACAAAACCAATCTGCCGGGCAATCACGAAAGTATCATCATCAACAGTTGTGTCTCCTTTTTCTCTTTTGTCGTACACGTCCAGACCCCACATCTCCATTCCATCTAATTCTACAGGAGTGGTTTCCACATCCCAGGGAGTTGCTGCATGTCGATCAAGGAAACTCTGGATGTGATCTAACATAGGTTAAATACCATAACATGCGTAAATGGTTAGGAATAGGAAATTTGTGAGCTTTTGTTTCGTTCACACAGCACTCTTTTGATTATGCACGAAAAGCAATGAAATGCTTGCTAATGCATATTCTAATAAATATCCTTCTCGTAATGAATTTAGAGACCTCCAAAGTTCCAGACGGTCAAACTCCACACCGGGTGATTACAATGGATGAATCACCATCAATGGTGAGGCCTCTCGTTGAAAGCCGACTTCGGCTTTTTGAAAAAAAGGGCAACCTTTCCCCAAACAGCACATTCAATCTAGATGATTCTGCTTATACAGTACTTGAGCAAATGACTAATGGGAATCCTGCTTATACTCTTTTTTTGGTTCGAGAAGCTCTCGAAAACGCCTGTAGAGCCAATGTGCCACTCCCACATATGCTAACAGCAGCAGATATCACTTCTCTTGGCATCACACAGGAGGATTTTAAACAGTACTGGGATAGCCAATTACGAAATGTGGACTACGCAATTATTGAAATAGACTCATAATGATCAGAGCTCTTCGAGTTTTCCTTACGATACTTTCGTAGAAGGTGGCAATTTAATTGTTGCATGGCGAAACCCATCAAAAAAGGCACTTTCGCAAAACATTCCGCGGAAAGATCTCACTCCCCCTTCACCTTCTCATACACAAAGAATGTGTAGGGGTAGCGGTTATTGCTATCCGGCTCATGTCGATCTTCGCTCACGACGCGCCACTGCTCGGGGGGCATATGCGGAAAGAATTTATCGCCTTCGAAGTGGCTATGAATGCGTGTGAGGTAGATACGATCCGCATGGAATATCGCAAGTTCGTAAATCTGCTGTCCGCCGATAATGAACGCTTCTTCTGCTCCGGCGCGCTCAGCGAGTTCGATTGCTTCATCGAGTGAGGTGACGAGATCATAATCGCCATCGTAGAGATTTCCTCTGCTCGTAATCACAACGTTACGGCGATTGGGGAGGGGGTGACCGAGTTTTTCCACGATGGAATCAAACGTTTTTCGCCCCATGATTACCATATGATCCTTTGTCTTCTCGCGAAAATATTTGAGGTCTGCAGGAAGATCCCATGGGAGAGTATTGCCAAGTCCGATGGCGTTGTCCTCGTCTGCTGCAACGATGATCGAGAGAATCATAAAGGTGAGGAGGGTGTAAACGAAGGAAGCATCGTATTCGATCGGAATCGGATTATACTGTAGCGGAAGTGCATTCCTCTGCGACAACCATTCGTCCGGCATCAAAGGCTCTGCTTTTGTCCGCAGCGGAACACACCTTATTCTGCAAATATCTTGAACGCCCTGCGGATTATCCGTTTGATCTGAGTGCTTCGGTGCTTTCGGGAAGTGTTGGTGTTGGAGAAAATATTTTGAGGGATGCTGTTCATATTGCAGATATTTTTCGCAGAGTTTCGCGCTCCCTCCATATTTCGGTACAGAGCGATGCTGCGCTTCGTACGGCGCTTCTTCGACCATTCGCGGATCTTCCAACCATTCAATCATCCCTCATTAATTCCCCGTTTTACCTCGGGTACTTTCGTATGGATTTCTTCATCGATCCCGTGAGTGGGGCATTAAAGATCATGGAAATAAATTCCGGCGGCGCGAGTCTCACCGATTTTCTTTGCTCGAAGAATTTTTTACAGCACTATCACCAGTACGATCTCGCGGGATTACAGGCACTTGATATCCCCGTGATGCTTCGATCTATCCTCAAAACTGCGGGGAGTCTTCGGCCGATCCGCACTCTTGGATTTGTTGCAGAGGAAAATGGCGAATCGGATTACCTGTGGGAATATTTGGAATATGCGAAGTGGCTACAGGAAAATGCCGCTATAAAACCGGTTTTCCTCTCACTGACGAATGGGGAGTTGAAGCTCCTCGATCATCCAAAAGCACCATGTCCGATCACGGCATTGAGCGATCTTGATTGCATCTTCAATGATTGGTTCGAAGATCTCGCAGGACTCGAATGCGCTGAGCAAATGATCAAGCAGCACGATATCCTCACAATCCCCATGCGATCGGATCTCCTGTTTGAAAATAAGCACTACCTTTCGCTGCTCCAGACGATCGGAAAACCTTCTGCGGTTTCTGAGGAGGATTGGCAACTTTTACAGAAGGCGCTCCTCCGCTCATTCCCACTGGAGGAGTATAAGAATCATGTGGAGGAGGTGAGGCAATGGCCGGGGGTGGTGCTGAAAATGGATATCGATTGCGCAAGTGAGAATGTATTTATCTATGATTTTAAGAAGACATCATTTGCGGAAGCGCTAGCAGCACTCGATCGAACACTTCGACGTGGCCACCCCTCCTCTCAACCCTTCGCTCTGTCTCAGGGCAAGTCCCAACACTCTCATCCTCCTCTCCCCACGTGGACTATTCAAAAATTCACAGAGCCGACTCCACTCACATTTGAGGGCTCTACGCCGCCATGGATCAAGATCGATTACGCTCCGTACAAACACGATCTTATGACCTATATGTGTTACGAAGGAGAAACGCCGAGTGTCCTTTTTGGGAGCCGCTGCTTCGCCAACGAAAAATGGGATGAGATGACGGAAGAGGGGAAGAAGGATGGATTGTGGGCTCCAGTTAGTGTCCTTTAAACCGCGATTGGCGCTTTGATCGCTGGATGCGGGTCGTAGTTCAATACCTCAATATCGCTGAAGGTAAATGCAAATAGATCCTTCACTGCCGGATTCAGTTTGAGTTGTGGCAATGCTCGCGGTGTGCGTGCAAGCTGCTCGTGTACTTGATCAATGTGATTGAGGTATAAATGCGCATCGCCGAACGTGTGCACAAAATCTCCGACTGCAAGATCACAGGCTTGCGCTACCATGTGGGTGAGGAGTGCGTATGACGCGATGTTGAATGGTACGCCGAGGAAGACATCGGCACTGCGTTGGTAGAGCTGGCAGCTTAATTTCCCATCACTCACATAGAATTGGAATAGTGTATGGCACGGCGGTAATCCGGCTTTCGCCATTTCCTCGATTTCGACCGGATTCCATGCGGAAATAATGAGCCGGCGGGAATTGGGATTCCGCTTGATCTCCTCGATGACCCACGTGAGTTGATCAATTCCGCCGAAGTTTCTCCACTGTTTGCCGTACACGGGTCCGAGTTCTCCCCATGTCTTCGCAAATGCTGCATCGGTTCGAATTTTTTCGACGAAGACCTCGAGAGTTTCTCCTTTGTACTCTGGACTCGTCGAATAATTTTTGTAGGGCCATTCGTTCCAGATATTCACGCCCTGATCAACGAGTGTTTTTATATTTGTATCGCCGCTCACAAACCAGAGGAGTTCGTGCGTAATTCCGCGCATGAAGACTTTTTTTGTCGTGAGGAGTGGGAATCCTTGATCGAGAGGAAAGCGCATCTGGTACCCAAATACGCTGAGTGTCCCCGTGTGGGTCCTATCATCTTTCGTCGTGCCATGATCGAGGATATGCTGCAGTAAATCGAGGTACGCCTTCATATGCTCTATGATAACTTCATCGTCACAAAACAGACACTGAAAATTCGGGGTCTTTTTCTTCAAGCGATCGCCACAATCGCCATTTGGTCGACTCTTCCTGCCGTGCTCTTTATCCATTGCACTCTATGGATATACCAACAAGTTTATTTTTCGATCTATGAAATACCAAAGGCTCGATTTCGAGATTATTGCATCATTGACCACCACAGATTGAAGAAATTAAATTGGTTTCAGAAGCTTGGATGCATGTACTGTGGGTACGGCAATGGAACAGTCGCATGGATGAAAGTCATTGCAAACCGCACGGAAATCTATTCCTGCGCCATCAAACACAATACAACTAAGGAGGGGCAAGAACACCAAAAAGATTTCTTCGAATACAGTACATTCCAATGATGGAAAAGTGGATTACCCTGCAACATCCTCAAAGTGTTCTACGACTTTTCCCTCACACACACCAATCACATCGATTCTTCCGGAGAGATCTGCTCCACGCTCGCGTTCCAGTTCGAGCCAGAGCTCGGCTGCGGCACTGAGGCGATTCAGCTTTTTTTGATCCACACGGATCGAAGGAGCAAAGGCATCATGCGTTCTGGCATTCGCCTTCACTTCCACGAAGATAATCGTATCGCCGAGGCGCGCAATCAGATCAATCTCGCCAGCCTGCGTTCGTATATTTCGCTGCAGGATGCGGTAACCGCGCAAGGTGAGGTACGCGGCTGCACAATCTTCGCCCCGTTTGCCTGTTTCGATGTGAGATTCGGCCATGGAGGAAAGGTGAACAGAAGTACACCGTACCATCGGGACGGGAATCTCGGCAAGTGAGAAAAGTTGCATCGATTTTTTATTGTTATTAGAGTGGTCGCAGTAACTGTTACTTTTGGCAACGACGTTTGTAGACGTACATCATCGCTCATTGCCTCCTTTAATTCCATTTCTCCCATATATCATGTTCTCTCTTAACCGCGTACAACTCATTGGCTACGTCACGCAGCCTGTTTCTGTTCGCCAAACCCCGAGTGGTACAAGTGTTGCCGATCTCAACATCGCAACCCCGTACACATTCACAACCGATTCCGGCGAAAATCTCTCCGGAGTCGCTTACCATTCCGTCACCGCATGGAGCGGCATGGCGGATGTCGCCGGCCAGTATTTAAAGCCCGGCAGCCAAGTCTTCGTCTCTGGCCGTCTCCAGACCGATTCCTGGGAAGACGAGCAATCTGGCGAAAAGCGCAGCAAAACGCGCATCGTCGCCATGGACTTTATTATGCTTGATCCCCGCGATGGGCAAATCACAGCTCCTGCAAACGCCAAGGCGCTCTGCAATTGTTTAAATCGCGCCGATCTCATCGGCAACCTTACTCGTGATCCAGAAGTCCGCACCACGACCGCCGGCAATACCGTCGTTTCGATGGGCGTTGCGACAAACGAGCGTTGGAAGGATCGCGCCTCGAACGAAATGAAAGAGCGCTCCGAGTTCAGCAATGTCGTCCTCTGGGGCGATCTTGCAAAGCTCGCCGCCGAAAGTTTGAAGAAGGGTCAGCGTATCCATGTCACTGGCCGCGTACAGACCCGCAGTTTCGAAACGAAAGCCGGGCAGAAGCGCTACACCACGGAAATCGTCGCAGAGAGTGTTTCGCTCCTCGGCGTTAAAAATGCAGATCTTGCGTATTCAAATGAAGCACCCTCGTTTGCAAAATCTAGCAAATCAAACGAGCCCGCCTCTGTTGCCTCAGGCATGGACGTACCTGCCGTCCAGTACGAGTCGGAAGTGAAGGTCGAGGATTTGCCGTTCTAGAAAAGTATTAGGTATCAGGTATTACGTATTAGGCATGGAGAGCAATCTTCGTGCCTAATGCCATATACGGAATGCCTAATACCGATCAATTTACTTGTGATTCCAAGATCTTGCCGACTACACTTCCAGCCACCATGTACTCCGTCGCAGAACTCCGTTCCGGCCAAGCAATCGAGGTAGAAGGCGAGCCCTTTCTCATCCTCCAAGCCAAATTTGGTCGCAAGAGCCAAGGCAAGGCGAATAATGTGACGAAGCTCCGGAATTTGAAGACGGGATCTGTGATTAGCAAAACATTCAGCGGCGCGGATATGATCACGCCTGCGGATGTCGGGTACAGCCATGTCCAATACCTCTTTGGGAGCGACGGCATGTTCACGTTTATGAATTTGAATGACTACAATCAATTCGAGTTGAGTGCAGATACCGTGGGCGACGCTAAAGATTTTCTCATGGATGGACTCGAGCTCGATGTCCTCACGTTTGATGATAATCCCATCGGCATCCGTCTTCCTTCGACCGTGGTCTTGCTCGTAAAGGAGACAACCCCCGGCGTTCGCGGCGATACCGCGCAGGGGGGCACAAAGCCCGCAACGCTCGAAACCGGTCTCGTCATCCATGTTCCGCTCTTCATCAACGAAGGAGAAAAGATTCGGGTGAATACGGAACGAACGGAGTATGTAGAGAGAGCATAATGTAACGCATGGATCAAAAATATATTGATTCTTACGGTAAAATAATCGCTTCTGCGGAAGGGGTGTACAACGCAGCGTGTGATTTAGAAGACACTGCTGTTTCTCAAGAGATTTTATATTTTCTTCACGTCCTCGTCTCCCTAATGATTTTTGTACGAGCGAAATCCTCCATCGAAGATCCAAGCATTGAAAAAGTGGCAGTTGCGTTGGGAATGGATAACAATAACAATCCGTACGATGCAATTCTTACTGAACTAAGAGACTCTCATGTATGTCCTACGGGTGATATCGATGAGGAATATCTTCAAAAATTGAGAGCGTTGACTCTCTGTGAGCGCTATGGGAACTACTGTCGAGAAATATTTGGACTTGAGCCAGACATGCAGTTTGAACATGCTGCAGACTTTCAAAGATTATTCGATGAATGCATCGATACTCAAATCTCAGAAATTGGCAAAAAAATTATAGATTCGCAAGGAAACTACGCGGATTACCTCCGCTACTAAGAAAGCCCTACATGTATGATCATTCGCGATCTTTGAGCTCCATCAATTCCGAATATACTGGATACTTTTTCTGAATCAATCGGAGTACCTCCTGTGTCCCCATGGTTGCCGGAAAAATGAACGGCCAGCAGGTGCGAATATCTTTGAGCTCTTCCTCTAATTTATCAATCGTGAGGTGTGTGAATCCGATGCAGAGATTTCCAAAGTGCGGTGCGTACTTCTGCCCTCGCGGCGTTTCGTGAATCAACATTTCAACAACAGTCTCAACGTCATACCATTCGGGAGTTTTTGTATTCGACATGGGTATGTTTGTGGAAGAAATATTTTTCCCCGCTATCAGGGTATCGTGACATTGTACTCTTTTTTTATTTTTTGCTCAAGCCCCTCTCATCAAACATGTTTCTGAATGAGCGTATTGACCAACTCTGGATCTGCCTGTCCCTTCGTTTCCTTCATCACAAAGCCAACAATGGCCGCTTTTGCCTTCTCCTTGCCATTTTTAAGATCTTCCATTGCTTTAGGATTTTCGTCGATTGCTCTCTGCACGATTTCTTCAAGCTCTTTAGCATCCGCAATCTGTCCAAGTCCTTCTTGTTTAATGATGGAAGCGGCATCATTTCCACTCATCACCATTTTTCCGAGCACATTTTTTCCTGCGTTCGCATTAATCGTTCCTGTATCGATGCACGAAAGGAGTTCAATGACCGCAGTAGCCGTTGGCCCTTCTTCCAAATTCTTCCCTGCAGCTTTGAGGAATCCAAGGAGTTGCGAGAGGACAACCGAGGCTGCACGCTTTGGATTGTTCGTTGCGGAAGCGACCGCATCAAAATATTCCGCAAGGTGCGGATCTCCAATCAGCTGCTCTGTTTCGCTCAAAGAAATTCCAGAGGAGAGGTACCTCGCTTTTCGCTCTTCCGGGAGCTCCTCGAGCGACGCACTCATCTCTGCGATCATATCCCTCATAAAAGAGAGAGGCGGGATATCAGGCTCCGGAAAATAACGGTAATCCGCAGCGGATTCTTTGTCGCGCATTATTTTCCCCTCCCCATGATCATCATCCCAGTGCACGGTGACTTCCTTGGTTGGAGGAGTTCCTGCCTCCCAAAGTTCACGGAGGCGCTTTTCTTCGAATGCAAGCGCACGGCCGAGACTTTTAAATGAGTTGAGATTTTTAATTTCCGCACGGGGGTAGAGCTTTGTCTCTCCCTTTGGCCGAAGCGAAATTGAGGCATCAAACCGCATCATGCCTTTATACATATCCGCTTCCGAGGCATTAACTGTAATCAAAATACGTTGAAGTTCTTTGGCAAATTCCATCGCGTCATCTCCATCGTGCAAATCCGGCTCCGTGACAATTTCCATGAGCGGCGTTCCCGCGCGATTGTAATCACAATATGAGTTGCCTCCGGTGTGCATGAGCTTCCCCGCATCGTTTTCGATGTGGAGCCTTGTGATTCTGCATACCATGCCATCACCAAAGGAAACGGATCCGCCTTTTGCAAGCGGGAAATCATACTGTGAAATTTGGTACCCCATGGGAAGATCGGGGTAGAAGTAATTTTTCCGATCCAAATGACTCTCCGGTGCAATCGCACACTTGAGTGCTGCTGCTGCCTTCATCGCCTTCTTCACTGCCTCCTCATTTGGCACAGGGAGTGTCCCCGGGTGCCCCATACAGACAGGACAAACGGTGGTATTCGGTGGCTTCCCGAATGCATCATTATCGCATGCGCAGAATAACTTGGTTTTCGTATTCATTTGGGCATGGACTTCGAGGCCGATGATTACTTCTAAGTCGAGTGACATTTTACGCACATCTTACCTGTTTTTGCGGTAAGAGATAAATACCGAGTGGTGTATACGAGGCGTATAGTCTTCAATGAATAAGGAATTCGACACTACTTGACATATGTCAATCTTATTATAAAATCCATCTATGATTCTTGCACTGCCTTCGCAGGAAGTGGATCAGAAAGAAGCCATCGATACCGCTACGTTGGGGGAAGATGAAGCTCTTATGGAGCGGCTTCAACAAGGCGATGCTGATGCCCTCACTCAATTATCGAAAAAATATGAAAGAGAATTGTACTCGTACCTTCGAAGGTATATGGATGATGCAACCCTCGCTGAGGATGTTGCTCAAAACACTTGGCTCAAGGTGTGGGGAAGGCGTGAACAATTCCATTGTGATCAACTTTTTAGACCTTGGCTTTATGCTATTGCAACCAATGATGCGATTGACCAACAGCGACGCGAGAAGCGACATCGAATAGTACACATTGATCAAAAGCATGCAACAGCTGAATCTCCTGATGGAATGATGACGCTTGCTGCACTACTTTGTGGACGAAATGAACTTTTGGATGGAATGATGGAACAAAAGGATGAAAATGTGAGGTTGGAAAAAATGGTTGAAGCTTTGCCAGATCCACTGCGTGCTGTCGTTATATTGGTTTATTATCGGGAGTTAAAATATCGGGAGGCCGCAGAAATTCTTGGTATACCTAGCGGGACTGTAAAAAGCAGATTGCACATAGCAATTCTTAAGCTGCATGAACGATACGAAGAGTTGGTGCGTTGTTCTGGAGAGGATTTGGGTGACAACCTGTTGGTTGAAGGGCGGCTAGCACATGATAGTTCAGATGTTGTTATAGCTCCGACAATTCCTATGAATAGGAAGGGGGATGGTCGTAAGAAACGCCGCAAAAAACCGAAGGAAATTCTGTTGGGAGATGTCGCATAGCGGAGCATCTCGGGAAATTCACTATGTCATCGTTTACTGTTTTTCGTAATCCACAATCAACACCCCCAGCAGGTGATCCACCTCATGCTGCACCACCCTCGCATCGAACTCTGCCAACTTTCGTTCATGCTCTTCTCCGGAAGGATCAAAAAAATGGAGAATAATTTCTGTGGAGCGAGGGACTTGGAGCCAGACATTTGGGAGTGACAGGCATCCCTCTTCCGCGATTGCAATGCTCTCTGATTTCCAGATAATTTCTGGATTGATGAGTGGAACAAATTCTTCGCCGATTCGCGCGACTGTCACCCTCTGCGAAATGCCGACTTGCGGTGCTGCAAGACCGGCGCCATCTGCACCGTGAACAGTTTCGAGGAGGTTACTGATGAGTTTATGGAGATCCTTTCCAAACGAAGTAACTTTAGCGGCCTTTGCCCGAAGGATTGGATTTGTTGCGCCGGTGATAATGGGGAGAACTGCCATGGCCACCACTATACTACGCCAAAACCTTCATCCCGGCCTTTCTTCGGAGCTCATCGAGTGAGGAAAGTTTCCCTTTTTCGAGAAGTGCGAGGAATACCTTTGCCGTGAGGAGAACATCCGGAAGCGCTCGGTGGCGGGAGGGGGTGGAATCGAATCCAAGGCGCTGCGCCACGATATCCAAGTTATGGCGGAATTCGTGTGGAAAGACTTTACGCGAGAGCTGCATGGTGCAGAAGCATTCTGGAATATCAATGTAACCCCAGCACATCTCTTTTTCTGCATTCAAAAAACTGAGATCAAACTGAGCGTTGTGGGCAATGAGAAATGACCCCTCCGCAAAAGATAAAAATCGCGGCAAAACATTTTCGATGGTCGGCGCGGAGGAGACAGCTTCATTCGAAATATGATTAATACTCATGGCCTCCCACGAGATATCGCAGCAAGGATTCACGAGCGAGACGAATGAGGCTTGTTCCTGAATCATTCCATTTTCGATGCGTACTCCGGCGATTTCGATAATACGATCGCCAGAAGCTGCGCTCAGCCCCGTTGTTTCGACATCGAAGACTGTGAAGTGATGGGGGAGGGGCTGCATTGTGCGCGTACTATAGAAAGAGTGGGGGGATGTGGGAAGGAGAATGTCCGATCCATCGTGGAAAATCTCTTTTCACCCGCGCAACAATCCTCCTAAGGTTTTAAACAGGGTAGTTTTAGTTCCTGAGATACTAGCGGAAGAGCGCCATTGATGGAGCGGAGGCGCTCCTATGGGAGTTTTAAGCAATTTTTCCACAATTTTCCAGTCATTTCCCTCCTCGAGAAATCAGATTACAATGGCTTGCAGATGCTAAATCTATAATATTTTTGTGTTGTTCTCCACGCAGTATCCACAGATTAGAGTATATTTTCGATCTTTTTCCAAGACTTCATGATGATGATGAATATAATAAAGTATAAATATATCTCTCTTACCATCATACTGTACTTATGAAGTTTTCTTGTAAAACGAAGGATGTTCTCCAAACAGTGAGTATTGTTGGCCGTGCGATTTCTGGGCAACAAGCAATGCCTATTCTTAATAATATTTTATTTCAAATAGAAGGCAAGCGCTGTATCTTAAGTGCGACAAATTTAGAATTTTCTATTATCTCCCATCTTGATGCAGAAGTAGAGAATGAAGGAGCGATTACTGTTCCTGCAAAAGCAATTCAAAATTTTACACAATATTCAACTGATGAAGATATTATTTTTGAATCAAGTGAAGGGTCACAACTTCGATGCCAATCAAAAAAATCAAAAACAATAATCGCAGGAGAATCAGCGACTGATTATCCGACAATCACCCCTATTCAAAAAGAGGTACAAATTACCGTTTCATCCGAGGAGCTCCTTCAAGCAATTCACCATGTTGGATTTGCTTCCGCAAGAACGACAACGCGACCGGTGCTTTCGGGGGTATATATCAAAGCTTCTAAAAAAACACTCATCCTCGTTGCAACTGACAGCTATCGCCTGTCGGAATACAAAATTCCAGTGCTCGATATGCAGGGCGAAGTCGAGTGCATTATCCCCGCAAAAGTCCTCATTGAAATTATGTCGATTTTAGGATCCGCCGCACGAGAGAAGGAGGAGAGGGGCGGCGATGAAAAGAAAAAGAAGGATGAGAAAAAAGAAGGGAACCCGATCACTATTACACTCAGCTCCCAACAAATCGAAATTGTGATAGGAAGGACGACGATTCTGTCCCGTCTCATCGATGGCACATTCCCAAACTACCAGCAGATTCTTCCAAGTGGGCACAAGACAAAAGTGTCTCTCCCCCTCGAGGAACTCCTCACGATCGTACGCAGGATGCATTATTTTGCGAAGGAGAGTAATAATAACCTCACAATCAGCGTTTCGAACAAGGACGTTCTCCTGCAAACACAAATGACTCAAATCGGGCAGGATGAGTCGAGGATTACCGCAGGCATCCAAGGAGAGAAAAATAAAATTGCTCTTTCATCCTCCTATCTTCTAGACTTCCTCTCGCACATCTCTGCCGACGAAGTGGAGATGCAGCTCATGGATAAAATGCACCCCGCACTGTTCCGCGTTCCAAATCTCCCGAATTTCTTGCACCTCATCATGCCGCTCAGGCTCTCGGATGAATCCTAGAACGGCGTCATACCTATCGGAATGAAAACCACCCTTCTCCTCGGTGAACGTACGCACCAAGAGCTCCTCAAGTTATTAGATGCGAGAAAGTCGCTTACAGTTTCCGGTGCGTCGAACGAAACTGCAAAAGCGCTTATTCTCGCGCATTTTTTTGATGCCGAACCAAGGAAAACAGTCTTTGTCGTGGATGATGATGCAAGCCGCGATGGCATGAGGAAGTGGCTCCATTTTTTTGAGGTTGCAACGACGGCGCTCGGGAAGCGGCAGCAAAAGATAGATCCTGCGCATCGAAACGAATCATTTTCGCCCGCCAATCTCCCATCACTTCTTTCGTTTTTTACATCCGAGTTTGCCGAGATTCTCATTGTGACGGCCGATGAATGGGAAGTGCATGTTCCTGATATGGAGGAAATGGAAGAGAAAAAAATTGAACTCCTCTCCGGTGAAACAGTCGAGAGTACAAAACTTTTTGAGTCGCTTATGGAGAGGGGATATTCCCATGGGCAAGATCTTTACCTTCGACCGGGTGAATACCGGAAGATCGGAGATACGCTCGATATTTTTCCCATTCAATCAGAATTTCCGTATAAGATTCTCTTCAACTTCGACCGTATCGAAAAAGTGATGCGCGTAAATAACACCGATGTTTCGGATGTCGAAGAGGTGAAGGAGCCGCTCGAAATATATCCGGCTGTCTGGACAAAGACGAAGCCGTTTAAAGATCAGCTCACCGAGGACCATTTCCTTATTTTTGATGAACAGGAATCTGTCCAACCCAAAGACGTTCCAACACTCCGTTTTACCGCATTCCCACAGACTGAAGAGGGGCATGTGCATCTCCGGTACCTCTCCATTCTTAAGTTTTACACCCTCTCTGATTTTTTGAACGACGTGCGCGATAAGCTGACCCAATCATGGAAGCTCCTTATTGTCACAAAGCGAGCCGAAGAGCTAACAGCGATTTTGCAGGAGGAGAACGTCCCGCATACGACGGGAGAAGAAATGCGTGAGGGGATGCTGACAGTATTCGATGCCTCGGATGAAGAAGTGTTGCCGCACTCTCTCCAAAACCCCGATCTGCAGCTTGCGATGCTCACCGATCGTGAAGTATTCACGCTCAAGCGAGAAATGAAGGAGCGAAGCATTCAAAAGCTCTCACTCGACTTCATCACTTCTCTGCAGCCGGGAGATTATGTTGTGCATATGGATCACGGTATTGGTTGTTTTACGGCGATTGTGCAAAAGACCGTGGATGAAATCACCCGTGAATACCTCGAGATCCAATATGCGGGCAATGATCGGCTCTTCATTCCGATCGACCAAGCGGACAAACTGAGCAAATTCGTCCACGAAGAAGGTGAGATCCCCACACTCAGTAAGCTCGGCTCCCTCGATTGGAAGCGCACGATGGAGAAAGTAAAGACAGAGACCAAGAAAATAGCGAAGGAACTCCTCGCGCTGTATGCAAAACGCGCGAAGGCAAAAGGATTTTCTTACGCAAGCGACACGCCCACCCAAAAAAAATTCGAGGAAGCGTTTCCCTACTCGGAAACCCCCGGACAAATTAAGGCAATACAGGATATTAAGCGCGACATGGAAGATTCGCACCCCATGGATCGCCTCGTCTGTGGCGATGTGGGATTTGGAAAAACCGAGGTCGCCATGCGTGCCGCATTTAAGGCCGTGCAAGCGGGAAAGCAAGTGGCGTTCATTGCGCCGATCACCATTCTTGCTGATCAGCACTACAAGACCTTCAAAAAGAGGTTGGAAGACGCTGGGTGCAACGATGTACGAATCGATATGCTTTCGCGTTTCCGTTCCAAGGCCGAACAAGCGGTCATCCTCGAAAAGCTGCGTAAGGGGGACCTCGACATTGTCATCGGTACGCATCGCCTGTTGCAGGAGGATGTCCAATTCTTCAATCTTGGTCTTGTGATGATTGATGAAGAGCAGCGCTTCGGCGTGAAGCAGAAAGAAAGGTTGAAGGAGATGAGGGCAAATATCGATATTCTCACTCTTACCGCTACACCAATCCCGCGAACGCTCAATCTCTCGCTCCATAAATTCCGTGATATTACTACCATCACCACCCCGCCGCCCGGTCGACTCCCCATCATCACCGAAGTCCGCAAGTATAGCGATGCCCTTGTTCGACAAACGATTCTCGCCGAAAAGAAACGCGATGGCCAAGTGTACGTTCTCCATAACCGCGTCGAAACAATTGATGCATTTGCCGAAAAACTCAGGAAGTTGATTCCAGAGGCCACATTTGTCGTTGCGCATGGGCAACTGAAACCAGAGACGCTCGAAGAGCGCATCATGGCATTTAAAGACGGAAAGTTTGATGTCCTTGTTTCTTCCACCATCATCGAGAACGGCATCGACCTCCCGCGCGCAAATACGCTCATTGTGAATGAGGCGGAGCACTTTGGATTATCGCAGCTCTACCAACTCCGCGGGCGTGTTGGCCGCGGAAAGGTCCAAGCCTATGCGTATTTCCTCTACCATACGCAGAGGCTCCAAGATGATGCAAAGAAGCGCCTGCGGGCTATTGTGGAGGCCTCCGAGCTTGGCTCCGGATTCCAGATTGCTATGCGTGATTTGGAAATTCGCGGCGCAGGAGAGATTTTAGGCGGCGAACAATCTGGTCATATGAAGACCGTTGGCATGAGCCACTTCCTCCGTTTACTCAAACAAACCGTGGACGAGATGCAGAGCGGCGCGAAAGCAGATGTCGCCGTCGAGGAAACAATCGAGATCAATCTCCCTGTGGAAGCGTACATTCCCGGATTCTATATTCCAGACGAACAGGAGAAGATTAACGTATACCAGAAGCTTGCAGGTTCCGAAGACGAATCGATCCTTGCAGAATTCGAACAAGATCTTCTGGAGGAGTACGGAGAAATGCCGAAGCAGGTCATCAGTCTCTTCCACATCCTTCGCTTTAAAATGGTCTGCCGCCGTGCCGGAGTGACGAGGGTGAAGGCCGAAGTGAAGGGGAAATCCAATGAAATCGTTCTCACCATCGCTGCACGCGTTCAGGCGGAGCACATCATTCCCATGCTCGCAAAAAATCCCAAATGGAAAGTAAGCGGACAGACGCTCCGCATCGATCAGAAGGATTTGGGAGAGGATTGGTTTATGGGGCTGAAAGCAGATGTCGAAGCGATGAAGGTGAAGAGACATCAACCCAAAAAACAGGACAACGAGGAAGAGGAGGTTGAGCCGGAATAATCATCCCACTTCGATCACTCCTTTTCTTAATTTCTTCGGACGATGGATAAGGAATATAAGCCCAATCACGATACAAGCAATGCCAAGAACCATCGGGACAAGCGGGTACCGATTGTATTCGATGTACGAAAGCACCTGATAGATCGGCGGAACCGCAAGGATGGTGCCGGAAACAACGAGGAGGAGACCAACGAGGGGAGTCATCGAACATCAGTGTACCTCGTAGGCGCGTAGCGCGCTACGTCCCTGCTGTCTGGTACACTTTGGCCTGATGAAACTCTCCCTAAACTGGCTCTCGGATTTTGTTACTTTTTCCGAGAAAAATCCTCTAAAGATTGCGGAAGCACTGACGCTTTCCGTTGCAGAGGTGGAGGACGCCGAGGTGCAGGGAGATTTGCTCGATCATTGCTGCGTTGGGAAGGTGCTCGCTCTCACGAAACACCCCAATGCCGATAAACTTTCGCTCTGCGAGGTAGAAACTGATCAGGGGAAAAAGAGGGTTGTGTGCGGGGGAACGAATCTCCGGTTACATATGCTTGTTGCTTTTGCTCACACAGGGGCAACGGTGAAGTGGCATGGGGAGGAGATGATGAAGCTCACAAAAACAGCAATCCGAGGAGAGGAGAGCGAAGGAATGATTTGTGCGGCAGTGGAACTGGATCTTACGGAAATGTTCCCAGATTCCGTTGGTCATGCGGTTATTGATCTTGGAGATTCCGGTTACGCTGTTGGGGCTCCGCTCAAAGAGGCATTAGGTTTTGATGACATTATCTTCCACATTGATAACCACTCCATCACTCATCGGGCGGATCTCTTCTCTCACGTTGGTTTTGCGCGGGAATGCGTCGCAATTGGACTTGGGAAATGGAAGTCGACTTCCTCTTCATTGAGGCCATGGAAAAGTAAGGAGAAACTCGCATTCGGGAAGGGGAAACTGCCATTCACTTTCGTTGTTGATGCGCCGAGGCTCATGCCACGTTACCTCTCCACACTCATCGAAATTGATGGGCTGGGAGAAACGCCTGAGTGGATGAAGAAGCGGCTTCGCGGAGTTGGCTGGCGACCGCTCAATCTTCCGGTCGACATCACAAATTACGTTGCAACGGAAATCGGCGTGCCGCTCCATAGCTTTGATGCTGATGATATTCACGGCGTCGTCCACATGCGAACAGCGAAGAAGGGAGAGACCATTATGACACTCGATCATGTCGTGCGTACGTTGCCGGAAGGCGGTATGGTCTTGAGCGACGATAATGGAATTTTTGATCTCCTTGGCATTATGGGAGGTCTGCGGAGTTCGACGAAGGAAGGAACACGCAGGATTTACCTCCACAGCGCCTCGCTTGATCCTCTTACAATCAGACGAACAATTATTGCAACGGGGCACCGTACCGATGCCGCCACGGTGTACGAAAAAGGAGTGCCGCATGTGATTGCGGAACAAGGATTTTACCGTGCCGCGGAGCTTATGCTCGAGCTTATTCCCGGAGCGCGGCTTGCGTCCCCTCTTGCAAGCAAAGGAGACAATGGAAACCCGAAGCCGATCGAGCTTTCACTTGCACAGACATCGAGTCTCCTTGGCCGAGAGATCACAGCAAAGGAAGCAATAAAGTCACTCATCGTTCTTGGATGCGAAGTGAAGGAGGCAAAGAATGCACTCATGGTAAAGCCCCCACTCCACAGGCTGGGAGACATCAAATACCCCGTTGATCTTATGGAAGAGATCGCGAGGGTGGCTGGTTTTAAGAGTTTTGAAGAAGAGATGCCAGAGGCATCCATTGCTCCGCCAAAGCGCGATCATAGAACAAACCGCTTGCGTGATGCACTCAAGGAATTCGGATTTTTGGAGGTGGTGCAGTATGCCTTCCTTGGCGAAGAGCTTCTTAAAAAATCGGGTATTCCCATTACACAATCACGAGTGATCGACAATCCGCTTAGCGAAGATATGAAAATCATGCGTGGGAGTCTGCTTCCCCGCCTGCTTGAGTATGCATCGCGAAATACGCTCATCGCGGATGGAGCGCTTAAAATTTTTGAGATTGGCCATAGTTTTTCTCATCACGAACATCAAGCGCTTGCGCTGCTCATCACCGACGCGAGCGAAAAAACTCTCGCCTCCGAGCCACTGCTTCATGTGAAAGCTGCACTTGTTCGATGTTTGCAGACAATCAACGTTATCCCCGAATTCAAACAAGAACACTCATCCATGCAGAACGCCCACCCGGGAAGATTTGCTTCGATTTCCGTTCATGGGGAATATGTTGGCGCTCTTTACGAAGTGCACCCCACCATCGCTCGAAATTTTGGTCTCTCGGAAAGAACGGCTGTCCTTGAAATTAATCTTGATCTTCTCTTAAAAACCGCACCAGAGGATCAGATTTACAGGGATATTTTTGAGTTCCCCTCCATTGCCTACGATTCCACCATCATCCTCGACCCCGCGATCCCCGTGGGGCTGCTCCTTAAAAAAACTGAGGGGGTGCATGAATTTCTTCGCGAAGTGAAGCTGGTCGATCTTTTCGAGAAAGAGGGGAAACGACACCTCACGTTCCGGTGCACGTACAATGCAGGGGAGAGAACATTGAAGGAAGAAGAGGTAAAACCGATCCAAGAAAAGGTGGAGGCAATGCTTCGCTCCTGATAGCATCCTTGTAATGCCTTTCCCACATTTTCCTTTCGTCGTTCTCGATACCGAAACGACGGGGCTTATTCCGCGAAGTGACCGAATAATCGAACTCGCATTGCTTCGATTTGAAGATGGGGAAAAGGTTGCCGAGTACGAAGGGCTCTACAGTGTTCCGACAGCCATTTCGCCCGTTGCGCGTGCGCTCACAAGAATCAGCCCGGAAGATCTTTCGGGGAAGCCGGCTTTTGAATCAGAGAAAGTGAAGAAGCTCATCGATGGCGCCGTGATCATTGGCCAGAATATTTTGTTCGATCTCGGAATGCTCAAAGGAGAAGGAATGGAGCTTGATGGTCACCCGTGGATCGATTCCGCCATACTTGCTTCGATCGTTTTCCCCGAAGCTAAAAGCTACTCGCTCGGGTACCTTTCGGAATTCCTCGGTCTCCCCCACGAACCGAAACATCGCGCTATGGGCGATGTGATTGCAACAACAGCACTTCTTGAAAAGGTGTGGGCAAGAATGCAGGAACTGCCTCATGAAACTATTCAGACGATAAAATCATTCGCAGAGAGGGGGCCAGAAGGGTATGCAGCATGGTGCGCAGAGATGACGGGGAACGGCAAAACCCCCCCCGAATGGCTTTCTTCTTATACACCAAGGAACAATGGGAAGAAGAAAGATGCCCCGGTTCTTAGTGTCTGTGGCTCTTCGAAATATGTCCATTCGAAGGGAAAAAAGACATGGCTTGCGGTGAAGAATCTGGATGCTTTCCTTTCGGAAAATGATTCCGGAGAATTTACTCCGGTATTTGCTCCTCCATTCCTCCTCAACCCGGAGTCACGCGACGCATTTCTTACGCAGAGCACATTCACCGCGGACGAACTCACACTTGCGATTAAGCTCCACCTCTATTCTCCTATTCATCATCGAGATTTTCCTCTTCATGGTACGGAGCGAGATGTGTGGAACGGCAAGCTTGCCTGCACGAAGGAGAGTGTCGCGTACGGAGAGCAATTTAAAGCCGCGGAGAATATTCTCCTCGACCATCGGCAACTCTTCGAACTTCTTCTCCACGCACATACGCATGCGCCAGAAAAAGGTGAATTCATCATCATCGATGACGCATCCATGCTCGAAGACACTGCGACAAAAGCACTTAAGTGGTCTTGTTCCACCGATCCATTGCGCGCCGCCGCCGTTCAACACGGCGAGCTCACAAGCTTTTTGGATGCGTACCAAATGTGGCTGGAGCATGTGCGGAACTTCCAAGAAGTGCGCTATCTTGTTTCGGCGGATCTTACGTCCAAGGAAGCAAGGGGACTCAATGAACGATTGGAACAACTTATCGGGACATTACAAACGGCGCCACTGCAGGAGTTAGCAATGGAGCAACTTGGAGATCTCCAAAAGATACTCAACCCCAAAAACCTCCAAGGACGCATTGCGTTTATTGAACAGTACCGTGATGGAGGACAGATACTCCAATCGGCACCACTTGATCTTGCAGAACAACTTCGAGCGCTCCTCTATGCGCGATGTGACACGCTCCTCATTCTCCCGCCGGGGGAACGAGCGGAGTTTGCCCCCATCATTCCTGTGGATGCAGAGGGAGAAATTATCACGGAAAAACTTCCAGCAAAACCGCCGCTCCGATATGCCTCCGCAGAGTTCACTATCGAACGGCTCTTGCCGCGCACGGATGGCAGGGTCATTTGTCTTGTTTCGAGCAAGCGGACAATCGAGGAGTTGTATGTGAAGAATGTGGAGGCCTTGGAAGTTCTCGGTATCGGGCTCATTGCACAGGGTCTCTCTGGCGGGCAGGGGAGAATGCAGGCGGAATTCCAAACGGCAGGAGAGCGTGTTGTGTGGATGATGACGCCGTGGATGTACGAGGGGATCGAACTCCCACCAGAATTTGTGGATCATCTTTGGATTCATTCGCTCCCATTTGATCATCCCTCGAATGCGATCCTCTCCGCTCGTTCCGAACACTATGGCTCTAAGGCGTTCGATCTCTACTTTGTGCCGCGGCTCCTCCAACGGCTGTTCCGCTTGTTCCGTACGTACTCGAAGCATAGGAAAGCGGATGGCGACATCCTCATCCTCGATCAGCGGCTCCAGACAAAGAGTTACGGGAAGAGAGTAATGGAGTACATGAATGTTTTATGCTCCTAGTTTAGAGCAGGAGTTCAAATATATGCAGAATGGGGCTCACAATAAAAGAAATCCATGTGATGAGTAATGGAACCTGGAGCACCCGCTCCCCAATGAGAAGCATGAGAAGAATCATCGGTCCTCTTTGCAGAAAGATTTCGTATTCTCTTTCGTAAGCAGCGGGGATAAAGATTGCAAGAATTTTACTGCCATCGAGCGGTGCGATCGGAAGGAGATTAAATGCCATGAGTCCAAGGTTTAAAAAGAGCATGCTCGAAAAAAGCTCAATAAAAAAAGCGTCCGCAATTCCTGCAGAAATGCCGAGCACGAGAACGATTTTTGCGATCAGCACCGTGCCAAGCGCAAGGAGGAGGTTGCTTGCGGGTCCTGCAAGTGCTGTGAGAGTCATAAAGAGCTTCGGGTGCTTTGCATAACTCGGATCCACAGGCACCGGTCTTGCCCAACCAAATCCAACAACAAGGAACATCAGCGTTCCAAGGAGATCGAGGTGTGCAAGGGGGTTAAGGGTAAGCCTGCCTTCATCCCTTGCCGTTGTATCACCGAGGAGATAGGCAATAAATCCGTGCGAGCACTCATGGATGGTGAGTGCCGTGAGCATGGCGATGACAAAGGGAGGAGTGAGGAAGTCCATCGGTATGAGCCGATGGTATCAGGTATTAGGTATTTGGTATTAGGTATGCTATAAATTGCCTATCAATTGCTTGCCTCATTAACCCTAATACCTAATACTCAATACCTAATACGCATCCATGTCACGCATCTGTGAAAAGACCGGCAAAAAACCTTCTGTTGGGAACAGGCGAAGTCATTCTATGCGCGCCACCAAGCGTGTGTTTAAGCCGAATCTTCAAAAGAAGAGGGTATTTGATCCTGCCACCGGAACATACAAAAAAATGTATGTGAGTACGGCATATTTGCGGACGTTGGCAAAGAGATTGCAGGCGGGAAAATCCGCGTGATGATTGCCCCCCCCGTTTTCCATCAGTATGATTTCTTCGCATGAGTGAAGAACATTTGCCGCATCCTCGATTTTATAAACTTGTGGTTCTTACGCTCGTCGTACTCCCGTTTTTGGGAGTTATTACGGCAATGGTGCTTGTGTGGAACACGTATGTGTTCCCTTCGGATATCGTCCTTTTCCTTTCCCTGTACCTTGCAACGGGACTCGGCATTACAATCGGGTACCACAGAATGCTCACGCATCAGAGCTTCCGGACATTTACTCCCATTAAAGCATTCTTCCTCATTTTAGGATGCATGGCGTTCGAAGGATCGCCGCTGCCGTGGGCTGCAGCGCACATCAAGCACCATGCTCATTCGGATGATGATGGCGATCCCCACACCCCACTTGAAGGATTTTGGCATTCGCATCTTGGGTGGCTCTTCCGCAGCGAGTACCAAAACCCCGAGGTCTATGCGCCGCATCTCCTCAAAGATCCAGTGATTGTTTTTGTCGATCGCTTCACTCCTCTCTGGATGATTTTTTCCCTTGCGATCCCCGCAGCAATTGGAGGATGGACGGGGCTTTTGTGGGGAGGGCTCGTACGCATCTTCATCACGACCCATGCCACATGGAGCGTGAACTCTGTCTGTCATACATTCGGCAAGCGCACATTCGAATCCCACGATGAAAGCCGGAATGAATGGATTGTCGGCCTCCTCGCATTCGGTGAAGGCTGGCACAACAATCATCATGCATTCCCCGAGAGCGCGTTCCACGGGCTCCGCTGGTGGCAATTTGATCTCTCCGGACTTATTCTCAGGTCGCTTGAAGCGATGGGGCTCATCTGGAATGTTCAGAGAGTGAGTGGCGAGAGCATGGAAGAAAAGCGCATAAAGGCGATCTCTCTCCGCGAGAAGTTTGATGCTCTCAAAGAGCAACTCAAGGCGCACATCGAGAGCGCAGAGGCGGATCTTGCGGAATTCTTCGATAAGAATCCTCTCCCGACAAGGAAAAATATTTCACTCCAAAAGCTCCACATAAATGCTAAGAGTCGCCTCCATGAAATTCGACGAGAAATTGAGCGACGAAAGAATCTCCGTGAGCAACTCGTCGAGCGATACAAGAAGGAAATCGCCGAGGCGGTGCAATCTGCAAAGCAGAGGGCATCTCAGGAGCTCAAACAATTATCTGGCATTGCCGCATAGTACTTTTTCTACTTTCGACGACAGAGAATATTCTATATTCCTTTTGAATTTTTGAGTCGTGCGCTCAAGTGCTCATCCACACAAAGCCCCCTTGACGAAGTGGTCAGTGCGTCGAGTGAAAGCAATGAAGGCCAGATCTCGTTATTGAGAATGGACATGAGCAGCATCTGAGCATGGCGCTCGGCCGTCTTTTTTTCTACATTCGCGCTATGCCCCATACTGATGATGGTTGGACGCTCCTCCGACTGCCTTGTTTTTTTCATAACATCGCAGATTACATAAGCAATCAGCGCTCGCTCATGTGCGATGTATAGCGCGTAGCATTGTGGATTTACGCCGCGATCAAGCCGCTTTTCGATGGCGTCTTGGCTAAAGCCACGCGATTTGTACATCTGCCCCTCAATTCTCCCCATAGCTCTTGCAAGAGTTTCTATGGGGAACCCATCCGCATCGATTGTACTGAACGTAGAAAGGTCACCTGCAGGATCTTCCGCAGAAGGAGAAGAGGTGTGACGGATTTGTATGTGCTGCAAACAATTTTTGAGCGTTGTTAATGTATTACATAACTCGCGTAATACCCGCCTGCACGCATCAATATGATTCGGCTGTTTCTTCTTTTCAAATAAGCATTCATATCTTTCCTCAACTGTCTGCATAAGCCGGAATTCACTCCGACAGATCGTCTGTATGGCTGTATACCATGCATCATTTCCGGATCCTCCAATTGTCATCTGGGGATGATCAAAATAATTCCTGACGTATGCTACATCAGTGAGGTTGTTGCCAATTTCATCAATGATAGTGGTCATAGGAGTGAAGGATACTATGCGCTCCCCAACCCCTCATCAATCCTCTTTTTCTGATTTTATCGAGAAATATGGCTATTGCCGGAAGCCCAGTTCTTCACACACGTTCAATGCCATGCGCCTTCTGCTTTAAGGAGCGCAATCTTTTTCTCTGTGCCGCGATTGTAGCCGCCTGTTTTCCCATCGGAGCGGATCACGCGGTGGCAGGGGATTTTCGGATCAAAGTTCTGTTTAAGAATGCTGCCAACAGCGCGGGCGGCATTGGGGCTTCCTGCTCTTTTTGCGACTTCTTTGTAGGAGAGCACTTCTCCTTTGGGAATACTCCGGACGATGCGGTGGATGGCATCACGAAATTCTGTCATTGCTACTTGGTGAGTTCAGCTCGGAGTGTAGCAAATGTAGTGCTGATTGTGACAGCGAGTTGGCGATTTGGTCCGGAGTGGGCATGTACCATCCGGTGACACAGATACATGAGACCAATTCTATCTTTAGAATCTCTCATCTGATTAAGAATTTTAGATATGGCGATCGTATCATCTGTTTGTGATGACACATCGTGACAAAAATCAAATGAAGAAGTGCAAGCACTAGGAAATGAGGCTCGATAATCCTCAGAAAACAATGCTCTTCCGTCCCTCAGAGCAGTCAGAAAAGATACAAGCAATGGAATAACTCGTTCGTGAGTGCCTAGTTTCAGGGCAGCATGAGTATATTTTAAGAGGACAGCAATCTGAGTATCCCCCGGAGAAGAATAGGGTCGTGCTCGTCCTGCATCCATTATTTCTGTCAGCCCCAGTACAGGCTTAGCAAGTCGATTCATCGTATCAAGGCCATCGGGTCTATATTCAGACATGGAATCAATATGCCATCTTTTCGCTCTGTATCAAGCTTTAGACACATTATTTTCCTCATAAGGAAAAGGAGTTTCGGTTGATGCCGCAATTTGACCATACGGTACACCATACAACGAACGTGACACTGCTGTGACATCCCCTTGTTCCCAAAAAAGAAATAATGCGATTATGTCGATTGTGAGGACGAGAGTCGTGGAAGGAAGGGGTAGGAATGGACTGTTTTGAGAATTTTTTCATCGTGTCCCACTTCGCTCTGCGGAGCTTCGTGGGACACAGTATCTTCGGCTTCGTTCTTCGTCCGTCCGTTCGCCTTAGGCGAACGTCCGAACTCGAACTCAGCGCGAATTCAACTGTGGCGGAGAGGGGGGGATTCGAACCCCCGATCCCTTTGAGGGGATACCCGCTTTCCAAGCGGGCGCACTAGGCCACTATGCGACCTCTCCATAAGTGAAAGAATACGAATGAACAAAGAAACAAACAATAGTTCCAAGTAAGAAATCTGTGCAGACGGCCACTACCCGCCCGAACGACTGAACATCATTCGGTCGGGCGGGTGTGACCTCTCCACACTACAAGATATTACTTGATCTCTACAGAACGATCGAATGAATCCGCGACGGTTTTGCCGGCTTTTGCGATGTCCTCCAAAAATAGCTGCACTTTTTCGTGGCCGTTCCACGTATCCACTCCCAAGCGGCATACGATGTCACAGCGATCGGGGAAGCTCTGCACAAACCTTCCTAATCCGAAGCCGATTGCTTTCACTCCGCCAAATACACATTGGAGGTGTTGGCCATCGCTTCCGACTTGCCGTAGAGATTCGGCTTCTTGCATCCTCAGTAAAAATTTTGGCTCGGGATTCGCTGCTCCATACGGCTCGAGTGCCGAGAGCGATTGTACAAGTGAGAGCGATAGGTTTTCCGTATTGATCTCTGCATCAATTTCCACAACTGGTGCGAAATCTCTTCCTCCGCATTGCTCTACGATATCCTGTTCCATCGCCGCTTTGAATGCGTCCCAGTGATCGGCATGGAGCGTACATCCGCCGGCTTCCCTGTGTCCTCCAAACGATGTGAGTAATGCGCCGCAACGAGAGAGTGCTTCTACAATGTGGTACACGGGAATACTGCGGAGCGAGCAGGTGATTTTGTCGCCTTCTTCGCAGGCAACGACGCTCGGCTTCCCTGTCTTTTCGGTAAGTCTTCCTGCAATGAGTCCGATGATCCCTGCATGGAACATCGGGGATCGGAGCATAAGGATGAGGGAATCAGTCATCAATTCATCCGCGATTTCCATCATCCGCACTGTTGCCTCCTGCCTCTCCGCATTGAGCGTATGGAGCCGTTCCAAATCGTCGCCGCCTTCAAGGATTCCCCGCAATGCGATCATCGGATTCGCAAGCCTTCCTGATGCGTTGATGCGCGGCGCAAGGCGAAATCCGATGTGAGTGCTCGTGATCGGCTCATGATCTTTTACAATCGATCGTGCCAGCCGAAAAATCGGCGCATCCTTCTCAATTCGTCCGCCACAGGCGGATTCACTCCCACCTTGGCAGGCAGGCGAAGAAAACATTCTGTTCATCGCGCCGAGACCAAGGCGCACAATGGTGCGATTTTCGCCGGTGAGCGGAACAACATCGGCGATCGTGCCGACCATGGCGAGTGCAAGATCAATCTCTTTTCCCTCCCATTGATCATTTTCGAGCGCACGAATCAGTGTGAACACAACTCCCGATCCGCAGAGCGCCGCATTTTGATGCGGTTGCGGCGTTTTTGGATGCAGGATGATGGCATTCGGAAGTTCGCCGTGAAGAGAATGGTGATCGGTGACGATGCTCTCTATGCCAAGACTTCGCGCATATGCAATTTCTGCAGCGTGGCTGATGCCGGTATCCACCGTGAGAATCAGCGTCACTCCTTTTGCATGGAGAGCATCGATGAATGATTTTTTTATGCCGTACCCGTCCCGTTGCCGATGAGGAAGAATTACGTGTGGTTCGATTCCATGTCGGCGGAAGAATCGCACAAGTTGCGCCGTGCCTGTGATGCCATCGGCATCGTAATCGCCGATGATGCCAATGGTTTCTTTTTGCTTCACTGCACTTCGAATCCGTTCCACTGCGCTTGTCATTTCGCCAAGCTGCAGCGGATCAAGAAGATCTGCGTAGGAGTGCGAAGCCATAAGATCGATGCCGCGTTTTTTGGCGAGGAATGATACAAGGTGGGGTGCGGCAGGCGCCGATGGGAGGCGCCACTTTTTGCCGGTGAGGGAAGAGTGACCAAGAATAGGGGGAGATGGTAGCAGAAAATAATAGCTTCACGCATCGATGATTCTACTTCCTCCTCCATATCTCGATTGCTGTCGGGAATCCTTCTGCTTGTATCGTGCGCGAGAGGAAGAAATGGGCATCGCGGTACTTCCAGAATGGCGGATAGGCGTTTATGCCGCGGCGTTCCCTGTTGACGAGGATTTGTACGTTATCTGCCTCAATCGCATCTGTCATTTCTTCCATCGTCGTCTGCTTTCCCATGATTCTCATTTCGCTGGAATCAACGATGTTGGCGGCGAGTCGACGATTGGAGAGAAGCGAGACAAGTGGTGCAATGCCGAACTCGCCAAAAATCGTCGCATCTTCCGGGATACCTCTTCGCACAACTTCCGCCACCTCGACGACCTGTGGCACGCCGAGGAGATACTGTTCGATCTCGTAGAGTCGGAGTGTATGCTTTGCGCTTAAGACGAGGAGGATGCTCATGATGATGCCTGTTCCAATAATCAAAATCCTCTGAGGAATCATGAGTGCGCGCGTCCATTCCCATCCAAGTATTACTCCTTCTGCCGCAAGGATTGCGAGAAACGGAACAATCGAAACAAAGTAGTGAGGGAAAATAGGATGGATGATCATAAGGAACAGGATCTGGGATCCAGCCATGCCCATTGCAAGAGTTACAAGCTTCTTTTCCCCACCATCGACCTCCTCAGTATTTTTCCATTTCCGTAGTGATAGGAGGCAACCGAGGAGGCCGAAAGCGATGAGGAGTCCGTGCGCGTGAATCATCATCCAAAATACTTTGGCATTGCTTGCGAGCCATGTGGAGTTATCGGGTTTTGCAAGATGGTAGAGGTAGACTTGCTCCACATAGGTCCATCCCGCGATAGTGATGAAGAGGATTTGTACGGCGCCGAACGTACCGACCATCATTCCAAAAAATAACGGAAGGTACTTTCGATTCCATCTCCATTGTGTGAGTGTGAGGACAAGGCAATTCACAAGCATGTTGATGCTTGCGGCAGCACTCAATCCTGCGCACAAGCCACCCCATCCCTTTTTTCGCTGCAAGAAGAAGAATGTTCCAAGGAGTGAAAATAATAAACCAAGCTCCTGCCCCGTATAGTAGAGCGTGCTCATGAGGTTTCCGTAGGAGAAGAGGAAGAGCAGGCACGCAAGGAGAGCGCGCAATGCTCCAACACTCTTTTTAACCATAATGAAGAGGATAATTCCAGATATTCCTCCGATTGCAGCCGGGAGCAGATTCAGAATGACGAGGTTTGCCCCCATTTTTACAAGGAACGTTGAAAGGAGGATTTGGAGCGGTGCATGCGAGAAGAAAAAGTCGCGATAGGGGATCGTGCCTTCCGCAAACAAGTACGATGCGGAAAAGTACACCCATTGGTCGCCCGCCATGAGCGTGAGGTTCGCTCGTTTGAGGTAGGCATAGAGAATGAATGCGAGAACGAAAATCGTTCCGATGGCAATGCGCTGGTGCTGCTTCGTTGCCATAAATTGCATGCGGATAGTGTACCTTCCTTTCTTGGTATACTTGCAGAGCCTATGCGCTTCTTTCTGTTCATCATCAGCCTCATAGTTGCTAACATCAGTGTTTCGGCATTTGCGTTTAATGATGTTCCTGCCGATGCATGGTACGGCGAAGTACTGACGATATTCACAGAAGAAGGGACTCTTCCCTCTGGCGATATTCAATTTCGTCCGGGCGACAGAGCGACGCGAGCGGAATTCATCGAGCTTCTCACTACGGTCGCTCTCGCACATGAGGGACTTGATTATCGATTCTCGGAACCCTTTTTCACAGACGTTCCAGTCGATGCGTCATACTTCTGGCATTTTCAAAATGCTGCGATGAAGCATTGGGTGCGCGGAATGGGAGATTGTCTTGGATCGAAATCGTGTTTTGCGAATCCCGCATCATCCATCAATCGTGCGGAAGCAGCAGCACTCCTTTCTCGTGTCTATTCCCTCGAAGAAGCGGCGGAAACACCATTTTTCAGTGATGTGATTATCGGAGCATGGTACGAACTTCCAATCAGAGCTGTGGCTAGAAAATGCATTTTGCAGGGGGATGAGGGGAAAAGCACCGTTCGCCCCGCGGACTCCATGAATCGTGCGGAGATGATTGTCATGATTTCCCGCGCAAGACAGTCGCTCACGTATGGTGTCGACTGCGGGGAGGGAGATTTTTCCTCTTTAGGAGGGGACCGCTTGCGTCCGGAGCGAAGACCGGAAAATGAAAATCTTCCCCCAAAAATGTTGGAGGTGCCACCACCAGAGACACCGACCGGTGTTCCGCTCATGCGGTTCGATATGAGTGCGCACAAGGTAAAGGATATCGTCCTCACGGGACTGACGTTCGAGGCTGAACAAGGTTCACTCTTCAATGCGACAAAATATGCACTCTGGGTTGATCACGATCACAATGGCGTAGTGGATACGCCGCTTGAGAAGAATCAAGCTCCAAAAGGAGGGGTCGTTGCGTTCCAGAATTTTTCCGGTGGCGGCTACCGCATCTCAACCGAAAGCGTTACCTTCGAAGTGCGCGCTGCAATCAGCGCATCACCGGAATCCACGACCTTGCAACTTCGGATCACTTCAAACGGCATCGAAGCAGAGGAGCTCGATGGCCGGGCGCTCTCCGGTATCCGCAAGGATGGCATTTGCGTCGGGCGATGCCAGATTACTCAGCAAACAACTCCCGCTGAAGTCCTTACCATTCTTCCGCAGGGAAACCTCTTCGTGACCGAAGGCCAAACGCCTATCCGATCGCACCTCCTCCTTGGCGGGGCTACAACGGAACCGATTTTGCGCCTCAGTTTTCGAGCCGATGGTGAAGCAATCGATATCACAGAACTGCGAGTTACTTCCTCCGGCTCCCTTGCAAGCTCCATAGATCGCCTCGAGCTCCTTCTGCCGAGTTCTTCCAACCCTTTTGCGGAGGCCACAATCAGTGCGTGCGGGAGCGATGATCTCCTGACGCAGAACCCAATCGATGGCTCAACGATTCGCACATTCTGTGCCTCTCTCTCCACGGGAAAATTGCGGGTACCGGAGGACATCCGTACGGATATTCTCATCAGAGCCAAAATGAAAAGCGATCTCTCGGGCGGCGTGAGCGGCGATCCCATCCAACTCTGGCTCACGAAACAAGCAGTTTCTGCAGATCAAACTGGATCTGGCTCTGTGAAGGCGCGCGGCACCTCCTCCAGTTCGCGCATTGCTGCAAATGATGGTGATGGAAGTGCGGAAGGAGAGCTCTTCATTGGCACGGATCAACCGGGTGCGAATCGTGACATTGTCGGTACACTCCATACATCCATACTTTCCACGGTGAGCGTCGTCGAAAACGGCAGTAGCGACCCGGAGGGATCTGCAATTGCGGCCGGCATGCGAACAATCGGGGCGCTCAGGTTCCGTACTGCAATTAATAGTAACGCACAAAATGGTTCGAATGATATTGTTCTCGATAATCTCCTCTTCACAGTGAGTGCGACAAATACGACCATCGATGCTGCATCATTTTCACTCTATAACATCAGTGATAATGCCGTCATGCAGAGTTGTTTTGCTATTGATTCCTCCGGAGGAGCACTCGCAGGATCGATCACAGGATCATTCTACGTATCGTGCACAGGGCTTGCAGCAGCAGCGATTGCCACTGACATCGATTCCGATTCTGCACTGACGCTTGCGATCCAAGGGGAGATCATCAACCCACAAGTCAGCAGCGCATCCCATTCGTTCCTGCAACTCTCGCTCCAAACCTTTACATCCCCGCATTCAACATTCGGCGTTTTAGGAAGCCATATTCACTACCTTGATCAAGATGCTGGAGCGAGCGAGGATTTCTACTGGGTCGATCAGTCAGTTACGGAAGTAACGTCGACAGGATACGAATTGTGATTCTTCGCAGATTTTCATTCATTATTCATCAATGCCTGTGATGATGGTGGGAGGAATTGATCTGCTCCATTCGCATTTTCGGGATGAGCCAAGCCGCAAGAATCGTCGAAATTGGCACGGCGAAAAGAAGCGTCGAACTTCCCACAAGTGTTCGTACTACTTCTTCTGCAATAAATTCCCCATTCATGATAACCCACACAGGGAGTGAACGATTGGTACTAAAGAGGAGGAGCAAGGGGAGAGAGGCACCAACGTACGCAAGAGCCAATGAGTTCACAAGCGATGCAATGTGCTCGCGACCGATCGAAATACCAGCGCGATAAAGGCCACTGAAGCCAAGAGTTGCATTCGCATGATGGAGTTCGTCGATGACTGCGGTTTGCGCCGTTGTAATATCATCGAGAATTCCAAGGGTGCCAATGATGATACCGCCAAGCAGAAGGCCTCGCAGGTTGATTCCAGCGGTTGGTCCTGATTGTAGATACATTGCTTCCTCGGACCCAAGTCCGAAGAGCTTTGCGGCATAGACAAAGATAATTGCAAGCAGCGCCGCAATAAAAAGTGTGATCATGGTGCTTGCAAGTGCGATGGATGTCCTGCGATTAAATCCATGCGCAAGGTAGAGTGAGGTGAATGTAATGGCAAAGGCACCAAGGAAGCTTACGAAGAGCGGATTCCAACCTGCAATGATTTTTGGCACCACAAAGAGTGCGAGAATGAGAATGCTTACAATGAGGCCGCCAGCAGACTGCAGGCCCATTCTCCCTCCAAAAATGGCAGCAAGAAGCAAAAAAATGGCGGTCAGCCAAATGAGAGATGGGAGGCGGTATTTTTCCCGAAGAAAGTACTCGATGCCACCATCGAGAGTGGTCCACGCTTCCACTACAACCTTTTCACCTTCGTGGAGAACCATATCGGGCCGATTCTCAAGAATCGTGTTTTCGATTTCCAGTTCTCTGCCTTTCTCCGGACCGTTTGTTATTCGCACTGTTGCATGTTGAACAGATCGACCAATGGATGCGAGTGGAGATTTTGCTTCCTCAGTGATAAAAATTACTTGTCCGATATAGGAAGAACTTCGATCCATGCGAATGTTGAGCAGCGCATCATCAGCGGGCTGCCCATAGGCCACGAGAGGAACGAATAATCCAATGATGATCGAGAAGAGATGCATAAAGGAAGAGTATCGGAATTAATCCGTGGTGTATTCAGGTGTATTTTCTAAAATATCGTGCGATGGTTCTCCACCAATGAAGAAGAATGCTGCCATCATTGCAATACCAAGGAGCAGAAAGAAGAGTTGGTGCACCGATGCGCTGAGACTTGTTTCTTTATGGAGCTCCGGCAAAAGATCAGACCCTGCGATGTAGAGGAAATTCCCCGCCGCAATGGGAAGGAGAATCAATTCGATGTGTTCGATGGATTGATGGAGGAAGAGAACGGCGATTGCCCCAAGGAACGCAGTGCATGCTGAGAGGAAATTATAGAATAATGCTTTCCTCTGGCTGAAGCCGCTATGAATCAGCAGCGCAAAATCACCAATCTCCTGTGGAATCTCGTGCAGAATTACCGCAATGGTTGTTGCAATGCCAAGCTCAGTTCCCGCAATGTATGCGCTTGCGATTAAGATGCCATCGAGTGCATTATGGATGCCATCGCCGATGATCATGAGTGTACCGAGTGGATGAGTGTGATCGGGGCAACCGATGGAATGGCAATGGTGCCAGTGGATGAATTTTTCCAGAATCAGCGAGAGAACAATTCCCCCAAGGACAAGGCTGAAGGGAAGAATGGGATTCGCCGATTTTTCCACGGCTTCCGGCAGCAAGTGCAAAAATACGTTTGCAAAGAGCGCGCCGGTTGCAAAACCGACAAGAGGGAACAGAAATTTTTGCAGAAGATTTTTCTGAAAAGAGAGGAAGAGTACGCCACCAAGAGATATGAGGCTTACGAGGAGAACGCTAATAAAGATTAAAGAGAGAGTATTCATGGGAAGGAATGAAGAGGATTAAGAGCGGCATTGTGAACACATGCCAATGATTTCGCTGATGTGTCGAGTGGCGGAAAACTTTGCACGGCGCGCGATGGAATCTTCGAGCTTACAGAACTCCGGTTCATGAAACTCCTCTGTTCTTTTACAAGATAAGCACGTGAGAAACCCATGGTGCCCCTCTTCCTCTGGCATGGAGCAGAAGAGGTAGCCACCGCTTGAAGGATGGCGGTGAGCGATATGTTTTTTTTCGAAGAGTGTGAGTGTGCGGTAGATTGTGACGAGATCAATGGGTGATCCGTGCTTTGCAGTGTTATTGCGAATTTCGAGTGGCCTCAGCGGTTTATGGGATTTTTTGAGCATACGAGCAATAGTACGTCGTGGAAGAGTAGTCCGAATCATTGCTTGATGGAGCCATTTATCTACTTCCTCAAATTCCTGCATACGACCATACTAGCAATATGCAAAAGTTTTGCAAACAGTATTTACTCTTTTCAGTGAAATTCAAAAGAGCCAAGCCTTGATTTTCTTCGTCCCCCGCGCTAAAACGTGACGTAATTTCTCCCATTTTTACGTATGTCACCCAAGTCAATGGACGCGCAAACCTATATGCGGAAAGAATTTCTGACCGTGTCTCCCTTAGAGACTCTCAGCAACATTATTCAATTCATGGAAGAACGAAACGAGCATTGGTGCGTTGTTGTGGATGACACAAAAAGAGTCGTCGGCGTGATCAGTAGTTGGGACATCGTCGAGCGACTGGTGCCGGATTATTTAGAGGATGACAAACACCTCGCATCTTTTACTTCACCGGATACATTCCGAGAGCGTTTCCGCGAAATTAGTCCTCATACAGCAAAGTCACTTATGACCGCCGATGTGAAGACACTTGCTCCAACCGATTCCCTTATGAAGGTGGCAACACTTATGTCTGAGTTTCACATTCATTGCCTTCCTGTTGTGGATAAAGATGGGAAGTTGCTAGGAGTGATTAAGCAATCGGAAATGCGCAAAGCTTTTAAGGATATTCTCACTGAATAATTTTCTTCATCACACTTCTTATGGATCATGCTTCTATCGCTTTTTCGGGACAATTCTGGGTTGCTGTTGCAATTTTTGCTGCAACGTACCTCATTATTATTACAGAGAAGATTCATCGAACAGTTGTAGCACTCGCCGGAGCGGTGATTATGGTGCTCGTTGGAGTGCTGCATCAAGAAGCTGCTATTGCAGGGGTGGATTTCAATACCCTTGGGCTTCTTATTGGCATGATGGTGATTGTCAATCTTAGTAAGGGTTGCGGTATGTACGAAGCCGCATCGATCTGGGCTGCAAAAAAAGCGAAGGGGAACCCAGTGGCTATCTTCCTTCTCCTCGGTCTCATGACTGCAGTTTTCTCTGCATTTCTCGATAACGTTACGACCGTTCTCCTCATGGTACCGGTCACACTGGTGATCGCGAGTAACCTCAAAATTACTCCCAAACCGTTCCTCATGAGTGCTATTTTGCTCTCGAACATCGGCGGTACGGCGACTCTTATCGGGGACCCACCCAATATTCTCATCGGGAGCGCGGCAAATCTTTCCTTCAATCAATTCCTGTTCAATCTCTCGCCTATTTCCACCGTTGTTGCAATTGTAACGCTTGGGATGCTCTATTTTATATATCGTTCTGTGCTTCATACGACTCCAGAAGCTCGGGCAGTGATTATGGGGTTCAATCCAAGAGAGGCGATTTCGGATTGGGGTCTTCTCATTAAATCCGTCTTTGTCATTGGTCTTGTGATTCTTGGGTTCCTCACTCATAGCATTACACATCTCGATGGCGCCACCATCGCCATTGCAGGAGCCGCCCTCCTCCTCATTCTTACGAGAGATGAGCCGGAGGCGCATCTTCATCAAGTGGAATGGACGACAATTTTTTTCTTCATAGGTCTTTTTATTGTTGTGACAGGAATAGAACATGTGGGGGCAATAGCAATGCTAGCGGATGGGGTTTTGAAGCTTACGGGTGATAATATGACACTCCTCACACTATCTATTTTGTGGGGATCCGCATTTTTTTCTGCCATTGTGGACAATATTCCCTTTGTGGCAACGATGATTCCTCTCATTAAAGATCTGGGTGCGTCAGGCATGCCGATGGAGCCTCTTTGGTGGGCGCTGGCCCTTGGTGCAGATATGGGTGGCAATGCCACTATAATCGGGGCATCAGCGAATGTTATCGTCAGTGGTATTGCCTCAAGGGAAGGACATAAGATCACCTTTGTGGAATATATGAAGACAGCAATTCCAATCACATTTGTTTCTATCGTCATTTGCACAATCTATCTCTACTTCAGATATCTTTAGAAATAGGTTTCTGAATGGTTACCGAGCAGACTACCCCCGTAGAAGTCCCCGATCTTCTCTTTGTGGCTCTATTTATTCACTGGTAGGCTACTGCGGTGACAATTGCTCTCTTCATGTTCCTCATTCTTTGATCCATATCTCAAGAGGAATTTCATTCAGGATCATATTCATCTATGGGGTTGTATCGGCCCAGGCCGATGGTAGATCGTCCATTCTATCTTTCTCATCACTATGGGGTTGTATCGGCCCAGGCCGATGGTAGATCGTCCATTCTATCTTTCTCATCACTATGGGGTTGTAGCTCAGCTGGTTAGAGCGTCCGCCTGTCACGCGGAAGGTCGCGGGTTCGAGTCCCGTCAGCCCCGCCATATAAATTCGGCAAACACATAACAGGCCGATTCCCGGCTGAACGCTGTACTCGTGCCGAAAGGCCATCCTCGCGGGTGGCGTGCACTCGATGATGCTCTCATCGAACACACCTTCGGACACAGTGCAGCAGCGGTTCTCGCCGTTGCTTAGAAACAGAGCGCGGTCAGCAGGAAATCTCTTCGGGAATATGCCTGCTGACCATTTTTGAATGGTATTCAAGTTTCCATCTCTTTTCGCAGTGTCTGCATCATCTTCAGCGTCACTCCCAAGTTTTGCATCATGCCGATTGTTTCTGCATAGCGCTCCCCTGCGATGAAGAGATGCCGCAGATAACTCTTCGTATGCTCGCGACTGAGCTCGCTTGGGGAATCGGGATCGATGATCGAGTGATCGTTCTTAAATTCATTCCGCGTGATCGTGATTTCGCTTCCATCCGAAAGGAACAGTCGTCCATGCCGTGCTTCTCGCGCAGGGAGAACACAATCAAACATATCCATGCCGTAGGCGACTCCGCGACGCATTTGTTCGATATCACCAACACCCATGAGGTAGCGGGGCGTATTGGTGGGTAAGAGCGGTGCGATCTCTTTGACGATGGATTCCATTTCCTCCGGACTCTCCCCAACCGCAAGTCCTCCAAGTGCGTAGCCGTCGAATCCGATGGCAATAAGTTCCTCTGCACATTTCTTCCTAAGTGCGGGGTCGAGTCCTCCTTGGACAATGCCAAAGAGAAGAGGTAAAAAAGTGTCATGCTGAGCGGAGGCGCGTCGTCGTGCTTCGTCTTCGTTCGCTCCGCTCAGCAT
>DATDWL010000017.1:0-88465 GCA_035289645.1 Candidatus Peribacterales bacterium
TTTTATGAGCAGCCTCTTATTCCTGAATGCGAAGCCGGATGAGCTTTTCAGCTACTTTTCAAAACTTCGTGCACGCTCTTCACTTCGAAACGCTGCATAGAATTCTAAAGAATCAACAGCAATTCTTTCGGTCGTTTTGCATGCTTCGCCACGCATGTGTCGCGCAAGTCGATCATCGATATTGGTTGTGTAACCAACATAGTGTTGATTATTTTCTAACTTAAGAATGTACACGTAATGCATAGCGTATGAATATACATCAAATAGCCCCACTCCGCCCCACTTCACTGCGTTTCGCGGGGCTCCGCGGGGGCATACTTCGCCATGTCGTAATTGGCGAATTGTGGCTCGCCACCCTCCTTCGTCTCTGGACTATGGAAGGGCAGGCGCGAAGCTCGCCTCAGCGAGCAAAGTGTGGTGGAGCTGAGGGGACTCGAACCCCTAACCCCCTGCTTGCAAAGCAGGTGCTCTACCAATTGAGCTACAGCCCCATGCAAGAATCGTAGTGATGAAATGATCGATGACCAAATTGTAACAGAATTTTCTCCCCCAATATGCAGAATCCTCGGTATGATGGTGACATCATGGTGCAGGGGAACTTCTCACTTAAATCCGGCCTAGCGAAAATGCTTAAAGGGGGAGTTATTATGGATGTCACGAATGCCGAACAGGCACGGATTGCGGAATCTGCCGGTGCAGTAGCGGTGATGGCGCTTGAGCGTGTCCCTGCGGATATAAGGCGTGATGGGGGAGTGGCGAGAATGTCGCACCCAAGTTGCATCAAAGAGATTCAGGCTGCCGTGACGATTCCAGTCATGGCAAAGTGCCGGATTGGCCACACTGCGGAAGCGCAGATCCTTCAAGAGCTCAAAGTCGACTTCATCGATGAATCGGAAGTGCTTACGCCCGCGGATGTGGAGAGACACATCGAAAAATCTGCATTCACAATTCCCTTCGTCTGCGGCGCACGGAATTTGGGAGAGGCGCTTCGCAGAATTCACGAGGGCGCTGCGATGATCCGTACGAAGGGAGAAGCAGGCACAGGGAATGTGGTGGAGGCGGTGCGGCACATGAGAGCGATAACGGGAGCTCTTAAGCTGTTAGCTGTAAGCAGTAAGCGGTTAGCACGCAAATTCGCTGAGGAGGAGCGTATTCCTCTTTCGCTTGTCGAAGAAGCGGTGAAGCTTCGCAGGCTACCCGTCGTGAATTTTGCTGCGGGTGGCATTGCGACTCCCGCAGATGCAGCATTGATGATGCAGCTTGGATGTGATGGCGTGTTTGTGGGATCCGGTATCTTTAAATCCCAAAATCCAGAGAAGCAGGCGCGATCGATCGTCGAAGCGGTGATGCATTGGCGTGATCCAAAAGGCTTGCTCAAAGCTGCGGAAATGGCGGGAGAGGGGATGAAGGGGCTCGAGATCCGCACGCTGGAAGTTGCGATGCAGGAACGATGAATGAGGGCTGTGGTTAGGCCTAACTCCAGCCCTAACCATAGCCCAAGCCTTTTTTCTCCACTCAAAATTTGATTACCGTTACACTGCAGTCATGGTCGTTGGTGTCCTCGCATTTCAGGGTGATGTTTTGGAACACCATCAAGCGCTCAAAAATCTTGGTGTAGAGTCGAAAGATGTTCGCTCCATCGAAGAATTCCGTGATGTGGATGCACTCATTATTCCGGGAGGGGAAAGCACAGTGATCGGAAAATTTTTGGAGGAGACAAAATTGGGAGAAGCCATCATCGATCGAACCAAAAAAGAGAAGTTTCCTCTCTACGGCACCTGCGCCGGAGCAATTCTCCTCGCGAAGGAAATTGTCGGCGATAGCAGTGTTACCTCTCTCAAACTCATTGATATTTCGGTGGAGAGAAACGCGTACGGAAGACAGACAGAGAGTTTTCAGGAAACGATTTCCTTGAATCTTGGGAGTTCCACGGAAGAAATCGTTGCAACATTCATCCGTGCTCCGCGCATCGTTCGGGTTGGGAACACGGTCGAAGTTCTTGCTATGCAGAATGGTGATCCGGTGCTCTGCAGGCAGGGTAGCGTGCTTGTCTCTACGTTCCATCCGGAATTACTCCCCGAGCTTTCAGCCGTTCATCAGTTATTTCTTGAATCGAACTCATCTGGATTGCATCTTTAGTATTTGACTACATTCATACATAAAGTATAGAGTCTTCTCTATGGTTAAGAGAAGACCTCCTTCATCACAAGCGGAAAGTTCCAATCAGGAAAACCTGCTGAGTGATGCACGGCTATTCTTGGAGCGAATCACCGATGAAAAATTTACTCCACTGGAAAGATTAGTTATAGAGCAGGTCATAGGCTTGCATCTCACGGGAGTGAGACACGTCACTTGGGGGAAAATTCATGCTCTTGTTGCAGTCGAAGGACTTCTTAAACTTCATCCGTGCCCCAAACTCACTGACGATGATACGGATGAGGTACAGGGAGCAATGGTTTCATTAGAGGGAAGAGGTTTACTGAGTTTTGATCATGATGAGTTGCGGATGCACGATATGCTTGATGGATTCAGGGAAAAGATAGCGAACAGAATAACGCAGCCGTAAGGGGAGATCCCACAGTGATTAAACGCCATCGGTTTACCGCGTGTAGAGCCGCTCGTAGATGTCGTACGTACGCGGATCGACCGTCTCTGGCGAGACTTCGACGCCAAGATCTTGAAGGCATTGGATGAGCTGGAGCCCGTCTCTGCGCGAGCAAATTGGAGCGGTACCAAAGAATTGCCTCCCTTCCACCGGCGTCGAACGGCGCCTGATGAGCGGACCGCTCTTGATGCGTTCGTACCTATCTGGGTTCCCGAGGTATTCAATGAGCCGCGTAGGAGTGATGACTCGCTCCGTGAGATCGACGCGCATACCGGGATCCACAGGAGAGTCGGAAAAACTCTTTTTCTCTTTGGCACGGACAGAGAGCGCGGAAATTCTTCGCGACGATGCACCTCTATTTTTTAGAATTTGCGTTTTCCTGCTTCCGTAGTTCAGATTTTTTCGGTTTGCATCCATGATGCAAGCGCGAAGTTCGGAACCGAGCTTCCCTGCGCAGGGATTTCTCCGTTCGTTCCGGAGCGCCGCTTCACTATTCATACCATCTTCGTTGTACTGCAGAGCGGGTGATTCTGGCAGCATCTGATCACTCGATTCTACTCTGGCGCCCGATGCGACAGGGAGGGTCATGAGGATCGAGGCAAAGAGGAGCGCACTGTATTTCATAGTGGATGGGGGAATACTCGTTTCAGAGTATCGAACTGGGACGGATTTCACAATTGCGAATGGAAGGGTAAACATGTCTGCATCTTTCTTCCTTGTGTTTCCTCTTTCCGCTCTGTACTCTGCACTGGACCATGCAGGATGAGAGCGTCGGAACAGGCTCCCCTATGGCCGGTGAGGCTGGGGGAGGTGATTTTTCCAATATTCGAACAGTACTGCTCCTTGGATCTGGTGCGCTGAAAATTGGGGAAGCGGGGGAGTTTGATTATTCCGGTTCTCAAGCCATTAAAGCGCTCAAGGAGGAGGGCAAACGCGTTATATTGGTGAATCCAAACATTGCGACGAATCAAACGAGCTGGAACTTGGCTGACGAAGTGTACTTCTATCCGGTCACTATTCCCTTTGTGACTAAGGTTATCGAGCGGGAAAAGCCGGATGCGATTGCGCTGAGCTTCGGCGGTCAAACGGCACTCAATTGCGGTATCGAACTTCATGATCAGGGCATACTTGCAAAACACTCCATCACAGTTCTCGGCACTCCGGTGGAAGCGATACGCAAGACCGAGGATCGCGCGCTCTTTAATCAAGAGCTCCAATCGATCGATGTGTCGGTTCCACGCTCATCCGCCTGTCACTCGAAGGCAGAGGCGATTCGCGCTTCCACTGATATCGGTTTTCCGTTGATTATCCGTGCGGCGTTTGCTCTCGGCGGCAAAGGGAGCGGTCGTGCAATGAATCCGCAGGAGCTTGATGAGCTCCTTGATGTTGCGTTCGTCGAATCGCCTCAAGTACTTGTGGAAGAAGATCTGACGGGGTGGAAGGAAATCGAGTACGAAGTCGTGCGCGATAGCGCGAATAACTGCATCACGGTGTGCAATATGGAGAACGTGGATCCGCTCGGCATACACACGGGGGAATCCATCGTCGTTGCGCCGAGCCAGACGCTTGATAACTTCGAATACCAGATGCTGCGCTCCATCGCACTCAAAGTCGTGCGACATCTTGGCATCGTCGGAGAGTGCAACATACAATATGCGCTCGATCCAAAATCCCGCGCCTATAGAGTCATCGAAGTGAATGCGCGTCTTTCGCGCTCCTCGGCGCTCGCCTCTAAAGCGACGGGATACCCGCTCGCGTTTGTTGCCGCAAAACTTGCATTGGGGAAAATATTACCGGAGCTGCGTAATGCCATAACGCAGGTGACCTGTGCGGATTTTGAGCCTGCGCTCGATTACGTCGCTGTCAAAGTTCCGCGATGGGATTTGCAGAAGTTCCACCACGTTTCCGATCTTGTGACGAGCGAGATGAAGTCCGTCGGAGAAGTGATGGCGCTCGGCCGTACGTTCGAAGAAGCACTCCAGAAGGCGCTTCGCATGATCAATATCGGTGCCAAGGGGCTCGTGCCGAATCCGATGAAGTTCTCCGATCTCTCCAAGGAAGTGCGCCGCCCGACGCCGCGGCGAATTTTTGCCATTGCCGAGGCACTGCGGCAAAACATTCTTTCGGTAGAGGAAATCGCGATGATGACCGGCATTGATCGGTGGTTTCTATCCCGCATACAGGCCTGTACCGATATTGCAGGAGAGCTGACGCGCACGAAGGCAGATGCGCTGGAATCATCGCTGCTTCGCCGCGCCAAGCTCCATGGCTTCTCGGATTCGGCGATTGCAGATCTCCGTGATGCGAAGGAGGAGAACATCCGCTCCGATCGTCTGTCCCATGGAATAAAGCCCGTCATTCGCCAGATTGATACGCTTGCAGCTGAGTTTCCTGCTCGAACAAATTATTTATACATGACCTACCACGGATCCGTTGATGATATCGAATTGGAAGCCGGGGAGAAGCGTGCGATCGTGCTTGGCGGAGGTCCATATTCCATTGGATCATCCGTCGAATTCGATTGGTGCTGCGTCGAGTGTGTGCGGGAGTTGCAGAAGCAAGGATTTAAAGTATCCATGATCAATAGCAATCCGGAAACCGTGAGTACCGATTACGATGAATGCGATGCACTCTTTTTTGATGAATTGTCGTTCGAGCGCGTGCTCGATATTGCAGACTGCGTGTCGCCGAAAGGTGTCGTTGTTTCAATGGGCGGCCAGATACCAAACTCTCTTGCAAAGAAACTTTCGAACGTCGGTATCCCCATTCTTGGGACCACGTCCGAGAATATCGACCGTGCAGAGGATCGGCATAAATTCAGCTCGCTCCTTGACGAGCTGCATGTCGATCAGCCGGAGTGGAAGGAGTTTACGGACCTCGTTGCAGCGCAGCGTTTTGCAGGAGAGTGCGGATATCCCGTCATTGTGCGACCGAGCTATGTCCTCTCCGGTGCTGCGATGGCGGTGGTGCATTCCGCGGAGGATTTACAGGGGTTCTTGGAAGAAGCAGCGCTTGTCTCGCGCGAGGCGCCGGTTGTCGTTTCCAAATTCGAGCTTGGAGCAAAAGAAATCGAGTTTGATGCGGTTGCCCAGAATGGGAAGGTTCTGTTGTATGCCATCGGAGAGCACATCGAAAACGCGGGCGTGCATTCTGGCGATGCGACGATCGTGCTTCCACCACAGCGGATTAATATGGAGACGCTCAATCGCATCAAGATTATCGGCAAGCAGATTGCGAGTGCACTCAATATTTCCGGACCGTTCAATCTTCAGCTCCTTGCAAAAGACAATCGAATCAAAGTGATCGAGTGCAATCTCCGTGCAAGTCGCAGTTTCCCGTTTGCAAGCAAGGTCACGAATATCAACTTTATCGCGCTCGCAACCAAGGCATTGCTGAATGTCGCGCCTACTGATATTCGATACCAAACCATCGATCTCGATCACGTTGGCGTGAAGGCGGCGCAGTTTAGCTTTGCCCGGCTCAAGGGCGCAGATCCCCGCCTTGGGGTAGAAATGGCGAGTACGGGGGAGGTGGGATGCTTTGGGCATACCGCGGCGGAAGCATTTCTCATCTCACTCCTTTCTGTTGGGTTTAGGCTCCCGAGGAAGCCAGTCCAGAAGGGTGCTGTTCCAGTGCGCACCGGCGGAAACATTCTTGTCACGGTTGGATCTCTGGAGGACAAAGTGGAGATGGCGCCGACATTCCTCAAGCTCCACGAAATGGGATTTGCGATGTATGCCACGGAACGAACACACGCGTTTTTGGAATCTCGTGGCATTCCCTCTGCCTTACTCTACAAGCTCAGCGAACCGCGCGGACCGAATATTCGCGAATACCTCACGGAGAAGCGCCTCGACCTTGTCATCAATATTCCGCAGCACTATAGTGGCGCGGAGATGACGGATGGCTACAAAATGCGGCGTCTTGCGATTGATCGCGGCATTCCTTTACTCACGAATGTGCAGCTTGCGAAGAGACTTGTCGAAGCTATGGATTCCGTTTCCATCGATGATGTTGCGGTGACTCCTTGGAGGGAATTTACCGGAATGTAATTATTGATTATTTTTCTTCTGCAGGAGAATGGTGATTTCGTTTGCGATGCTGTGGGGGCGTGGAACGAGGGGAAGTGTTCTGCCTTCCAGCATTTCGCTTCCTCCGGTATCAAACCATAGCGTTCCATAGAGGAAGATATTCTGCAGCAGACCATGTTTTCTCGCTTCGACCGCGATAATGTGTTCCAACTGGATTTCGCGGATATCATCGCAAAACAGCAGATCGACATCTAAAAAAATTACGCGCCTATTCGTGATGATGATGTCATCCATGCTGTCACTCAGGACGAAGTGAAAAAACCAGTGGTGAATGCCAAGCGTAATGATGAGTCCTGCGATAAAGGTAATCTGCGAGAGCACGAATGCGTGATACGCAGCCATGATCGCGAGGAAGAAGAGCAGCATGCCTGTCCCTGTGAGCACGACATACGCCGCAGCCGGCCCCCAATACTTTATCCAGTGCGTACTGAATGCTCTGATGAGCTGTTCCTGAGGCTGAGGGTTCATGGGAGGAAGCGGAAGAGGTAGAGCAAGAATGCAATGGTTGTCGCGCTGATTGCGAGCGTGAAGAATGCATACGCCCCCATGAGGAGCCACTTCCTCCACCGTTTATGGAGAATGTGGGGATCACCGAATGAATAGAGGAGAATCATGTGTTTTTCGTGAATGTGCAGGTATTCAAAAATCATGACACCCATGAAGATGAGCGAGAGGATATGCACAATCGTGACGGCAATAACAAAGGGGAGCATTGGGTCTAAGTATACCCCACTTATACCGCTACCTCTTCAGCTTCCACGGCCATTTCGCGCAGGACATCTTCGAGTTCTTCCTTTAGGAGATCATCGTAATCCTTGTGCTGGGTCTTCTTTAGCTTAAACAATTTTTCCTCCTGTTCGCTGACGAGAGCATCCAAGAGTTCACGGATTGCAACATCTTCGAAGAGCGCCAATTTTCCATCCTCGTCATCCACGATTTCCTCATCAAATCCGCCGGTACGGCCGGTAACGCGATCAAACTTCAGATTGATCACTTGCTTGAGGTCGTGCTTGATGAGGTCGATTTCTTCATTGTGCATAAGATGACGGGGAATGACAGTCGCGGATGGTGCCACAGGTTTTCCCCTATTTCCAGTAGTTTTGCAAGGGAGTTTCGCTCCTATTGCCGTGCAACGCATGCACCCATTACAGTGATTGTTGCTGGAATCCATGATTCCCTAAGGTATTTCCTCATTTTCGTTCGTGCCAAATGGCGGGGGCATGGGAGATGCTAGCGTGAGAGAAAGAACAACCTCTCTCTTTTTTGAACTTCCGTTTTTTGGATGAGTGATCGTCGCGTGAGGCGGCGGAAGGCAACATCCATGTCGCGCCAGATGACCTCGTCATGAATGGTTCTTGTTGTGCCGCGCAATTTTGCCACGGGATGAATTTCTCCACCTGTGACAACGAGAAAAACCGGAAGCAGTTCACCGAGTGTTGATTTGTTCGGTCGGAATGCATGTACCTCCATTGTGGATATTTCAATTTCCTTTTCTCGCATTTTCATGCGATTGTCACATGCAATGATTTGCTGCGAATGCTTTATTCTCTCCTTATTCTGTGCGGACTGGAATGCACTATGTGCCTGCAGCCATGAATATATGTGGGGATGAACAGGGTTTTGACGATACCAAAGTGCATCTTCGTACTGCTCTTGTGCAGCAAAAGCAGCGGGAGAGAGCATGTTTTCACATTCCATTCTTGTCGGTGGTGCGTTCACTTCTACTGTTGCTGCATATGCGATTATTGTATTGGTAAGACCCAGCAAAAAAAGGGAAATGCCGACGATAATTCTCGTGTATCTCGTCATAAGAATGTTGGGAAAAAATAAGCTGCACCGTATTTTCTTTGATGCACAAAGTGCTGACGAAATACCGCCAATGATCTTACAAGAGGTGATAAGAATCATTCTTATTCTGTATAGTGAGTTTGGTGTACAATCCCCGTCATGCCTTCACGCAGAATTGAGGAGAATTTCCTCAGGCTGTATGAGGCGGAATCTACGCCGCTTTTTCGCCATTGCTCCCTTCGTCTTTTTGATCGGGAACGCGCACGTCCCCCATGCTCATGGCAATATTTCTCACTTCTCCCTGTCGTCTTCATTGGCGTTCTCCTCTCCGCATGTGTAGAAGAGGCGACAAATCCACTTTCCAATGCATCGCAGAGGGCAACGCCACTTGAGTTTGGTTTGTATGTGACACCTGATCCTGCATATAATCCTATTCATCCGCCTGAGAATTTTACGGGATACCACACAGCAGTTGATTTCGAAGTGAGTGCTGAAGAACTTTCCGAAGATGTACCTGTGTTCGCGATTTGTGCAGGAGAAGTGATATACAGTAGTTTTGCTACAGGATATGGCGGTCTTATTGTTCATCGGTGTGTTCTCGATCACGACGATGTCACTGTTCTCTATGGACATGTGGCTCTAGATAATTTGCCTCAGGTTGGATCAATATTGACAGCAGGTGAACAGATCGCTCACTTGGCACCCGCTCATAGCCGAGAGAGTGGGATGACACGCAAGCATCTTCATTTTGGTATTCATCGTGGAAAGGAACAAGATGTTCGTGGGTATGTTGATTCTATTGATGAATTGAATCAATTTATTGATCCGATTACTGTACTGCCGTGGATGCGAAAATCTTTTCGGAGAGAAACGATTCATCCCTATTGGGATCAACAAGACGAGATTGATGCCGAATCTCCGGTCAATAAAGGGTTGTAAGAATCTATGAGTGAACTCGTCTACAATCTGTGGAAGTGTTTTTTACTTCTTTCCCCACACTTATCATGAAACGCTACATCTCCATGCCGTTTTCTCTCCTCTACTTCTTGATCGATGTTGTGGCACTTGTGCTGACGATTCGGTTCCTTTTTAAGCTCTTCGGCGCAAATAGTGGAAATATGTTTGTTTCTCGGTTCTATGCACTCACAGAGCCGCTGATAATGCCGTTCCAGAATATTTTCCCACCGCTTGTTGTGCCAAGTCTTGGTGTGTTGGAGTGGTCGATTCTGATTGCTGCATTCATTTATTTAATTGCTGTTTTATTTCTCCTTCGCATTCTTTCTATTGCATTCTACGATGATGTATTCGATGACGAAAGTCATATGCATCATATATCGCATGCGTCATAGCATTGATTATTTTTGAAACGATACGAACTTTTTAATGCATTATGATCAAATTATTTTTTACTTCTTCCCCCCTTCCTCCATGGACTCCAGAAATATAACCCTGCTTGTGACCCTCATATTTCTTGTCATTGTTACAGCATTCGTTCTTGCTTTTGTCGCTTTGAATGCTCAAGAAATGTACATGCCGGAATATTCGGTTTCCGATGATGAAGCCATAAAAATAGAAGAAGATGGATATGAATATGAGAGTAGTGCCTCGATGAATACATCGGAGGATTATCCTCCGCTCGAAGCTTTGGATAAGCAGAAAGTGGAAGCCTACCTTGGTAGCCATATCAATGAGTACGTGAAAACTTCTCCCAGTGTTCTGGGGGGATCCTTCTACATAACGAGTATTGAATGGTATACGAATAATTCCGCTCTTGTGGCCTATGAAGATGGTCATATAACAGTTAAAGCGCGAGTAACTGCTACCGTTGATGGTGACGATATCCGCTTCGTGGTTTTTAATGAATTTCAAGTGAAGTGATTTTGTTTGATCTTTGGGAGAACTTTTTATTCATTTTTCCCATCACAATGACGCCACACCGATTCTTTGCTCCAATCGGAAAAGGAACCCTGAGGATTCACGATGAATTTGCCCATTCTATTGGTCAGCTTCTTCGGTTGATTGTGGAAGATAGCGGGATCAAATTTCACTCCATTACCGCACGTGCAAAAGATATGGAGAGTCTTCGTAAGAAAATACAGGATAAAATTGAAATAGATGAGAACAAAGAGGATGAGTTGTACATCGATGATCTTGCCGGCTCCCGTGTGCTTCTGTACTTCAAATCCGATATTCAACGCGTTGTTGATCTTCTCCGTCGCGAGTTTCATGTCATCGAAGAATTGGATGTACGCAAGCGTTATGAAGACTGCTTTGGTAGTTTGGGATACTGCTGTCGACATTTGGTAGTGACACTCCACGACCGCAGACGTCATTTTGCGGAATATCGTCGCTTTCGCAACTTACGGTGTGAGGTACAAATTACAACATTGTTGGAGCATGCATGGTCGGAGGTTGAGCATGATTTGTACTATAAGAATCAACAAGCTGAATTTGGTGAAACATCACATGAGCTCGAGAGAGAGTTTGCAGCCATAGCCAATTTCTTGAGGCATGTTGATGATCGCATTGATTCTCTTAGCCTCATGACTAATGGAAAAGTTCGTACAAAACCACATAGTGGCTTTCTGGAAACTGTTCGCAGGATGCGAGTAGGGGGGGGTAATACTTTGGCATGAGTGGTACTTCACAAAAGCCTGCACTGATGAGTGAAAATCTTTCTGATATTGGCCACCAAAGCGAAAACCGCCAGTGTTTCCCACTCATACTTTAAGCGTGTGAAATGTTCAGTATTGAGCGCAAATGGTCATTTTTTCCATAGCAGAATCAAAATGGTTGGTGAGTTTGGTTTTCCATACCTTGCTCAGGAGCGGCATTGTCCTGTAACTTTGTCGTATCAATGGACTTCGAAGCATTCCACAGGCTCTGTAAACAACGGAAGAGCGTTCGGTTTTACTCCGATCAGCTGCTCACAAAAGAAGAGGTGAACTCGCTCCTACAGCTCGCGCTCCTATCGCCGAGTGTCGAAAACACGCAGCCGTGGCACTTTCACATTATTCTCAACCCCAAGCTTTGTTGTCAGCTTAAAGAAACTTCCTGCTACGGGAATTTCGTAGAGGGGGCAGGAGCGCTCATCATCGTGACGTGCGAAAAATCAGTCCTGCCGGAATCGAAGCATGTTCTCTGGAATCCGCGGGAGCTTGAATACTCCTGCGTTTCCGCCGTCGAAAATATTCTCCTCGGTGCCACTGCCATGGGTCTTGGGAGTTGCTGGGTATCGCTGCAACATGGTAAGGCTGCGGAGATCCTCAACATTCCTCGAACTCAGGTCATCATTGGCGGGGTCATGATCGGGCATTCAAAGGGTGGAGAGAAAGATGGTGTTGTCGATCACGATCACAAGACTCTGGAAGAAGTGTGTACGTGGCATGAGTAGTTGCGAAAGAATCCTCTCATTTCTTGTTTTGCATATCGATATCCCAAATTTCTTTTTGTGCTTTGTAGACAACCACAATAAGTCCGATGACACAAAATCCGAGTACATATGGCAGTGATGCTGCGAGATGCGTTTTTCCAAGCTGAATGAGGATGGTATTAATGGCGATGAAGAGCAGGCGAAGCTCCGTTGGTCCAATGCCGAGGAATGTGATGCTAAAGCGATTGGTTGCCGCGAAGGCGAGGAATGAGTGAACCATGAATCCTCCACAGACAGCCAAAATAAAGAACAGAGGCTGATTATGTGTTTCGGGGAGAAGGATGGCGTAGCCAATGAGGATAGAACAGAGGAAGAGATAATCGAGGAAGTGATCCATGTAAAATCCCCACTTTACGAGACCTGTATTTCGCATTTTTCCCAATGTGCCATCAATGGAATCTGTGACGTATTGGAAAAAAATCATCAGTGAGACGAGCCACAACCATTGTATGTTTTCGCGGGCAAGGAAACTAAAGAGAATGATGCCTCCGCTCCACAGAAGCGTGGAGAGTGTGAGGTGGTAGGTGTGGATCCATTGCGGGACTTTTGGAACAATCCAAAGAATCAGTTTCTTCTCGAGGGCGCCAAGAATACTGACGCCAAATTTTTTGTCTCCCGAAAATGTCTGTTGTGGAGGCACGGGGGGAATGGTATTTATGATTTAGTATATCAAGGAATTGAGTCTGTGTTTGGAGGTCTGCTTTGGAGTGGATTACAACGGCAATAATACCCTGTTAGGAGTCTATGTTCTCACGACATTATTTGAGGCGAATCTCACCTTAATGATAATTGACAAGAGCAATTTTTACATTACAATACTTTACCATTTCTGTAAAGTATCATTTTCATGCATGAAGAACCGATCCAAAGCGGCAATCCATCCCTTGGCACTAAGAAACTGAAGAGGGAGACGATCCAAAATTGGATAGGCATGGCGTTTAACTCTATGCATAGCAGATTTATTTCGCTCCATCATCTTATCGATGAGCACAGAGCAACTATAGAAACACTTTTTGCGAAACATTGTCCAGAAGTTTCCGTGCTGTGTACTGATTTGCACCCATTGCAAAAGCAAATTGAAGGATATTTCTCTCTTATTCGCGGAGAAGCGAATTCACAATCAGAGCAGAGTCTTATTGTGAATGAGCAAAGAGAGTACGATGGCATATTCGAGAGAATAAAACGCATTTTTGCTGAAAAAGAATTGTCGCAAATAGAATTAACAGTAGGAGAAGGGGTTGCGAATAAAGAGGACGGATTTCCTATTAATCAATTAAAAGGGGTCTGGCAGAAACATCTTGGAACATTCACCAATCGTATTAGCACATGGACGTACGAAAAAGACAAGCTTCCTGAAGGAATAATGCTGAAGTTGAAAACAGGAATGAAAAGTATTCAGGATGATTTTCCGTCGCAGGTAATTGACAATATGATCTATATAGAACGTCTACAAGAAACAATAGATAGCTTGCTTGATGATGTCGATAGAATGATCATAGTAAGCGAAGATGATCAGATCGAATTATTTCGTTGCTTTGATTTGTTCGCGGCAAGACGTAAAAACGAGCTTGCGCAAGCATTGAGGCGTTTGTCTCAGGGTCAGAGGCAAATGTACAATGAGATGGTTGCCGAAATTTCTGAGCCATTTCCCGGCGTAGATCAAAGCGTCTCGATTAGGGATGTCATTACTGGTGCACGTGTTCATGTAGAAGACCAGATGATAAATATGAAAATATTTGCCGCAAATCTTCGTGCAAGTGTGATTGCTGCTATTGCAGAAATCGATGCGCTAGTGTCAGAGAAGTATTCATTGAAAGCACGAAATGATATTCATGAACCAATGGCATGGCGAAGCGATTTGATAGAAGAATTGGAAGACCATGAGAAGGAGTTTCATGAATCAAATATAGAAGGTTGGTTTAAGGAAAAAGACGACAACGAATTAAAATACAAACGTTTTGCAAACAGCACTCATGGTCGACATTTTGTAAGAGAAGATACGAAGTATGTACAACATGTAAAGCAAGTTGCAGAGAGATTTCCACTTTTGTATAAACGGGAAGACATCGATCGTTTTCAAAAAGAAATAGATGTCGCAGCACCGAAGTATGGGGATATGGTTACTAGGCTTGTTGTTCCCTATGTCGGAAAAGGTGTGGCAAAAATTCTCCTCAATCGCTTTGATATGATTTGTAAATCAGTTGGATTTAATGCTGACGGACTCTTATTATCTACGGATATTGGTTATTCTGAAGATGACATTGATTCAAAGGTATTAACAGAAAGAGCAGATGTATTAACATTGGCCGAAATCGAGCAACAGCTTGGCCCCTTTATGGTTAGGCTTTGCCGATCCTATACTCAAGAGTATGCAAAATTTGGAGGAAAAAGCTTAGCAAAAAGCAATGCGAGAGCTCATGGGAGAGTTATTAGAATGCTCATGAGAGAACAACCTGAGAAAATTTCTTCGTTCGAAGAACTTTTTGCTCTTATAACGGTTCCTCTCATTTTAGATGAGGGTGCCTTAGATCTTTCAAAGCGAGAGAGGATCGTGAGAGAAGGTACAGTAGAGGGATTGGGTAATACATTGGATGAAGCAGGATGTGCGGTATTTGCCAGGGAATATCGTAGATTTACAGGGGTTCTACGAAAAAGAATGTGGAATTTTCGAAGAAATTCAACTTCGCAAAAGACAACTGAAGAAGAGGTTGCAGAAAGCAATAAAGAAAAATATGCATTAATTTCGAAAGAAAAAATAAGAGGAGAATTTGCGAGTTACGTATCTATGTATCAGCTCCAGAATGGTGCAACAGAGATTCTGGCTAAAATTGATCCCGAACTACAAGATAGAGTAATCGTGGCAAGAGATAGCGTTAATGAGGGGATCGCACAGTTATTTAGTACACAAGGAAATCAAATATCCCATGATGAACTTGTAACATTAAAAGCCAGTGTATTGAACGAATGCAATACACTGAGAAAAGAGGTACCCTTAATTGAGGCAAGAGATTATTTTGATCTTATAGAAGAAAGTTATCGTTACGTTTTTTATAATTTTGAACGCGATATGAAATTGGGGGCAACGATGTTGGAATGGAATAAGCAGAGTGATCTTCTTAAAGCAATAGAGGGGGCACGAGGAAGAGCGGCAAGTACCGAACCGGACGAATATGAATTTGCGTTAGCCGAGCTATCGAATCCGGGCACCTCAAGTCTGCTACAGCTTCCAGTACCACCCGGTTTTGCAGAAGCTTTAACCACCAATCCCTTTAATGGGGAAATTATTACTCGTGAAGTGCAACGAGCTTTTAGAACATTGGAAAAGGAACTTCCTCTTGCCATAGGATTCGGTAGTGTCGATAGTGGGGTGCGTCTACTACCATTACTCAACCAATGTAGGGATACCTGTATTGCTGGTGTAAATGAGGTAACGGATACGCAACCTGTCAATTCCATCAATGTGTTCGAGCAGCTATTCGGGAGATTGGGATGGGTTTTCGATCAGCTTCAAAGTAGATTCAAGGGAGTAATGCATGGTTTCCTCGCCCAACGCTTTATTGCACTGAGGCAACGATTACAGGATCAGACTTTGCGGCGAGTGGAACAAGAGGAAATGCGGCAAGCATTAGCAACAACAAATGATTCGCGCATTCAGATGGGGCAATATCAAACATTCTTTATTCAGTATGCCCAGAATCTCCTTACAGAGCGTTGCAGACAGTTTCTCTATTCTTGCATAACTCCTGCAATGAATGCTGAGCAGATTGGACAAGTGGGAGCAGCGATTAATGGAGCAGTTCAAACTGTGATGACATTTCTTACACAGAGAATCGCCGCACGATGTGCTAAGGCCAGAGGTCCCTTGGCACTTTCGGAGCTACAGGAATGTTTCACGGAAACTGCGCAACTTGACGTATCCACTCTTGGACTTCCTCCCGGGACAGAGGAGCGATTTAGAGCACAAGTACTCAATTACTTGGCAAATGACCTCTCTCGTATAACTACGCCGGACGGACTGATTGGTGCATATGGCGTACCTTCTGCATCTGAGGATTACTCCTCTCTGGTTCAGAGAACAGTGACCACTGTTTTGGATGTGCACGAGCGCGAGGCTCTTATCCCATTGCGTCAGACTGCACGAGAGCAATACATGCAATGTCTTCGATACATCGAAGCATTGAGAGGAGGGATAACGGAATTACATATTTGGGAAGATGCAGACCAAGAATCAGCACAAAGATTACATCACTTAATGGATGGATTGGCTGCTCTGAGATTCTCACTCTATGCACCAGCAGAGAAACGGGTGGATACCCAAGGCAATAATTTCACACAATCTATTGCTCATCTGGAAGTTCTACAGACAACAATTTTAGAACTGCATAATCGTGTTCAAAGAGCAGATGAGGAACCACATGCGCGTCGGAACGCAATCGAAACGATTAGTAATTTGACGGATACATTGAAGGGATTAATTCATTTCCTCTATCAAAAATCATGAATCTATCCATTCGCGATCATGTAATGTCTTTCGTAGAGGAGGAGGCTCAGCAACTTATCCGGCAGAGACCACGTCAGGCGGAAATTATCCGACTTGCGGTCGAGGATTTTAGAATACTCTATTTGGAAAGAGTATTTGAGGATATACCGCAATTACTACACTTCTGCACCGAAGTCGATCAAATGCCCTCCATGCGTGAGCTTCCTCCAGAACTTGTCGAACCGGTGCTTGCTTGTAGAAAAAGGATTGTTGCTACCGTCGCTCGTGAATACGTACGAAGACGAGGATTGACGATGAATGATATTGATCCTGACCGAGAAATGCGAAGAAGAACAAGGAGACGGGGACAGAACCGCCGTGAAAGAAATGCTGCAGAGCTTCGTGAGGCTCTCGAAGATTATATAAGTCTCGCAGCGCAAGCTGGTGAGCATGAGGTCCTACAAGTGCTTATTGCAGCTGGAGTGATATCGGAAGATGAAATCCCGCGAGCAGTACGAATCCTGAGGAGTTATCTTGGTCGTTCCGCTAGGTCGTCGCCGAGTGGAGGTAACGATGATATTGATATTCTTAATCATGATACAGAAATCTTAGAGAGACAAACTATCAGACGTGTCATGCAGAGAATGATTCGTAAACGAATCTATGATGTCTTTCTCGCACAAGGAGGAGATACTCTTGAACATCATGAGCGAGTTAAGAAAAACTCAGGAAATGAAGCAGAAGGAGTAATGCGGGAAATGGCACGACGTGCCAATGTCCCATTTTCCCGACATCAAGATCTCTTTAATGAGAGAAAAACATTTTTCGAGCAAGCAGCGAACTTGCCTCTTCTGCCTTGTTTCGTACGTACAATTCAACATCAAGGTAAATTACATCCCCTGGGATCTTGGAGGCAACGTATTAATGTTGCTGAAGCACTTCGTCAGCGACACATCTACCCTGCCCCAGAACCAGGGGGTGGTAAAACCTTTATTCCACTGTGGTTATTTGAGCTTATCAATGAACAGCGGCGCATGAATAACCAACCAAGAGGAAAGATGCTTTATGTGTCACCCAAAATGGTGCTTGATGATTTGCCAAATCGAGTCCGGCCGGGAGTAGTTCAAGGACCACCCAATCATTGTTATTACGTTCCGGGAGAAGAACCTCCTACTGGAGTTGTAGAGGGTGGAATGACCAGTGAGAAAATTGATACCGAACTTTCTAATGATGTTGTGTTTTGGCCTTATTCTATGCTTCATGCGAGACGGGAAAATGAGAATTTGTATAGGAGAATTATCAACCACCGAGATCCTCAAACAGGAGTTCCGTTTACACTTGTTGTATTCGATGAAGCGCAGCTTCTGAAAGGAAATGGTGCATGGAATAGGATTGCGTGGGAGATAGTGCATCAGACTCCCAATCTCTACGATCAAGGAAATGTTATGTTCATGTCGGGAACTCCTGCAACAAACCATTTGGGAGATCTACGAAATGTTGCAGAGATTCTGGAGCCTCGCACTGAAGGACAAGAAAGCACGAGAGGAAACAGAAGGAGGAATGGACAAAATAGTCTCCATCCTGCCGTTATGCGAAACATGCTTGAGCGAGTGATTATTCTCGATGATCCCGAAGAATGGGAACGGTTTGTGACGGTCTGCGATTATGATCTTTATGACGAGGAATACCAATTTCTCCGCACGATCATCAATGATGAAACTATGCACGCCAAGCAGAAAATTGACGCGTGTTTATTGGCAATTCGCTGTCCTCAGCTTATGAGTAATAACCCAAATATGCGTTCGGGTCTTTTCGATTACATGACGATACAGCTGCATGATGATCTGAGCCAAAAGAATACTGTGCTTGTTGGAGAATTTATGCGTAGTCAAGCGGTACTGAGAGAGCGCGATCGCAGACAGGAGGACAATGGCGATGATCTGGAATCAGATGAGGAAGGGCTTTATTTCTGTTCCCGATTACAGGAATATTGTGAACGATGGTCACGTGAACATAATAATATTCCTGTGCATCTTCTTACCATTCACGGGAAAACCTCTGAGCGAGATAGGCAGGCAGCATTTGCTCAAGCAGCTGAATCCGATGGCACTGGTACATCAAAAACAGTTATCTTCGCACACAGTTCGTGTTTGGATCTTGGTAAGGACCTGCGTTATATCCGTCGTATGATTTCTCTGGAGTGGCCATACAATTCACCACAAGCACAGCAACTTCTGAAGCGGTCGTTACGAGCAGGAAATACTGACATACATATGACTGTATTCTACGCACGTCAAACAATTGAAGAAGGTATTTTTCATTACGCTCAAGATAAATATCGTGATGTCCGAGCTTGTCTCTATGGACAGGGCGGGATTACAGATGCTGAGATACGGCGCTTAAGCGATCAAGATGGTAATAGTGATACCCCCGATGTTCGCATCTTGTCTCAGTTGGATTCTCCAGAGCAAATGGAGGAGCGTATCCAGCGCTGGCTTCAAAATAGAGGAATGCGAGGATATAGAGATTTCTGGTCAAGACACAAGGATGCGTTCCGGCAAAGACTTAAAACAGTCGATTCGTCAGGGACTGGAGATCGAACTCGATATACTGCCAGCCTTATCTCTGCACTTGAACAAGCAGATGTGCTTGAGGGAAGTAATTATCTGCACGTTCACTCCAAAGGTCTTTCTTTGGATCGTATGTTGCGACGGATAGCACCAAATACTCAACGAAGTATTCTCAATATGGATGCTGACGAGTACATGTTAGAAGAAGGAAGAGCAGCATACCGAAAAGAGGGGAATCGAGATGAACCACGTATTGTAACTGGAAGCATTGCCGATGTCGGTAAACTTGTAGCAGATAGGGTTATTCGAAAGAATTCTATGGATGCAGTGGTTTTGGATGAACTAGACTATGCAAGAGCGACTCTTCCGCCAGCAGGCGAAGTACAAATGAGTCAACGAGCAAGATCTATTCGTGGGGCGTTACATGCTCTTAGAGATGAGGGAACTTTAATTATCAATATTCCTCGCGATGCGTGTACACAGGAAGAATTTGAAAGGTTTTGCGACCAAACATTACCTGCTTTTGGCTGTACAGTGCGGAGGCAATGGACAGGAATAGGAAGATCTACGGACAATGAAGGAGATTCTCCTTTCAGGATCTTTACAGTAGTTGCTCAAAAATCGGGAAAGCGAACTAAGTCTGAGGTTATTGATAATCTTTCAAATGATTCCCTCCAGTTTACTCATGTTAGTCGCTGGGAAGAAAATAGAGAAACATCTCGATTGAAAAATGAAAAAAAGAGAAAGAAATTCCCCTCACTTATTCATACGCAGTTCTCGTTAGGAAGGAATACACTCAACTGCAATACGGGATTGCCTGAGCGAGCTCAACAGATTGTCCATTTGCGAGCCTTAGAAGAAGCAACTCAAGTTGTAAGATCTTATGCTGTAAATACGAGAGAATTTGCTGCTCTTTCAACTCAGCAGCGGGCAGAATTTCCCGAGTGGGGAATGCAATATCTACCCCAACTTTCTACTACAGCACGTAGACCAGCCTTTCGTCTCCTTGCTTTTCCTGACCGAATTTTCTTCCCATATGATCAACAATGGGAAAAAGATGAGTAATAACATTATTTCCTGAAATGTTTGGAGGTCCGGGCGGGAATTGAACCCGCGTATGAGGGTTTTGCAGACCCTTGCCTTACCGCTTGGCTACCGGACCATGGACATACAGTATCAAAGAACAGATCCTTGCCTTACTGATTGCCTGCCGACCGACTTGTCCCCCGAAGCCCAGAGGCGAAGGGGGAAGCGCGCCGTTAGGCGACGGAGGTTTCGTAAACGGACCATCTCTAAAGAGTATACCGCAAACACAGCACTCAATCTTGCGTATTGATGTGCGATCATTTCTCTTCCCCCTTAAACGAAACGCTCGAGAGCATGGTGATGAGTCCCTGTTCGATTTCCTCATCCACGGAGTAGGGGAGTGTTCCTGTGACAACGTACCCTGTCGTCGCTTTTACAAAGCTCACTTGGTAAAACCTCCGTGCAGGGAGATCGGAGACAGGCCTGCCGGAGAAGATGTGGAGGATGGTGTCCTCGCCATCGATCGTCAGTTCACGTTTCTCTGTGAGCATGTACTCGGGCGCCTTCTCGACGATGGTCATATTCGTCTCTGCGTACTTTAGCGGAGCAACGCCGCTCTTTACGCGTTCCCGCGAGATGACGATGTTGTCGCGTTGGCCGCCGCGATCAACTTTCAGCTGGAATGCCGCAAGCGTTTCCTCTGGGACATTCTCTGCGCGCAGAACTTCCTCCGGTACCTGTTCCCAGTCCGAGAGAAGACACATGGAAAATTCTTTCACCTGCACGGTATCGCTGCACGATGTTGCGCCACTGCTGCACCCTGCGAGGAACATTGCCGAAAGAAGGATGCCGTAGCGGATGCGTTTCTGTTCCATTGCCGTAAGATCATACCAGAAGATGCATGCAGGGTTTACACTTCGAATGGGTCGATCAAGTCCGATGTTCACGTGACCCATCGCTTGGTTTTTTGGTCGTATGGGCTTCTTTTCGCTAAGAATGCGACTGTAGGCAACGATTTGACATTTCGGTACACGGTTTTCCAAAGGTATTCCTCCCGTTGAGGAAACTGCTAAATTTTGATAGAATATATAGATTTATGAAGAAAAACATTCTTTTAGCTACTTTGCTCTTCGCGCTCAGCTTCCCGGTGTCTGCATCCGCAGTCAATTGGGAGGAATTCGATACCGTTGCCGGGATTCCGGAGACGATCAGAGTGGATGGCCTAGAGCGATGGGAACGGAGCAGTGTCCTCTATATTTTCGAGTGCGCAGGAAGGACATTCGAACGCAATGCGGATGTGGATGGCGGCGATGCAGAAGTTGTTCTGCAATCGAAGGATGTGGAGAAGGCCGGAGTCTGCCATGTGAGCGTGAAAGATGGCAGTAACGAAATGATTGCGGAGGGATCATTCGAAATATTTGCAGATGTTCCAGTGCAGTGGGAACTTATTGCACTCGACAACGAACCGTTTCTTTTAGATGAGGAAGTCGAACTGAAGGCAGGGTACTTCGACAAATTCAGGAATCCAACCAGCGGCCGACTCATCGCTGTTTCCGGCGATGGCGATGTGATGCGGCTGGATGAAGATACAGAAGGGTACCTCCATCTCTCGTTTACGCCGGACACGGCAGGAACAGTCGAGATCAAACTCATCGACACATTGACCGATGAAAACAGGGCATTCACATTCAATGTCAAAGATCCGACTCCTCCGCCTCCTGCTGCATCTGCGGCTCCGGCGCATAATGCGGATGCGGTGACGACGCTGCTCGGACAGCTGATTCGTGCGAGCCTCCTTACGGAGTACGGCAAGAGCGGACAGGCAGAGACAGTCGCAAATCCGGAGTACGGACTTGTGGATTCATTTGAAGTGCAGGTAGGGGATTCTGCGGCAACGATTCTCATTAACGAGCAGCAGGATCTTCTCCTCACCGCACTCGACCGCAGAGGAAGGGTTGTGGAGAATTACGTCGATCGCGTGACGATCGAAACATCCGATCCGGATGCTGTCACTCCATCGGGACTTGTGCGATTTAAGGCCAGCGACCGTGGTCGAAAGATTTTACCGCTCACGATCATGTTCCAAACTCCCGGCGAACAAACGGTGACTGTCCGCGATGAATCGGATCCAAGCGAAATCTTCGGTATGACCAAGGTATGGGTGATGGGGCATACGGCGGCTCCCGCAAATCGTTCCATCACGATCCTCGAACAACCGGGCGCCGTCATGGGCCGCACCGTGACTATCAGCGGCACCGCCCCCGCCTACACAAATCTGGATCTCTATTCGATCGACAACGAAGGAATCGAAGCGAAACTTGCAACGACGAGTTCCGATGAAGAAGGAACATTCGTATTTACCACCACGCTCGAAGGTGCGGAGTCTTCGTACACGCTCTTTGTGCGGGACCCGGAAGACCGCGTCAAAGATTCCGATCACATCACGATCACTGTGGATTCCTCTGTTCCTGTGATGCGGAATCCGATTCTCACTCCTGCATCAGCGACGCCCGGCATGCAGGTATTGGTCAGTGTCGAAGCGGAATCAAAACATCAGGTGAATGCGTCGCTTCCCACGGGAGCTCCCGCAATACTCAGCGAAAAACAACCCGGGAGTGAGGAGGGATTTTCTCTCTACGAAGGCACGCTGATAGCGCCCGAGGCTCCAAATCAGTATCCAGTAACGATCAGTGCGACTGATGCAGCAAGGAATGAGACAAAGATTACATCCATGCTTATAGTTTCTGCAGGGACGGCGGGACTTCCTGCAGTCAAAAACTTCCGTGCAGAGGTCATCGATCAAGAGATCAAACTTGCGTGGGATCCCGTGCAAGGTGCAACGCACTACCGCGTGTATTTTGGATCTTCGCCGCTGAACCTCGAAAAATTTATCGACACGAATACCGCATCGACATCCATTCGGCTGACAGGACTTACTCCTGGACAAATGACATACTTTGCGGTGACCGGACTTGCGGATGCCGGCGAAGAGAGCATGGAGAAGAGCGATGTTGTCTCTGCAGCGCTTCGCGGTTCCATGTTTGATCTGACAGCGCAGGGCATGGTGAACGGCGTCATGCTGCAATGGGTTGCCCCCCCGGGCATCGACATTGATCGCTACCGTATCCGCTACGGGATCGAAAGCCGCTCCTATATGGAGGAACGTTGGGTTCTTGGGAGTATGGCTCAGTTTGAGCTTCGCGACCTCATCAACGGCGTTCCCTATTTCCTTTTGCTTTCTGCACTGCAGAAGAACGGACAGGTGCTGGATGATACCGTGGAAACAAGCGTGACACCGGGAGAGAACGGCATGCCGGGGATCAGCATTGGTATCAGCGATCCGTTGCCGCCTGGCATTGGAGGTCCGGATGGCTCTTCGCTTCTTCGCGACACTCATGATGTTGCGCCGATCGAATCGATACCGGAGAGCGGCGCATCGACGATCTACTTCCTTCTTATTGCCGGAGGTATTGTAGGAATGTTCGCAGGTTCGCGAGCGTTCAGAGCATGGAGATTGGAGCGTGAGCTTTTGTCATTGATGGGGGATTCATTCCCATCGTAGTATGTATACCGCCATGCGTGCCTCCCACGAAACCGACGTTGATATCACTTCGATCGGCGGAGCGGCATTCGACGTGTTTGTGCGTGCTCCGCATGACACGGTAAGCGAGAACGGCGGACGATTTATTCAGTTTCCGCTCGGCGCAAAAATCAAAATCGAAAATGTCGTGCAATGCTGCGGAGGCGGAGCAACCAATACCTCCGTCGGTTTTTCTCGTCTCGATCTTTCCGCTCGCTTCTGCGGAGTTATTGGTGATGATGAGTGGGGAAAGGAGATCCAAGAAACCCTCATGAAAGAGGGTGTTTCCGCCGATACGGCAATCATTGTCGAAGGAGAGATTTCCAGTTTTTCCATCATTCTCGTCGATACGAGCACGGGAGATCGGACGATCCTCTATTCCGCCAATGTGAATTCGCACCTCGGCAAACCCGTGCTTCCAAAGGAAAAACTTCGGCAAAGCCGGTGGCTCTTCCTCAACCATCTTTCGGACGTGTCGAGCGTCATCATGGAGGATATGTGCGATCTTGCGTGTGATGATAATGTGAAGCTTGCATGGAATCCGGGGGGTTCTCAAATTCGCAATGGCTTTGATGCACCGCTCGAAAAAAATGTCCTCTCCCACACGGATATTCTTTTTCTCAATGCAGAAGAGGCAATGGCATTTACGAGAGTCGCCTCCATCGAAGGTGCTCTGAGGGTCGGCATACGAGCCGGGGTGAAAATTATGTGTGTGTCGGATGGATCGCGCGGTGCGTTTATGAGCGATGGATTCTCCATTCTTTCGGCGAAGCCTTCGGCAAATGCAGTTGTTGTCGATACCACTGGTGCCGGCGATGCATTTGCAGTCGGGGTCACATGGGCCGTTCTGCGCAGCCTTCCCTTGCAAACAGCGCTCAGCGCAGGTATGATAAATGCCGAAAGCGTCATTGGCGCGATCGGTACCCAAGCGGGGCTCCTCACAGAACACGAACTTCGTACCAGGCTCTCCTCCGCACCGCTCGCCGTCAGCGTTTCTCCATTTTAATTCTTCTTACATCCATACCAATGTCCGACGATCAGCTTTTGCTCATTCAAGAACTCATTGATTCTGCAACGAGCTCGCTCAAAACTGCGCGCAATATGCTCTCGGAGCTCACGGGTGTGCAGGACGTGTCGCGACAGAGGTTCGCATCGAAGGCATCGATTTCACCTTCTGCAAGTTCTGCGTCCGGCAAAGTGGTCGAAGGGATTTTCGATGGCCAGAACATGGTGGATTCGGACGGGCAGACGTATCCGGTTCCCGCAAACTATGCGAGTAAGAGTAAACTTGTAGAAGGAGACGGCATGAAGCTCACGATTACGGATGATGGAAAATTCATCTACAAACAAATTCACCCCGTTGATCGCCGAACAGTCGTTGGAGCGCTCATCCAAGAAGATGGTCAATACAAGGTTCTCGCGGAAGGAAAATCATTCCGCGTCCTTCTCGCTTCCGTCACTTTCTACCGTGCGGAAGTCGGGGATCAAGTCACGATCATTTTGCCAAGCGGCATGGAGGCCCAATGGGGCGCAGTGGAAAACGTCATACCACGCCATGTTTCCCAAACCGCCGCACGAAGCTTTGTGCAGGGCGACGAAGATGGCGAACTGATGCCATCGGTGAACGAGTAAGTGAGTGCTATGCGCTAGTTGTTCAGATCAGCCGCGTATTGATATTGACTGAGTATTACCTGAGGATCGCATTGAGTAGTAGTAGGACGTAAATTTGGTTCGCTGATGTCGGGTTGTGTTTCCTGAGTATTCTCGCCGGGTTTCGTTTCCGTATACACCGTCATTGGCGTTTTTGCTCTTTCGCGAATCCATTTTAGACAATCTGAAAGCTCAGCATCTGTTAGGTCGAATTCTTTACTATCATCGATATCTGCATCTCCTCTCATATCTCTGTCGATATCCCTTGCATTGGTATAATCATCGATCGGCATAATTGACATACTATTCAATTATTCTATTAAATCAAATGTATTGAATACAAATTTTGTTCATAAAATCAAGATATGAGAAATATTGTAGAAAATGCTCGGAGAGTAAAACATCGTGTCAGCAATGGTATGATTCTCCCGCCATGATGAATTTTTCTTTTTCATCTCCCAAGCGCTGTCTCCCGTATATTCTCGCAGGTGTTGCTTCGCTCGCTGTTCTTGCTGTTGCCGGATTTGTATTTGCCGATAACTCGAAGCTGATTGCCCTTGTCCTTGGGCAGCAGAGTGCAGTGAACAAACTTCTTCCCATCGACAATGCCGAAGGCGAATCGTTGCCGCTCTCCGCTGAAATTTTTTTAGAACAGGCTGAGCACGAGCGGGCAGAGGGTCGTCCACACGCTGCTATTCCGCTTTATGAATTAGCGCTCGAGAAGGGCGGCGATCTTGCAGTGATGCGAAGACTTTTTGATGTACAACTCCTGACGGGGGAAACAAAGAAGGCGGAATCGGTGCTGGGACTCCTCTCGTTTCGCGGCGCTCCGGAGTACACACTCTCCGCGCTCCGCGGACTCCTCCTCGTGCGTGAGGGGAGTATCGCCGATGCCCGGGAATTGTTTGCAAAAGAGCCGGAGCGAAGCGAACACCGATTCGGACTCCTTCTCGTTTCCATCCTCGAAGGAAATCATGGGGAGGCGAAGGAGCATCTTTCCCTTTTAACACAAAGCCCGGATCCTTTCATGGCGCACTCCGCGCGAGTGGTACAGGGTGCGTACGATGAATTTGCTCTTTTCGAGGATGGCAAAGAGGATCATTTACAAACGCTCATTGCGCGGGCACTCGGACAAATCGGAGAATGGCCTGCCGCTGCAACACTTCTCGAAGAGGTGATTGCGAGCGATCCGGAATATCGTGATGCGCATATTCTTCTTGGTTATTCGCGTTTTATGATGGGGATGCAGGATGCGGCGCTTGCTTCGCTCGAGCGTGCGTACGACATGGATCCGGAAAAAGCAGAGACACAGTACTTCCTTGGACTTGTTCATGCGAATAAAGGAAATGCCGAAGAAGCGACGACATTCCTTTCACATGCTTTGCAGAATGGTTTTACTCCCAAGCGTCCCGTGCGCGAAAAACTGGCGGATCTTGCGGTACGTCGCGGCGCGTATGAAGAAGCGATCGGCCAGGTGCATGCCGTTGTGGACGAAGGAGAAGGAGATGCGTCTTCGTACCGAATGCTCATTCAGCTCCTCATCGATCACCGTAACGATATCGAGCAGGCGCGATCGCTTGCACTCGCCTCGCGCGAAAAATTCGGCGACACATCTGCAGATGTTTTAGATCTTGTCGGTTGGACGGCACTGCTCACCGGCAATATGGATGAAGCCGCCACATTCCTCAATACCGCCGTGCAGCAGAACGAGATGCTGGGTGTGGCGTGGCTCCATAAGGGCATACTTCACGAAAAACTCAGTGAGCGTGATGCAGCGCTTGTGGCCTACCGGCATGCGTACGATGTTTCGATTGGACGCGATCAGGAGACAGCGCAAGAAGCGGCGGAGAGGCATAATGTGCTTCTTGTTACGGAGAAACAAACTGTGACTCGCTGAGCGAATGTGCGTGGTATTTTTTACCACCAAGTAACTGCATATAAACAAAAAGCCCACTCGCGTGGACTCTTTGTTTTTGTTTGACCCTTCACAGGCTATCAACGGGTTCCAGTATATCGGTCCGCCGCTGAGCCTATAGGCGGAAGGGATGTGCGGAGGTTTCGCACGCGTCCGAGAACAGAGTTCGTTGGACGGGTATTGCCTGCCTTGCTTTGGTCCCTTGTTTATCCTCGTGACCGGGCGAGGTCCCCGTACCGGTCTACAGTTTTCCATAAAGGAGAAATGAGACACTGGGGAGTAAAGTGTCAGCATCCAGAGGTAACCCCGTTCCTTGGACGCTCTAGCGCAGAGCAGGACTTACGTAAGGAGAGTGATGTCGCCTTGGCTGGCACGGGATAGGCCCGCAGGGACTCTATTCTTGACCCTCCTGCCAGTCCTCCGCTTGGGAGAGAAAAAATCTCGGGAGAGGTGGCGAGTGAGAGTGCCGGAGTGATCGTGCCGTTTGCGCGGCATCACACTCCCTACGTTACTTGCGATGAAAGTGAAGGAACAAAAAGGTGTATGTTTGTCTTGATTTTGGAAAGTGATCTCCAGAAATCATGTCATTGTAGCTTCCAAAATTTTAAGCGCAAATTTCTCATATGGAGTAAATGTCTGTTATATTTTATAGATGCATTTTATGGTAAAATTTTGGCTTACAGATGCGTATGGAATTTTCATGTACAGTACGCATGATTTCATATTTATCTCATGGATCACATTCTCAAACTCCTTCCGGCATGGATTTTGGCGCTCGTTGTCTCGTCCGCGGTACTCGCCATGTCCCTTATCGCCTTTGTATTCTTAGGGCGCTACGAGGGCATGCTGTCCAATTCGCTCGATCTTTCCAAGCTCATGGAGCAGGAGGATACCTTGCTCCTCGTTCAAGGGAAGAATCCACTCGAAAGTATGAATACTGCCTTGCAGTACCTGTATGGCGAGGAAGAAGATTCCTTTCGTATTGCGGAAGCGGTCATCGATTCATTTCTTGCTGACATCGTTTTAGACGATAGTTCCCCCCAATCATTATTGGACACGTTTGGTGATGCTCCGTTTACCCTCTCCATTCGTCAGGAAAACGATGGTTCATATGCGTGGGGATTTTCCGTTCCTTCGGGGGGCATAAAGGAATCTCTGCTTATTCAGAAGTTGCATCGCGGATTCGCAGACCGTTTCTCTCTTGGAGAAATTCGCACACGCACTCTTCCAGGCGGTACGGTGATGCAGGACATCATTGCGAGCGACAGTGTGGTGCTGAGTGAGAGCGAGAAATGGCGTGAGTTCACTATTCTCCGCAGTACGCACCAAAATACCGGAGAATCGTTTCTCACGGCGGAGGGACAGGGAATCACCGTGTTCGCCAATAATAGGGAGGTACTTGTTTCGCTGCTTCGGAACGGTCTTCCGAACGGGAAAAATACCCTTCTGCTCCATCGGAGCGCATTGGAAGCGCTTTCCGAAGTTCTTCCGGATTCCGATACCTTCCGCTTCGTCCGATCACTCTTTACCGATCAGGATGACGTTCTTTCCCTTTCCTCTTTCCGTTGCATCCCTTAAGATACCCAGGCTTTCTTCCCTCACACTCCAATGTCTTTCCAGGATGATGATATTTTGATGGATACCGATGGCCAACTTCCCCCGCCACCCGTTGTAATGGTCGAGGAGGATGATGAACAAATCCTCATCACGAAGGAAGGTTTAAAGCAGCTGAAAGAAGAACTGGCAATCCTGAAGACGGTGAAGCGTAAGGAAGTGGCAGAGCGGTTGAGGGAAGCGATCTCTTACGGAGATCTCTCGGAAAATGCGGAATACGAGGAGGCAAAGAACGAGCAGGCATTTGTGGAGGGACGTATTTTGGAGCTCGAGAAGAAGGTGCGCAATGCAAAGATCATTTCGGAGAAGCACATAAAGGGAAAGGGACAAGTAGTCGAAATCGGCTCGGAAGTCACCGTGCAGGAGCGGGGGACCCGCAGAGAGCCCGAAACCTATACGATTGTCGGCTCTACTGAAGCGAACCCATTGGAGTATAAAATCAGCAACGAGTCGCCAATCGGAAAGGCCCTCCTCGGAAAGAGCAAGGGCGACATGGTGGAAGTCGACGCTCCAGGCGGTACGTTTAAATATGAGGTTGTTAGGATTGCTTAAGGTTTTCCGGTGAGACTGGGTTGATCTATGCGGTGGGTGGGTGGTTGGTTTGGTTGGTTAGGTATGTTAGGTTGGTTCGGTATAGTAGGTTAATGGGTTTCACTTCTTCGTTTCTGTCTTCCTATGTCTTCTTCGGTCATCATTCCCGATGAAATTCAAAAGCAGTTCCCCGAACTCATAGCGCTCATCCTTGGGAGCGAGAGTATGAACGACGAAGAACGGCAGTACTGGATCAACATCCTTCCATCCATGTCGATCGAGCAGCAGGAGAATCTCCGGCAGATTTTGCAGAATGAAAAGGATCAGCTTGCCGCGATCGATACCAAGTATGCAAAGGAGGGAGTCAGCGTGAGGGCGGTGGAGGAAATAGCGCAAGAGCGGAGGAAGAAAAAGCAGGGGAGGCTTGCTCTCGAGCAGGAAGTTGAGACGGGGGAAAAAGATCGAGAAGCCCAGATTTTGAAGGAAATAGAGGGTACGGGATCGATTTAGGATTCTCTACCGAAGTATGCGATTTGTCATGAGGAGTATCTGCTGCTCGAGCAATGCCATAAGTTCCACGGGTTCCGTTCCTGTTGCCTTTATTCCTCCAGTCTTCAGTGCTTCGTCCGCCTCCACAATGCATTTTGTTATTTCCTGTATTTCCTTTTTCGAGAATTTTTTGACGAGTGGCAGAAGTGCCTGTGCACTGGGGAAGGGGACGCCCGATTCTTTGCAGAGTTCTCCGAGCGAAAGATGTTTTTCATTTTGATATATCCACAGTGTTGCAATATTTTTTGTAATCCAAAGGAAAATATTCCAAAGGCCATACGCATCTTCACCGCTTTCGTGGAGAGTTTTTGCAAAACGTACGGCGCCTCTTCCATCCCCATGGCCGATGAGGTCGCTCATGCGCCAGACGGTATGTTTTGCGCTTGGAATACACACGTGATCGATATCCGCAATTGCGATTTGCTTTGTGCAGTAGGCAAGTGCTTTCCGAAGCTCGTTCTCGAGGTGCCATTGATCATTGCCGACAATTGCAACGAGATGTGCTGCCACTCCTGGTTCGAGCTGTGATCCGTTTTCTTTGGCAATGTTCTGGAGCCATGGTACGAGCTGCTTTGGAGTGAGTGTGGGAAACGATTTTGTGGTCGACTCCTTCATCAAAAATTTTGTTACACTTTTTCTCTTATCGGGTTCCGATTCTACAAACGCGAGAATGGTTGATGGGTGGAGCATGTCCGGGAGAGTTTCGAGCTGCTCCTTCTCTATCTTTGATGGCATCCCTTCAACGAGAACAAGCCTCTTTTCCGCAAGGAACGGTGCTGCGTGAATTTCATCTAAGAGCATTGTCCATGTGCACGTCTTTCCATCAAGGAGCTGAAAATTAGCTTCACCGTGTTTCGTAAGAAATGATTCTTTCCATCGCCTGAGTTCTTCTGCAAGAGCGTAGGTATTCTCACCCAAGAAGAGATAGACCTGATCTTTCATACCGCAAGTATATCAAGAAATCCTCTATTTTGAGCCAAAAATCATAAAACTCTATTTTAGAGTTTCGTCAATTCCCCCTCCATAGGGAGGATTGGTGTTTTGCGGTATAATAATAGGATTTATTCCCACAAGAATTTATCGTGCATCAACATCAATTAAAGCACAGGGCAAAGCGAATATTCCGCGGTGTCTCCATGACGACGGTATTTGCAATCTCTGGCACAGCCGCATTTTTTCTCGGATTCCAAACGGTGAACGAAGTCGGCTCGGTTCATGAAACGATTGCACAGTCGGCGCAGGCGACCATGGTCAACGTTATTCTTCAAGTACAGCCAGCATCCGGTGGCACACCAAGACCGATCGAAGTCACGCCGTTTATGAATGGCTCAAATTCTGCGCTTCTCCATTTGCAAGAGATTCATGTCGGACGAATCGTTCCTGTCAGCACTGCTGATCGATGCCGCACGACAAATAGTTTGGGACGATGCACTCTTAAAAATGTTCCCGTTGGACCCGATGCAAATATTGGGCTGACGACCACGGACCAGCAGTACGATATTTTGGTTGATACGGTTTTCTTGGAGTTCCTCACGCGCATTCCACTCGAAAGCGCCGGAGCTGCCATACGTTTTGATTCTTCAAAGTGCGGTGGAAATGCAACGAGCTTTACAGGCGATAGTTGGTGTCTGACGAAACCAGGCGGCGCGTATGCGATGGAATATTTTGTGACGATTACGCTCCGCGAGCGCGATACCTGCAGAGATTCCCTTCCTCCAGCGCAGTTTTGCGATGCGCAAGGCAAGCTTGTGACATTCAATTGCAATCCGTCATTCACCGGGACGACGCGCCCGTGGGAGCCGAAGTCACAGGGATGCGGAACGGTGCAGTGTCCTGATGGTAATTTTGCCGGAGGAGTATGCGCGGATATCACTGCCGATTTTTCCGCCTGCTCCACAGCGCAGGCATGTCGCGATCATCTCCTCTGTTCTGTGTCCAATTTCGGATCATCCGTTTCGTACGATGCGGGCGTCGATACGCTCGTTGTCCGCGGTGATCGATTCGGTACGGCAGGGGGAACGGTGAGTTTTCCGAGCGTTTCGGGAGGCCGTGAAGAAGTGGAGGTGTTTGCGGGTCCCGATTGGTCGGATGATGAAATCCGCGTCCGTGTTCCGCTCACGGCGGTTTCCGGCGTCCTTAACATCCACCCGCACACGCATGGATTCATCGAGTCCGCGAACGGTTCGCTCACTCCTGTGACATGCAGTTCACCTCCCGCATCCATCCGCGCGCTCAAAGATCAGTTTTCAATTCTGTCATTGCAGGCTACGCCTCCCGATGGAGTACGGCTCGTTGCTCCCGGGTTCGAAACGAAGCTCCAGATGCTCGTGCGTCACAATGATTCCATAGGCAGGCTGAGGCAGATCGTGGTGGAACTCCTCGATGGTGCATTTCCGAATGTCAACAATCTTCCTCTTGGACGAACGGTGATTGCTCAATCAACATGTCCGGTGCAATCCGCCGGATCGGCAACAACATCGGAGGCAACGCTCTTCTGCGGGGTTACAGTGCCGGAGAGCGCGGCGGTATTAACGGGTCCGTTCACGTTCCTTGTGACCATTGTCGATGATGCTGGTGCATCGGAGCGCGCGGTGCTCGTTGCAAGCGGAGACTCTGCACTTGCGGGTGATTTCTCGTTCAACGGCATTCTTGCAATCGATGATGCAGTGATTGCTCGTCGCTTGGCGACGGGAAACCTTGTTGTGCAGGAGAATCACCTTTTGCGCGATACCGACGGTGATCGTGTGATTACGATGAACGACGTCCTCTTCGTTCTCCACTCCCTCACGGAATAAATGTTTCAAATGAATGTTAGGAACGGCTTTGAAAAGAAACCGCTCTCCGGTTTACCCGGGATATTCGGAACCAACGAGAGGAAGCTGATGCTTTCCTCGGCCGTCGGCATTGCAATATTTTTTCTCCTTGTTGCGGTTCTTGCGGATTCCATGCCTTTAACCGGAGCGCTCCTCAGAATCACTCCCGGCGGCACTCCTTCTGCAAGCGGCTTCTATGTCAGTCGGAATTATGAAGCGCAGCCGAGCGAACGGGGGAGCATTGTCGTACAGTCCGGACAGGCGTTTGCCAACTTTGAGGGAGCTTCCTTCTCGATCGCTGTCGATCCCAATCGTGCAGAAATTATTCGTGCGCGGCGTACAGCAATCACCCAGCAATTTGATATTTCACTTTCGTATCCGGCTGCCGGTATTGTCCGCGTGGCGCTTGTGGGTGCTCCGCGGCAAATTTCGGCGAATGCCCAACTCTTGGAACTCGAGCTGCAGTTAGAGGATAGCGAGGTGAACCGAGCCGGTCATCGCATCGATCTTCGGCTCCTTGGAACGACGTATGTTTCGAATGGGAATCAGATTGGAACGACATCGAGTGACGGTCTTATCACCTTCGTGACGAATCAGGATGCACTGACATTGCCCTTCACTCCTTCTATTGCCGATGTCGATCCCGGTATTCTTCCACTTGTCAGCGCGAAGGAACTTGTGATTCGAGGCAGGGCATTCCCGGGGAATCCCCGTGTTCTGCTTGGAAGCAATGTCATTCCAGTGCAGTCTGCAAGTTCAACGGAAATAGTCGCCAGGGTCCCCGAAAATACCGCTCCGGGCATCTATAGCGTTTCGGTGGAGAGCCTTCTTGCCGAAGAAAAGGTATTGGTATTCGGCGCGACGAGTCCTGCGGGATCCATCGATATTTTGGAAGAGATGCTCTTTATTGATCCGAACCCCATCCTCTATTCGCCTTCCAACGATGGCGGTACATTTGCATTGTGGGTTCCGGTTTATAATCCGCTCGGAGTAACAGAATCGATACAGGGTTCTGTGGATTTTTCTTCGATAGGCGGAGATCCGAATGTCATATTTACAGGGGCGGGGACAGCTGCTGTCGGTCCTGCTGGCCAGAAGATCAACTGGTTCCGCGTTCCTGCCAATGGTTCACTCAGTCTCGAGCAAGGACTCGAAACCAACATCGATTACCCGATTGCCGTTCGTGTGGAAAATAGGAGCGGCAGTACCGAAACAGAAATTGCCACGCTGTCGCTTCGATCGCAAATTCCTCAAGGTGGCATTCCATCGCTTGGCGCACTGAGTGCCGTTCCGGTAAGCCCGGCTCCCGGTGAAGATGCGGCGTTCTATGTTGATGTTTCCGATTCGGACGGGGTGGATACTCTCTCGCTCGTAACATTGCGCCTGACGGCGCTCAACGGTTCGGTGCAGGAAATGGAGCCGGCAATCTCTATCCCTTCGATCCCAGCGCTCCGTACTGCGCCCTTTACGACTGAATTTACAATTCCAAATGGAGTAACGCCCGGGACATACCAACTCGAACTTCGTGCTGTCGATTCCTCGGGGAACGAAGCAGTTCGTTCCGTGCCATTTACCGTTGCTCCTCCCGGCGGTCAGCGGGGTACTGCGCCGCAGTTTGCCGGCCGATTGGAAGCGCGACCGGCATCCACCGGTCCTGGAGGAACTGTTGATTTTTTCATCGGCGTACGCGATCCCGATGGAACGGAAACGATTGATCTTGTGACCATCGATCTGGTCGATATTGGAGGTAGCATTCTGGAAATGAGTCCTGCCGTGACTTCTGGAAATATCGGAACGCTGCCGATCACGTATGAAGCAAGTTTTGATCTGCCGTCGCAGCTGACAAACGGTACACGCAATCTCCGCGTAAGGGCGACTGATGATAATGGTCTTGCGACCGAAACGACGATCCCTCTCACCATTGATTCTGTTCTTGGAGGCGGCGGAACAGGCAGTCCGCCTATATTCCAAGGGCGACTAGAAACAATGCCCGTGCCTGTGGGCCTCGGAGGACTCGTAAAGTTTTTTGTGTCAGTTCGTGATCCCGATGGTTCTGATACGTTGAAGAAAGTATCTGTCGATCTTGTGGATATTGGCGGCACGGAGCTTGTGCTGAAACCCGCATCGGATCCCGTGAAGGGATCGGTAGAGCCTGTGCTCTTTACGGGAGAATTCAATCTTCCGTCTTCCGTTCCCCCCGGTGTGTACTCACTCGCTGTGCGGGCATTCGATGCCGATGGCAATGCGACGAACAGAACGCTTCCTCTCACGGTGAGCGCTACAACGCCGCAGACGAGCGTCCCTATGATTTTGCAAGCCGTTTCCATTCCTGCACAAGTTCCTGCGGATGATGAAACCGAGGTTGCATTCCGTATTGAAGTCGAAGATACCGATGGAATCGAAGATATTGCCATTGCACGTATCGATCTCACTGCCATCGGTCTTCCTATTACGACGCTCGATCTCCAGTCCAACACGACAGCAAAGGGGAGCACGCGCGGGTTCTTTGAATCCAAAGAGCTCACCATTCCGACCTTTGTGAAATCCGGGGGTTATGATCTTCCTGTGACCGTGGAAGACAAGAAGAGGAATCGCGTACTCCGAACACTCCGCCTCACTGTTGGCGGGACAGTCGGCGGCGATGCACCGGCATTCCGCGATTCGCGATTTGTTCCGGAAACGGTCGCACCGGGTGCGGATGTGAAGCTCTACGTGGAAATCGAAGATTTAAACGGTGCCGATGCGGATACGCTTACGGTTGTTGCTGACTTTACGGAGGTAAGGCAGGAGATCGAAGAACTCAGCGATCTCATCAATTTCCCTTCGGGAACGCTCGTGACGCGCAATACTTTTACGTCGGACTCGCTTACTATTCCCGAGGATCTCCCTGTTGGTGTCTACGATGTACCGCTCATGGTGGTGGATGATACAAACAATGTCGTCCGCACCACCGCGCGCTTACGCGTAGAACACGGTGCTGCAAATACCGGCCAAGAGCCGCGTATTGATGTAATAAAGACATTCCAGGTCCCGCGGGTTATTGCGAATGATGGCGATACACAGGGAGAGCTCCATGTGCTTGTCCAGGATCCCGATGATGACGTTTCTACCGTGATCGTGAATCTTGGTTCAATCGGTCGTGCGCAGAGCGCATCGATCCGAACGGAGGAAGGAGAACTCGAACTTCTCTGCAAGTCATCGAACTCCATTGTTTGTATGGAACGAGGCGCGCTCGAAGGCATTGGAGCGCGTTGGTTCATTCTTAAAGACATCGAAATTCCTTCGACGACCATTGCAGGCAACGACCCGTACATGCTTGATATTACTGCGGTGGATAAAGGGGGACACGCTGCGGAGGAACAAGTGCCTCTTCTCATCGGGAGTCCGGAGGATGCCGCAGGACTCGCTACCGAACCGACATTTGAACTTCTCGTTCCAGTGAGCGCAACGCAATTGGAACTGGTACTGAGTTCGCCTATTCATACCTCGACAGTCGATCGCTCAGGCAAGCAGTTTGTGATTCGTCCCGCGCTCGATGCGTTCTCCGCACTCGCGGTACAGCGGGTATCGTGGGATACAACAGGCAGATACTTGTATCTGCAGACGGATGCACTTGTTCCAGGAGAAACATACATTCTCACCGTGCAATCAACAGAGAGCATGGCCGGTATACAGCCACTCACCGATGTTCGCGGTAATCGATTTGCCAGGGATCGCGGAGGAAAAATTACTTTCCGCTTCGAACAGCCCGGTACCACAGCGCCTTCAATCGAAAAAGTCACCGCACTGGATGCGGAGCACATTGCCGTTCGCTTTGCCGGATTCGTTCTGCCAAGCAGCGTGCATCCCGATCTCCTCACTACTCGTACATCACTCGTGTCCACGGTGACGGGGGAGTCACGTAATATCCGCAAAGGAATTCTGGGCGAAGGGGGGCGCGTACTCCTCTTGACGGTCGATCCGCTGCGCGAAGGAGATCGATATCGCTTGCGCATTGCAGGAGTACTTGCTCCCGGACTTATCGAAGCGCCGGATCCCGGTGTCGAGAAAGTGTTCGTTGCGCTTTTCCCTCAACATAATGCCGCTCAGGGTCCGCTCATTCTTCCAACGGCTGATTTAAATCATGATGGAAAAGTGGACTTTGCGGATTTTGCGCTCTTCTCAGCTGTGTATAACACCGAGTACGACCTCCAAGATATCGAAACGATTGTGCCGCGTGATGCCGCGCCCGAGGAAGATGATACAAATGTAGGATTTGGAACCGCTACACCTGCCAAAAATAAGGGCAATGGCAAACCGCTCGGCGGCGAACTTCCCGTCTTTGATTACTAATATGCGTCTACTCTTCTCCATGATTGGCATTCTCCTGCTTGTGACATCCTGTGGCATTTCGCGCTCACCGCGCGATGATCGTGCGCTCCAGCACAATGCGGCAACGGAATCTCTTTCTGCGCATATGGCGCTCCGTGTGCTTCGCGAAGATGGAACGAGCAAGACGTTCGCCATTGTGTTGCAGAATCCACAGCACGCATTGATCCAATCCGTCCGCGCATGGGTGCAATTTGATTCATCGGCAATTTACGTTTCCGATCTCACCATCGAAGATGGAAGATTCTCGCTCTTTGCGCCGGGAGAGCGGGGGATCGATTCCGAGGGCGGATTCATCAAAATTGGCGCGGCCACGAGTGAACCGATTACCGATGCCCTGATTACCCTTGCGACATTCACCGTTCGTTCGACTTCGAGTGACGCATCCGTACTGACATTTTACGATTGGCGGATAGGTGGAGACGGCCATACCGCTGTTCTTTCCATCGATCACGGTAACGCGCTTAATATTCTTTCCGCACCTTCCGCTATTGATTTATGAGTACATTGCGCATTCTCCATGGGCGACGCCATGCAGTGCAGAGCCGTTGTATCGGCTCCATTATCATGTTTTTGTTCTGTGCACTCATGCCACAGTTGTCGCTTGGTGCAGAGCCCAATGTCGAAATCAAGTTGCGTCCGCATTGCGAATCGGTGAATTGCCCGGACTATGTGCAGTACGATAACGAGACCTTTACGACGTACGGACTCAATGTCGGCGACACGGTTGATGTCGATGTCGTTCTGCAAAATCCGTCGAAGCATCCGCTGCAATCCGTGCAGAGCTGGCTTGAATACGATCCGAAAATTATCGAAGGCACTGACGTACGGATTAGTGATCATTTCCCACTCGTTGCGCCCGGTGAGAATACATTTTCGGAAGACGCGGGGCTCGTCAAACTTGGCGCCAGTAATGTCGAAGGCGGCATGGTGGATAGCGAAATCGTCTTTGCACGCGTTACGTTCCGCGTACTGAAGGAATCCACATCTGTCGCGGACATTACCTTCCACGAATTCAGTCTCCTTGGCCAAGAGGGCAAAACAAAGGCGCTTGTGATCGAGGAAGGGAGAACGGTGAATGTCCTCAAGACGCGTCCCCGTGTGCTTCGGTTGTACTTTGGCGATAATCCTCCGCCTACGATTACCCCCGTGCCTCCTCTGACCATTCCTCCTGCCAATATTCCTCCGCCGACGTTTCCTCCAACAACAACGACTCCTCCAACTTTTCCACCAACCGCCGTTCCTCCAGTTGTGTCGGATCCAACATTTGCTTCGCTGCAACCGCAGGGTCTCCGCGTGATGACGAAGGGAGAGGAGGTGTACCTCATCTGGGAGGCGCTCACGGATCAACGCATTGTCGGATATAATATTTACTATGGAACAGTCACTGGAAAATATATTCAACGGAGGACTGTCTCCACGGCAACGACGGGAGTGACCATTCGCAATTTGCCCGCCGGTTCCCGCTACTTCTTCGCAGTGACGGGGTTTAATGCCATGGGCCAGGATTCCGAGTTCAGTTACGAAGTGGCGGTGACGGTCGGTGATCCCACAAGTTCCACTGCTCCATTTACACTTTCGCAGGGCTCCGGAGATGGATCCTCGACTCCGCTCGATGGATCAATTATCGGATCAGGTCATGTTCCTGCCGGAACGGGGCTGCCACTTACTGCATTTATTGTTGTTTCGTTTGTTGCGCTTGTCGCAAGCGTCGGATCGCACTGCATTCGAAAGCGCATTTCCCATCCTGTATGAAGCACGACCTTAATCCTCGTTGGACGACGACAGGCTCCACTCAGAATGATGGGGGGAATGATGCTGAACCCGCACTTGATACGCGTGATGAATGGGCAGCTCCTATTGCGAACGGAAACGAACCGACGCGAAGCCGCATTTCTGTCGAACGAAATTGGAACTTTCGTCGTGGAATGATCCGATCACTCGCAGGAGTATGCAGTGTTTTCGTTCTTGGATTTGTGTTTCTTCAAGGGACGCTGTTCCTCCGTGCAAGCCTGATCGAGGATGGTGCTCCGGATCACATCATTGTCCTTACAGAACAAGGGTTCGAATCCGTCGAGGTTCTGCCGGGAGACACCGTGGAGTTTCGTAATTCCATGGCCACAGCCGAAGAGTATCGCTCAGAAAACACCGATCCCATAACCCGTGCGCCGCTTATCACAACATCCGCGATCGCCCCCGGCGCATCGATCCGTATTTCTATTCCTGCCAATCTCTCCGAAGAGGAAATCACGTTCATCAGCAGCTTTCTCCCATCGAGGCGCGGTACCATCATAATGAATGCGAAAGAGCCGGAGAGCGATGCCGAAGCTCCTGCGAAGGAAAATGAATTGCCGGTAGCAGATCTTCCGTTACCGACACTTACAGAAGTGCGTGCAGTGCCGACTCTCGCTGATTCTCCTCGCGTACAGGGGAATTCCTCGGCGGCCGTAACGGCGCTTCCAGAACATCCATTACCGTCGCAAGCAACGAGTGCTGCGCCGGATGAAATTCTTCACCTCGATATGACACGCTCGAATCCGCTGCCGCTCTCTTGGCCATCTATCCTTCGGACAAATCGCTTTACCGTTGGAAGCCCCTTGGTTCCGGATTTGTCGCATGCGGTTTCCGTCCGTCGATCAACGGGCAATGCGCATCGCGCTGCAGGAGAGGGGGATATAAATGTTTCCCCTGTACAAGCGCGGTATGCACCGGCAACGGGTCCGGAGCTTGGGTTTCTCTTCATTCTCTCGCTTGCGATCGTACCGGTGTTCCTCATTCGCCGTCGGACATAATTTTGGTGGAGGTGCCGCATGGCAGGAAGGTATGATGGGCGCATGAGTTCGCCGATTTTCGATGCTCTGACTCCGCGCAAATCTACGCTCCTCGTCTTTGGGGTCATTCTCATCCTTTCCTTTGGCATATACGGTGCATCGCTTTTCAATGATTTCGTTCGGTTGGATGATGGCATACTCATTACCGAAAATCCTGCCGTGCAGGAAATATCACCGTCGTCGCTTGCATGGATTTTCACCCACTATGATCCAGAACTCTATATTCCTCTTACCTTCCTCTCCTACCAGTTCGATTACCTCATTGGCGGACGCAATCCATTCATATTTCATCTGACGAGTCTTGTCTTCCATGCACTTAATGCGTGTCTGGTGTACATCCTGACCTTCCGGCTCTCTCGCAAATGGTGGGTAGGGGTTTTCTGCGGTCTCCTGTTTGCCGTCCATCCGCTCCATACCGAAGCTGTCGCTTGGGCAAGCGGAAGAAAAGATGTACTCTCCGGATTTTTTTTCCTCGGTTCACTCTGCTTGTATGTGCGGAGTCTGTGGCCGGAGGATGATGAGAAAACCCATGCTCACTCCGATTACACGGGAAGAATTTGTTTGTATCTATCAATTCTCCTCTTCTTTTTTGGCCTCCTTTCTAAAGTGAGCATCATCCTCCTTCCGGGTATTCTCTTTCTCATCGATTCCTACAAGGGGCGCACCATCAGCAAGGCATCGTTCCGTGAGAAAATTCCCTACATTCTCCTTTCGATCATTTTCGGCATTATTGCGCTCTATGGAAAGCGCACGGGAATTATCGGCGTGACACTGCTCCATGTTCTTTTGATGGCTGCGCGGAGTACGATTTTTTACCTGCAGAAGCTTCTTGTTCCTACTCATCTTTCGGTTCTGTACCCGACAGAACGGGAAATTGCAGCGATGTATCCGGAATACTTTGTGCCGGTTCTTGTTCTGGTGGCCTTGGCGTTTTTCATCTATCTGTTGCGAAAAAACAGGACACTTGTTTTTGGCATCCTCTTCTTCTTCCTCATGGTTGCACCGAGTTTCCAAAACTTTGCGAAGGACGGCGACTACTTCTTTGCGTCGGATCGTTACGCGTACCTTGGTTCCATTGGCATATTTTTTCTCATCAATACGCTGTGGTTTTCGGATTGGGGCAAGATTTTTCATACGCGCATTCATTCCTCCGTTCAAAAATATATTCTCGTGATTATCGTTGCTGTCTTCGGTGTCATGTCCCATGCGCAAGCAAAGGTATGGAGCAATACCGAAATGCTGTTTCGCCATGCCGCACAGTTGTATCCCCACTTTAACGCGCGCGCGTACAATAATCTCGGCAATGCCTACAGGCGACAAAATCGAACGGAAGATGCGATTGCCATGTTCAAAAAGGCGATCGAAATCAGTCCGCGCCCCAGGACATTGAGCAATCTTGGAGCGGTCTATAGAAAAGAGGGGATGATTATGGAGGCACTCGAGACGTACAGGAGGGCAATCGACATTAATCCTGATGATGCCGAACCGTACTTTGGTTTGGGGCTTGTGTATGCGGAATCAGGCGACCTATCGCAGGCACTCACGTTCTACCAAATGGCAATCGATCGGGAGCCAAATTTTGCCGAGGCGTACAACAATAGGGGATCGATTTTTCTTGCATCGGGGGATATGGCTCGGGCCATTGCGATGTATCAGGAAGCAATTAAAGCGGATTCCCTTTTCGTGCAGGCGTACTTTAATCTCGGCGTAGCTTTTACAAAAACAGGCTATCCCGAAGAAGCCATTCATGCGTATGAATCGGCTATCATACTGATGCCGGATGCGATTCCCGCAAGAATCAATCTCGGCATTCTCCTCTACAATGCAGGGAGAATGGATGAGGCGAAAACGCAGTTTAAGGAAATTCTTGAGCGGGATCCGGGGAACGTTACCGCACAAAAGGCCATCATGCAGATCGGGGAATGATGAAAGATCACTGAGGCCCCCGCTTCACGACGCACTGTTTATTTTTGCAGACTGCCACCGCATAGGTGCAGAGAACGCACTCGACTTCTGCGCCTTCGCGCCGACAGGTATCCAGCATGTCGTCGATTGAGAGTGAAAATTTAGGGTAGCTTGATTTGTTCACGGCAATGCCGCAGGTCACATGAGGGCAGCTCTGGCGGATGAGCGTGCAATCCGCAGTGACTTCACACTCTGTATCTCCCTGTTCTAACTTCAGCAGTTCTTTCTTCTTCACCTCGCACTGGCGTTGCGGCTCTTGACCCGTGCAATCCTGCGGACAGTGGAAGCGGCGGTTCGGCGGGAGCGAGTTTTCGTAGAGTTCACAAAAGCCGTTCCCACATTGAGGCTCATCTGTGGACATGGGAGGAGTGACGGAGGATTCAGGTTCAGGTTCAGGCTGAGGTTCAGGTTCAGGTTTTTGACAGAGCATTTTGGTGCAGGCGATGCCATCGCGAGAACAAATGCAGGTATTGCAGCCATCGGGTGAGGGGAATGATTCGCCAAATCTCCTTCCACCTGCGCATCCAGAAAGGAATGTTTCACTTAGGCATGATGACGAGCAACCATCCTCATCAATGTTATTACCATCATCGCATTCCTCTGCAGATTGTCTCTTCCCATCCCCGCAGGTACCGAGGTTCAACGTTCGTCGCAGATCCTGAATTTCTTCCCGTAGAGGTGCAATGAAACGATCTTCCATCCTCGCAAAAAGGAGCGCAGCCTGTGCCCTCGTGAGAGCATCGTTTGGTCCAAAGAGTCCGCTCCCGTAGCCCTGCAGAATGTTGAGGAGTGCAAAGTGTCGGATCGCCTCAGCAGATTCGGTTCCGGCCGTAACATCGGGGAAGGGCGAGGTTCGCACGGCAATCGCATTCCCTGTGATAATGCCGATGCCAAAGACTGCGAACGTACCAAGGAGAAGTCGTGCAGATGTGCGCATGGAGACGAGTGTAGCACACGGAAGAAAGCTTTTGCGATTTACGCCGCATCTTCGCACAAATTGCCTTCTGCTTGTGAGCGTCGTGTTGTCCCATTATTCATGTGCTCAGCTAGTTCTGTATCCGAGAGGAGATTTCCTCTCGTGAGGAGCGCAATATAGTCGAATGCCATGGCAAAGAGTCCATCATCTTTTTTTGGTGGATGACGTGATGAAAGACCGGGAAGCAAATTTTCTGCTTCGCGGATTAATTGAATCGCATCATGACTGTCTTGATCTGAAAGAATTCTCAAGCGATTTGCTACAAGCGTGTCATCTCCACGAATTTTTTCTACTAGTCCAGCAAGATCATCGATAGTTTTCGTTCGTTCTATGAGTGTTCTTCCTTCTTGAGGAGGAGTCATAATGAAAATGAGGAAAAGGAGATAAAACATTGCGTTTCTACTGCAACCGCTATTTCTCAGTCAAACTCCCGTGGAGGATTTTCTGATTGTGTTCAATTCTGCGAATGCAGCATCGAGGCGAAGCAGGAAAATCTTCATTGAAGAAAACAGATCAAAACTTTTCCTGTTCAATTTGATTACAGGTTGCACTATGCCAGAACATTCTCTGGCATACGTTCAGTTCCTTAGCGACTCACTGTCGCAGTAAACACTATCGCTATTGCCGTACCTTTGGATCCTTCACATCCATCGAGTAGCAGAAGCGGCCGGAAGAGTGGTTCCAGAGGATGTCGTAGGTTTCGTTTCGGTCGAATGCGAAGGTTGCGCAGAGCTCGTAGGCTGTTCTGCTTACGACGCGGTATTCGTATGGAGCACCGGTTTCTGGATCCACGATCTCTGGACGCGTGTAGAGCGCTGCACTTTGCACTTCTTCGAGAGTAGCCGGCACTGCCTTCCTCGGCACAATATCCATTCTGTACGGCTCACCGTTATAGACGATGTTCATGATCTCCTGATGGATGCTCCTCAAATTTTCAACCCGCTTATCATCAAATCGGTGCAACCTCTGTGTTGCGGGTGAGCCGGATAGGACAATGCCCCAGACGAATGCAATGCCGGCGATACTCGATGCGGCAACGAGGAACCCACGATTGAGGTCCTTCTCCGTCTTTGTCCCCGGAGCAATTTTGAGCGAGAGGAAGTAGTAAACGAATGTGAGTCCGGCAAAGAAGAATACGGTGAAGAACTTGAGAACAAATCTCACCGATAACTCGCCTTGCAGGAGCGAAAATACCAGTGTGATGACGTCTGCCATCATGGCGCATGCTGCAATAAAGAGCGTGATGTACGTGAGCCAGCGGCGAATGCCACCCCACGACTTCTCGGGGTGCTTACGCATCTCTCCAAGCAAAATCTTCGACATCCACACGAGGAGCGGGAACGAAACCAAGACCGCTGCCATACCCCACCGAATACCGGAGAAATCCTTCGTCATGTAGGTGTAATCCGTTGCGGCATCAGGGAGCAAATTATTCCAATACTGGAAGAAGAGCGTAATGGAGCTAATCACAAACGTGTAGAGCGCGGCAAAACCAACGAGGTGGAAGAACGCATCACGCGCGCCGCCGGCATCAGGTGGTACCGGTACCTGCATATCGAGCCCCTCCGCGGAAAGCGCTTGTGCGATATCGCGTTCCTTCCAACCTGAAGAGAGAAGCAGCATGCGGATCGTCGCATGGTCCATACCTTTCTTTCGTGCGTGTGTGATGAATTCTTGGAGGTGGTTTTGCATAGATGCCGATTGTAGCATCTTTATGATTCCGATGTATACCCTCTTTTTGGTTATAGGACCTGCTACGGTGACTAATATTACATTGGAGCAATTTCATAACTGATATTGCTACACACTTTCTGAAGGTTTTGCTCTGCATCATTCGCATCATTTCCCTTTACACTTACCCAGCCAATCCTTTCGAATCCATCAGGAGGAACTTTTACAACGTCCCCAACTTTTTTATAGAGAGACAATTCGTTGACATTAGGGTTGTTTTTCAAAGAATCAAAACCAGTCATGGAAGTAACAATGCCTGATTTCTCTGGAATGAAAACAGTTGTTCGTATGAATTTCTTTGGCTTAGATGAAGGCGTTTGTGTGACTGGAATACCCAAGGCAATCTCACATGCGGCTTTGATCAAATCAAACGCATACACTTCACACACATTTTTAAAAATATCCCCGCTGCCCAAACGAGAACCTACTTCGATGATCTGCGGGCCATTCGCTGTTAGTTTCATCTCAACATGAGCGAGGCTGTTTGTTACTCCAAGAACACACAAACTTGCCTTTGCTTCATTCGATAATTGCTCTTGTTCGAATGGAGAAATGCGAGGAGGACAGTAGCCACCGGATTCAACAAAGAATGGCAACTGCATCCCAGCTTTCTCATGTATTGCTACAACATGAGGTGTGCCATCTTGGCAGTAGCATTCGATGCTGAATTCCGGACCTTCAATAAATTTTTGATACACGAGCGCATTTTTATCATATTTATAAAACATCTCATCGGGAAATTCACAATGCGTTCGAATATACTCATATGCATTTTTTGCCTCTTGTGCATTCGTAATGTACACAACGAAAAGGCTATCGGATCCAAAAATTGGCTTCATAATCGAAGGAAAGCCGATTTCTTCCATAGCAGTATGAAAGTCTGATTCTTGAATAATGAGTCGTTGTGGAATGGAAGGGCGATGACCTTCTCGAAGCACCTCATGCATCTGGAATTTGCTTCTTGTATTCAATGCTGCTTCGATGCTGTTGCCAATCCAATGAAATTCGTTACAGATCTCTGCGGCCAAAGGAACTTCTTCTTCCCAAAATGTTATAGCACCGGCAATCGAGGTATCTTTCTGTAGATATTTTCTGATGAGCTCTAATATTTCTGCAGAGCTCATATCTGTAGAAGGAATAATCCAGTCATCAACGTATTCCTCAGCCCAATGTTCTTTTTGAGAGTGTAATACAACGATTCGTAACCCCAGTTTCTTCATATGACGAAGGCTATAGGCATATTTTTCTATGATATGAATAAGCAAAATAGATTTACCATCGAGTGAATAGTTGTCATTGTTCATAGCTTATTCGAACTAAACTTTGTAAGAACTCGAGATTTTATTCCCATAGAAAGCAAATCAGCAGCTCTTTTACCAATGGATTCGTCATTATCCAAGAACATTGCTGCATTGAAACGGAAAATATCTCCATTCAAAGATAATGAAACGATATGCATACATCGGTTCGTACTAGATGATTTTGCAATCGGCAAAATAACACGCTCAAAATCTTGTAGTGTCCCATGAAATTCACCCGTGAATGTCACAAACGGCGGAGTGATTAAGCCGGATTGCACATGGAATAGGTACACCATTGTTGCAGTCATTCGAAAATTGGCATCGATAATGTAAAAGTGTCCATCTTGCCCGAGCAGAGCATCAAGTCCTCCCACACCGTACCAACCGAGACTTCGGATTTTTGGCAGAATTTCCCTTAAAAGAATTTCAGAAATTGCATCGACATCAGGATCGAGCGCATGAGGATGCACGACTCCCCCGAGAAATTCTCCGGTGGATGTTGTTAATTGTTCACTGCATCCAATAATTTCAATTGGAGAATTCTTGTCGGAAGGAATACCGAATTGGACGCAAAAATTGCGTCGCACCTCAATATATTGCTCAATGAAAATTGGCCCTTTGATGTTTCTAAATTGCTGTTTGGCATTTTCCAAATCAGCGGCATTCCTACAAACAATCACACCATCTCCGGCGCTGGAGGATGAGACTTTCACTACACAGGGAATTGGAACGGGAAGGGTTTCGGAACGAAACGCAGCGCCATTCTTAAAAGAGGTAATGCGGGTTGGCACATATGCTAATGGGACATACATTGGAATATTGCGCTTATCGTTAAGCCATACGACAAGATTTGGCGGCAGTTGGTACGAATCGAACAGGGCTGAATCGAGGTAGGGTTGCGCCATAACGAATTTTGCCGGAGATGTCATTTTGCGAAGTGCCTCTTTTACAAGACAATTGCGATCTTGCCCCTGAATATCTGTCGAAATCTCCGGCGGCAATACCAAAATATTTTCGGTACTGATATTCGGCAATCCAAGCTTCTGCCGAAGATCCAGTACTGTGGCATTCATAGTAGACGCGAAGCTGATGACCTTTACATGTTTGCCTGCGCATGCGAAGCAACGAGATGCCACGAGCTCTTCCGTACATGGCAATGCGCTATTGAAAAAATTCGAATCTTCTCCACTTGGAAAGGAATAGAAGTACTCTGTTCCTTCTGGATAAAATGTTGATAAACTCATCTCTTTATTGGTTTCTCCCTGTTTTTCTGATTTTTTTGTAGCGCTTTGTGTGGAAAATATTGGTTGGGTGATAGTATCTGCTAATGATGGTTCCATGCAGAGTGGGGAAGCTAAATTGTTAGCTGACCTTGTATTACTTACTGGTAAAATAATCAAGGGTTTGAATAGCTGATACGAATATATCTTTGAGATGGCTTTCATGAAGGCAGATTGTTACTTTGCCACGAAAAATCCTTATTTAATCTTAAGCTTTTCGGGGTTCTGGGGTTTTCTCAAAGAGATATACGGTTCGTTTTATGAAGATTCTTGGAAAGCGCAGGATAGCTCTCTCATCTATACTTAAATAGATACATATCTTATGAAGAGAAGTGCTTCCTCCATTGGCGATCGAACGTACGAAGAGGATGGGTTCGTAAACTGCTATGTGCAGTCACATTACCAAGATAGTATCCGTTCCTATCTTCGCAAAAATCCGCGTGCAAAAAAGAATGACAGTACTCGATTTTTCCAAATTTCTCTAAAAAATTATTATGAGGAGATCATTCGTTTTTTTTTCGATGGAGAAGTGCGGCCAGAACTTGCATTGGATCTTGGGTGTTCGGTCGGTCGCTCAACAATGACCATTGCAAAGTACGCTAAGAAGGTTTACGGCGTGGATCCATCTTTTGCTCAAATTCGCGTTGCTCGGAGAATCGCTGAGCAAAAGAAAATAGCAGTGACGATCGGCCAAAGTCGTTTTCCCTATCCAAAGAAAGGTGTTTTGTTGGAAATTCCTGTGGAAGGAAAATCAGAAAATGTGGAATTTGTCGTTGGGGATGATACGACTCTCTCCTTGATACCTTTCATGTTTGATGCAGTCTGTTCACTTGCCGTGATCGATCGTGTACGAGATCTTCGGCCGTTCCTGCGGAACGTACAGAAGTGCATGCATCCAGGATCGCTTTTACTTCTTAGTACCCCATTTGATTGGGATCGCGCATACACTCCACCAAAAAATTGGCTTGGCACAGGGGCATATGGATTAAAAAAAGGTAAACCGGAGGATGCACTCAAGGAGCTTCTATATGGTTTTGGGTTTACATTCGTTCGCGAGAAAAATTTTCTGTGGCCAACATTGATTGATTCGCGGAGCCATGTCATTTGGTCTGTGTATGCTGGCGTATTTCGACTTCAATAATTAAAAGTATATTCGACTTAATAATACAATTTTGTCTATCCCTCGCAAATGGCCATAATCATCCAAAATCAAAAACCCCGACCCTTGTTATTTTCCTTTGGATATAGTATCTAGGCGCTACATTCGCCACTTTCCTATGCATCCACACGGATCAGCTACAGGTTCCATTTCCCAAGTGATCGGCGCTGTCGTCGATTGCTCGTTCCCGGAGGGGGTCAAACTTCCTCCTATCTATACAGCACTCGAGGTGCAGGTAAGCGATCGCACCCTCACGCTCGAAGTCCAGCAGCATTTGAGCAAAGGAATGGTGCGTACGGTCGCGATGGGCTCGACCGACGGTTTACGGAGAGGCGCGGAGGTAAAGAATACGGGTGGCATGATTACTGTTCCTGTTGGACCGGAGACTTTAGGTCGGATGTTCAATGTGCTTGGCGATCCAATTGATGGATTGCCAGAGGTGAAGACGAAGAAGCGATATCCTATCCATCGCGAAGCACCAAGTTTTACCGATCAATCCACATCCACGGAAATTTTGGAAACGGGCATTAAAGTCATCGATCTAATTTGTCCCATCCTTAAAGGAGGGAAAGTGGGGCTCTTCGGAGGAGCGGGTGTGGGGAAGACCGTCATTGTGAAGGAGCTCATTCGCAATATTGCAGCGGAGCACGGGGGCTATTCTGTTTTTGCCGGAGTAGGGGAGCGCAGCCGCGAAGGAAACGATCTCTACTACGAAATGAAGGAATCCGGAGTTCTGGAAAAAACATCGCTCGTGTTCGGGCAGATGAACGAACCACCGGGACCTCGTCTTCGCGTTGCCCTCGCAGGTCTTTCGATTGCGGAGTACTTCCGCGACGAAGAGAATCGCGATGTTCTGGTATTTATCGATAACATCTTCCGTTTTACACAGGCAGGAGCGGAACTTTCCGCCCTCCTTGGCCGCATTCCTTCTGCCGTGGGATACCAGCCGACGCTCGCACAGGAAATGGGTGCGGTGCAGGAGCGCATTGCATCAACAAGCAAAGGATCCATCACTTCCGTGCAGGCGATCTACGTTCCCGCGGATGATTTTACCGATCCGGCCCCTGCAACCACATTCGGACACCTCGATTCCACCATCGTGCTCACGCGCAGTCTCGCAGAGCTCGGAATTTATCCCGCAGTAGATCCTCTCGATTCCACATCCACCATTCTTGCGCCGGAGATTGTCGGCGAAGAGCATTACCAGACAGCGCGATCGGTGCAGAAAGTGCTCCAGAGGTACAAAGAACTCCAAGACATTATCGCGATCCTCGGTATGGAAGAACTCTCGGAAGAGGATAAGAGGACCGTGCAACGCGCCCGCAAAATCCAGAAGTTTCTCTCGCAACCATTCTTCGTTGCCGAAACTTTCACCGGAATTGCTGGCAAATTCGTCACGAGGGAACAAACCGTGAAGAGCTTTGCAGCAATCCTTGCAGGTGAGTACGACTCTGTCCCCGAGCAATCCTTCTATATGAAAGGAGGTATCGAAGAAGTAATGGCCTAATCCTAACCCTAACCCTAGCCCCAATCTCCGTATGCTTCACCTCGTCATCATCACTCCCGAAAAAACGGCCTACGAAGGTGATGTTGAGAGTGTCACCGTCGAAACCGGCGACGGCGAAATTACGGTGCTCCCCAAACACATTCCCTTGGTCTCCACCGTGCTCCCGGGCAGTTTGATTGCGCGAGACAAGGGGGGTGAGCGCTTATTTGCAGTGTCGCGCGGACTCATCGAAATCGATGCCAATGGAGTACGGGTGCTTGTTCGCTCCGCGGATAGCGCCGATGAACTTGCGGACGAAGAAGCCGTGCTTCGCGCAAAAGATGCTGCAGAAAAGCTCATGCAGGAAAAGCGAACGGATAGTGAAGCATTTGCCGATGCGACGGCGATTCTCGATCGCGAACTAGCCCGTTTGAAGAGCGTTCGCAGACGCCCTGGCATCCGCCGTTCTCCGCGATCTCCTGCATCCAATTCATGATGGCAGCAATACTCCCTGCACAGGCGCCAAAAAAACAGGAGCCGCTTAATGCGTTCCAAATGCTCGGACTCGTGGGGGAGATTGGAACAATGATTGCGATTCCCGCCGTGCTTTTTGGCTTTGGTGGGGCATATCTCGATAAAAGCTTCGGCACATCCCCCCTCTTTGTGATTCTCGGTCTTGCGATTGCGCTCATTGCATCCTCCCTTGCGGTGTGGCATCGCATTCAAACTCTCCTTGTCGCATCCTAGCCCTAACTCTAACCCTAACCCTCTCTATGGCTACCATCCACGCCCCCACCCTCGCTTCCGAAACGGTGTTTCACATCGGAAACTTTGGGGTACGTAATACGCTCATTATGGCGTGGATCACGATGACAATTCTTATTGTCGTTGCGCTCATAGGAAAGCTTCGCGGATACAAATTGGTGCCAAACCGTTTTCAGGCGCTCCTCGAACTTATTGTGGAAGGACTTTTCTCGCTCATCGATTCTGTGATGCAAGATCGCGTGTTAACGCGTCGCGTGTTCCCGATGATTGCAACGTTTTTTCTCTTCATCATCTTGGCGAACTGGCTTGGCATCGTTCCCGGAGTCGGGAGCATCACGATACAAGGAATTCACGATGGCCGCGAAGTGGCGATCCCGATTCTTCGCTCCATGAATGCCGATGCAAATGTAACGCTTGCATTTACGCTCATTTCCGTCATCGCGACGCAGATCCTCGGAGTGGCCTCGGTCGGAATGCTTGGGCATATGAAAAAGTACATTGTCGCTCCGTGGACGAAGCCCTATGGGATCGGAACCATCGTCGGCATCCTCGAGTTCGTCGGAGAATTCGCGAGACTTATCTCGTTTGTCTTCCGTCTCTTTGGGAATATTTTTGCCGGAGAAGTTCTCCTCGTGGTGATTTCCTTTCTTGTACCTTACCTCCTTCCGGTGCCGTTCCTCGGCCTAGAAGTCTTTGTGGGCTTCATTCAGGCACTTGTGTTCTCGCTCCTTACAGTTGCATTTATCAAAATGGCAACCATGACGCATGGCGATCATGCCGCCGAACCCTCGCACGCCTAATTTTTCATACTCCTCATTTTTTTCTCCCCTCTCTTCTATGGAAAACCTTACCGAAGTTGTCACAACAACGCTTCTTGATCCGCAATCAGTGAAGGATCTAGGCATGGCGCTTGCCATGGGACTTGGCGCCATTGGTCCTGGCATTGGTATCGGCATCATTGGTGGCAAATCTGCTGAGGCTGTCGGCCGCAATCCAGAGGCTGCTGCAAAGATCCAGACAGTAATGATTCTTACCGTTGCTTTCGCAGAGGCGGTTGCAATCTACGCACTCGTTGTCGCTCTTATCGTTAAATTCGTTTAGCTCTTTGATTCGCTTCTCGACTCGTCCCTCGACAAGCTCGGGACTCGCTCCCACCTCGGCGGGCAGGCGAAGAAAGTTGTTTAACTCCAATCCTAACCCTAACCCTAACCCTAATCCTCATGGAACTCATCTCCGCACTCGGCATCGACTGGCATGTGCTCACGGCACAGCTCATAAACTACGGTATTCTCTTCGTGGCGCTCTCCGTGCTCCTCTATAAGCCGGTTCTTAAACTCCTCGATGATCGCCGCGAGCGTATTGCAAAATCCATGGAGGATGCAAAGAAGATCGATCAGAAGCTGAAGGAGATCGAAAAGGAGCGCGAGTCCATGATGAAGCAGCTTGATCAGAAATCCTCTGCGCTCCTTGCGGAAGCGAAGAAGCAAGCTGATGGAGCAAGGGTGGACATGGTTGCCGCTGCCAAGAGCGAGGCAGAAAATATGCTCGAGCGCGGGCGGAAGCAGCTTGAGGATGAACGCCGCAAAATGGTGTCGGATCTCGAAAAGACTGTGGCGAGGGTTGGCGTAGAGCTTGCGAGCCGTATTCTCCAGCGAGAATTTAGTGCAGAGGATCAGAAGCGCATTGTCTCGAGTTTTGAAAAAGATCTTCCCTCACTCATCCGATGACGACCGCAGCACACGATCTTGCGCGCGCAGCACTCGCTGCACTTGCCGAGGCTCTCGAGAAAGAGGGCTTAAGTACGTCACCCAAAGACTTGGAGCACATCATTCTCCAAGCACTGAGTGATCGTACCGGAACCATGTTTGTGACGATCAAGACTCCCTCTGGCTCTTCGGGGGAATTGGCCACTAAAGTGAAAACGATCATCAAAGAGAAGACGGGTAAACATGTGGAGATTATCGAGCAAAAAGATCCGTCGATTATTGGTGGCGCGGTGATCTCGTATGGCGATGAGCGAATCGACTTCTCGCTCCAGCGCGCCCTTTCCGATGCATTCAATATCCTTTCCGAAACTGCCTAATTTTCCTTTCTTACACCCTATGGCTCATTCCACCGACTTCAACGCACTCATCGAGAAGCACCTCAAAGAATTCCGCCCCAAAGCGAAAGAGGAGCATGTGGGAACCGTCGTCTCCATCGGGGACGGCATTGCTCGAATCCGCGGTCTTGCGAATATCGGTTCATCGGAAATGATCGATTTTGGCAGCGGCGTGATGGGTGTTGCGCTCAACCTCCAAGCGGATACGGTCGGCGCCGTGGTTTTGGGAGATCAGCTCCATGTACAGGAGGGTGATACGGTGCGTGCAACGGGGCAAATTCTTTCTGTGCCGGTCGGTGAAGAACTTCTTGGAAGAGTTGTTTCTGCACTGGGTGTAGCAAAGGATGGCGGCCAGCCGATTTCCATGGCGAAGCGCTACCCCATCGAAAAAATTGCGCCGGGCGTCATTGAGCGAAAATCAGTGACGATGCCGCTCCAGACAGGCATTACGGCAATCGATGCCATGATCCCGATTGGGCGCGGCCAACGAGAGCTCATCATTGGTGATCGCCAAACAGGAAAGACGGCGATCGTCCTCGATGCCATTTTAAACCAGAAGGAAACGCAGAAGTCCGATCGTCCGGTCATTTGTATTTATGTTGCCATCGGCCAAAAAGAATCCAAGGTGAGTAAAATCGTATCGGAGCTCGAAAAGCGCGGGGCGATGGAATACACCATCGTCGTTTCCGCCGGAGCATCGGAACCCGCAGCACTTTCGTACATTGCTCCGTTTGCAGGCTGTGCGATGGGGGAGTATTTCGTGGATCAAGGGAAGGATGTGCTCGTCATTTACGATGACCTCAGTAAACACGCGTGGGCATATCGTCAAATTTCACTGCTCCTTCGCCGTCCTCCCGGACGCGAGGCCTACCCCGGCGACGTGTTTTACCTCCACTCCCGTCTCCTCGAACGTGCGGTGTGTTTGGATGAGAAGTTTGGCGGAGGATCGCTGACCGCGCTTCCCATCATCGAAACGCAAGCGGGAGATGTTTCCGCGTATATTCCGACGAACGTCATTTCCATCACCGATGGACAGATTTTCTTGGAGGGTGATCTCTTTTACAAAGGCATCCGTCCTGCTGTGAATGCCGGTATTTCCGTCTCGCGCGTTGGATCTGCGGCACAGGTGAAGTCGATGAAGAAAGTTGCGGGAAAGCTCCGCCTCGACATGGCGCAGTACAGGGAACTCGCGGTGTTCGCCCAATTCGGTTCCGACCTCGATGCTGCAACCAAGAAGCAGCTTGATCGTGGAATCAGACTCACCGAAGTTCTTAAACAGAATCAGTTCGAGCCAGTCTCCGTTTCACATCAAGTCGTGATGCTTTATGCCGGAGTGAACGGCATGCTCGACGATATCCCCGTCGGTGATGTGAGGGCGTTCTTGCAAGGGCTCATTGAGACACTCAAAGCAAAGCACTCTGCGCTCCTTATAACTCTCAGTCGCGAACTTCCCAAAGAGGCGGAAGAGGAACTGAAGAAGGCAATTATGGAGCAACGAGAGCGGAAAGGGTTTGCACCTTCCGTCGTCTAAATCCATGGCAAATAGTCTTCGGGATCTTCGGCGAAAAATGAAGGGCATCAAGTCGACGCGGCAGGTGACGAAAGCCATGGAACTTGTGGCCGCCAGCAAGATGCGCCGTGCCGTGAGTAGTGCAGTCGAGCTCCGCAGATTCGCGCTTGCATCGTGGCATATATTGCTCAGAGTGAGTCGCAGAAATCCAATGGCTCATCCCGCACTGATGAAGAGGCCTGTGCGAAATGTACTTGGCATTCTCTATACTTCCGATCGCGGACTGACAGGTGCCATGGGGACGCAGATCCTCAAAACTACTGCCGAATACATTACAAACCTCAAAAATATCCCCACATTCGAATCGATCGATTTCATAGCACTGGGGAGAAGAGGGCAGCAGTTTTTAGCGCGCGCCGGCCAGAATGTCACTGCCGCATTCCCTGCGTTTAGTAATCGTCCGACGCTTCGGGATATCGCTCCGATTGCAAAAATAGCTTCGGATGCGTTCGAAGCCGGCACGTACGATTACGTAACGCTGATCTACCCCGATTTCATTTCCGCGCTCAGTCAGAAACCCACGGTAAAAGTGCTCCTGCCGTTTACGGACTCCGAGCTTCGGGACATGGTGAAGAGCCTTGGAATCAATCCCGAATCCATTCGCACGGAATCTGAGCTTTTGGTTACGGATGACAGTGCTCAATACCTCTTCGAACCATCCGAGGAACAGGTTCTGGGCGCAGCGCTCGCGCAAATAACAGAACTGCAGATCTATCAGGCGCTCCTGGAGGCTGTCGCCTCCGAACACTCCGCACGCATGGTGGCGATGCGCTCCGCAACGGATAACGCAACGACTATCCTCGACGATCTCACGTTGACCTATAACCAGACGAGGCAGGGGAATATTACCTCGGAACTTGCGGAGCTTTCGGCGAGTAAGGCGGCGTTGGAGTAAGGAGAATAGCCACTGTGATGTTCATTTTTGGACTTTGTTCTTAGAGTTTTCTCGTTTTGCTTCCAAACGTTTCACATAACCACGCTCACGATCACGGAGTTCTTTTGCAGACTCTTCACCAAAATTTTCCGTCGAAAGTCCAACTCCTAGATCCTCGGGGCAGTAAATATTTCTGTCAACAATATCGGGCTTAAACGGGAAGAAGTGGCTTGTTATCGTAACACCATGACCATTATCGCCATCGAGATTTGATTGAAGGGAAGGATGATAGGAATACGTGGGCATAATGATTGCTCCATTACCATAAATTTCCCGCGCCATTCCAATTTTTGTTTTCATTCGGGCGGGAATTCGACCGAGTTGATGTCCAATGCCGATGCCATGTTCTAATTCGATATTAACGTGAACAAGGGGAGCGTGTTGAATATCTCTTCGTCTGTAAACTTCATCGAGAACAGTTCGCGAAATATCGAGAGCTTTGAGGGCACCGTTATCGAGCTTGATAACGATCGCGTCTCCTCGACGAAGGGTATAGAACCCCTTCCCAAACCCCGCTATTTCTGCATTATGTTCAACTTCATTTGTATGTGCTTCCCGATCATCTTTTTCCAGAGATACAAGCATTCTATCGCGATACACCGCATGGGCAATATTCCATGAGAGCATGTATGTCATAAAGCCTCTGATCGACGGAAGGACTTTAATTGCATTTAACCCTTTATCGATATTGACTTGTATGTACTTATTGAGGATGGGGTGTTCCATAATGGAACCGTCTTCGACCGATGTTTTTATTTTCTTGAGGAGATACGCTTCGATAGCGATCGATGCTTTGTCATCATTAAATGCAAGGGGCTTATTTCCTCCAAAAATTTCTCCGATTGTTTTACCGTCAATTGATTCATGAACTCCTTCGATCTTATGCGTAAGAAAATCGGTGTGGAATACGCTTGCAGGCGTATCGATATTTCCTTTTCGTATAATGTCGTTGGCATCAAAAAATGCATCTCCATACGGCCCGTACAGTGTCATGCCAAGATTGTTGGTATCGGTCATTCCTGCCATAGCAAAAAGTCTTCCAGATTGCACTTCGTCCCTCTTCTTAATCACAATTTCCTTTATTTGATCTCGCGCACACAGCTGCGCACGTGCATTTGTTTCTGCCTCGGGCTCTACTTCCTCCCTTTCCATGCCCGGAGCAATTGCATCATTCCTGATCCGAACGTCGATTGCCTTTTTTTGATGAGCAGCGCACTTCGTATGACCGGATACAAGGATAATTGCCGGCATGCCATAGTGATCTTGCCCAAGAACGATTGTGTCATTGACGAGATTCCAGAGATCAGCGTTGTTGTAAGTCGTGTCGGATATGACACCCTCACTTCTGTCTAAAATCAACAGACCTGCTGGCCAGCCCTTATGATGGGGTCCTTGTTGTCGCTCATCGATGCATTTACGTACAAGAAAAATAGGAGCATCTTTTCGGAACTGCGCTACGAATTCACGCATATCGTAGAGGGTTTTTGCGCTTTCGTTGTTATTTGCGAGATAGTTGTTGAAGAACTGTTCCGCAAGAGCCTCTGATTGTTCCTTATTCTTTGCGCTTTGATCTACTCTCTCTGCTACTGGTTTGTTTTTATCCTCCGCACTCACATTTGGAGCCTGGGACATATCGCCTGCGAAGAGTGTGATGAGTGCGCCCAAGATAACTTCCTTAATCACCTTTAATTTGTGCGAAGGTGATCGGCGTGGTTGTAGCGCTGTCTCTTTTTGAATATCTCTCTCGAGAGTGGAGGTGGTGGAAACACCTTCGTTAAGTCGCATAGGAGAACGGAGATAATGAAATATTCTTGCGATTTTGTGAACTTACTAAATAACCTGTTTCTACCAGAAAATCAAGCCTCTAAGGGGCAGCTTTGGGAGGAGATCAGACTCTATAAATTCTTCAGCAAAAGGTAGATTCTCTTAGAGAAGGGAAGAGTAACGAGAGGACATAAAACACGGTTTTCTTTGGCAGAGTGGTGCTTCATCGGACAATTTATTCCACGTGCTACACTCTCACGCACGTTCTTTAGGAGCAATTCGTGGGTCGGTACCGAAGCGGTCAAACGGGCCTGACTGTAAATCAGGTGGCTTATGCCTTCGGGGGTTCGAGTCCCTCCCGGCCCACCAGCTCAATGAGTCAATAACACATATCAGTTCATATATGTCCCAACGGCTTAAAATAGAGAGAAAAATTGAATACAAAATTTATTCAAAAATAATCTCCATGTATGAGTTAGAATGCCGCGGTCATGAAGAAAGCAATCACTTCCATCGCATCGCTTATCGCCGTCATCCTTCTCAGTGCGATTTGCCTCATGCTTATTGATCGTTGGCAGAGCCAGAGTGAAATTGATACGACGGGAAATGCCGCTGAGCGGCGCGCAACGGTCTTTCTTATCGCGTATGCAGGAGAGCTTCCTGAGGGGCGTAGCGAGGAGGGTTTGCAGAAGGTTGGGTGCGATGACTACCTTGTGCCGTTCGAAATCGATGTTTCTTCTCGTAGGATGAAATCCGTTCTCAATGCGCTTACTACGTACGAGCCGCCGGAAGGGTATTACAATCCGCTTCGTGAAAAGGGAATCACCATTGTGGATGCCGAGGAGAGGGGACATAGCAAAGTCATTATCGATCTTGCCGGATCGCCTCAGTTCGGTGGTGTATGCGATACGCCACGGTTTAAGGCGCAGATCGAGGAGACCGCGAGGCTCTATGCCAAGGAATTCGAAGTGCGGCTCAATGGCGCGGAATCGAAATATAGGTGCCTTTCGGATATGAGTGGAGAGTGCCGGTGAGGTTCCGAAACGCCCCTTCCACTAGCCGCGTAAATCTGTCACAATACTTTCCAAAGGGTTTTTTTCCGCTTTAAGAACCGTGTCGAGAAGAAAGAGGAGAGCACAGCGCAGAGCACTGAAAAGCTCGTTACGTAAGCGTCGCACAAAATCGATGCAGTCGCTCGAGCTGAGTGCGGAAACTCGCCGCCATTTGAGCGGCTATGTACAACTGACTCTTGCCGCGGTTTCGTTCCTCGTTATACAGGGGAATGCGGGAATTATGGGAGAGGGTGCAATGAACATGTTGCGATTCTTCTTCGGCTCCGCGAGTCTCCTCCTCCCTGTTGCGCTTGCGCTCTCCGGACTGTTTCTTCTCCTTCGCCGCGATGCTCACATCGAATTCCGCAGCGCCGTCGGCTTGTCGATTGCGCTCGTTGCCGTGCTTGGACTCATTCACATTCAAGCACCGTTTGAAGAAATCGGGGAGAGGCGTGCAGAACTTGGCGGGGCGATCGGATTTATGGTGAGTTTTCCACTTCTTGCATTCACGAGCATGCCGGTTGCCTACGTTGTCCTCACAGCGCTCTTCCTCATCGGTGTGCTCATTACGTTCGAAACGAGTCCGGTAGGAATCCTCCAGGCGCTTCATCGCGTGATTCATCCTGCGCCAGAAGCGAATGAATCCAGTAAGGATCTCCGATCTTCGAAGAAGAAGAGCGAGCGGTCGATAATGGATGAAGCGCTCGATGCAATCGAAAAGGGAATGAAGAAAGGGGATGAAGAAACCGGGAGAAAGGGAAGAGGGAAAAGGGAAGATGATATGCGGGATGCCGAGGTGAATATTGTCCGGCCGGAGTTTGCAAAAGATAGTGCCACGGGAAAATTGGGGAAGAAAACAACGGCTTCCGTCGCAAAATCTGTACAGCGCAGCAATGCGGAGGAGGAAGACATTGGTATGCAGGACACGCGGTTTGAAGACTGGGAATTCCCCCCGCTTGATTGCTTGGATGATACCCGCAGCCAAGTAATGGTGGATGATGCGACGCTCAAAAAACAAGCAGCGCTTATCGAAGAAAAGTTGAAGGAATTCGATGTTGTTGTCTCCGTTCGCGAGGCGCATCCCGGGCCGACAGTGACCCAGTTTGCTTTGGAACCAGCGGAGGGGGTAAAGCTTTCCCGCATTGGGAATTTAAAGAATGATCTGGCGCTGGCGCTCGCGGCCCCCAGTCTTCGCATCGAAGCCCCGATTCCGGGTAAGTCGCTCGTCGGGATCGAAATGCCAAACGAAAAGCGTACGACGGTGCACCTGCGCGAGTTACTCGAAAGCTCTGAATTCCGCGAGTCGGAATCTCCTCTTTCGCTTCCCTTTGGACGCGATGTATCGGGCAAGGCGGTGATTTACGATCTTGCCGAAATGCCTCATCTTCTCATCGCAGGAGCGACTGGTTCGGGAAAGTCTGTCTGTATGAACACGTTTCTCATTTCGCTCCTCTACCAAAACGCTCCGCACGAACTTAAATTCATTCTCATCGATCCAAAGCGCGTGGAGCTTTCACTTTACGATGGTATTCCGCACCTCCTCACGCCTGTGATTACCGAATCCGAAAAAGCGCTCAAAGCACTCCGATGGGTTGTTGCGGAAATGGGACGGCGCTTGGCGCGATTCTCGGAAGCCGGATGCAGGAATCTCCAGGAATTTAACGAGAAGCAGACGGATGAAACGAAGCAGATGCCACGCATCGTCGTCGTGATCGATGAACTTGCGGACCTTATGATGCGTCAATTCCGTCGCGATACGGAAATGATGATTACGCGTGTTGCGCAGATTGCTCGCGCAACGGGAATTCACCTTATTATTGCAACGCAGCGTCCGTCGGTGGATGTTATTACCGGCATCATTAAAGCGAACATTCCAGCGCGCATCGCATTCCGCACAGTGAGCTCCATCGATTCGCGCACGATTCTCGATTCTGTCGGTGCAGAAGATCTTCTTGGCAAAGGAGACATGCTGTACATCATGGCGCATACACCCATGCCCGTGCGTGTGCAGGGAATACTGGTGACGAGTAAGGAAGTGGAGAAAGTCATCAACCATGTAAAAATCGCGGGCGGCGGAGCGATCATGGCGCAGATCAATATGGGAGAAGATCGTGGGGCAGGATTTGCTTCGCGTGGGCAGGATTCCGCCGCACTCACGAGACCGGGGTTTGGATCCGGCTTATCGTCGTCGAGTGCAGGGGATGATGATGGAGGTAATCCATTTGCAAATGCGGCAGCTTCCGCTCCAATTATTATTGGTGGCATTGATCTTGATGCGGATGATGATGGAGGAGATAACCTCACATTCGAGGCAATCCAACTGGTGAAGAGCTCTGGCAAGGCCTCGGCCAGCTTATTGCAGCGGCACCTAAAAATCGGCTATGCCCGCGCAGCACGTTTGCTCGATATTTTGGAGGAGAAGGGTGTTGTTGGGCCGGTGGATGGGGCAAAGGCGAGGAAGGTGTATGTGGAGTAGGGCTGGGGCTAGGGTTTGAGCTTTGGGTTTAGATGTAGGGGGGTTGGCTTATTCGTTTTAAAGAACCCTGTAGTACCTAGCCCTTTCGCTCCGCGAAGTCCGTTCAAAGCGGATGAAGTGGGGTACCCAAGCCCTTCTTACAGAAGCGAATATGTGGTAAAATAGACGGATACACCCATATCCACATGGACTACGTCAAAATCCCTCAAAACATACGGATCGAGGACAAGCTCATTGGCCCCCTCTCTCTGCGGCAGATCATCATTATCGCCATGGGAGGCGGTGTGAGTTATTCGCTGTTTGCAATGGTCTCGAAGACGTACGGACACGTTCCGCCTGCCGCGCATGTCTTCGTTTGGCTTCCGCTCATTCTCTGCACGGCGTTTTCGCTCATACGAATCAATGATATTTCACTCACGCGGTATTCTCTTCTCGTGTTCGAACTCATGGTAAAGCCAAGGAGACGCGTGTTCCAACCGCGCCGTGGGCTCAATACCATTCCAAAAGCGGTGATGGCAAAAGCAGGGAAGAAATCGAAAGAAGGCGATATGGAAATCGCGCCAAAAGAAAAGCCGGCACTTCTTATCGAAGATTTGAGCGCGATTCTCGATCGCGATGGTGCGGATAAGGAAGCTCATTTACAAGTATCTGCAAAAGATGTTTTCGAAAACACGATCGGAGCGCAGGCGATTTTGAATGCAGACGCAGAGGATATTGCCGATCAGAGCAAAAGACTCGATGCCCTGTGGAAAGAAATGAAAGCAGGTCGCTCTACAATTTCTTCTTCATAATATTTATGGATCAGCAAAAATCGAGCACAGGCAAAGATTCTGTCCGCAATCGCAAGAAGGGCGAATCCACCGCTGTCCAACGATTTTTGCCTATCGCCGAAATCAAGAAGGATACGGTGATACTGAAGAATGGGGGCATGCGCGCGGTACTTGCGGTCGGAAGTATGAATTTTAACCTGAAGAGCGATGACGAGCAGCAAGCGATCATTCTCAGTTATCAGCAATTCCTCAATACGCTCGCATTCCCCATCCAGATCGTCGTTCGATCAACAAAGTTGAATGTCGATGCGTACGTGCAAGATCTTACGGCGCGTGCGAGCAAGCAGAAGAATCCACTCCTCCAAGAGCAGACTCTGGATTACGCTCATTACATCGAGAAGCTTGTTGATGTTTCGGACATCATGCAGAAAAGATTTTATGTCATCATCCCTGTTGATCCTCCCGGGATCCAGAATGTTTCGTTTATGAGCAAGCTCTTCGGATGGCTTTCTCCCAGCGATTCGCGCGAAAAAGCGCTTGCGCGAAACCGGCAGTTTGATGAAAAAAGTGCCACGCTTCGCGATCGCGTAAACCTTGTGAAGACGGGACTTGCAAACGTGGGTTGTCCATCGGAGCGGCTTAGCACCCAAGAACTCATCGATCTCTTCTATCATGTGTACAATCCAAAAACAGCGGACTCGCAGAAGCTGCCGGGAATGCATGATATGAAAGTGAAGGAGTATCTTTTGTAAGCGAGGCTACGAAGCACACATCAATCAAAAGTACCCCTTTTGCTTGTCAGAGAGGTCTCCATCGCGTACAGTTCGCCTGCTTCATTCCGTGCTGCAGTAAGGCGATTTGAAGCATTTCCCTTTAATTCCTCCCCTTGCTGCCACTCTTCTTTATGTCACAGACGACGAAAGTTTACAGAAAGAATCCAGCGATGGAGACCCTTTTAAAGGATTCTCCCGCCATTGTTTCACCGAAGCCGGGCGATGTACTGGATGGCAAGATTCTCTTTAAGGGGAAAAACAAGCTCATTATCGACATTGGCGGTGTCGCTTCGGGCATTATTTCGGGAAGGGAATTGCGTGATTCCTTCAATACGTATCAAACGCTTATCGTCGGTTCCGATGTCAGCGCTATGGTTCTGGAGGAGGAGAACGAGGAGGGAATGATTGTCATGAGCCTCCGACGCGTCTCGCAGCAAAAGGCGTGGGATCGCATCAATGATCTTATCGCCGAAGATGGCACTATGACCTTTGTTCCGCAGGAAGCGAATAAGGGGGGACTTCTCGCAAATATCGATGGTATTCGCACGTTCTTGCCGGTATCGCAGCTCGCACCGATCAACTACCCGCGCGTTTCGAATGCTGATTCCATGGAAATTATTTCACGGCTTGCCAAGTTCATTGGTCATCCATTTGTCGTCAAAATTATTACCACTGACGAGTCTGCAGGGAAGATTGTCGTTTCCGAGCGCGAGGCTTTGTCCGAGCAGCGCGACAAGGCGCTCGAAAGTCTTCGTGTTGGCGACGTGAAGGACGGCATCGTGAGCGGTATTGTAAACTTTGGTATTTTTGCCACATTCGATGGGTTAGAGGGATTGGTTCATATTTCCGAAATTGCATGGGGCCATGTGAAGAACCCATCCGAACATTTGAAGGTGGGTGATAAAGTGAAGGTAAAAGTCATTGGTTTGGAAGGAGAAAAACTTTCACTCAGTATCAAACAACTCCAGCAGGATCCGTGGGAAGAAATTGCCGAGAAGTATCCCGTTGGCAAAAAGGTAAAAGGAACGGTTATGCGACTTACAGATTACGGCGCGTTTGTAAAACTGGAGAGCGAGATTAACGGACTTGTGCACCTCTCCGAGCTTGCACACCAGAAGGTCGCAGATCCTGCAGATATTCTCAAGGTCGGTCAGAAGGTGGATGTGCAGGTCATCAATATCGAGCCAGACGAGCGCAGAATCGGGCTCTCCATCAAGGCATTGCTTCCAGTCACAAAGGAAATGCTCGAGCAGATCCAACGGGAGCGAGAAGAGGAAGAGGCAAGGAAATCAGCCGATGCCGCGGAAAGGAAAGAGCAAAAATCCTCGAAGAAGCTCGTCGAGGCAATCAAAGTTGTCGCTTCCAAGACTGGCAAAAAGTACTACGCTGCTGATTCTACTCAGGCGGAGAAGATCAAAGAAGAGAATAGAATTGAGTTCGAGAGTGCGGCAGACGCAGAGGAGGCTGGGTACAGTGCTTAGCACATCCGGAAATGGACTCAGCGTTTTCCGCGCCCTTCGGGCGCAGTGCACTTCGAAACGTCCTCCTTCGGAGGCCTCCTCAGTGTGACACGATCAAACTTTCTTCTCTGCCATCAAATGCATGTGCAGATGGTCGATGATCTGTCCTCCCGCTCTCCCACAGTGGAATGTGAGTTTGTAGCCGGGAATGCTGTGTTCGTTTGCAAACTTCTTTGCCTTCCAGATCAGCATTGCGGGGACATCCTTTGTTTCTTCCTCGAGCGTGATAATGGATTCGATATGTGTTTTAGGAATAAAAAGGAGATGCGTTGGCGCTTTTGGATGGATATCTTTAAACGCTATACACTCCGCATCTTCAAACACGATTTCGGAGGGGATTTCCTTTGCCGCGATTTTGCAGAAGAGGCAGTCCATCGACATGAGCCAAGTATACCTCTTTGAATAGCTGTCGCATTGATGGCTTGCCAACCGAAGCGGAAGGGCGTGCGTCAAAAGTCCACCTCCGATCGCCTTCCCACTTCGCCCTTTTGGGCTACGAGGGACAAGGCGGCGAGGCTATGGTGGACAACCTTCTGCGAAGGTTGGTGGGTCGGGCGGGGCTCGAACCCGCGACCAATTGGTTAAGAGCCAATTGCTCTACCAACTGAGCTACCGACCCATGTGTGAGAATGAACAGAGTATACGTTCATTATCAGGTAGTGATTCATCGGTAGCGAAGAACCAACTGCTTGCCCACCGAAGCGCCGCAGCGCGTAGGTGGGAGCTACCGACCCATGTGTGAGAATGAACTAGGTATAGCTTAGTGAAAATGCATGAATAATGGAACGAAAAAACCTCCGCTTCCCGGAGATCAATCGCACTTCTTCGGTGTCATTCTATCGACTACGCTTCCTCTCCTTGCACTGCAATCTTCACTGTCACCAGTCCCTCGGATCCAAGCTTTACCTGTGCGGCGTGGTTTCCGATGCTCTTTATTTCGTTCTCGATGATGATATCTACTTCTGCGACCTCCACCTGAACTTGCTCGCTCAACGCCTCTGCAATATCACCGGCATGGATGGCAGCGTAAAGCTTCCCGCCCTTGGCTGTCTTGCGGCTGAACTTAAGTACTGTGTCCTTTAGCACACCTGCCGCGCTCTTCTGTAGTTCGATTTCGTGCTGCCTCTCCTCTGCGCGGCGCTTGATTTGTTCTGCATAGCGCTTTCGTACAGCTGGTGTTGCAACAAGCGCACGCCTCCGTGGAAGGAGATTATTGAGCGCGAATCCGCTGCGGACGATGATGATATCGTTCCGCTTTCCGAGGCCGGTAATGTCTTCGAGCAGTAGAACTTCCATGGGTGCAAAATGGACCCCCTTTTGGGGGAGAGCCGACAAAGTCTACTGATCACCCTAAGTGAAGTCAATTTGACCTAGAGTCATGGCTACTTTCCTCCTGCGTAAAATGAGTTTATAGCTCTAATGCGAACTCAATAATTATGAATAATTATTGTATTCAATCACCAGAAATTGATGAGAATGACTGAGGTGCCACAGGTGTACTTGTGGAGGATTTTTCCTCATCAGATATAGAGAAAAGCCACGGAACAAAACTCCACCACGATTTGCCTGCTTTGAATGTACGGCCCTGTTTTCTAAACCACCGATGCATGCTGAGGAACCGATCAGAGTGGAGTGAGGGTTTTCCAAGATCGACACCCAGTATTTTATCGCTTACGGCAAAGACGTACGTGGGAGAATAGAGGACGATAGCGGGAACTTCCTCTCGGAATACTTCACGAAGACTCTCCAAGGTCTGTTTGCGCACATCTTCGTTATGAGTCTCGCGAATTTGTTCGAGCAGTGCATCCGCCTTAAAGTTTGCAAATTGCGAAAGATTGTTGGCATCCAGCCGCTGGCCGATTTGTTCGCTTGTTTCGGAGACTTCGAATGTCTGCTTCTGGCTGCTATGCCAATATGGATAACTGTCCAAGTTATCGAGGAGCGGCTGCCCAAAGAGCAGCACGTCGTAATCGCGGCGAATCACCTTGTCCTCGAATTCCTTTTTATCCTTTGGAATGATGACGACAACATCCACGCCGATATTGCGCCATTCCTTCGCCACTTCTTCCGCCACTTTGGGATAGGTAGGGGGCAAAGGACTTGTGAGGAGCGTGAGCCTCAGCGGATTGCCATGCTGATCGACGCGAATGCCATGGAGATCCTCCGGTCGTTTGAGGCGAAGGATGCCTTCATCCATGAAGAGTGTTGCAATGGAAACACCTGTAGCGGAGCGTTCCAAAAAGAGATCAACAATCTTCTGTTCTTCCTTTAACTTCTGGAATCTGTCTTTATCCGCTGTTCGTGTGAGAACGAATGTATCAATCACGTTGCCACCGGTTTCTGTGAGTCGGAGCGCATTGCGGCCAATGAGGAGACTGCCACTACTTCCATCACTATGCAGATTCGCGACCCACGAACCGGTCTCTGTAGAGCCCGCAATGTGAACGACGGGAATATCATTGAGGAACAGGGGGGTCTTGAGTTTTGGGGCGTAGGAACCTGTCACTGTAAGCTGTGCACCGGTTTCGAGGAGGACAATTGATTGTACGAGAGCAAGGTTACCAACGCTGTTCCGCTCGCGATCTTCGAGGAGCGATTGCAGCCGCACTTTTTCCGGCAGGTTCCAATCGGAATCGTAGAGTGCACCTTGTGCTGCCTCCGGTTCAAAATTGTATTTCCAATCCTCCTGCGTGTATTCGAGCAAGGGAGTATCCACGATGGAAGCTTCGTTGATGGAATCAACAATACTTTGTTTATTTGTTGCAAGCTGAAGCGCAAGACGGAGATTCTTATCCTGCAACGCCTCGTGATCCAGATTCAAAAAAAGTGCAACGTATTGCGGAAGAGTGTAGGGGAATGTGACGTAACGCTTGGGGATCACTGCTTTGCCATCGGTGCTTCGAGGGACATGACGCACGCCATCGAGATTGCGCAAATCCGAAAGAAGCGACGGATAATCCGGGAAAGCGCGCAAAACCACGCGCTCGAGGAAAGGCTTTGCGCCGTAGTACTTCTCGAAAATTTCGAGCGTTACTTCGGTCGAGAGCGGCGTCTCCACAACGCTCTTAAACGCAAACGGGCCACAGCCGATGGGATGAAGATTAAAGTCGTAGGCATCCAGCAACTGATCCGGCTTAAGCCGCTCTAACTGATTTTTTGGCACAATGCCGAGGGTCAAATTGCTCCGAAAAAAGTAGTACGGTTTTTCCAGCCTAAACTGCACCGTGCGATCATCAATTTTTTCTATATCCACTCCGCGGAAATTTTTCTGGAGAATAGGATTCGGGAATCCCTGTTGCTCTATCATTTGGTATGTAAAGATGACGTCATCTGCAGTTACAGGATGTGGGTTTTCGTCTGTCGTATCGTGCCAAAAAATATTGTTGCGTAGAGTGAGCGTATAGATCTGATGGTTCCCTGTGATTTCGAGCGTAGCGAGATCATCCTCCACTTTGCCGCTGAACGGGTTATACCGTTGGAGACCGGCAAATACGAGGCTCGTGATATCGCGGTTCACATCATTCGTTACGGTGAACCAAGGATTAAGCACTTTGATGGAGCCGACCGATCCCTCGATGTATGTCCCACCCCGGACAGGTATGGATTCCGTGTTTTCTCGGTAGAATCGTTTGCAGAGCACTGCGGTGCTGAGGACGAAAAGTATGCAAAACGCTACGAGGACAATTTTTTCCCATGCCTTCATAGCACCGAAGGTGCGACGGAGAGTGCGCATACGGAAAAGAATTGTACCGGAAGAAGCATAATCGTGCTTGTTATGAAAGGAGGAGGCTTTGCACCGTATGTCCTGTATTAACTCTGCGAAATGAAGAGCTGTACAACGCCAAGGACAAAGAACACAACCGAAAGCCAGACTGTCGCTTTAAAGAGTACCGATTCCGCGCCACGCCGTTGGACAAATGTCGCACCGGATCCGCCAAACGTGGCGGAAAGACCGGTCATTCGCTGTTGGAGCGTGATGGCGCAGGAGAGGAGGAGGCCGATGGTGGCGTGGAAGATGATGAGCATGGAATGCAGTATAGCAGATTGGAACTGTCTCGGTTGTCTTTATGGTGGGCAATACAAGATTCGAACTTGTGACCTCCACAATGTCAATGTGGCGCTCTAACCAGCTGAGCTAATTGCCCAAAGACCAAAAAGCCATCGCAGGGTAACATGAGATATTCACTCTGGGAATCAGAATCCCTGCAAGTGTTGCAGTCGAATCTGCTTCCTTTGCTCAGCATGTCCCATCAATTGAGCTGTGCTTTTATTTCTCCTTGAATCCAAGCGCATCCGATGCTTCTCTCCCCACGATGCGGATGGCATTAATGATGGAGAAGATGCGGGAACCATGCTCAGTCTCGCTCTTTTACTCCTATTTCCGATCATAGGAGATATTGAGGGGACAATCTTCTGGAGTTCGGATCGAAGCAGCGGTTTTGGCGCGTTCATAAGTTCCGGAATAATCACCATTCTCCCTTCGTGGAACTTTCCGAAATCGGTCACGAGGAAGAGTGCGTTTATTTCCGTCGTACGATCCTTCTGGAACTCAAGCCCAATGCCGACATGAGTGTAATCCCCAAGGATTGTTTTCCTGTGGCCATCATCCGGCGGGACTTCCGCCATCATGCCACTATGCATCAGCTCGAGTGATTCTTTGATCATTTCGTGAATATCACCAATCGGGCCGCGATAGCGGAATCCCACGTTTTCCCCTGCGGCGCGCAGGCCATCGATACCAAATTCTGTAATGCGGGTCGGGAACGATTTGCCATCGGAACTGTCGTGGCCAAGGTAGGTAGCTCTGCGCGTAAGCTCAGTGGAATCATCAAAGTGAACCGCAGAATCAGCTGCGTGCGACTGCGATACTTCGGAGATTCCCTCATCCAATCCCACGGGTGGCAGACCGTGTTCTTCTCTGCTTATATTAATGAGCTGGAGTTCGTACGATTTCCAATATTCAAGTTCAGGCACTTTGTACGCGCTTGTGGAAACAGGGAGCGCGAGGAGGAAGACTGAAAGGACTGCGCTGCGGTTCATTCACGGATCATTGTACCTTGCTACTCTGGCATCTCCTCATGGAGATTGCGCGAAGCACCCGTAGGCTTTTCCGCACCAGGCAGAGGTGCATGGATTTCGCGCTCCATCGCACGGTAGAGAATTTCCGCAACCTCTCCTCGTGTTAATCCGCGTTCAGGATGGAGAGAATTTCCTTCAAACGGAAGCAATTTATGCTCTGTCATTGCTAAGGTCGGTTCTTGGAACCATGCGCCCGGGGGAACATCGATGAAATTATTTACGGCAGCCTCTGCATTTCGTGTGAGAGAAAAAATTCTTGTGATCAGAGTCAATCCTTCCGCTCTCGATATTTCTTGCGTTGGACGGAAGCTGCCATCTTCGTACCCTGTGATCCAGCCTTTGCGTTTGGCGAGGCACGCGTACGGGGCAAACCACTGATTGAAAACATCCCTAAAGCATTCGTTGAATTCAAGTCCGATGGGAGAAACATCGATTGCGACGAGCATCATTTTTGTAAGCTCCGCGCGACTGACGGTTTTTTCTGGCTGAAACGTGCCATCATCATAGCCACGGAGAATATCGCGACCCTTCATAGCATCGATTGCCATTGCAAAAGGATGATCTGGTCGAACATCCAAAAACGGTCCGCCATGAGTGGGGGTGAGTTCCGGATTTACGAGCGATCGAGTAGAGGTCGGGATATGTCCCTGCGATTCTCGGAAAGCAATTTCTTCCTCCTCGGAACTATATCGACTGAAATCAGTGACGAGAAAAATCGCATTGAGCGATTCCCGTGGACTGTTTAAAAGCGAAAGTCCGATGCCAATATCCGTGTAGGGTCCAAGAAGATTTTCTCTGTGCGAATCATTAGGCGGCACTTCCGCCATCATGCCATCATGAATGAGACGAAGGCCGTACGAAGCATCCTTGAGGATTTGGATGAAGGGGTCGCGTATCCAATATCCCGTATTTTCCGCGAATCCCCATCCGCTCAATACATTCTGCGCAGTAAAGCGCTGCTCGAGATTTTTTCCATTGGAGCTTGTATGTGCAAGGTACGTCTGTTCCCGTGATTCCAGGCTCATGGGATCAAAACTCACTGCGGTATCGCTTGCATGAGCAGCTGCCACGACTTCGATATTACTGTTGTAATGGAGCGGTGGCAGATTTTCCATTCTTCTCGCTTCATTGATCCATTGGAAGACGTTTGCTCGGAGCGTTACTTCCATCTCCTTTGGTAACTCTGCGGCCGCTGCTGTAAGCGGAATGGCGAGGAGTGTTCCAATGATGATTGTCGAGAGGAATCTCATTCTAGAATCGAAGTATACTTCGTGTATGCGGAAACGTGAACACATCGAAAATTTTGCCCATGAGGTTTGGGATTGGTACAAGCAGCATAAGCGCTCGCTTCCGTGGCGTGACCTTACGATCAAAAATGATGCAGAGCGTGCATATCGTGTTCTTGTGTCGGAAGTGATGTTGCAGCAAACACAGGTATCGCGCGTCGTTGTCATCTACAAACGCTTCCTGCGCGAATTCCCTTCGATTCGCGATCTTGCGAATGCATCGAATCGCGAAATCATTATGGCGTGGAGAGGCATGGGGTATAACTCGAGGGCACTGAGGCTTCGGGATGCAGTGAGAGAGATTGTGAGGAGATCTGAAGAAGTGCGAAAATACGAAAATCCTTCGTCGTTGCTCAGGACAAGTATGAAAATACGAAAATGCAGAATTCAGTTTCCCGTGGAGATGGATGAGTTGATGTCGCTCCCCGGTATTGGCCACTATACGGCTGCAGCGATCCGCAATTTTGCTTTCCATGTTCCAACACCCTGCGTCGAAACGAATATTCGCAGAGTTCTCCATACGCGCTTCTTTGGGCCGCAGAAAGCGGATGGTACATGGCGAGTAGATGATCGGAAGTTGCTTACGTTAGCTGAAGAGGTGTTAAAAATTGCACTCTGCTGTTCTCGAGCGATTCCACCGAAGGAGGACGAGTCGAAAGGTCGAATCCGCCTCTCGACGCTCCGTACTGTCCGCTCGACGAGAGCGCTGACTGCTGATTGGCACGCTGCACTCATGGATTATGGCTCACTTGCGCTTCCCAAAATCAAGCCGAAGAAAAGGGTGGCGAAGAAGGAGCCTGGGCGGCTGGTTGGCTCAGTTTTTATTCCGAATCGCATCTTCCGAGGAAAGATTATCGAGGAATTACGGGATGCAAAGAGGGGATTGTCGATGAGCGAACTCGGTCGGCTCATTTGCATCGATTGGGAACCGAAAGATCATCACAACTGGCTCATTAATATTCTTCAGAATCTCATGTGCGACGGCTTGATCATCAACCAAAAAGGGAGATACGCTCTGAGTGAATAACGAGTAGTTTCTTCGCCACCTATGGAAGATTCATTTGATCGCAGGGATTTTTTAAACGGAGCATATATCGTGGCAGCTTTTGGACTTGTAGCAGGTTCGCTCCTTCCTAAGGAAGGTGCTCATCCAATACAGAGTGGCACTCGTGATGACGTTCGTCATGCAATCAAGGCTATGCCAAAGAAGGCTGAGAAAGATGAATAATGATTTATTAGTTCATGCATTTGCTGACAATGCTGCGCTTGTTTCCAGTATGATACTTCCTGTGGAAAAACGCGTGTTCACTATTAGTGGCATCCAAACGCTTGTTACTCTGAACGGATCGGGACGCAATCTCCTCTGCCTCCATGGGTGGGGAGCATCCCATGAATCATTCGCTGAACTGCGCGAGACGATGAAGAGCGATCCCGTGCGCATTATCGCGCCGGATCTCCCGGGATTCGGCGAAAGCGGGATTCTCACAAGGGCGTGGAGTGTTGATGATTATGCCGATCACATTGCGGAGCTTGTGAAAATTCTCGATCTCACCGATGTATTCCTCCTTGGTCATTCCCACGGCGGTCGCGTTGCCATTAAACTTGCTTCCCGCGGATACCCATGGATTTCGCACCTCTACCTTTGCGCTGCTGCAGGCATTCGCAGGTCAAAGCACTTCAGACGAAAAGTGGGAATTCTTCTCGCCTCCATCGGCAAGACAATTTGCAGCATCCCCGGACTTCGCACACTGCAGCCAACTGCAAGGAAGCTCCTCTACAAATTCCTTATGGTTCATGATTACGAAAGAGCAGAGGGGGCTCTCAAAGAAACAATGGTTCGCGTGATCGATGAGGACATGACGCCGCTCCTTGATCGTATTGTAGTTCCAACCGATCTCTTCTGGGGGGAGGATGACACGATGACTCCGCTTGCGGATGCGATTATCATGAACAAAAAAATTGTTCAATCAAACCTCCTGACATTCGCTGGAGTTCGGCACAGGGTCCACCGCGATCGTGCAGGGGAAGTCGCGGGTGTCATTCGGAAGGCACTGTAGGTAGAATACTTCGGACTTTATGCAGATCCTCCTCTGCAGCCTCGTTCTCGCAGCCGGCCTTTCCCCGCTCCTCACATTTGAGCGCCTCCTGCAACTAAAGGAGTGGCGCCGTGATCGTCTACGCGAGCACTTACGCCGCGAGGGTCGATTTTCGCAGCTCTTTGGGATTGTGCGCCCCTCGGTTACGATACTCGGACTTATCGTTTATTTTTCGCTCATTGCATTCAAATCGACTGCTGAGTTTGCGTGGATTTCGCTCGTTACAACGTACGGTGCTCTTGTGTGGCTCATGCTGTTTAAATTTGTTCTGGGCAAACAATCACGGCCGGTATGGACCATGAAAGCGGTCAGTACATTTACCCTTGCGATTCTTCTGTACTTCGTCGTTGCGCTTATCCTTGCTGGATTTAATGATCTTGCATGGGTGATGGTGATTCTATCGCTCCTGCCACTCACATCATTTTGTTTTGTGATTTCTGCATGGATTGTTCTTCGCCCGCTTGATCAATTTCTTAAAAGACGCGTGCTTAAAAAGGCTCGTGCGATCCGGCGGAAAATGCCGAATCTTGCGGTGATCGGGATTACGGGGAGCGTTGGAAAAACAACGACGAAGGAACTCCTTGCGCATATTCTCTCTGATCGTAGCCTCCTCGTTACTCCTGCGCATGTGAATACGGAGATGGGGGTGGCAAATCTTATTCGTCGTTCACTCAAAGAATCACACCAAATCTTCATCGTCGAGATGGGTGCGTACAGGCGCGGCGAGATCAAGCTCCTCTGCGCGCTCACGGAACCGCATATTGGAATCATCACCTACATCGGCAGGCAGCATCTTGGCCTCTTTGGATCGCAGGATGATCTTTGCAGTGCCAAGGGAGAGCTCTTCGAGGCGCTACCGCCGGAAGGGCATGCGTTCTTGAATGCCGATACAACCTTCTGCGAAAATTTGATGAAGAAAGCCTCATGTCCTGTGCATACGGTTGGAACGGGAGGTCATGCAACCTACGAAGCATTCGATATCGTGGAGGAGCCAGCCGGGATTGCATTCACGCTCCGTGGGGCGCAATTCCATGTCCCGATTCTCGGGACACATCAGGTAACGAATATTCTCCTCGCAGTTGCTGCAGCGGAAACTCTCGGTGTGCCTGTCGCAGAAAGCGCAAAGCGTCTTGCGTCTTTTTCCGCACCGACACAGACGTTTGAACGGAAGGAGGGGAGACAGGGACAAGTTGTCCTTGATGATACGTATAATGCGAGCCCCGAGAGTTTCCGCGCCGTGATCGAATGGTCGCGCACCCATGCTGCTAAAAAGAAAATTCTCATCACATCAGGGCTCTTGGAGCTTGGAAAAGAAGAGAGGTTGATTCACGAAGAACTTGGCCTCCTTTCGCGAGAAATATTCCATGAGGCTATATTTTTGAATAAAAAATGTGTTCATAATTTTGAGCAAGGATATGGGAAGCCTGTGCGCGTGTTTCCGCGACAAAAGTTCGCACTCAAGATCGAGAAAGACATGCTGATTGTGTGCGTAGGAAGAATGCCGGAGACGATAGTGGAGAAGCTGCTGACGTAAACTAGAGGTATTAGGTATTTGGTATTGCGTATTAGGTATACGTCACTACTACTCAAATCAGATCCCTAATACCGGATACCTAATACCTAATACCCATAACCTGATAACGAATGTCACAATCATTTGCTATCCTTCTCACACCATGCCACGTGTCACATTCCCCATCCATCACACATTTGGCCCGCTTGTGACAAGGGAGCAATTTTGGCTCGCTTTTTGGCTGCAGTTTAAACCTCAGAAGTGGGTGCGCGGGAAGGAGATCGAAGAGCTTCGTTCCAAATTGAGCCATCACTTTGGCATGAGTGCATCGCTTTTTGCGAGTGGCAGGGAAGCGCTTCTTGCTGCACTCCAATCTATTGCGATCAAACCGGGAGATGAAATTATCATTCAGGCATTTACGTGCATGGTGGTGCCGAATGCCGTGCATGCCTCGGGGGCAACCGCCGTATACGTTGATATCGATCCCGGCTCGCTCAATATCGATCTTCAAAAGATTCAGGCAAAAATCACGCCTCGCACACGTGCGATTATTTGCCAGCATACGTTTGGGATTCCCGCAGATACCGAGAGGCTTCGTTCCATTTGCGACAAGCGGAACATCCTTCTCATCGAAGACTTGGCACATGTGATTCCAGATACTCCGGATGCTATTGGAACGCGTGGCGATCTCCTCATTCTCAGCTTTGGTCGAGACAAAGCGATTTCCGGCGTCATGGGTGGTGCGGTGCTTACGCGCCATGGAATGCTTGGCAAAAAGCTTGCTGAGCTCGAAGAGCATGCGTTGAAGATGCCGCTTCGTTTCATCGCGCACCTCATCGGCTACCCGCTTCGGTACAGGGCTGCAAAAATTCTCTGGTCGCTTCCCTTCGGTGCGAATCTAGCAAAGGCGTATCTCCGCTTCTCCCGTGCACTCCATCTTTTGCCGCAGGTCTACCAGCCTGGGGAAGCCGATGGAAAGATGAGTGTAGGACTCCGCGCAATACCAAATGCTTGCGTTGTGCTCATTCTCCAGCAATTCCAAGATCTGCCGCGCCTCAATCGGCACCGCAACACTCTTACTCAGATCTATTCGCAGGCTGCAAAAGCTAAGGATTGGAACTTGCCGCAGGCGGCGCTTACAGCTCCCTCGCTCCAAAAGTTTCCCGTATTTGCCCGGAATACAAGGAAACTTCGCGCTGCATTAAAGCGCGAACAGATTTATTTAGATGATGGCTGGTGCCACGGTGCGATTAATCCTGCGTCATCAAATCAAGAGGCGGCTGGTTATGCTCAAGGCTCGTGTCCGGTAGCGGAAGAGGTTGCGGCGCATATTGTGACACTTCCAACGCATCCGACGATGGCAGTGGCGCAAGCTGAGTATCTTCTGCATGCGTTGCAATCGTTTCTGGCGTAGATGAATCCGTAGTAATTGCGGTTGGCTCGCCCGTAGCCGCTTCCTCTGTATTTGCATCTTGAATAAGTTGCATTCTTGCTTCCACTCTACCGAGTGCAATGTTTATCCTACTTCGCATCTTTGATGGTAATGCACGGTGACTTCTGTCATCGCTACCATGTTGCATGAGTTTCGATGATAAAAATTCTTTGAGTATGGGCAGTGATGTTATAAAAGCTCGCGTATTCCCACCGGTTCCTTGTACATTTTTTCTCTCTATGACTCCTTCCAAACCTTCTCTTTTCCATGCATTAACGACATCTTTGGACACGCCGCACAGCGCGACAATTTCTTTCGTACTGATCCTATCGTCTTTGGGAGGAGTGAGATCAGGTTCTCCCCCATTCCTTCCTTTGGTGTTATCCTCTTGGTATTTCCCTGTATCGAGAAATTGCGCAAGCGGTTGCGAACGATGAGGTGATTGCAATTTCCTCATTGCTTTTGCTTCAATCTGGCGTACACGCTCGCGGGTGATATCGAAGATTTTGCCAGCCTCTTCCAATGTGTATGCATACCCATCCGCTAGGCCGTACCGTAGTTTAAGTATCTCCCGCTCGCGGTAATTGAGTGTACTAAGTGCAAAAGTAATTTTATTCGTGCGCACCTTGCAATCCGAATCACTCGTTAAATTTTCGGCGCCGTCATCAGGAAGTAATGAGCCAAGGGTTGAGTCATCATCATTGCCTACAGGTCTATCGATTGAAATTGGATTACGACTGAGACTCGATATGTGTTCGACTTCTGCAACCTTCATATGAGCGCGGCGAGCAGTTTCCACATGTGTAGGTTCGCGGCCAAGTTCTTGGAAAAGTTTCCGTTGCACTCCGCGGAGCTTATTCATTGCATCAAACATGTGGACCGGTATGCGAATGGTTCTGCCCTGTTCCGCAATCGCGCGGGTGATTGCTTGTCGAATCCACCACGTTGCATATGTGCAAAATTTGAATCCTCGCTCGTATTCGAATTTATCGACGGCGCGCATGAGTCCTACATTCCCTTCCTGAATTAAATCGAGAAAACTTAGGCCTCTGTTGCGGTATTTTTTTGCGATGGAAATAACGAGCCGAAGGTTACCTTCCGAGAGTTCATGTTTCGCCTGCTCGTACTCTTTTTGAATCCTTTGAGCTTCTTCTACTTTGCGGCGGAGTGTCGCGGGCGAATCGAGCGTTAAACTCATGAGGGTGTGGAGCTCCTTTCGGTCATCTTCGATCGAAGATCCCGCAACACGTACCCCTCTTTCTGCATTTTTAATCTTTTGCATCAGCACATCCATGCGATCCGAGATTTTACTAAGCGTATGGAAGCGCGGCAGAAGCCTTGTTTCGCGGAGCTTGGTTTCCTCGATCAGACGTGCCGATTTATTGCCATCTTTCACATATTGGATCCATGCTTTTGCTCTTACTTCTTCATCCTCGTTTTTCCGACTTACAGCCAGTCGGAAGTTTTGAATCTTCCGCTCTTTTAGCTTCCCGATCGTCTCGAGATTTGGACTGTGGAGTCTTTTCATTGCGCGCTTCTTAGCCATTGAATCTGTTGCCGACACGTCGAGTGTGCGATCGAGTCGTAACGTACCATCTCGTACCCTTGCAAGATCGCTGCAGGCACCCATAGCGATGTAATGGCTACTCAGCAGAGAGCGGATAAATCGGCTCCGTAAATTCACTATCCGCTTTGCAACCTTAAGTTCCTCGGGGCGTTTGAGCAGAGGAAAGTCGCCCATCTGCTTTAAATATAGTCGAACGTGGTCATTGACATCGCTGTCGGAGATGCCAGCGTAGACTTCTTTCAAGTCTAATTCTTGGACGAGATCGTCGTCAGAATCAGGCTCCACCTCTTCGGCTTCGCCTATTGCTTCTTCATCATCAAATACCTCATCATCTCGTTCAATGCCTTGCGGTTTAAATTCGTCCATCGATACACTTTTAATAAATTAGGGTTTTTTGTCAAACACTAACACACTTTCTTATGAGCTATTTTGGTTGATTTTCGGCTACGAATCAATTCTCGAGCCAAAGTTATGAATTGCTATACCACCGCCTCCTCCAACAATTCAATTGGCGCGTCTTGTGTATCTGGTTCCGATACAGCACCTGTGTCTTGCAAGGAGCGTCTCCGCTCAAAGAGCGTTTTGAGTCCTAATTGCAGCTTCGCATGTAATTGAGGATTTTTTGTAGTGTTTAGTAAATCTTGAGCGAATATTGTTAAATCGACATCTGTCGTGGTGAAAATCGATTTGGAACCATCATTTTCCGCCTGGCCACTTAATCCAATTTTTCTCCAATATGTAATTGTTTTTAGGCTGACATCAAATACTTCACATATTTGTGTACTTGTCATTTTTCTATCCTCCGGAATATTTTGATGCATATTGAGGGATTCCACTTCTTGAGTGGAGTAATTATCGGTAAATGTCTCAAGGTCGCGCGCTTGAGGAAGTCTTTTTAGTTTTTTTCTTGCTTTACTTTCAATTTGTCGGACACGTTCACGGGAGATCCCATTGAACATGGGTCTGATCTCTTCTAATGTGTACACACGACCATCAACGAAGCCGCTACGTAGTTTAATAATCTCTTTTTCGCGTGCGTCTAATTCTCCGAGCATTTCATCAATCTTCTCTCGTGTGGCATGCGTATATGCCCCTTGTGTCGGATCATCTGCATGTGGATCTTCAATCAGCTCTCCAAATGAACAATCAGCGTTTTTCCCTACAGGATTATCGAGTGATTGCGGATATTTTAGCCTTTGTATAATTTGAGGGATTTCTGCTTCTGGTAATTTCGCCCTTTTTGCTACTTCTTTGATCGTTGGTTCTCGCCCAAGCTTTTGCCTTAGGGTGTTCATAATATTTCGAACTTTCGCCATTGTTTGAATCATATGGGCCGGAATACGTATGGTGCGAGCTTGATGCGCGATGGCGGCGGTAATTGCCTGTCGAATCCACCATGTAGCGTATGTGCAGAACTTGTAGCCGCGATGATATTCAAATTTATCCATTGCATGCATGAGTCCGGTGTTGCCTTCCTGAATTAAATCAAGAAAGTCCACGCCACGTCCCCGATATTTTTTTGCAATCGAGACAACAAGTCGAAGGTTGGCGGCTGCGAGTTCTTTTTTTGCTTCATTGTATTGTAATTGCAATGCTTGAATCTTCTTCACCCTCTTCTCAAGACTTGTTGGCGATTCAAGTGCCATACACATGAGGGAGTGGAGCTCTCTTTTTATCGCATTAATATCAATGGGAGGATTCCCCGCATCAGTTTCTCCTCTAGAACTTGCAATCTGCTGCCGAAGTTCCTGCATTCTGTCCGAAATCCGGCTGAGCGCATGGAATCTTGGCAGAAGCCGCTTTTCACGAAGTTTGGTCTCCTCGATGAGCAGTGCGGACTTATTGCTTCTTCTTACAAGATTTTTCCGTACTTCTGTCCTTGTACTCCTTTTTTGACTTTTGCTCATGACTACTCGGAAATCATCAATATTTCGCTTACGTAGCTCGCGCAGTGTGTGTAAATGCGGCTCGATGATTTTTCGTACACGTTTCATTTCTTTTTCATCCGTTCCTGATACCTGCAATGTACGGCTGAGTGGTAATCTTCCATCTTTTACCTTCTGCAAATCCGAGCATGCACCGCAGGCGATGTAATCGTTTGCAAGAAGCGTTCGGATAAATTTTCTCCTCGCTGTATCAATCCTCTGCGCCACAAGCTTCTCCTGTGCGAATGTAAGCATCGGAATCTTTCCCATTGCGTTTAGATAGAGCTTGATTGGGTCATCAGTATCATTGGGGTCATTGCTGTATTCTCCATCAACTTCGTATCCATCTTTCTGATGAGATTCATTTGTCTCGGCGAAGCCTTCATCATCGAATCCATCACCATCAAGATCAGGATCTTGTTCCACTAAGAGTCCTTCATCGAAATAGTCTATGTCCTCCATCGATACACTTTTAATAAATTGCGGTCATCTGTCAATAATTAGCCCCTATATTTCCTCAAGGCTTTCCTTGCCGGATCTTGGTACCATCTTAAGCGTGGAAGTACGACACATACGTAATCCTCGGCAATGGGAGGAATTTCTGACTTCTTCTTCGTGGACTCCATTCCTCCAATCCTTTGCCATGGGGGAGGTGTATAGAGCAATTGGCGAGGAGCCGATACGGCTAGCAGTTATGGACGGGGAGGCCATTCTTGCGATTTGTCAGGCAATTGTGGTGCCCGCGAGGCGGGGGAGACATTTGGTGGTGATGTATGGACCAGTCATTCATGATGAATGCGATAATACGATAATACGAAAATACGAAAATACTGAAATCCTTCGATTGATGATAGATGAGCTCAAAAAAATTGCGAAAAGTGAACAATGTGTTTGCATCAGGTTGAGTCCTTTTTGGCAGAAGGATGATGCGAAGGTTGAAGTATTGAGATCACTTGGATTCCGCTCATCGCCGCTCCACCTCCTTGCGGAGCATATCTGGTACCTCGATCTTCGTGGGAAAACGGAGGAACAGCTATTGATGAGTATGCGAAAGACAACGCGGAACCTCGTGCGGCGTGCAGAACGCGAAGGTGTGACTGTAAAAACTTCCGATGATCCCGTGCGCGATCTCCCGATCTTCTTTGCACTTTACGAAGAGACAAGACGCAGACATCATTTTGTTCCTTATTCAAAGGAGTTTATTCACGCACAGGTTAAGGAGTTTGCAAAAACGAATGAGTGCTGTCTTTATATTGCCTCGTTCAAGGGCGAGCCCGTCGCATCCTCTGTCCACATGGTGTATGGAGGCGAGACGAGTTATCACCATGGCGCAAGCACCACAAAGTACCCCGATTGTTATGCGAGCTATCTGCTCCAGTGGACTGCCATTCGCGACGCACTGCGCAGAGGAGATCGAATATACAACTTTTGGGGAATCTCTCCGGAGGGTGCGATGAAGCATCCCTTTGCCGGTGTTCGCACCTTTAAAACAGGATTTGGCGGAGAGCTCTTCGAACTCATGCATTGCATGGATCTTCCACTCTCACCAAAGTACATCAAAACATGGGTGGTCGAGGCTGTGAGGAAGTGGAAGAGGGGATTTTGAGAAATGCGAAAATGTGGAAATACGAAAATTAACTCTAAATTGAACACACAAGTACATGTGGCATCATTTGGTAGGATCCATTTTCATCGAAAAGAACTCGAGCCGAATCTAAATTCAAATCAATCAAAATAAAATCCTTAGGGAGGATTAATGCGCGAGGGGGCACGCTAATACATGCGTATCCCTTCGGAATGATTCATCAAACTCCACGGCTGTCATAATGACCTGCAGATCGCTCAGCGTATCGAGAATTGCTTTGCGGTGCTTTTCATCGAGCTCCGAAAAAACGTCATCGAGGAGGAGGATCGGTTTCTCGCCTTTTCGAAGTTCTAAGAACGAAGCCTGCAAAAGGAGGAGCGAGAGGAGCGCCGCGCGCTGCTGCCCGCGCGAGGCAAAGGTCACAATATCGCGCTGGTCGATGAAGAGCGTGAAGTCATCGCGATGCGGCCCCACGGTTGTGTTTGCCATTGCAATATCGCGATCACGGTGCGTAAAAAGCTCTGCCGTGAGTTCGCGCATGAGTGCCGATTCTTCTGTACTTGTCCCTTTACGCACATAGTGGAAGTGCGCTTCTTTCGGCCGCTCGCCAAGTGCCGTGAGTTCGCGCAGGATCGTGAGTTCCAATGTTTCGAAAAGTTGCAAGCGATCAATCGTGATGAGCGCGCCGAGTGCGGCAAGTTTTTCATCCCAGAGTTCGAGTGAGGATGTTCCCGATTCTCTATCCCGTATTTGCTTGAGGAGTGTATTTCGCTGCTTCAAAACTTTTTCATATTCCATCATGGCCTGCAGATAGCTTTGCGATACTTGGCAGAGGAGTTGATCAATGAGCCTCCTCCTTGCTCCCGGAGCACCGCTCCAGAGCAAAAGATCATCCGGCGTAAACGTGATGAGCGGGAGCGCACCGATGTACCGCATCGCCGGAACTTTTACATCGTTGATGAATGCGGCGCGCGCCTTCCTCGGTTCCATTTGCGATACGACTTCCAGCTTCACCGTTGATCCTGCGTCATTCTCCAATACTCCGCGGATTCTGTAGTGTGCCTTTTCCCACTGGATCAAATCTTTATCCTCCGCTTTGCGCGAAGATTTAAGGAGCGAGAGGACGCAAATTGCTTCCAGAACGTTTGTCTTGCCCGTGGCATTTTCCCCGATGAGAACACTCACATTTTTTTCGCCTTCAAATTTTATCTCCAATGTTCCATAGCTCCGGAAGTGCTCGAGCGAAAGGGAGAGCAGGCGCATATGCTTATTATGTCATGTTGAAGGGGCGTTTGACCAAGTGCTCCTAGAGCCTCTCTTCTGCCCACGCTATCGCGTTCTCCACGATCACTCGGTAATCCTTCCGTTTGATGTATCGTTTTACGTTCTTCGGGCTGACCCACGCGGCGTCATCAAGCTCCTTCTTATCCACGCGCACTCGCGCCTCTTTCGGCAATTTCGCGGCGAAGAAAACAAGCTTCTGTCCGTCGTAGAGTGGCTTCTCCCGCTTCATGAATGTCGATGGATAGTCGTAGGTGTAGGAAAACGGCGTTTCCAGAAGTGCACCGCGAATATGAATGTCCGTTTCCTCTACCAGTTCCCGTCTGCCACCTGCTTCTGCGGATTCACCCTCTTCCACGCCTCCCTGCGGGATCTGCCATGCATCGCGCCGTCTGGGTTTATGGACAATCAGCACAAGAGTTTCTCCTCTTCCTCCTTTCTTCAGTACAATTACCGAGGCGCATAGGCGATGGGTGCGACCGGAGATGCGGGTGGTGCCACGGGGCCGCGAAGTTCTTGGTGGGGGTATTCGCTTCATATTCTCTCTATCCGATAGTGTACCTTTTTCGTATACTGAACTAAATGAAGAGCGCCATGCCCAAACAGCAGCAGAATGAGCTCCATGCAATGCGTCACAGTCTTGCTCACGTTCTGGCGCAGGCCGTGCTGCGGCTGTACCCTGAAACCAAGATCAGCATCGGCCCGCCAATCGATACGGGCTGTTACTACGACTTCCTCTTCAAAGAGCCGATTTCGGATGAGGATTTTGCTGCGATCGAGAAAGAGATGCGGAAAATTATCAACCAAGCGCAAACGTTTGCGGTCGATCATTTGCCTGTGGATGATGCGATCAAATTCTGGAAGTCGAAGAAACAGCAGTTTAAGGTTGAGCTCATCGAGGATTTAAAGAAAGCAGGGGAAACGGAAGTGACAAACTATCGGAACATTGATGTAAAGGGTGAGGAAATGTTTGTGGATCTCTGCAAAGGCGGACATGTCGAAAATCTTAAAGATATTCCTGCGGATGCGTTTAAAATCATGTCTCTTGCAGGGGCGTACTTCCGCGGTGATGAAAAACGAGAACAGCTCACGCGCATCTATGTGGCAGCATTTGCCAGCAAAGAAGCGCTCAAAGCATATTTGCATATGTTGGAGGAAGCGAAGAAGTACGATCATAGGAAATTGGGGAGAGAGCTCGATCTCTTTGTCTTTAGCGACATTGTTGGACCGGGATTGCCACTCTGGACGCCGCGAGGAACGATTATCACGGATGAGCTTGAGAAGCTTGCACGCGAAAAGGAGGCGGAGAGAGGATACCTTCGCGTGCGGACGCCGCATGTGGGGAAGAGCAAACTCTACGAGCGAACGGGGCACCTCAAGCATTACCGCGATGTGATGTTTCCTGCCATGAAAGTGGATGAAGACGAGGAATACTTCCTCAAACCCATGAACTGCCCACATCACCATGAGATTTTTGCGTCTTCTCCCCGGAGCTACCGCGATCTCCCGATGCGCCTTGCTGAGTATGGACAGTGCTATCGGTACGAAGATTCCGGAGCGCTCTTCGGACTCATGCGGGTGCGATCGCTGTCGATGAACGATGCGCACATCTATTGCACCGAAGAGCAATTTGAGAGTGAGTTCCTTTCTGTCATCGATCTCTACAAGGAATATTTCCAGCTCTTTAATATCCAAAAATACGTGATGAGGCTTTCGCTTCACGATCCGGCGGAGCTTGGGAAGAAGTATGTCAACGAGCCCGTTCTTTGGAAGAAGACGGAAGAGATGGTGAGGCGTACGATGGCAAAGGCGGGGTGCGAGTGTGTGGAAGCCGAGAACGAAGCGGCATTTTATGGCCCCAAAATTGATATCGAAGTATGGAGCGCAATCGGCAGGGAATTCACGTTGGCGACGAATCAGGTGGATTTTGATGTACCGGGAAAAGTCGGTTTGCGATACACCGATCGCGATGGATCGGAGAGGGTTCCACTCTGTATCCATAGGGCGCCCCTCAGCACCCATGAGCGCTTCATCGGGTTTTTGATCGAGCATTTTAAGGGGATGTTCCCGCCGTGGCTTGCACCTACTCAAGTTGCGCTTCTTCCTGTTGCAGAACCACATGAAGGATATGCAGAGAAGTTGAGCGGAGAACTTCGTAAAAATGGCATTCGTGTACAAATTTTTAGTTCACAAGAAAGCCTTGGAAAGCGTATCAGGGAAGGCGAAAAATCAAAGATACCCTATCTTGGAGTCATTGGAGATGAGGAGGTGAAAATGGGGTCAATTGCGGTGCGAAATGTCGCAACAAAAAATCAAGTGAGTGTCCCGAGTGCGGAATTTGTAGAAAAATTAACGTTGGATATTTTAGGGAGATCGCTCTCCGGTTCCATTGGTGCGTAAAATATATAATGCCGAGAATTGACTAATAGGTCAAAAATTACTAATTAACTATATTTTTCAATGAATATAATAATTTACAGTGCTTATTTAGGCTATTAATATTGAAATTTGCCACTAAATAGCTAATTGCTATTAAGATATAAACTTGACATAAAGTTAATTATAAACAACAATAACACACTTTTTACCACACCTCACTCTTATGGGTTCGCATCTTCGTGCACGTTTCCACAAGTTCGGCGCATCGATCGCTCTTCTCTCGATCCTGTGGCAAGGCATGCCCACGATTGGGGTGTTTGCGCCACTGAGCGGATTCGTGAAGATCGAAAAAGTTGAAGCTGCAATCGTGGTGCCACCATCACTTGTTGATCGTATTCGAGCGGGTCTTTCCTCTGTGATGCCTGCGACATTGGTTCTTGGAACAGATCAAAGTCCGATGACAGTCCGCGCGCTTGCGAATGCGAAGCTCAGTGAATTCGGTTTCCCGACGATATCGACAAACTTTGCAGATCAAGGTGCTGTTGCATCGGAACCGACGACATTGCAGGCGATGTGCAACTTATATGGGTATCAAGATGTTGTGAGTTCGAAGACGAAGTGGCTCGGCGACGGACGCAATAACTTTTCCTCATGCCATGATAACGTGAACGCTGTCTGGTCGAACGGGACAATAACGTTCCCGAGTGCATGCCAAAACAATTGGGCATCGCAGATTGTTTGCCAGACGCCGATGATTCCGACAGGTGAGAATCCTGAGTGCAGCAATACGAGAGATGATGATGGCGATGGCGGCACGGATCTCCTCATCGAATTCAATCCTAATAACAGCGAACTTTTTACGATTCCGGGATCCGGCAAACCTCATAACATTCTTGCATGGGTCAATGATCGGCTCATCGAGCAGGGGAAGGCACCGCTCGATACGGTTGCGACATTAATGCGGCAAGATGATGCGACAGAGCAAGAACTCTGCCGCATGGCGGGATATGCACAAGTGAGCAGCAGTGATTGCGAATGGATTGGTGATGGTCGCTGCAACTACTCGTCGCCGGGAGATAACTGGCATTGGTCATGGAATGGAAGCAGCTTCCAAAAATTAGGTGCTCGTCATAACACATGGCTTAGTACGCTTGTGTGTGGCCAGAGGTTGCCTTCATGCAGTAATGGAATCGATGACGATCATGATGGTAAAACCGATTTTGGAAGTGGACCGAATAATGATTCCGGTTGTGCAACGGCGAATGATGACAGTGAAATTCAGCACGATCTTGATTGTCGCACGCCGAATGATCCAGAGAGTGGAACTCCGCAATGTCGTGATGGCATCGATAACGTAGATCCCGAGGACACGCTCCTCGATGCCGAAGATCCCGGCTGCTACTCCAATGGCAATATTGTGACGGGTATCTACAATTCTGATGATACGGACGAAACGCACTCACCGACCTGCAACAATGGCGTTCGCGATCAATCCGCCGAGCAGTGTGATGATGGCAATACGTCGAGCGCCGATACCTGCTCCAGTATTTGCACGCTCACAACATGCGGCGATGGAACGCGCCAGCAGCCAAACGGACTCGGTATCGTCGAAGCATGTGACGATGGCGCACTGAACGGCCAACCGGGGAAATGCAATCTCACGTGTACGGGAATTATTGCCGCCGGACAGTGCGTGGATGGAATCGATAACGATAATGATGGAACGGTGGATTTTGGTCCCGGTGCAAATAACGATCCGGGGTGTTCGTCGTCGACTGATCCCGATGAAATCGGTACGATCCAGTGTGACGACGGTTTGGATAACGATAATGATGGACGTATCGATTTCCGCGTGACCGGCCAAGATGATGCGGATTGCACAGGTCCACGGGACAATACGGAATCTCCTCCCGCTCCTGCACCCTTTATTGTTCTGACGCCAAGCAATCGCGTTCCCGTTGGAACGGTGGTAACTGCTTGCGGAAGCCCATGGCAGAACCCTGCGAATCCCCTTGATGTAAATAACGACGGCGTGATTGCGCCAAACGATACGCTCCCCATTATTAATCGTATCAATTCTTCCGGTATTGGTCCTCTCCCTGTACCAACCGGTCCAGGACAGGAACCACCTCCGTACTTCGATGTCGACGGCGATGGCAACGTAGCAGAGAGAGATGCCGACATCATTCTATCGTACTTGAATACGGGTATCGTTCCTCCGAGCGGTGTGACAAGGTCATGGGAGGTGCGCTTATTCAATAATGGGGGAGAGACAGTTGTGCTCACGGGGAATACCCAGTGCATTACACTTCCTCTCACGACCGAAACCGACAGCAGTCCCAGTACCTTCTATCGCTTTACGTTGACTCTCACTGATACATTCAATCGATCGGTCAGTGATCAGGAAGTTGCTGAAGCATTTGCCAATATCCCGGCCTGCAATGACACGATCGACAACGACTTCGATACCCGCAATAACTGCGCGGATCCCGGTTGCCACACGGATGATAACGTCGCGAATGCATCCACGTGTAATCCGAACGACCCTGATGAAACGAACACGCCGCGCTGCGGTAACGGCGTTTCCGATCAAATCTCCGAGCAGTGTGATGATGGAAATACAAGTAGCACGGATGCATGTTCTACAACTTGTCAGCGTACAACGTGCGGCGATGGCATTCGTCAAATCCCGAACGGAGTAGGGCAGAACGAAGCGTGTGATGAAGGTGCGCAGAACGGTATACCTGGCCACTGTAACCTCACATGCTCCGGCATCGTTTCTGCAGTGCAATGTTCGGATGGCATCGATAACGCTGATCCGGAGGATGTCCTCGCGGATGCTCAAGACCCCGGATGTTATACGAATGGGAACGTTGTGACTGGTACCTATAATCCAGCCGATACGGATGAAACCCACACGCCAGCCTGTGGCAACGGAGCACGCGATCAAATTGCTGAGCAATGCGATGATGGAAATCTGTTGAACGGCGACGGTTGTTCCACTCTCTGTCGCGCAGAAGTGTGTGGCAATGGAACAGTCGATTCTGGCGAAGTGTGCGACGAAGGTTCGCTCAATGGCACGCCGAATCACTGCAACAGTTTGTGCTCCGGAACGACACCCGCGCTCTGCGGCAATGGTGTGCCAGAAGGGGCAGAGCAATGTGATGATGGCAATGTAACTAACGGAGATACTTGCAGTGCCCTTTGCCAGTTTACGGTGTGCGGCGATGGAATTCGCCAAGTCCCGAACGGCCAGGGTGTGATCGAATCATGTGATGATGGCGTTCTGAACGGCCAGCCGGGGAGGTGTAACTTCACATGCACAGGGTTTGTCCCTGCACAGGTTGATCTCGCTGCGCTAAAGCAGGTGAGCTCGACGACCGTGCAGCGTGGCGGAAGAATTACGTACACGATCAATGCCTTTAACTTGAGTACGACGACCAACGCGACAGGAATTGTGTTTACCGATCCTGTGCCAAGCGCGGATTTAATATTTAATGCGGGACTCTCTTCCTCCTCATGCTTCTTCCAATCGACCGGTGGGGTGTTTGGTTCCGTTACCTGCAGCGGTGTGGGGACGATTGCTCCGGGGGGTAGCCTGCCGATTCCACTGATTATTGTATTTGATGTACGTACCAGCATTTCCTGCGCATCGTCATACGTGAACAGCGTTACAGTCGCATCGGCACAGGTGGATAGCAATCTCTCGAATAATACTCATTCTGCGCAAACTGTAACGGTTGCGTGTGCCTGCGGTAATGGAACGTCTGATCCCGGAGAGCAGTGTGATGATGGCAACGTTTCCAATGCTGATGCCTGCTCGAATACATGTCTTCGCACCGTGTGCGGCGACAGCATTCGCCAATCGCCGAATGGCGTTGGCGTGTTCGAAACATGCGATGAGGGAGTGCTTAATGGCACGCCGAATCACTGTAACAGTTCGTGTTCTGGGGTGACGCCCGCGGCTTGCGGTAATGGAATCCCCGAAGGAACCGAGCAATGTGATGATGGCAACACGTCGAATTCCGATTCCTGTACAAGCTCGTGCCTCAATACGATTTGCGGCGATGGTATTCGTCAAACCCCGAATGGTTTTGGTGTCAATGAATCATGCGACGAAGGTGTACAGAATGGAATCCCCGGTCATTGTAACTTGACCTGCACAGGTCTTGTTCCTGCTCCTCAGTGTAATGACGCAATCGATAATGATTTTGATACCCGTAATAACTGCGCGGATCCCGGTTGCCACACGGATGATAACGCCGCCAATGCATCCACGTGTAACCCAAACGATCCCGATGAAACGAATACACCGCGCTGCGGTAACGGCGTTTCCGATCAAACCTCCGAGCAGTGCGATGATGGCAATGCCTCCAATATTGATACATGTAATACGTCCTGCCAGCTTACCATTTGTGGCGATAATATTCGCCAAATTCCGAATGGCTTTGGTCTGAATGAAACGTGTGACGAAGGATCAGTCAATGGCCAACCCGGTCATTGCAACACGCTCTGCACGGGTACAGTGCCTGTGGCGCAGTGTTCGGATGGAATCGATAACGTTGATCCGGAGGATTTCCTCGCGGATGCTCAGGATCCCGGTTGCTATTCAAACGGGAACGTTGTGACTGGAACATTTAATCCAAATGATACTGATGAATCGCACGTTCCAGTGTGCGGCAATGGTGCAAACGATCAATCGTCCGAGCAGTGCGATGATGGCAATCTCTCCAGCGCCGATCTTTGCAACAACTTCTGCCAGCGCACGCTTTGTGGCGACAATATCCGCCAAACGCCGAACGGCTTTGGTTTGAACGAGTCATGCGACGAAGGAATTCAGAACGGCCAACCCGGC
>DATDWL010000018.1:0-34423 GCA_035289645.1 Candidatus Peribacterales bacterium
TTTTATGAGCAGCCTCTTATTCCTGAATGCGAAGCCGGATGAGCTTTTCAGCTACTTTTCAAAACTTCGTGCACGCTCTTCACTTCGAAACGCTGCATAGAATTCTAAAGAATCAACAGCAATTCTTTCGGTCGTTTTGCACGCTTCTCCACGCATGTGTCGTGCAAGTCGATCATCGATGTGAGTCGTATAACCCACATAGTGTTGATTATTTTCTAACTTAAGAATGTACACGTAATGCATAGCGTATGAATATACATCAAATAGTCCCACTCCGCCCCACTTCACTGCGTTTCGCGGGGCTCCGCGGGGGCACACTTCGCATGGAAATAAATGGCTCGCCACGCGTAGCTCTCATGAACGAAGTGAATGAGAGCGAAGTGTGGTGGAGGTGTACGAACTCATCTCGAACTTCCTCGACTCCTGAGTCAGGATATCATGGTTATTGCCAAAAAGTTCGAGGAACTCGGATTTTCGCTACATTGGATCAAAACGATCCTAAACGAGCAGCCTCAGAAAAAAGATCATTTGATCCTCTAATGAGTATTCTGACAACGAGCTGTCCGAACCAATCTCGAACTTTCTCTCAACTCACTTCGCAGAATGTTTGCGCTCAAAGTGATACACACTACGAACGAGCGCAGATTGCCCTTCCCTCAGTGCGGCAATGCGCACGGTAGGATCAAATTGGTAATTTGCTTCTTCTGCCAGATGCAAGAGCCCCTTCTTTTCTAGAGCTTCAATTGCTTGTATCACTTCATTTTCTTTCTCATCGTCCGAGATATTCGACGAGGAAAGTTCGGCGAGCCCATCTTGCGTCACGCGCGCATGCAAATTACCCCAGCCTACTCTTTCACCAAGCAGAAAGAGCGCAATCGCTTTCTGCATGACATAGTTCTCCAACGGGGAGAGATTTTCCTGTTTCATCCGCTCGCGAATCCCGTCCAAAACATCGAGCCTATCTTCCGGTCCAGCTTCGATGAAGTCAGTTCGTCCTGATGGTGTTGAACCGTGCTCAGTCATAGTAAAACTTATTTTACTTTCATTTTTGTATTTTGCAAGTACGCTATTTCTGTTCTCGAACTCCAAGAAAAACGCCACATGAAGCCGTTTTCTGTATGCAAGATCTAGAATGTATCGAAGAGGAAAATCCCGATCTCGAACTTGCTCAGAATCGCCTTAATCGCCAAAATTCTTGAATGAAACGCCTGTTTCAGAGTTCGAAGTTCGTGATGGTGGAGCATTCGGGACAAGTTTCGAACTTCGTGGACTCTTGAGCCAGGATGTGATGATTATAGCCAAAAAGTTTGTAGAGCTGGAATATTCGCTGGATTGCCTGACGATGCTACTCAGTGGCGAGTATGAAGAGAAAAGCAACTTGATCCTGTAACGAGTATACAGTCAATGAGCTGTCGGGAGGAATTTCGAACTATCAGCGAGCAAAGATCGACTCTACCGCTCGAATTGAATCCTCATCCGCAATAACAATACCTCCTTCGTATCTCTTTGGATCATAACGCACATCCGTTCCCACCGGCAGAGCATCCTTCTCGGAGAGGAAGAGGAAGTATGAAGTATCAGGAGCATTCCTTCTTATTTCATCCAGCATCATAGCTGTCTGAGAAGATACCCGAACATTTACGAAGTATATCTCGCCTCGATATTCTTTCTTTTTCTCACCTTTGAAAATTTTCTCGATGTTGAATGTCACCCAATGATCTGTAGAACTGATTTCCATCGTTCCCGATTTCCCTCTGCCAACGAAATCCGCATTTTGCGTGAACTCCTTGATCTCTTCAGAGGTAAACTGATTCCGCCAAGCTGCAACCTCAGCATTATTTTTTTGGAGGAGTGCTTCCTGTTCGCGTTTGTACTGTTGTTTTTTCTCTTCACCCTCTTTGATTGCATTGATAGCGCTTTCGAGATTTTGATCCGTGAAATCGAAATGTCCCACAGGAGAAATCCAGAAAATTGGATCACCATTCCTCTCGCTCTTTTCACCCAAAAGAATCATTTTCTTTCCAACAGCTGGCCCTTCGAGCGGTTGCTTTTCCCATTGTGCGATGCGCTCCTGCGATCCTCCACCAACATAATCGACATCATGAGGAAATGGTGCCCAGATCGCGCAGTGGCGATCCAGAGTTTTGTCTCCGCGTAGGACATCATGAATTTGCAGCGTCACTAACGGAGGATTTTTGTTTGTTGCAACAGGGGTCGAGACAGATTCAACGGTCGCCACAACAACATCGTAGTTTGATCCTGCGATCCTTCCTTCCATATCACCGAAAGAGAGGAAATGATCGAATGTCATTCCGGCTGAGGCGGTGTCTACAAAATAACTTTTAATTCTTGATGCCTGATCATCTGACCTAAAACAATCAGCAGTGACCGAAAGAGGCCCTCCATCAATGTTGGGCATAAGGAAATATATGCCACTCGCAATGATAGCGACGACCAAAGAACTGATTGCCGTAGCAATGGTCACTTTATTTTTGTTTATCATATCCAATATTATAACACAATTATTGTAATAAATCCACATGCCGCTCTATAATAAGTACGAGAGGATTGTATCCTTCGAACTCGAAGAAAATCGCTATAGAAAGCCACATCTTGTATTCGAGAGCGAGAATCTGGTAGCAAGCGAAAATCCCATTTCGAACTTTTTATAATCGCCCTAAAGTCGAAAATTATTGATTTATTGGCGATTTTGAGAAATTATGTCCCGAATGGTGGAGCTCAGGGGACTCGAACCCCTTACCTCTTCCATGCCATGGAAGCGCTCTACCAGATGAGCTAGAGCCCCACAGTTGAATTCGATCCTGAGCGAAGTTCCGCTCACGGAACGAGTCGAAGGACGAAGATACTGTGTCCCGAGACGATGCAAAGCATCGTTCGAGGGACATAAAATCAAGGAACATGCCTTACCAGAGCTATAGTACACTCTCCCCATGTCCCAGCTCTACCAAGATCGCTGCCAAATTTTTTCGCAATCGGAGATTACTTCACTCCGGAAAGCCGGCTCCATTCTCCACGATTGCCTCCAGTATGTTGCAACGCTTGTCGTGCCCGGTATCACGACAATCGAACTCGACCGTGCTGCAGAGGAGTTTATTCGTGGGAGGGGAGGACTCCCCGCGTTTAAGGGTTACCACGGGTATCCTGCGACGCTCTGTACCTCCATCAACGATGTCTGTGTCCATGGTATGCCGAAAGACGAAGTATTGAACGATGGCGATATCATCGCGCTCGATTGCGGTGTGCTCATTGATGATCTGTATACCGATGCATGCATCACGGTTCCTGTGGGGACAATTTCGGAGGGTGCCAAGGCACTCATCAAAGCGACCGAGGAAGCATTGCAAAAGGGGATTGCCGAAGTTCATGCAGGTGCGCACACGGGGGATATTTCACATGCGATTCATGCACACCTTAAAAAGAACGGGTTCGATGCCATGCGGCAGCTTACCGGGCACGGTCTTGGCGATGATTTGCACCAGTTCCCAGAGATTCCCAATATCGGCAAGGCGGGCTCCGGCCATCTCCTCCCAAAGAATACCGTCATTGCGATCGAGCCAATCAGCACGATGGGCTCTGTTCATATCAAAGAGGATCCGGATCATTGGACGCTTCGGACGAAGGATCATTCCCTCTCTGCGCACTTCGAACACACTTTGCTTGTAACAGAGGAGGGGTGTGAGGTGTTGACTTAGTTACCCTTCGACTCGCCCGCCGAGGTGGACTCGCTCAGGGTGATGCTTCGCATCACATATTCGAATAGAACTTCGACTTCTGGTTCTTCCTGCGGTTCTCTTCGCGCATAAGCGCGCGGATGCGCTGGAGCCTGCGCGTGGGGGTCTTCTTGTAGCGCATCTTATCGCGGAGGGTTTTCATAAAGCGCGCCTCCTGTGCCTGCTTCTTAAAGCGGGTCATCAGGCGGTCGTTTGATTCAGAGCCTTTTTTAACAGCGTAAATAGCCATAGAACCCGCAGAATTTACAGGGGAAGAAGGGGGGTGGTCAATGAAATATGGGGGGATTAGGGCAATGAGGGCTGTAGGGCAGTTGGGGCAGATAGGGCTTTAGGGCAGGAGAAGCGATCACGTTCATGTCTTGGAATCCGAGGCGATTTCTGGTATCATATTCCGAATACCTAAAACACATACAAAAACCCACATGACTCTCCCAGAACGAATCGAGCGCGCGGTGCGTCAGGCCATTGATCCCATGGAGGAGATGCCGTTCCTCCACGATGTCCCTCTCGAAGAGGTGAACTTATTGATCGATGAATATCTTGCGACGATTCAGGCGCAGCTCCTAGAGGTGATTGCGACGCAAGGCGAGACATTTTTGCAAGTGAGCGATTCCGCCGGACTCTGTGCCGTCTGCATTGCCGGCGGCATTGATCTTCCTGCCGATACATTGCTCCGGACATGCCAACTCATCGTGGAAGATTCTACGCAAATGGCTGAGTACGTTGCAGATTTTCCAAATGGAGAACCAGTGTATATGGTGGGGATGGAGATACAGCTGACGGTGTGATGCCTCTTCGAGGTGGTCGTACGTTTCTCGACTCGCTTGAGAAAAGCTCCTAACGCTTTGCCCATTGCGGTGCACGCCTAGCCCTCTTAAGACCCGGCTTCTTCCGTTCTCGCGTGCGAGCATCACGGCGGAGGTAGCCTGCTTTCTTTAAACTGGGGCGGAGCTTAGGATCAAAGAGCGTGAGAGCGCGGGAGATGCCGTGACGCGCCGCTTCCGACTGGGCATCCTTGCCGCCACCGAGGACTTCGATCGTGACATCGAACACGTTTTTGTGGTTTGTGAGCGTGAGAGGGGAGATAACTTTCTCCGGCTGAATGCCAGAGAAGTAGGACTTCAGTTTTTGATTATTGACCACCACTTCTCCCGTGCCGCTCTCGTGGAGTTTGACTCGTGCGATTGCGCACTTGCGCTTGCCAGTTGCGTAGTAGTACTGGGAAGTTTTCATGAGCGGGTGGTCTTGGGGAAGAGTTTCTCAAAGGGTTCCGGGGTCTGTGCTGCGTGCGGATGCTCCGAACCCTCGAAGACATGGAGGAGTTCCATTTTACGATCTCGGAGCTTATTGCGGGGCAACATGCCGGTAATCGCGATCTCGATGATTTTTTCTGGATTCTTTACGAGGAGATCTGCGAATGGAATGCTCTTCGTGTTGCCAAAGTATCCGCGGTGGTGGATATATTCCTTCTGCTCCGCCTTCTTGCCGTGGAGGACAATCTTCTCGGCATTGAGCACAATCACATGGTCTCCCATTACTTGGTGCGGAGAGAACGAGACTTTGTGCTTCCCATTGATCACGTGGGCAATTTGCGTGGAGAGACGCCCAAGGTGTTCACCTGTTGCATCCACAACGTACCAGTGGGGGGTTTCCGGTTTTGGAATGCTGGTCTTCATGATTTTTGAGATGGTTTCTTAGAAGGTTTCTTCTTTGGAGTTTCGGGCTCAAGGCCGCTATCCACAAGCGAAATCTCGACAAGCTTGGCGCCATCGCCTTTGCGAAGACCAAGCGGCTTCATGCGGGTGAATCCCGAAGGGCGATCTTTGTATCGGTCGACGAAGACTTCGAACACCTTCTGCGCCGCGTTTCGGTGCGTCACAATCTGATTGATGAAGCGGGCGGCAATATGCGGCGGTCGCTTCTTTGCCTTTGTGATGAGGCGATCAATCATTGGCTGGATTGCCTTTGCGCGTGCGTGAGTCGTGCGAACCTTCTCGTAGAGCAAAAGCGACGTGACAAGGTTCCGTACGAGCATACGGCGGGGAGCCGGCTTTCGGCCGAGACTGGTGCGTGGCGAGAGCGTCATGCTGTGGGAGCGGAAGCGTCATCGAGGAGGGAATGCCCCCTCTCGTTCAGTACTTGTTCCACTTCATCGAGTGCTTTGCTGCCAAAGCCGCGCAAATTCGTCAGCGAGGCTTTGCTGCATTTTGTCAGCTGTTCGATGGAGCCGATCCCTCCGTTGATGAGCGCATTGAGCGTGCGCGGCGAGAGGTTAAGGATTTCGATCGGCGTGTAGGTCTGCTTGATCTGGTGCTGCGTTTCCTCTGTGACGACCGCAGCTGTGCTCCTTTGGAAGTTTGCGAGGAATTCTTTCTCGATCTGCTCTTCATCCAAGCTGAAGTAATTAAAGTAGCTCGTGAGGAGTTGTGCAGAGAACTTCATTGCTTCCCTCGCTGAGAGCGAACCATTCGTTTCGATCTCGAGTCTCAGCTCATCAAGGTTTGTTCTCTGTCCGACGCGCGTTTGGACGATGTCGTACTTTACCCTCGCAACTGGACTGAAGACCGCATCGAGGAAGATGAGGCCGGGTTCGCTCTGTGTCCTGTTTCTCTCGGAAGCAGGGAGGAATCCAACGCCCTTTTCCACCGTCATCTGCAGCTTAATCGATCCGCCCTTTTCGAGCGTGACGAGCGGAAGATCGGGGTTTAAGACCTCGATATCCGAACTCACCTGAAGATCCTTTGCGGTAAGCACCATGGGTCCTTTTCCTTCCAACGTGACCGTTTCCGGATCTTTATGGAATTTCCGCAGGTGCAGTTGGCGAATGTTCAGACCGATATCGAGCGCCGATTCCACAACGCCTTTCAGCGTCGAGTATTCGTGGCTCACGCTATCGATCCGCATGGAGGAGACCGCGGCGCCCGGGAGGCTGGAGTAGAGAACCCGACGCAACGTATTCCCCAGCGTCATACCATAACCCGGGGGAAGGGGAGAGATGGTAAAGATGAGATGTGTCTCATCGCCGACCGGAGTTCCACCCGTGGGGGTGGACGCAGAGATTTTCGGAGGGCCGATTTCCTCTTGGATAATGTGCATGGGAAGAGGAGGGAAGAAGAAGATTTAACGGGAGTAGAGCTCGACGACTTTCTGAATATCGAGTCCCTGCTCAAAATGATCCGGCTGTGGAGAGCCGACGATTTCGATCCTGAGTTTGGAGGCATCTGCCTTCAGCCATGCCGGAGGTACGAATTTTTCCGTGGCCGGGAGGATGGTTGCGAACATAGGGGAAGCGGCCGAACGCGGGCGGATTTCCACGACGTCGCCTTCCTTCATCGGACGGGATGGGATCGTGCAGCGGCGACCATTGATGGAGAACATTCCGTGGCCGGCCATCTGGCGCGATTGAAGGCGTGTCAGCGCAAAGCCTGCTCGATAGATTGCGTTGTCGAATCTCTGTTCGAGGAGGCGAAGAATTGTTTCACCTGTGGAAGAGCGGCTCTTTTGTGCCTTCTGATAGTAGTTGTGGAACTGGCGCTCGGAGACGAGGAACATGTCGCGCACTTTCTGCTTCTCGGACAACTGCCCTGCGTATTCCGATTTTTTCCCGGCTCTCGCTTTCGGACTCTTTCCCGGTCCGTACGGCTTCTTCTGGAGAATACGATCGTATTTATCGGATCCGTAAATATTGGCCCCTTGCCTTCGTACGCGCTTTGCTTTTGGTCCCGTAAACTTCATGGAGAGAAATGGAAAATAAAGAGATGAGGCAGAATTAGATGCGGCGGCGGCGCTTTGGACGACAGCCACCATGAGCGATCGGTGTTACATCCACGATCTTGTCGAAATCGATTCCAGCGCCTTGCAATCCGCGGAGAGCTTGCTCGCGGCCGGGGCCGATACCCTTCACAAAGACCGAGCATTGCTGCATGCCGAATGCTTGTACTTTCTGCGCGGCGGTTTCCGCAGTCACCTTTGCGGCGTAGGGCGTGCTCTTTCTGGAACCTTTAAAGCCGCATGAACCAGCAGAAGCCCAGCAGAGAACATGCCCCACATCATCCGTTATTGTCACGATCGTGTTATTGAGCCCCGCCTGAATGCAGGCACGGCCATGGGGAAAATTCTTCTTATTCTTCTTTCGCTTCACGACTGCCACGCCTTCTTCCGGAGGCAGCTCTTGTCCTTCTGGCGCTTTTTTGATGGGAGTCTCATCAGGCATGAATAAAAAAGAGGAGGGGGGAGGATTACGTCTTTGTCAGTTTGACGCGGCCGGAGAGACCGGTCTTCTTCTTACCACGGCGTGTGCGGGCATTGCGCCTTGATGTTTGTCCGCGAACAGGGAGTTTCTTCCGGTGGCGGTACCCGCGGTAGGAACCGATATCCTGCAATCTGCGGATATCCATCGAAATGCGGCGGGTGAGTTCGCCCTCCGTTTCGTAACGATCAATAATAGAGCGCAGAAGCGCTTCCTCTTTTTCCGAAAGATCATCTGATTTTTTATCGAGATCAATTTGCGCCTCCAACAAAATCGTCTTACTGAGCGGCCGCCCAATCCCCTTTATATAGGTGAGCGCAATTTCCATTCTTTTCTTAGCCGGGAGGACGACACCAGAGATACGAACCATATTGGGAGGGGAGAGGTTGGGAGTTTTGAAGTTAACCCTGACGCTGTTTGTGCTTCTTAATCTTGCAGACAACGCGTACAACGCGATTCCTGCGGATAATGCGGCAGTCTTTGCACATGCGGCGAACGGAGGCTCGAACTTTCATGAGGGAGGGAAATTAATCGGAAGGGGGAGTGTCTGCTGACCCTGGGGTCATCGACTCCTCCACTTTGGAAGGATCAGATGGTAAGGCTTCGCCTGCTCGGAACCGGAAAACGATTCTTCCTTTCCCGAGGTCGTAGGGAGTCATTTCCACTTTTACCTTGTCTCCGGGGAGAATGCGGACTCTGTGCTTCCGCATGCGGCCCGCAAGGTGACAGAGGAGAATGTGGTTCTTCGCTTCTTCTGAAAGGATCCGAACGCGGAACGTGGCATTGGGGAATGATTCCTCAACAATGCCGATGAGCTCGAGTACTGCTTTGCTCAAAAGTGAGGGAGAAACTAGAAATGAGCGAAAATCGCTACAAGCCCGCGAATCCTACCCATGCAAACAGGCTTCGACAAGATGTTTCTCGGGAAAATTTGCAGTTGTTACGAAAAAGAGGTTGCAAAAATTAAAAATAGTGTTGTTCAGCGTTTCTCATAACAGTGCCATCGCGGCTCTGCAGCGTCCTAGAGTCCCATGTCTCCTGCAACCGATTGCATCGCTTCGAGCGTGATTGCGACGAACTCATCAAGTGGCATGGGGATGAGTTCTTCACACTTCGTGATCTGTGCACGATCCACCTGTGCTGCGAACGTCTTATCCTTCATTTTCTTCTTCACGCTTTGTACCTCCACATCTGCGATCTTCCTACTCGGTCGTACAAGCGTGACTGCGATAATAAATCCTGTGAGTTCATCTACGCAGTAGAGACACTTCCTGAGCATCGAATCGAGCGGATACTCTGCACCGTACTTACTTTGGTAGTGCGCGCGGATATCGCCGAGGAGTTCTGCGGGGGCATCGATTGTCTTCAATAAATCTTCAAGCGGTGCTCCGCAATGCCGTTCGTAATCTTTATCGAGCTGATCCCAATCGAGATCATGGAGCATGCCTGCCACTCTCCATGTTTTTTCATCACCACCAAACTTTTTTGCCAGTGCCTCCATCGCGGCGCCCGTTGCAATCAAATGAGCTTTGGTCCTATCCGCATGTGCAGCAAGGAGCCCATGGGCAGCGGGGAGAAGATGGCCGTAATCGGCGTGCTGAAGCAAAGCAGTCATGGTGCTTGGGAAGTGTATCACTCCTCAGCATTCTTCAATCTAATGATTGATATTTACTACTTCGTCAAAAATATCCACATCAATTTCGACCTCAGGCAACAATTTTCTGTGGAGGATAAAGTAAAACAGCAGGCGCTCAGCGGTGCAATGATTGAGAAAAGAAGCAAAGCTTTGATCAGCGCTTTCAAGATCTACATTGCTATCTGGTGATGCCTCATGTTTACTGCGAAGAGCCACTTCATATTCTTCCTCGGTTCTTCCGTGCGCAATGATTACATTTCCACTTGGAAACCGAGCAATGCCAACACAGCATGTGCTTGGATCATCTTTGAGCCATGGATAGGAACCGTGATACGACTTCATTTCGATCGAATGTGGATAAGAACCACCCTACCTGAGGTCCGGAGCTCCTCCCAAGGAAAATCTGGTAGATCGGTTCGAAGAGATTTTTGGGAGCTATGCCTACTTTCTCCTTTACCGCATGAATCCGTTCATGGATTGAGGGGCCTTCCCACGGGAGCGTTGGGTTGCTGAGAGCCTCGGCAAGTGAAGAGAGCACCTTCTTCTGCTCTGGATCAAGCATGAGATTTTTTGGCAGCTCTGTGAGAATTGTGTACTTGTATTCATCCGGAGCGAGTGTTTGTAGCCAATAGCGGACAGAGGATGCTCTTTCCTCCAGCGCCTCTTTTTCAGTAGGGGAGAGCGGAGAACCCTTCAACTTCTCTGCTTCCTCCACAAGCGAGAGATGCGGCATCTGGAGAACGAAGGCGAGGATCGTAAAGCGCATCTGCCAAATATCCTCAGGTTCCTTCATCGGCTCAAGATGTGTGAGCTTAAATGTTCGCGCGAAATCTTCGTCTGGTTCCTTGTGCTTCTTAAAATAATGATCACTCAAACGATCATATTCATCAAAGAGATTTGGAATTGTCTTTCCCTCCGGATCAAAATCAATCGGACGATTGGGGATTGTGCGCATCATCAAAAGTTTGAGGAGTGTTGGGGGCAGAAGATCACTCACTTCTTTTGCCGAGGCGCCAAGTCCTTTACTCGCACTCATCTTCTTCCCGCCGATGTTGAAGAATTCGTAGGGAATATCGTAGGGATTTTGGTAGTGGAACACTTCCTCACTAATTCTTCTGCCAATTTGCCGCGATCCGCCTGCGGCGGAGTGATCTTTCCCTGCGCCTTCGATATTCACTCCCAATACTTTCCACTTTGCGGGCCATTCGACTTTCCACGGGAGCTTTGCCTTTCCATCGAATGGGCTCACGGTTCCCGTATGGCCGCAGCCCTCTGCCCATGCGACGTAGTGCTGTTTGCAGGTGTAACTCACATTCGTGCCATCCCATCCTATAACCTGCGTTGTCCCGATTTTCCCGCACTTCTCGCAAATCACGCTCAAAGGGAACCAGTCATCGGGCTTTCCTCCGCCACTCACTTCTTTGTAGATCGTGCGAATTTTTGCCGCACTTTCCAGTGCCTCGCGGATGACATCGTTAAATTTCCCCGCTCTGTAGAGCGGTAGGAGTGAATAGAATTCAATTGGCAGCGTGAGGCGTTCCACCACTCTTCTGATTTCATCACCAAACACCATTGGGTAGTTTTCGTGCCCGGGTTCGCTCGCGGGAACTGCGTAAAGCGGTTTCCCCATGTGCGGACGGTATATCTTTTCATCGACGGAGACGGGGAGTCCATCCATCGGATCAAAATCGTTGAGCTCAAAGAGAAATTTTGCAGCGATGCCTTGCTCGTGCAATACCTGCGCGATGAGTCCATGAATCACGATGCCGCGGAGCGAACCAACGTGCACCCTTCCGCTCAGAGTTTTTTCGTCACGGATGATGAGCGGCTGCTTCGCCTCAATTTCCTTTGCGAAGCGCTCTTTGATTTCCGATGCGATGCGGTCGGCCCAGATCATGGGGATAGATTACTGTATTACGCACAGGTATCCGAGAGGGGTTTTCGTCATTTCCCCATTCCACTTTGCTACATCGCTCTCGCGATACCGCCGTACAATGCCAAAATCCTTTATATGGATGATGTCCCCTTCGATACGTGTCACATTGAGTTTTATTGCCGCAAAGTACTCCCGTGCGATGTCATCAGTAAACTTTTCACCGTACACGGAAATAATTGAGCTCGTAGCAATTGATTTCATGTTTCTGATGACCGCATCTTGGTTTTCGATGTACCCGAGTGTGTTATTGAGGCAGATGCAATAATCAAAGTGACCGAGATTTTTTGTGTCCCCAGGATTCGTCATATCCCCGAGGACGCTCTGAGCGTTTGTTCCAGTGTTTATAAAATGCGTGAGCGCCATGTGATGGAGGATCGGATCGATTTCGATGCCAGTGATTCTAAGATCGGTTCTCCCTTTCATCAGATCTACAATTCTCGATCCTTCGCAGGAGCCAACTTGAAGTACTGTGGAGTTCGGCTTGAAATTAGCGCAGAGCCATTCGCTCTCCCAGAGCCAGTTTTCCCGATTGAGAGCGGGGAGGAGATCGAGTTTATCGCAGTGGATATAAATTTCGTCGACTGGGAGCATGGAGATAGTGTAGAGCAAAGAAGTCTCTCGACTCATTCAGTCCTTCGGACTTCATTCGCTCGAGAAGAGCTGTCATTTCCTTCCCCACTTCTTTTTCTTTAGCCCCTTTTCAGCCGCATCCTGCTCCGCCTTTTGTTTACTCGGTCCTGTGCCTTCGGCGATTTTTTCCTCTCCGATGAAGACGCCAATCGTAAATGTTTTATCGTGATCGGGTCCGATTTCCTCCAATACTTGATACGTCGGCGTGATGCCAAGTTTGTCCTGTGCGTTCTCTTGGAACACGCTCTTTGCATCTCGGTCTTCTCCTTTGGCGAGGAGTTCCCTTAACTTGCTCAAAATAAATGTGTCGATGAATATGCGCGTGGGATCAAATCCCTGATCCAAGTACATGGCGCCGATCAATGCTTCAACAACATCTGCCAGCGTCGAGGATTTTTCGCGTCCGCCGCTCGTATCCTCTCCGCGGCTCATGATGAGATAATTGCCAACTTGAATTTCCCGAGCAATCGTTGCGAGTGTTTCACCCTTCACGAGCGCAGAGCGCCAATTGGTGAGTTCTCCCTCCGGCTTACTGCTAATGGCGTAGAGGAATTCCGTCACTGCAAGTTCCAGCACCGCATCGCCCAAAAATTCTAGACGTTCGTAACTCTTCGATCGGTTTTCCCCCCGTACGGCGGATCGATGCGTGAGCGCTTGGAGGAGGAGCTCTTTGTTACGAAACTTTACGCCAATCGTCTTTTCGAGCGCTGTGAGATCGGGAGTAGCAGACACGACCCTATTGTAGGGGAGGGGATTCGCTGTGTCATCGGCTTGAGAGCGCGCGGACTCAATCGTGCGCAATCGCATTCAGCACGCCGTTCACGAATTTTCCACTCTCCTCTCCTCCAAATTCCTTCGCCAATTCGATTGCTTCGTTCATTACGACCGCAGGCGGTACATCTCCGCCTTGGAGAAGTTCATAGGTTCCGATCATCAAAATTGATCGTGTCATCCTATCCATCCGTTCAAGTGGCCATTGCGGCGCATGTGAACGCATAGTTTCGCGGATATCGTCCATGCGTTCCTGAATACCCTGCAACAAACTCTCCGCGAATTCACGATCGATTTCTCCTTCGGCTTCGGCAAAATTTCTTAGAAGAATCGTTCTAGGTTCGTCGCTCGAGGTCTGTGCGGAGTCGCCGCTATGAAAATCCTTCTCAAACAGAGTTTGCATCACTGCGATTCGGGCGAGGCGGCGGCGGGAGGCCATGGGTGAGGGAGGCGGGTAGGTTGGTAGGTGAGTAGCGCAGTAGGTAGGTAGGCAGGTAGCGGAGTAGGGTTGGGAGACTAGTGGAGCATTGTATTAAGCATACGCATGACTTCATCCAAAAGTGTATCAACTTTTGAGAAATCAATTTTTTGAGCAAAAGGTCGTCGCTTTGCGATTTCGATCTGTGTCTCCAACTCCGCCCCCGATGCGTACGCATACGTGAGAAAATGGCGAAATTCTTTATCGCTTCCTCTTCGTCTCCCCTCCGCAATATTTGATGGAATGGATATTGAAGTTTTCTGTGTATGTGCTGTGAGTCCGTACAAATGTTCCTTTGGAAATTGTTCGGTGAGATCATAAACAGCATCGACAAGATTCATTGCCTTCTGCCACACGATTAAATCTCGATATGATCCTTTTGCGCTTACCATAGACACAATACTACATGTCTACGCCCCTACTGCGCTACCTGCCTACTCGCCTACCACCCTACCGTCCTAAGCCTTAATCTTCGTAATCTTTTCCAATGCTTTCTCGCTGCTCTTTTCCTCTGTGTAGTACCCCGCGTACGGTGAGTTCATTTGGCCACGGAGTTTGTGCCATTGCTTTCGGAGGTACGAAGCATAGCGATTGCCGCTGCGATCATTACTCAACCGTTTTTTAGGGGTGGGACGCTTGGCCATAGTGGGAGCAATGTAATGGGAGGAATGGAGGAGGTCAATGAAGAACTGAGCGGTTTAGTAGGTTTGGTGAGTTCGGTTGGTTAGGTTTTTACGCTGGTCATTTTCTCTGGCTCTCCTCCTCATCTCCTGTCTCCGGCCACCGCAAGCATAAACCGTACGATGTACAAAAAGAGGTTAAATATATCCAGGTAGAGGCTTAGTGCAAGGAGGAAAGGGTTTGCTCCAAGGCGGCTCATCGTCTGCACTCTTTGCACATCGTATGCCGTAAAGAGTGCGAAGATGACAATGCCGGCGCCGCTCAAGCCCATCTCGAATCCGATGCTCTGCCGGAGCGAAGGGACAAAAATTTGAAGAAGCGTAAAACCAATGAGCCCGAGCACTGCAAAGAAGAGTGATCGGCCGAGGATACCAAGATCCATGGACGTTGTTCGTGCAAAGAGCGCTGCCGCTGCCGCCATGAATGTCGTTGCGGCAAGTGCATTCACGAGGATGATGTTGCCATTGGCGTACCCCGCAGATACAGCCCAAAGGTATGGACTCACCGTGATACCAGAGAGGAGCGGGAATGCGCCGAAGAGAAGAATATTCAAAGGACTCTTCTCCATCCACAGTCTGGAAGTGAGGATGATGCCAAATTCAGCGATCACAAGAATCATTCCCATTCCGCCGCGGAAGAGGGTCGGCGCATAGAGTGCGCCCACAAATACGCCGAGGGCGGTGAGTGCCATTGCGAGGGCAAACAGCGCGTAGACCTGCATTTCACCCGTCTTCGTGAGTGTGATGGGCCGGGATTGGGGAATGGAATATTGCATCGAAACATGGTATACTATGAAGATTTATGAAGAGCAAGGGAGCATTTCTCTCCGGCATTGGAATTCTGCTTGCCGCAGTTGCGATTCCCGTCGTGGCGCTTGCGCAGATGGTGCCCCCCGTTTCCGTACCTGTGGCCTCGTTCGGGCCGCTTTGCGCATTCACAGGACTCTGCTCGTCGAGTCCGATGACTGGAGTGTTGAGCATAGAAAATTATTTGAGTTTGATCGTTGTTCCGGCGATCAAAGTTATTTTTATCGGTATCGCTGTGATTTACGTCACTCGATACGCGGTAACGATGATTATGTTCGGAGGAGATGAGTCCACATTCACCGAGCAGCGAAAAGCATTTGGTGATGCGGCTCGCGGCATGGCGTTTGTCGGCATTGCCACATTCATCGTGGAGACATTCGCGCCGAGCGAGGCGGGCACTGGACTTGTGAATGCAACACCGTTCACCGAGGGGTTTAATCGCATTGCCGATTACATCACTATCGTGACCGGAGCGTTCCTCATCTTCATCATCAGTTTCGCGGGATTCCGCATGATTGCGCTCCAAGGCAATGAGGGGGAAGTCGAAAATCAAAAAAAGAATTTTTTCCACGGACTCCTCGGCGTTGTTCTCCTCCTCACTGCGCGAATTATCGTAGATGCCATTCTTCCCTCCGGTTCGCCGGATGATCTCATTGTCGAAATTGGCGGAATGATACGGTTCCTCCTCGAAATCATGGCAGGACTTGCCGTCGTGTCGATTATTGTGAGTGGCATTCTCTATATTGTTTCTCTCCACAATGATGCACTGCATGAGCGGGCAAAGCGCATTGTGCTCTATACCGTTATTGTTCTTGTGATTGTGATTTTCTCGCACCTCATCGTTTCCCTGTTCATTCCAACCGGACTCGATCCCACCACTGTTTCCTAATGCGATATTGTTCAATCCTCATTGGGATTTTGCTCGCACTTCTCGTACATATCGAGCCCGTGTTGGCGCAAGTGAATCAGCTCGATACCATCGTGAACTTTGTGCTCGTTGGCACTCCTCTTTCTTCGACGATTCCCGTTGGTACGTTTAGTTGCCCTGCATCCGTTGGGAGCGGCGTTGGCGCCTGCTGGCTTGCCGCGCTCTTTGTGTATGCGGTGGGACAGGGACGCTTGCTCATCGGTACGCTGGCATTCATCACGATCACGATTGCGGGGTTTAATTTGATCATCCGACAATCCGAGGAATCCATGACGACAGCGAGGAGAACAGTCCTCGGCGTCGTACTTGGTCTTTTCCTTGTGTTCACATCCGAACAGTTTGTGGATGCGCTCTATGGTGGGTTCACTATCAATCCGGGAGATGTGCTTGTTGATCCAAGTAATATCGATGCGGGGACGCTCATCTTGAGCGAGGAGTTGCTTGGTATTGTCCGCTGGGGGGAAACCATCGTCGCTATTGTTGCAATTGGACTCCTCGTTGGAGAAGGAATCATGGTGCTCGCAAGTTTTGGCAGCGAACAGGCTTTACAGAAGGCGAATCGGGCGGTGCTCTACACGATTCTCGGCATCCTCCTGATTGTTTTCGATCGAACGATTGCATCGATTTTCGGATACACCGATATTGGAACACTCCCCGGAGCTCCCGATGCCTCTATCTTCATTGTCGAAATATTTGGATTTGTCCGCCTCGTGCTCGGTTTTGTCGCCATCGTTGCAGTTGCAATCATTATCTATGCAGGCTTTCTTATGATGGGGAGCTTTGGGAATGATGAGCTCATCACCAAAGCGCGTACGATGCTCATCAATGCCGTTATTGGCTTTGTCCTCATTACCCTTTCGTTCGTCATTGTGCACTTTGTGATTATTGGCGCTTCGGCGACGACGGTTCCGTAACGGCAAAATTACCGCGTTCGATGAATTCTTTTGTTTCCCGTACATCGTGAGTGCGGATGATCGATGCGCCGTGCTCGAGTGCAAGCGCCGTTGCTTTCAGCGTCCCCGGGAGCCGTTCCTGCGTTGCCTGTCCCGGAAAATCCGCCGTAAACGATTTCCGCGAAGGGCTGACGAGGATTCTGCAGCCAAAATCGTGCAAAAATTCCAAGTGTTCCAGAATATGCCACGAGTACGTTGGATCGCTCGAAACAAAATGTCCGAGGCCAGGGTCTACAATCATTTGTGATCGTTTGATTCCCGCTGCTTCCGCAGCCGCGATTCTCTCTTCAAAAAATGCATGAATTGTTTCAAGAACATCATCATACAATCGCTCATCAATCGTTGTTCTCGCTGAATCATCTTTGCTCCGCATCATGATGTAAGTGCATCCGCGCTCACCGATCAACGGAAGCATGGCGGGATCGCCCCGACCCGCAGTGACATCGTTCACGATCGTTGCTCCATTATTGAGCGCATCTTCTGCAACGTTCGATCGATACGTATCCACACTCATATCGATCGTTAATCGCTGACCCGTCCGAACTGCCACTTGGCCGGGCTGGCCGCTCATCGCTTTGATAACAGGAATGACTCTTTTTCTCTCTTCATCAAGGCTTATTTCCTTCGATCCCGGTCCTGTTGATTCTCCGCCGATATCGATGATGTCTGCGCCTTCTTCTATCATCTGCACTGCCCGTGCCACTGCCGCATCGAGTCCCACATATTTTCCTCCATCATAGAATGAGTCGGGGGTCGTGTTGAGGATGCCCATGATGGTGATGGAGCGAGCGGATGGATACATGGCGCAGGGATCATGCCATCCTCCTGTCAACCGTGCTATACTCGAGCCTCATGAAGGATCTTTCCGCCAAAACCTCATCTTCATTCTCTTGGGCGGCGTTTCAGTCGCATATCCGCTACCTTGGTACCGAGGATCAAAAGAAGATCCGCGAGGCGTTTGAACTTGGCGCCACTATGCACGACGGGCAATTGCGGAAATCCGGAGAGCCCTATTTTACGCACCCGATCGCGGTCGCCCACATTTTGGCGGACATGGGAGGAGATGCCGATACGATTATTGCAGCATTGCTCCACGACGCACTGGAGGATACCGAGCTCTCCGAGGATGAGATCGAAGAGAGATTCGGCAAAAACGTTCGACGCATGATCGATGCGCTCACCAAACTCGACGATGCGGATCTTTCGGAGAGGCCGACACTCACCGGGCAGATCGAAACCATCCGAAAGCTCTTTACATTTATGCAGGAGGATGTACGCATCATGGTGATTAAACTCGTTGATCGTCTCCATAATATGCAGACGGTGGAGTTTCTGCCGGAGGAAAAGCGCCGCGCACTCGCACAGGAGACGCAAGATGTGTACGTAAAAATCGCCGATCGCCTGAGTCTCCAAGATTTGCGCGATGAACTCGCAGAACTTTGCCATGGAGTGCTGGAACCGGAAGTTCTGCAGGGAATGCTGCGTATCCGTTCCGAGAGTGAGCGCCGAGCGGAGCGCGTGATTGGAGAAATGAAAAAAGCAATTGCGCTCGTGCGCGAGAGCGTTCCGATCGAACTTGTGTACGAGCCGAGTCGCTTCCGCAAACTCCGAAAACTCTACGAAGCCGGCGGCAGCACGGTCACGGGCGTTGCGCCGTTCTCCATTGCTTTTGTCTGCGCGGATATTGCAACGTGCTACCAAACACTGGGAGCGCTTCATCAGTGCTGGCGGCGCGAAGTACTGTCATTCCAAGACTTCATTAATGCTCCCATGATCAATGGGTACCAAGGATTGCATACCACAATGATTTTGGAAGATGGCACTCGTGTCCGCTGCAAGATCCGCACGCGCGAAATGAATGCCTATGCGCGTAGTGGCATCGCGACGAAGTGCTTCGGTGGTCGCCCGATGGGACTTCCATCGTATCTTGGGTGGTCCAAGCGCATTTCTCCACTTGCCGAAGGCACCTCCGAACGGAGCGATGATTTTTGGGAAAGCCTTCAGAGCGATATTCTTGGCGAATCGATTATGGTGTACGGTCCCGGTGATCAAGCAATGCTCCTGCCGGAGGGGGCAACGGTTCTCGATAGCGCATTCTACTTCCTTGGTGATCAGGCGCTCCGTGTGAAGAGCATGAGAATGGATGGGAAAGAAGTAGCGCTCCAAACACTCGTCACGAATGCCGCGACGGTCGAAGTAGATCTTGCAAGGAAGCGCGTCGTCGATCGCACGTGGCTCACATGGGTGAGTACGGGTCTGTCGCAGACAAAAATTCGTGAGGCACTTGGGGCGGAGCCGCGGGAGAAGAAGGTGGAGGAGGGGAGGAGGCTGCTTGAAATGGTCATTCTCGAAAAGAAAAAGGGACTGTTAGCGGAATTTTCAGAAAAAAGTTTGCAGATGAATATGAACTCTATTGGATTTTCTTCACTCGAAGATGGATATGTGGCAATTGCAGAGGGGAGAGTAGCTGCCGCCGCCGTTGCTCGGTCTCTTTTTGAGAAAAATGCTACGGGTGTGCCGGAATTACAGAAGAACAGAGCATATAATTTAAAATTTATGGTAAAAAAGGATGATTTTGCCACATTAAACCGTCTTGTGAATGTTTATGCAAAACACTATGCCAATATTCGTGGAATTCGCATCCATCCGTTTTCGATTTCCGGCATGCGTCGCTTTAGGATGATTGCGCGTATGTCTATCGATGAGGCGGAGTTATTGAAAGAAGAGGTTGTGGCAGCCGGTGGATTTCACGTTCAACTGTTCCATTCCGCAAGTAGTGTGTTCCCCACCATTGCACTTCCTGTACTCAGTATTTTGTGGGGTTTGGATTGTCTGCTTGGGAAGAAATTGGTTCTCGCAGGGGTCTCTCCGTTTGATCTTACATTTCTGCGGTTTAGTGTTCTCTTTTTTATGAGTTTTACTTACCTCGTCTTTGTTCGTTTATTGGCGAGTAGCACATCTGTGCGATTCAAAAAACTTTCGCCGTTCAATGTGTATCTCTTTATCTCGGGAGGAGCCATTTTTGCCACCGCATTGACGAGTTACATTGCCATTCAGACGATCTCTGTGCTTACGTACGCGCTCTGTATGAACATCGGTGTTGTAGGGGCATTTGCATATCGGAACGCGCGCTCTCCCTCACGATCGATACCTTTTCTCATCACATCAATCGGTTTTATCCTCACCACGTTTGTTTTGCTCTTCTTGGATACACAGTCTCTTCTTTCCCTTCCTGCTCTTGCTAGTATCGGCTGTGGCGTGTTCTTTGCTCTGTATTCTATCAGCAGCGGTAAATATCAAGAGCAGGAGTCCGTTCGCTCGCGATACCCTGAGTTCATTTGCTATTTTTCATTTCTCGCACTTATTCTTTCTTCATTCTTTGTTTTGGAGAGCGGATTCTCATTGGCATATTCTCCTCTCCTTCCTCCTTCCATTGCGTTCGTCACATTCCTTACCGCACTTCCGTACATCATTTATTTTGAACTCCTTAAGTATCATGGAGGGCAAGTCGCCGGGCGATACATTCCGCTCTTCCTCCTCGTTATTTTTGCTGGAGATATATTGCTCTACGGCACGAAGGGTCCTGTTTTACTCGTTCCAATCATCTTTGCAGCCGCATGGGCGTATTGGTACAAGGATGTAGAACTTTTGCCTACAGGAGCTCAAGATTAAGTTGATGATCTTCCTTATGATTTGAGATCAGTACAGTCCCGTTCAATGTGTACTGTGCTTGCGACATGAATATCAACGAAGCATTCCGTAGTTGAATTCCCTCTCCTTGCTTTTGCGGCCGTGCTGCTTGCAGCGACAACATACCTTTCGCCGCTTGGCTGGAGCATTTGCATATTTTGATAGCCCTCGTTTTCGCAATGCAAATACATACCAAGAGCCGCACTGCCGGATGCGCACCCTGTTTCTTCCATTGTGATGAGGGAATGGACGATAGGTTTGATGTGGAGTCCGCGATCATCGTATGTGTAGAAAATTGCTCCTACGGCAGGCACATTGTGCACGGCATCCGCATGCTGCTTCATGAGTTCTTGGAGATCACGAGCGGAGCGAGTTCGCATTTCTTCTTCGCTTTCCAGACGGACGAGAAAATGTGAAATACCACTCATGTGGACAAGCGCGATGCGGTCTCCATGTTTCGTTATATTGGGCCTGAGGTCAGACATGATGGCCTCGATTCTTACTTTCCCATGAATAATATCTGTGTCCTCACAACGACACTCAACAGGTGCGTCACTGCCTGAACAAAGAATATGAAGATTTGATGTTTTAGGATGCCGTTTATGTTCTATCGCTGCAGCAGTACGAATAGCATTCAAACAGAAATCGCCGTTCGACATTTGCACATGCATATAGCCACCGGCGGCTGTACCAAGAATTCCTACCTGCTCGGCAAGACCTTCTTCCATGATTTGTCTTGCAACGATTGGTAATTGCTCGGGAGTACACGCGTTGGGTTCTAAAAGACACGTTCTATTGCCTCCTGGTGAGATGAGGTTGAAGGATCGATTCCCTAGGATCATTTCGAGTCTCGATTCACGGCGCGCGATTTCTATCGCACTGTCATGCGTACCAAGTGGTGGCTGGGTCTGACGATCCACCATGTCTCTTACAATCCTATTAAGATCTTCACTACTGTCGTGTGGTTTGCGAGCTGTCATAAAAAGTGAGCCAGAGTCTTACATGGTACTCCTCTCATTTCTACAAAAAACGGATCGAATTGTTGTGAGTGGGGGACTATTGAAGGCGATCTACCCCCATTGCTTTGTGGTCTCCTATTGCAGATTGCACAGCTACTTCTACGCCAGCTCTTGCGAGAGACTGAAGCTGTGTGGCAGCAGTGGCAAACCTATTACGTTTTTTTCTGAGCATCTCGTACATCGCAATCGCAATGTTTGCTGCAGCAATTTTAACCACTTCAGGGTTCAATGTTGGTTTTTCAGTTTCGGGCGCACTGCTAGGAGAATAAGCATTCACTGCATCCAATGCATGGACGGCAATTGCTCTTTTGAAACTATCAACCTTATCTCCACTTGTTGATGGAGAAGAATCCGCATCTCGCATTCGATCTTGCAGCATAAGAAGAAGAACTTCTTTTTGACTTGCATCGCTTCCTAGCGACAAGGGAACATGCGTTTCATCTCCCAACTCTGCCGACGGTGAGTGACCAATAGCCATATTCACAGGATCAACTGGTACTAATTCTCGTACAAATCGTGCAATAGTGTCAAGAAAATGAAGATCAATTTGCCGGAGTATCAGTCTCATGTTTTCTTATCCATTCAAGAACTCTCCTCTGTAATACTTTGCAGAGTTTTGCTCTTTTGTCGGTGTATGATACCTCGCGATTATGTTCGATCCTGTCGATCCCAAACAGTCATTTCCCAACTTGGAGCACGGCATCCTCCAGTATTGGCGGGAGGAAGATGTCTTCAAGCGTTCCATCAAACAGCACAGTATCCCCGGGGATGTGCTCGATCATCAGGGTGCAAGCGCTTCTCAGCATGATACGTTTTCTTTTTATGATGGCCCGCCATTTGCAACCGGCCTCCCGCACTACGGACATCTCTTGGCAGGCACGATCAAAGATGTGATCCCGCGTTACCAGACGATGCGGGGGAAAAAAGTGGAGCGAAGGTTTGGGTGGGATTGCCACGGTCTGCCGGTCGAAAATTTGGTGGAGAAGGAACAGGGACTCAAAAGTAAAAAAGATATCGAGGCCAAGGGTTCGCGCTGGTTTAACGATCAATGCCGCATCTCCGTGCAACGCTATACCGAGGAGTGGCGTAAAACTGTGGAACGCATGGGTCGCTGGGTGGATATGGACTGGGATTACCGCACGATGGATCCGGAGTATATGGAATCGATCTGGTGGGTATTTGCAGAACTCTACCGCAAGGGTTTGATCTACGAAGGGCATAAAGCAATGCACATTTGTCCGCGGTGTGCGACGCCACTTAGTAACTTCGAAGTCACGCTTGGGTACAAAGACCGCGAGGATCTTTCGGTCATTATGACGTTTCCTTTTGTCGATGATCCGAAGACTTTGCTTCTTGCATGGACGACGACGCCATGGTCACTCCCCGGGAACTTCTGGCTTGCGGTTGGTCCTGCGATTTCCTATGCGAAGGTGCGTATGGGTGAAATGACGTACGTCCTTGCAACAAAGCTGGTGGAGAAAGTGTTTGCAGGCAAAGAGTACGAACGCCTCGGCACCATGAGTGCGCAGGAGCTCGCGGGAAAGCGCTACCAACCACTCTTCCCGTATTTCGTCGATACAGTCATCCCTTCTACCGAAAAGAGCGGCAAAATACGCACGTATGGAGAAACAGTGTTCAAGGTTGTCATCAACAATGCTGTGGAAGTGAGCGATGAAGAAGGAACCGGCATCGTGCACCTCACTTCCGCAACCGGCGAAGACAGCAATGCCGTTGCAACAGCAGAGAAAGTTGATGTGCTGCCACATGTTGGGATCGATGGCGCATTCATTGCTGCAGTAACGGATTTTGTGGGGCTCAATGCGAAACCAGAGGGTGATGATTCGATGGCGACAGATAAGAAGATGATTGAATACCTCAAAGAGCATGGTCGGCATTTCTCCCATTTCACCATTCATCATAGTTACCCGCACTGCTGGCGTTGCGATACGCCGCTCTTGCCGTATACGACGGGATCGTGGTTTGTCGCAATCGAGCGCATAAAGAAAGATTTGCTCGCGCAGAATGCGAAAACCAATTTTGTCCCACCTCACATACGCGATGGGCGCTTCGGCGAGTGGCTTACAAATGCACGCGACTGGGCGATCAGCCGGAACCGCTACTGGGGGACGCCGCTTCCGATCTGGCGGTGCGAAGAAACGGGCGAGATCGAAGTGATTCGTTCCCGCGATGCGCTGATGGCGAAGTGCCCCTCCCGTTTTACGAAGCTCACGGTTCTCCGCCATGCGGAGAGCGAGGGGAATCTCATACCGATTTATCAAGGGGAAAATCCGGGGACGAATCTCACGGAGAAGGGGAGGGGGCAGGCGGAAGTGGTAGGAAAGCGATTAGCGATGAGCGACAAGCGATTAGCGCCGCAATCATTTTTGGATCGCGTTCTTGAGTGGTCTTTTTCAAAGAAGCTTACCGCTCAACACTTACCGCTCAACGCCCCATCCGTTATCTATGCTTCCCCCCTCGCGCGTACGCGGCAGACGGCGGAAATTATTGCCAAACGCACCGGTGCAAAGGTCATCATCGATGAGCGCCTGCGCGAAGTGCGTTTTGGAGATTGGGAGGGAAAGACTGTGGATTTTTCCGATCTCACGTTTGTCAAAGAGCGTCGTGCCCACAAGATCGAGAAGGGCAAGCCGGAATCGATCTACCACTTCGAAGGCATGGAGACATGGAAGAGCGTCGAGGAACGAATTCAATCTTTTATGGATGATGTCCTCCCAAAACATAGGGGAGAACACATCGCGGTTGTGACACACGCGGATCCTGTCATCAACATCAAACACTTCTTTACAAAGGAAGATCCGCTCAAGCTCAGCCACCAGCCATACCCAGAAAAGGCCCATCCTTACAGCTATTTCTTCGATCACGAGCGGCAGGCGCAACTTGATCTCCACAAAGATACAGTCGACGAACTCACGTGGCGTTCACCGAGTGGCGGCACCATGCGCCGGATTACCGATGTCCTTGATTGTTGGTTCGAAAGCGGATCGATGCCGTATGCGCAGAGTCATTATCCGTTTGAATTTAGAGAAGCGGCAAGAGGCAAGCGGCAAGCGGCAAGTGATTTCGACTATTGCTCACCGCTCACCGCTCACCGCTCACCGCTTCTCCCCGGTTTCCCTGCAGACTTCATTGCCGAGGGGCTCGATCAAACGCGCGGATGGTTTTATACATTGATGGTACTGAGCACTGCGCTCTTTAAAAAACCTGCATTTAAGAACTGCATCGTGAATGGAATCGTTCTTGCAGAGGATGGAAAGAAGATGAGCAAGAGGCTCAAAAATTATCCAGAACCCGATTCCATCATGGAAAAATTCGGTGCGGATGCAATGCGGTTTACATTGATGGCATCGCCTGCGGTACGGGGGGAAAATCTGCGCTTTTCCGAGAAGGCAGTCGATGAAACTGTTCGACGCGTTATTCTTCCACTGTGGAATGCGTACAGCTTCTTCGTTCTTCATGCGAACGAGGCGGGGTGGGAGCTCCCGCAGGGAGCGGTGGGTGAGGGTCATCCCCTCGATTCCTGGATCCGTGCCGAGCTCCAAGATCTTGCGAATCGAATGACGAAGCAGCTTGATTGCTACGATCTTTCCGCCACCTGCGCAGAGCTCTATGAAACATTGGATGCACTCACCAATTGGTATATCCGCCGTTCCCGCCGCCGCTTCGCTGGGAAAGAAGTGTTTTCTTCGCCTGCCCGCCACTGTGGGAGCGAGCAAGGTTCTGCGGAGCGGAACCGAGCGAATCGAGAAGCTGCTCTGACAACACTCCACGATGTCCTCCTCACCTTCTGCAAACTCCTCGCACCCGTGTGTCCATTCATTACCGACGCGGTGTACCTCAATCTCGTTCCAAGTAATCATGGTTCCATTCACCTCACCGAGTGGCCAGTGACGCGAGAGCTCACGAGGGAGGAACTCATGATGATCGAAAAGATGCGACTTCTTCGTACCGTCGTCTCACTCGGCATGGGATTGCGTGCGGAAGCGAATATAAAAGTGCGGCAGCCGCTCCAGAGGATCGAAGTGGCTCTTCCTCGACACCTCGAAACCTCAAGTTTGTCTGCTGAAGATCAGGAAATTCTTGCCCATGAATTGAATGTGAAGGAGATTCGCTTCCTCGCAGATGCTTCTCATCTTGCGGATCGCATCGTGCAGGTGGATGCACGCAAAGTGGGTCCCCGGCTCGGTGGTAAAGTTCAAGAGATTATCAAAGCAGCGAAGGCCGGAGAGTTCACCGAGAATGCCGATGGAGCAATCACTGTGCTCGGTGAGACTTTATCGAAGGAAGAAGCGCCGATCATCTATCGTGGGAAAGAGGGTCAACTTGTTGCCTCGGAGAAGGGGATTGTCGTTGCGCTCGATGCACTCCTCACGGATGAGCTCACACTCGAGGGAGTTGCGCGCGATCTGATTCGTTCGATTCAGGCACTCCGCAAAGACAAAGATCTGAAGGTTGCAGACGCCATACACCTTGTGGCGGGGGAGGGGACCGGGGCAGTGCTTGCAGCATTTAAACTATTGATCGAAAAGGAGACGAATGGATCGTTTGGAGAAGGAGAGGCAGTTCTGAGGGTGTGCATAACAGTGAATGGAGAGGAGCCATCGGCTCATGTGGCCTAAAAGATTCTCATTTTGATTCTTTGTGGATGCGATCCTCGGGTAGAATGAGTCCGTGTGCGCTCGTAGCTTTAGCTGCGGATAGAGCGACAGCTTGTGAGCTTAAGGGTCGCTCAGTTCAAATCCCGCCGGGCGCAAAAACGATGTACTATATTCCTCGTGCGCCCGTAGCTCAGCTGGATAGAGCATCAGCTTGCGGAGCTGGGGGTCGCAGGTTCAAATCCCGCCGGGCGCACCAATATCGAAGAGAATATGAACTCGCAGCTCACGCATCACCCTCATCACCCTCATACTCATTTCCCAACGATTGTTTCGATGGCGTTGGGAAATTCTTTGTCATTTCTTTTACATCACCACGAATACGAGCATGGAGTGCAGCATCATCGGGATTTTTCAGCGCTTGGAACATCCAGTCTCCAATTATTCTCATTTCATCGGTCTTCATGCCGCGAGTCGTGAGTGCCGGAGTGCCAACGCGGATTCCAGAGGGGTCCACTGGCTTTCGCTCATCATAGGGAATCATATTTTTATTAACCGTGATTCCGCATGCGCCGAGTGCTGCTTCCGCAGTTTTTCCGCCTATTGCAAGAATCGTCACATCGACCAGCATCAGGTGGTTATCCGTCCCCCCCGATACCAACCGCAATCCTTTGGAGAGCAGTGTATTCGCCAATGTCTGAGCGTTATCGATCGTCGCTTGACCATAAGTTTTAAACTCAGGACGCAGCGCTTCGCCAAAACAGACCGCCTTGCCTGCGATGACATGCATGAGTGGGCCTCCTTGTAACCCGGGGAATACACTGCGATCAATATCCCTCGAGTATTTCTGGCGAGACAGCACGAGTCCGCCGCGAGGTCCGCGGAGTGTCTTGTGCGTGGTCGAAGTCACGAAGTCAGCAACCGGTACTGGATCATTGTGTAGGCCGGCCGCGACGAGCCCTGCATAGTGAGCCATATCGACGAATAGTTTAGCCCCAACTTTGTCTGCAATTTCTGCGAATTCCCCGTGATCGATTTCTCGTGGATATGCACTTGCTCCCGCAACGATCAACTTTGGTTTATGTGTGCGGGCCAGTTGTGCCACTTGATCAAAATCGATGCGATGCGTATCTGGAGTCACGCCATACGGGTGAAACTTATATAGTTTGCCAGAAATGTTCAATGGCATGCCATGCGAGAGATGACCGCCGTGCGCCAAGTCGAGTCCGAGTACAGCATCACCGGGTTCCAGTGCTGTCATGTACACCGCTTGATTTGCCTGGGAACCTGAGTGCGGCTGCACATTGGCATGATTGGCACCGAATAGCTGCTTCGCTCGAGTGCGAGCCAACTCCTCCACCACATCAACATTTTCGCAGCCGCCGTAATATCGTCGCCCGGGATACCCCTCTGCATATTTATTCGTCAGCACGCTCCCCGTCGCCTGCATCACCGCAGCACTCGTGTAGTTTTCACTCGCGATCATCTCGAGCCCGTCTTCTTGTCTTTCTTCTTCCTCTCCAATAGCGGCAGCGACCTCGGGGTCCTGAGTAGCGAGTGCGTTCTTTAGAGTCATGGCGCAAGAGGGAAATGGAAAAAGGGGATCAATGTATCACAAATGTTCGAGTTGGAAATGTGGTGTCCTTGCACAGCAATTCAATAATTGTTCTGATATATCCTTGCTCCGTGCCTCATTTCCTTGCGACGAAATCACGCATTACCCCCACTTCTTCTACCCGAAGCTGGCACAGAGTCTCTCTGTACGTCGTCTCTCCATAGAAAGGAATTTGAATGGATCCATCTCGAACGACCACGAAGAGTTCGGGGGTGATGTGAGTACCCTCATGGAGTGATGCAAGGGAGGCTGCAACCTGCTGCCCCTCTACCGCAAAATCTCCTGTGAGGAACAAAGGAATTTTGATCGAGAGTGCAATGGTGCCATCAGGGGAAGAAGAGACTGCGCAGGATTGTCGTGCGGCGCTCACGAGCTCCGGCGTAAATTCAATCGGTGTTCCATCAGCTTTGGTTGTGCCGAGAATGCGGAACTCTTTGTTCCCCATTCTCACATGAATTTTCCCATCGTGTTCAAAGAGGATGCATTCCACACTTTCCCCATGAAGCTTCAGCACTTTTTGGAAGAGAATCTCGCTCACTGGAATTTTCGGCGGAGAGAATACTGCCTCCTGTTCTAATAGTTCCGGTGGATCCGGTTCCACTTCTGCTCGCCGCATGCACGAGCTTGTCATCGCTAAAGAAAAAGCGAGACTTACCCTGCCAATGAGTTGCACCGCAGAAAGACCGCTGGCTGTGCGTCCATTACGGACTGCGTGCCCCAGCCGATTTTCGCATGATGCACTTAGGATGATCCATCGTATCGCAGAGAGGTTCCTGTTGGAAAGCGATTAATTTTTTCTGTCATAAAAACCTATTTTGCTGTAGGATTCCACTCTATGCAGGATTCTCCATCATCATCCCCTGCGACGATAGTTTACGGTGCTCGCACGCGTGCAGTTCGTCTCTATGGAGTGCTCCGTGGAGGATTTCTGGTGGCATTTGGCCGCCTGCCCGTACCACTCCAAAGTTTTCTTTCGCGCCATCGATGGAAGGTCTCGATCGGCGTCGCACTCCTCCTCCTCGTAAGCTACGGATATTATGCAATTACAAAAGAGCCGGCGCCGGAAATTATTACGGCGGAAATTAAACGCCAAGATCTTGTGCAAGTCGTCGAAGCGGTTGGTACCATTACTTCCGAGCGGGATTTAAAACTTCAGTTCCCGATTTCCGGCGTGGTGCAGCATGTCCTTGTGAAGGAGGGCGATACGGTGAAGGCAGGCCAGAAGCTTGCGCAGCTTCGGGCGGGCGATTTAACGGCGAATGTCCAGTCCGCACTCGCATCGCTCCAGGGCGCACAAGCGGAATTAGCGGAGCTCAAAGAGGGGACGCGACTGGAGGATCTTGCTGTGAGCGAGGCGGAACTTGCCAATAAAGAGGCGCAACTTTCCTCGGCAAAAGAAACTCTGGCATCTGCGGAGTCGAAGCTTGTCATCTTGGAGAAGGAGGCAAATGTGAGTGTTATTGGTCTCGTGGGAGAATCACAGAGCATTGTTAGCAGAGAGATCACGACGGCGCGAACCGCGCTCAGCATTATTGATGATGTTATGGCTGACTCGGATGTCATTGATGCGTTTCTCCGAGGATCGGTTGGCACGGATGGCTCGATCAAAGAACAGCGAAACAATGCGGATGCCGCACTCGCTTCCATTCTGCGTGCCGGCATTCATTTCGGCAATAGCGCTGATGCGTTGATGGTGCTTCGTAAAACGCGTGAAGCGATTGCTCTCACCGCTTCTGCGGTCGAGGAGCTTTACTTCAGTCTTTCGACGCTTCCGCCAACAGGTTCTTTTACGCGGAGCGAGCGTGAATCTCGAAAAACCGATATAGCTGCTCAGAAGGACAATGTGCAGTCGTCGCTTGCGGCAATCGATTCAGCACTCAAAGATTTGCAGGATGCTACCGCTGCCTATAACACCAAAATGGCCACAGAGCAGACGACTATCACCAATGCGAAAGGGGACATTCTTAATTTGGAAACTGATATCCGTACCGAAGGCGCTCGTCTTGCGCTCAAAAAAGCCGGCGCCCGTCCCACAGAAATTCAAGCATCGTCCGCACGCATGAGGCAGGCTCAGGCTGAATATGACCGTGCACGCTCCAATTACGAAGATACGATTCTCTATGCTCCGGCTGCCGGATTTGTAACGAAGGTGAATATCAAAGAGGGAGAACTTCTTTCGACTGCCTACGAACAGAATGCTGCCATTGCCATGCTTGGGGAATCTCCATACCGGATCGAGATTTACGCGTCGGAGATCGATATTCCCAAAGTGATGCGCACGCAAACAGGATCCATCGAACTCGATGCATTCCCCGGTCGTCCCTTTGCGCTTACGGTGGCCGAGGTGGATCCTGCGGCAACAGATATCGACGGCGTTCCTAAATACAGAATCAAGCTCGATTTTCTCGCGATCGATCCCGGATTAAAAATAGGCATGACGGGTGATGTGGATATTGTCACAGGACAAGCGGAGAATGTTCTGACAGTTCCCGCTCGCGCCGTGTACGAAAATGATTTTGGAGATGAGTATGTTCGCATCCTTCTTCCGAATGGTTCCTTGGAGGAAAGGCGAGTTGAAATAGGGTTGGAAGGGGAGAATGATGTTGAGATTGTCAAAGGAGTGGAGGAAGGGGAAATCGTGGTGGTATTGATGAAACAATAAGAGTATCGGCATTGGTGCATAGCCATGCATTCGTACACCATCTACACTGATATTGATGCCGCTACCAACGATCCCGCTCATCGAAACCCGCAAGCTGAGCAAGTCCTATTCCTCTGAAGAAGGAGTCGAAACGCCCGTGCTTCATGATATCGATCTTGTGATCAATGCAGGGGAGTTTGTAGCGATTATGGGACCTTCGGGATCTGGAAAATCGACGCTCATGCATATTCTTGGATTTCTGGATTCGCAAACTTCGGGGGAATATTTCTTCAAAGGGAGATCCATGCGCACGATGAATGATGACGAGCTTGCACTCATTCGCGCAACGGATGTGAGTTTTGTATTCCAATCATTCAATCTGCTTCCTCGCACAACCGTGCTCGAGAACGTTATGTTGCCGCTTCTCTATCATCCCACTATTCCTTTGCATGAGCGTGAGAATCGTTCGCTGAAGGCCGTCGAATCTGTCGGGCTCACAGAGCGCGCACTCTACCGTACCAATCAGTTGAGCGGCGGCCAGCAGCAACGCACCGCCATCGCACGTGCGCTCGTTACAAATCCTGCCATTATTTTTGCCGATGAACCGACCGGGAATCTTGATTCCCTCTCAGGCAAGCAGGTGATGAGCATCCTGCAACGTCTCCACCAAGAAGGACATACGATCATCCTTGTGACGCATGAACGGAAAACAGCGGAACATGCAGAGCGAATTATCCATATTCTCGACGGTAAAATCGATCAAGACACTCGGGATTTTCAGCGCGTGATGTCGGGCCATGTATCTTCCCTTAAATAGTGAATGTTGTTCATCGATACCTTGCGTACGGCACGAAAAGGAGTGACCGCGAACATACGACGTTCCCTTCTGACGATGCTTGGCATCATTATCGGCGTCGGTTCCGTGGTGCTCATGACCGGAGTGGGGAAGAGCATGGAGGGGGTTATTCTTGGTCAAATCTCTTCGCTTGGCTCGCGCAGTATGGTGATTTTTCCCGGCAAGGGGCCAGAGAGCGGAGGCGGACAGGTGCAGGCCGGTTTCGATAGCCTCACATTCTCCGATCTCGAAGCGCTTCAGAATCTCTCCTCGGTGACGAGCTTTGCCCCCATCGTTTTTGTTCGCGGCGAAGTCGGCTATGGCAGAGAAAAATCCGCCGCAACGGTCATGGGTACTGTTGCAGAATATTTCCAAAATGTGGATGTCGGCGCGGAGGCGGGTCGCGTCCTCATCGATTCCGATGTGCGCGGCGCCAAAAATGTTGTCATCATGGGTCCTGATGTCGTAGAAGATCTTTTTCCTGGCGGTGGCAATCCGATTGGCAAGAGCATTACGGTGGCCGATAGAAGTTTTACCGTCGTCGGCGTCACAGAATCCGTCGGCTCCCAATTTTTCCAAAATGTGGATGATCGCATCTTCGTTCCGCTTTCGGTTGCCCGCGCGATGACGGGGCAGAAGTATCTGAATATGACGATGATGCAGGCAACAGGAAGTTTTGATCTCGCCATTACCGAAGTGAAGGGATTACTCCGCTATCGCCATGGCATTCATAATCCTGATGATGATCCGGATAAAGATGATTTTATTGTTCGTTCTTCGGCGCAGGCGGGCGAGATTCTTGGCACGGTATCCATAGCTCTTACGCTCTTCATCACTTTCGTTGCCGGCATTTCGCTTATCGTTGGCGGCATCGGCATAATGAATATTATGCTCGTTGCTGTTACCGAGCGTACGCGTGAGATTGGATTGCGGAAGGCGCTTGGTGCAAAGCGACGCGACATCCTTCTCCAGTTTCTTGTCGAAGCGATGCTCCTGACGCTTCTTGGGGGCATCATCGGCATCGCATCAGGCATCGTTGTTGCGTATTTCGGCGCAGGCATTGTTCATCATTACCTTGCATCGTACCTCTTCGCTCTCTCGCTTCCCGCGATTTTCATCGCTGTGCTCGTCGCCGCTTCTACCGGCCTTCTCTTCGGCATCTATCCTGCCAAAAAAGCTGCAGCACTACGTCCGATTCAGGCGCTACGTTACGAATAATTCTTATTTTATGCTCTTCTCCGACACTCTCTCCACTGCGCTCAAGGGATTACAGGGGAATCGAACCCGGTCGCTCCTCACGATGCTCGGCGTCATTATCGGCGTCGGATCGGTGGTATTAATGGTGAGTGTTGGGACGAGTTTTAAGGGATACATTCTTACACAGATCGAATCATTTGGAGGAAATACCATCGATGTGTTTCCCACAGGATTCGAAAAGTTCGGACAAACGCTCGATAGCGTCACCGTGGAGGACTACGAATCCGTCCGCCGGCTTTCCACGGTGAAGAGCGTTGCTCCTGTTATTTTCATCGAAGAAAAAGTGATACATGGAACAGAGGAAATCACGCCGATGGTTTTTGGTTCGACCGAGGAAATTTTTGCGAACTATGGATTCACCATCGAGCACGGCCGATTGCTCACGGAGAGTGATACTCAATCCGCAAAAGCAGTCATCGTTCTCGCGCACGAGGCAGCCAATGATCTCTTTGGATCCGCCGATCCAATAGGGGATCGCGTGACGATCGGAGCGCGGCAGTTCACAGTGGTCGGTGTCCTTAAATCCGTCGGGTCATTGCTGCTCCAAGACTTGGATAAAACCGTGTTTGTTCCCTATACGATTGCGAGGGCTATTACGGGACAAAAGTATCTCGACTACATTTCACTGCAGGCCGCCGCCGATGATGAGCTTACGAGAATAGATATTATCTCGCTCCTCCGGCAACGCCATAAGATCGATAACCCCGATGGCGATCCCGATAAAGATGATTTCCAGGTGCGCTCAGCAGCGCAAGCCGCTGATGTTGTGTCGCAGGTGACATTGGGGATTACGCTGTTCCTTGGCATCGTTGCGGGGATCTCGCTCCTCGTCGGCGGGATCGGCATCATGAATATTATGCTTGTGGCGGTGACCGAGCGTACGAAGGAAATCGGACTTCGCAAGGCTGTCGGAGCGAGAAGGCAAGATATTCTCCTCCAATTCCTGCTCGAAGCGATTGCGCTCACAGTAACGGGCGGAATGATCGGCATTGTCGGGAGCACCATTCTCGGATTTCTCCTTTCCGCTATTGCGAACAGATTTCTTGGGGAATTCGGCTTTGCCTTTTCGTTTCTTGCCATCTTTCTTGCGCTTCTCATGGCGATTGGGACAGGAGTGGTCTTTGGACTCTATCCTGCAAGAAAAGCCGCCGCTTTGAGCCCGATGGAAGCAATGCGGTGGGAATGACATGAAATTTTGCGTTATAGTATGCGGCGAAGCCGCCTTAGCTCCAGCCTTCGCTCCCTGCGGGGAGCTATGGCCGGCAGGCAGTGGTAGAACATATCCATTCAAGTTCTTTTCATCATCAGCCGCCTTAGCTCAGTGGTAGAGCATCGGTATCGTAAACCGAGGGTCCGGGGTTCAAATCCCCGAGGCGGCTCCACTCAACTCCATCTATCGTCGCTTTGCGACGCAGAGATTTCCTCGAAGTAGGTGCAGCCTTAACTTTTAAACAATAATTCCGTCTTTCATGCAAATTGATCGGTATCGCACAGGGCACTCGGTTCATGTTTACTAGTTCCATATGATGAAACATGGAGTCCAACGTGCGGGTTTTACCCTCGTCGAGCTTCTCCTATTTACCGGCATTATCGCCATCATGGCAGGGACGATGATTGGGTTCTCGCTCGTATCCAGCAATATCGCTATTCATAACGAAGTCGTAAGCGAGGTAGAGCAAAATGGAGATTTGGTATTGCAGAGAATCATCCATTCTATCCAAGAAGGAAAGCGCATTGCGTATCCACTCTCCGACACATCTGCAGATTCGCTGCTGCTCACAAGCGGGAGCGCCGAGAATGAAATCCATTTCTATCTCCATGGTGATCGCATGGCGCTCGTGGAAGACGGCGAGGTCTCCTATCTTACGACGAGTACGGTGAAGGTGGATTCTTTGTCCTTTCTCCATATGGGAACCCCCGAAGTCGGCGAAAG
>DATDWL010000019.1:0-15519 GCA_035289645.1 Candidatus Peribacterales bacterium
GAATGACTGTTACAGATATGATGAAGCATCCGATAGTCGTCGGTATCTTCGTTCCGATAGCGATGCGCTTCATCAAGTATGATGAGTAATGGCTGATCGTTGTTCTTAAATTTCTCGTAAACATCCGCAATGGCACCGGAACTGTAGACTCGTGCCCCGGGTAGTTTGAATTCTGCTTGGTAGTCTTCCCATTGTTCTCGTAAATGCGGTGGAGCGATAATAATGGAATTCATGCCAAGATCATGAGCTGCAGCCGAGGCTATGATGCTTTTTCCCAAACCCACAACATCCGCCAGTATCACGCCGTCATATTTTCGCAGTTTGCTGATTACGGATTTGATCGCATCAATCTGATACTCCAAGTCTACATACTTTTCATTGGTGATTTTGCTGGGAGTTTTAATTTTCTGCTCTATCTCTTTACCAAAGATTTCGTGCAGAACTCGCACATACACCGAGTAGGGAGTTGGGCAAGAATGAACCCATAACTCCTTTTGGAATTGATCCAGCAGTTCATCCTTGTTATTCAAAGTAGCAATATCAATATTTTCTGCATCAGACCACATAGATTCAAATTTCCTGAGGTACGCTTCGTATTTTTCCTTATCACTGTATCTGTTATTCAATTCTCCCTGATTAAGCAATCCCTGAAATGTGAAGTTGCTGGAACCCATAAACACGGTTCCCGGATAGTCTCCGTTCTGGCTCAATTCCGGCTTCGTATGGAGCACGTACATTTTTCCATGCTCCTGCTTTGCGGTAATTTTGATCTCCAATGAGCCGTCGGCAATTTTACTCTCCAGTATTCTGTAGGCATCTTGATTGTCACTTTCATCAAGCAGGGATGATTCGTTAGAGAGACGCACAAAACTTTTTACATAGGTCTGCTTCCTTGCAACACGGGAAGAGATTGTTCTTCTGGGCTGAAATGCATCCAGATCAACACCTGTTCCCTCCTGTTTCATCTTTGAAAGAAGCTCCGGAATCGCATCGGGGTCTATATATTTACCAACCAGCAGTCGAATCTTTTTGTCCTTCAGATGTTCAGCCAAAAGCTGCCAACCGGAAAAATAAAAATACCCCACTTCAATATCCACCCTATCCGAACTGGAAAGCGCATTTATCAATGCTTCCTGCATTGTTTGCGATGTGTTGTCGATGAGTGCCATAGAGAGCAGATGTAAATCTTCGAGTTTGAAGGCATTGTAGCCGTTAAACCCGTATTTGTGTACTATTTGGTTTGTGGGCATCAGAACCAGAAACATTTTTGATCCGGCATCCAAAGAGTCGTTTAAACTCTCGCGCTCCAAGATCGAGCTTTTCCTTCAATGTCCCCGATGTTTCTATATCGATCGTCGCCTCGGGGTTGGTCGCGTGAGTGGCCCCCCATTTACACTTAACAGCGCAACCGACACTTTGCTCAAAAAGGAATTCGATTGGCATCGAGGAAATAGTACACAGCATGCTCTCATGAAGGAGTTTGGCATCGATGCCGTACCCTATAAACATGCAAATATGGATGTGTGGCGCGAAAACTTCAAAGGAGTGCAATATCTGCATGAACCGACAAATTTCCTCATTACCGGAGCAATCGATGATATCTGGCAAACACCAGATGGAAAGCTGCACGTCGTCGACTATAAATCCACAAGTACGCTTAAGGAGATCACGCTCGATGATCAATGGAAACAAGCCTACAAGCGACAAATGGAAATCTATCAGTGGCTCCTCCGCCGCAACGGTTTCGATGTATCAGATATGGGCTATTTCCTCTTTGTGAATGCAGATACCAGCAGGGAACATTTCAATGGTGAATTGAAATTCAAACTTCAGATTATTAAATATTCAGGAAGCGATGGCTGGGTGGAGGAAGCAGTACAACATGCGCATGATTGTCTGATGAACGATCAAGCTCCCCATTACACAGAAGAATGTGAGTGGTGTGAATTTTCAGGAGCAATTAGTAAATTGGAATCACCGGAATAGTGCCGAGCTTCCTGGAAGATCCGACAAGCAGCTCAAAACTCTTATGGAAGAATTTAAGGTTCCCTCGCAGACCAAATTACTTGAGAAATTAAAGAAATGAATGGCCGTTTCATGTCTTCTTCTTTATTTTCTCTAGGATGATCCGCTGCTCTTTAAGCAGTAGCCTGTCCTTCAGGCATCCCAACAGCTCTCTCCTCTCCTCCCTTGTTCCCTCCTGCAAGATATATTTCGCATAGATCTTCAGATCAATCTCCGGAGCATTTGCCTTTGTTTTCTGTCCAAGGACTCCCCGTGTGAACTTCTGATAGCGAGCGACCTCTTCTTCCAGCTTCGCCTTCATTCCCATGGTATCGAAGTCAATCGTATCGATGAGTTCGGAGAGCTGCTTGATCAATTCTTCCTCCCGGATCGACGGTTCCTTGCAGTGAAGATCCTTGGTATGGGTGCAGCGATAGTAGACGTACCTGCGTACGGAGCCATCCTTGTTTTTCTTGCGCTTCTCCTCGGCAGTAATGCCCGATCCGCACCCGCCGCAGGTCATCAGCTTCGTGAAGGCGAAATCCTTTGATACCCATTCCGGCTTCTGCACGAGATCGAGAAGTTTCTGCACTTCGCCGAAGAGTTCCTCCGTCACGAGCGCCTTGTAATCGCCTTTGCACCATTTCCCGCTCCCGCGCGGAAACTCGTAGCGTCCCGTGTAATAGGGATTACGGAGCATGCGATAGACCATGCTGAGCGTGGTGATCTTCCCCGCACGCGTGCGCAGGCCTTCCTCCTTCAGCCATTTGTAGATCGTGCGCCCGCTCGCACCCCGGTATGCCATATGCTCGAACATCTCGGAAATATAGGAACCGCGTTTCGGATCGACGATGACCCGGCTCCTGCTCTCTCCCGCAGGCCGCTCATGGAGGTAGCCGAGAGGAGCCATGCAGGGACGGTATCCCATCTCTGCCCGGGTCTTCTGCCCGCGCTTCACGTTGATGCCGCGATTGTCGTTCTCCAGTTTCGCCTGCGAGCAGAGGATCATGAGGAGAAATTTCTCATTCGGATTGTTCGTGAACCGCTGCCCGTGCGTACGGATTTCCTTCAGGAGTCCCTGATCCATCAAATCGACGATGTATCCCAAGTCGCCCGCGTTCCTGCTCAAGCGGTCCGGCGCCCATGTGAGGATGCCCGAAAATATTCCCTGCCGGACATCCGCGAGAAGCTGCTTGAAAATGGGACGGGCGCCGGATGCCTTGGCGGAATGACTTTCCCGCCGCGTCTCTGCGATCTCGAGGCCTTCCCGCTCGGCAATCGCGAGCATTTCCTTGATCTGCGAATCAATGGAGAGAGCCTGCCTCTCGTCGGATTCCTGGCTTTTCCGCGCATAGAGAACGTAGCGTGTTATCGGCGTTTCTATTTTTGTTTCTGCCGTTGATGCAGTTGCTGCCGGAGGCATAAGGAAAGGGGGAAGAATGCACCTCAAGCAATGCCGCAGCCTCCTCCTTAAGGCTAGCCGAAGGCTCTGCGTATACCTCTGCAAAACCCCTCACATCCATCCAAGCGAGAAATCCCGAAAGCCGCCGAGCTTCGCAAAGCCGTCGTGTTCCTCATGGGTATGGTAAATAACCATCATGCCCATGCGGTGCCGCCGTTCCTCTGCGATGCGCGCAAGGAGCATGGAAAGTGCGTCTGGGAGATCATCATGTTTTTCCATGCCGAAGTTGAGCGTTTGCAAGAGAAGTTCTTCCACTCCATATCTCGGGAAAAGAACCTGCCCTGACTGGATCATGTGCGCGGCAGCCGTCAGGCGGGCGCGTTTGTCCTGCCCCTTTACCTTCACTCCCTCTGCATCGTAGCCGTCCTTCTCGAGCTGTTCGGCCAGCACGATCTGGTATCCGACATCTTCCACGAGGATGCGGGTCGAATGCCCCAGTATGTCCGCGAGTGATTCGGCTCTCTCGATGGTTTCCGCGGATGAAAGCCGTTCGTTGACGGGGTTCGGGAGAATGTAGATCCGGAATCGCTTGTCATCCAAATAGACTTTTGCCGCGACCATGGCGGTGTAATCCGCCGTATCTTTCTTGGAGATCGCGAGATCGATGCCTATGGCGAAGTAAAGAAAATTGCCGTCGCTCTCTGGAGGAAGTTCATCGTAATACTGAATCCACTCCGGATGCACAACGCGGTCTGCATCGGAGATGATCCGCAGAAGATATTCCCGGGACCACGCCGCTTCATCCCCGATACGTGCCTTCTCTGCGAGAATCGCCTCTTCATCCGGAAATTTTTCGCGCCAGAGGCAGCGGTCATCGCCATCGATGAGAGGATACGCGCGGTAGACGGCATGCTTGCCGCCGCCCTCCTCGATCTGTTTTCGCATGCGCTGCGTGAGCGAGTCATCGTGGAGATAGTTGCCGACAATGAAGAAGCGCGTGTCCTTGTCACCCGCGGGAATGAGTTCTCCCACGACCCAGCTGCGCGTCTTACTGCGGCTCTCCTGCGTCTGCACCGATTCGAGATCCTCAATATCGTCGCAGATGATGAGATCCGGGCGATGCTCATTGTGGCGCAGGCCTCGGACGCTCTGGTCGACGGAGACCGCCGTGATTCGCGCTCCGTAGTTCTGGATGACGAGGGAAGTATTGCGCCACTCATCTTCTTCCTGGCGAAAGGGGCCGAGGTCGAATGCAAGGAGGCGGTTATTCTCCAGTTCCGTGCGGATGTTCCGAAGCATCTGTTTTGCCTGTTCCTGCGTCCGGCCGACGATGAGGACGAATTTGCGCTGCTCTCTCCCCATGATCGCCCAGAGAACAGAGGAGAGGGTGATGATGGTGGATTTGCCGGAGCCGCGGAAGGCAACGATGACCGCGCGGAGGATAGTCACATTTTCGGTGATTGCGAAAATCTCCCGGTGGAATGCCGCCATCGCATATTTGATGTAGTGCGCGAAATAGAACACGAAGAACCAGAGATGGCTCTTGCGAATGATTGCACGGCGGACTGCAGGATCCCTGAGCATCCGCTCAGTCAGATCCTGCTTCGATCGTGCTGGAAGCTTCTTCACGGGAAGAGAGGGAAGGAGATAAGGAGGCAAGGCGGATGGCTTCGCGGATGATGTGTTCCTGTTCCGGATCGATGGGATCGCGCTCTGCGATTTTTGCCGTCACTTCGAGGCGGCTGCTGTACGCATGGTGGCGGTGCTTGAGCCAATACGTGATCGCTCCAAGGTTGCCATCGCGCACGGCGGAGAGGAGCTGCGACTCCGCGAGATCATTCATGAGGAGCATGCCTTCCATCAGCGCGTCATCTGCCGCTTTGGCAAATGCATCATCGCACCTGCGCCAGTCGTAGTAGGTCGTGCGCCCGATACCGAGTTTCTCGCAGCAGATCTGGATGATGGGAGTTTTCTTCATCTGCTCGATCATCAATGCCTTCTCTCTGGACTGGCGGACACTGATCGATTGCCGGCGTTTTATGGACATCGAAGAATCAGGCATGGATGGTGAGGGAAATTTTCTTGGATTCGATGCCCGTGAGCTTCGTGAATCTTTCGATGGTCGTACGGCAGTGTCCCGGGGCTATCTCAACCGCGAGACATCGCCGCCGCGTCTGTTCCGCTGCGAGAAGCGTAGAGCCAGATCCCACGAAAGGGTCATAGATGATGTCCCCGATCCTCGAACTATTGAGGATCAGCCGTCGCAGGAGGCCGACGGGCTTCATCGTCGCATGCGCCACACTCTTTGTTGGTTTGGGATGGAAGAGAACGGATTTATCTTTTGCTTTTCTGAACTCGTGCACGCCGTGCCATCCATAACAGATGAGTTCATGCATTGGCAGATAGTCGAGCCTGCCAAGAACAGCGGCCTGCTTGATCCAGATGAGGAGTTGCCCGAAGCGCCATCCCGCATCAGCCATGCCGTCGCGCAGGGCGAAGAGCATCTTGTCCGACCCGAAGATATAAGCGGCATTCATGCGTGTGAGGAAGGGGCGTACGGCTTCAAGCCATGACCGCGTGAACATCCGGTACGATTCGTCGCTCTGGAGATGGTCGTTTGCGATCGGCATATGCTTCACTTTCCCTTTCAGGAAGTTGGCTTTCCCCTCGACGTACGCAATGCCGTAGGGCGGATCGGTCAGGACGAGCGCGATCTTCCGGCTGCCGATGAATTTCGCGATCATCCCGGCATCCCTGCAGTCGCCGCAGAGGAGCAGATGCTCTCCGAGTTGAAAGATGTCGCCGGGGCGTATCGCGGGTTTTGTCATGGTTTGAGGAGAGTAGGTTTGATGCCGAAGGCGGCCTCGAAGCGACGGAGAGTTACGTCGATGAAAAGAGGTTCCCACTCAACGATGAAGCATTTGCGCTTCATCTGGTGAACTGCGATCAAGGTACTGCCCCCGCCCCCGAAGAGATCGAGTACAGCGTCGCCAGGCTTCGTGCACCGCCGCAGCGGCCTTTCGTGCAGAGTGGGATTCTTTGCGGTCGGATGCTCATACTCGTTTGTCGGCAGTCGCTTGCAAAGCCAGATATCGAGCAAATCCAAAACATCGTCGATCGCGCGGTTGCCGTTCGCAATTTCCTTATTGAGAATTTCCGTGAAGTTCTGCGCACGGGGGGAGAGATACGGTTTCCCGCGCGTGCCGTAGATCACAGGCTCGTAGCATTTGTTAAATGCCACCTGCGGAGTCATGTTGAAGTTGTTCTTGATCCAGAGCGCCACGCGCTTGAAATCTATTCCCAGTTCCGGATAGAGAGCCTGCATCATGCCGATGTATTGCTGATCGACGTAGGTAAAGACATGGCAATTGTCTTTACAAACGGACAAGCCGTTCACGAGCGCCTTCATGAGGAACTCGCGATATTCTTCGTCGCTTTTGTTGTCATTCGTTTTCCCGCCGTAGTTCATTTTGCCGCTGATTCCGGCCGAATAATCGACGGAAATATTGTAGGGAGGATCGCTGTAGAGCATGTCGATGCGCGTCTTTCCCATGAGGCGTTTGGTAACGGACGGATCGGTCGAGTCTCCGCAAATGATCCGGTGTCCGGCGATGTCGTACATATCTCCCGGTTTCGATTGCGGCTTCTTGATTTCCTGCACCGCTTCGTCAAGATTGAAATTGTCATCTTCCGTTCCGATAGCATCGTCCCAGATCTGAGAGAGATCGGCATCGTCGAATCCGATTTTGAGAAGGAATTCGACATCGAATGCCTTCAATTTTTCCAGATCCCATTCTCCCGCATTGCGGTTGAGCCGGATATTCAGTTCTTTCTCCCGCTTGATGCTCGGGATGGAGAGATAGACAACGGGCGCCTCGGTGTAGCCAAGTTCCTTCATGACTGCGAGGCGAAAGTGGCCGCCGATCACGATGTTCTTCCGCTTCGGAGCGCCGTTCACGATGAGGGGATCGACCGCGCCGAACTTCCGGATGCTTTCTTTGAGGTGTTCTTTTGCGGCAGCATCCCATCGTCTCGGGTTATATGTCGCAGGCCGGAGGGCTGCGATTTTCACCTGTGTGACGGAAAGCTTTTGATGGAGTGTGGAAGGGGTCATGGGGAGAGGGGGAAGAAACTGCGGACACGGAAAAAAGGAACGCGTTTGCGCCCAGTACCTTGTGACGGAGTGACTATGTAACCCGGTGGGATCGTAGGTAACACTAGCATCGCAGAAACGCAATGAACCGATAAAGCTGTAAACTTTGAACGGTACACCGGTTGCGACGCTAAGCGTCAGTTCCTCCCTACCAGACGGTCGGAACCACGCCCAGTATACCAAATACAATCGGAATGGAAATATATTAATTTGCAATATTTTCACGTATCGCAAGTGATCTCTAAATCAGTACGTAGAATTCATATTTACTCAGCAATAACGTTCCGTATAATTATGCGTTATGGAGTTATCGCAAGAACGTATTCAAGAGATGAAAGATCTTCTGGAGAAAGAATATGGCAGAGAGTTTACGCGGGAAGAAGCCTCTGAATCGGCATACAATTTACTCCGGCTGGTCGAAGTATGTCTGGATGGTGCGAAAGAGGAGCACCGTACAAAGAAGAGGCTCGAAGAGTCGCCCAAAGGTTTTCATCTCGATGGCATTGGCTATAGATGTTTCATCTGCGGTCAATCTGCTTCCAAGGAACAATCATGGTACGACAAGTACGGAATTAAGTGCATGATCTGCCAAGCAGCGATTGATCGAAAGGAGATCCCTGCATCGCTCGCAAAGAACAAAGACAGCTGGTATTCCAAATATGAGATTGAGAGTGCTTTTAACATCAAAAGCCCAACGCTGAGACGTTGCGTAAAAGAAGGCATCTTAAAGGCACGCACGGTGACGCATAACGGGAAGGGTCACATGCAGCTTTTTTTGATCAAGGATAATAAGGATGTGCTCCCGCCCAAGGAAATGATAAAAAGCCATATGGTAAAGGAAACGAAGGACGGCAAAGATTTGTACCACATGGAACCGTGGTATCAGTTTGTAGATCCTCATGAATACCTCAAAGGTTACAAGATCATGGATCATCTCCGTGTGGTCCACGAAGGGGAGGCCTAAGGAGGAGTAACCCCAAGAAGGAAAGCACTACAAATGCACAAACGACTGTGAGCCCCATTTTCACAGAATGATCCATCGAATAACCGACCAGAGGATTCAAAAGAGCGATAAACAACTTTTGAAGCATGTTCATGAATGAAAGAACAGTCGCTCTCTGCGCCGACGGAATCCATTGGTTCACATGCGCGGAAATGTATCTTTCCTGCGTAAGTGCAAATCCTCCTCCGGCCGTTATGAGTGTTATGGCGGATAGAATCGAGGGAGACTGGATCGCAAATACAAATGTGAGGCCGATGATAACAACGTTAAAGATGATATAGCTCTGCAGAGATGGAAATATTTTTTCGATGAGTCCGAAATTGCTTGCGATGACAATCTGGACTCCGACGAGCAAGACGTTGAACCATCCGAAATATTCGATGGGTACATTCAGTGTTGTCAGAAGCGGTTGATACAGCCATATGATGAAGTAACCGGCCGCGCCGACGATGGCCATTTGAAATGCGATTGTTCTCGTCGCCACATGGCCGCGCAGAAATGCCAATCCCTTTTTCGCTATATCCAAATAATTCTGAACTTCGATTTCATGGCCATCGCCCAACTTCGGCTGTGAGATGGCAAGGGCGATGACCATAGCTCCGACCAAAGCGAATGCTTCGACCAGCATCGGCACATTGAGAGCGGTATGCGCAGCGATGAAGGAGCCGATTGGTGCCGCGATGAGTATCCCTGTCATTCTAAAGGAGTGCGATCTTCCAAACACTTTCTTCGATTCTGTCTCCGTTCCGCTGGCAGCTAACGTGTCATACACCATTGCTTCATAGGCTCCGGATATGAGTGTCAACGAGAGTGCCCCCAAAAATTCCGCAAGAAGAAAGAGCCAAAAATTCGGGATCATCCCGTAAATAAAAAGCCCGACTGCTCCCACAAGAGCGCCGAGCGCGACTGAAAATTTCTTTCCGAAACGATCCGCGACCACGCCGGTCGGCACCTCCAGCACAAACATCCACAGGAGGAACCACGTTTGAATGAGATGCATCTGTGTGAACGACAGATGTGCCCATTGCGTGAAGAATGGGACGAGAATTGCGGAGGTGAAATGCAGGTTTAAGAGAACGTCGAAGACATAGCAGAGGCGTATATTTCTGCGGTTTCTCCTGCCTGCGTCGATGGCAATTGGATGTTCCATGTCTTGTGGATCAGATTATTTCCAACTCATCGTCGAAGCAATGGCAATTCCCGTGTCCGTCCTGATTTTTTCGATCTTCTCTGCGTTTCCTCCGAGGAGAATGAACTCGACATCGCCGAAACCTAATTCCTCGAACACTTGCCGTAATGTCGTATATTGCCTGATGTCATATCCTTCCGGATGAACGGAGGACAGGCTTTGCTCAACGGACATCGGCTCCGTTTTTCGACCCTGTTCATCGACCCCATAGATCAGTCGATGGTCTCTTACCTTGTCCCGAGGTCCTCTTCCCAGCGAATCCTGCGGCATGTAGACGAATACACCACTTCCATGGGCGGCGATTTTCTTTAGCGCATCAACCGTGTCTTCGTAACAGCTGCATTCCATATCTCCCAGCGATCCGTGTACGCATGACGACGCGATTCTGAGCAAGACGCTCGATCCTTCGAAATGCTCTTTGCCGAAGAGCTTTCCGCTCTGCGCTCTTGTTTGCAGTGGGTCTTTTGCCATCTTTACGAAGATAATGACGTTTTCGTCGGTCAAACCATCGCGTTCCTGTTCCTCCTTGCCCGCCGTGAATACGATTTGGGTGCAGTCGCCGAGATATCGATTTTTCATCGGTGAGACCGAATATTTTTCGGTTTCCAACACTAAAGTCGGCGATTGTGCTAATGACCGTTCCGTTTCCGTGGCGAATTGGGTCAGTTCTCGTTCGTTTTCCGTTGAAAGAAGGAACGGCGATCGCTGTAGCTGACCCGTACGCAATGCCTGTGACACTGATTCACACCAAGACGTGATCTGTTCCTTCTTCAATCCGTATTGCACTCCTTGCGCATCCAGAATGTTCCTCGCCTTGAGTCTCACTAGGGTCTGTTCGATATACGAACTCTCATCTTCTCGGAATGTCAGCCACTTATTCGTGACGCCGACGCTTTGCCATTTGTCGTCCTGACTCGTAAGCGCATCAAGAATAGTGACACTGCCCGTCGAATCTTCATCCGATTGCGACAACAGGAACAGTATGATCGTTTCCCAAGCACGCAGCTTAAGCTCGTGGAATTTTTCTTCGTCTCCAGAAAGTCTCCTGCTGAAGGCCAACATGCTTCGCCATGCCCTGTAATTTCTTTCCCGATCACCCAAGTAATACTCGTCCGACGCCGGGGGAAGATATAAACCACTTTCGGAGACATGAAATCCTCTGCCTGCGATGGCATCTTCCGCATTTGCTTCAGTGATGTACTCACCCGGAAAGACGACATCGGGACGATAACCGTATTCCTTATGAAGTGCGATGTAATCTCTCACAAAGGATTGGATCATTTGGATAGTTTCCGTTGGAGGCATTTCAGCGATATCCGGACTCAGCACGGTCATGACATCCAAGTCGCTCTTGTCCTTCGTCGCACCGCCGTAGGCAAAGCTCCCGCTTGATATGACGAGTGAGGCGTAGTTCCCGAAATGCTTCGCGGATGACTCCGCGAACTTTTCTTCGATTTCCGCCCTTTCTGTGAGATGTTCTTTCATATGAGAATTAGATATCAAGTAGTTGAAGAACCTTTTGCCTATCTGCCGCCCACAGAAAAGTAGCCAGTCTCGGACCTGAATCTTTTCCGAAAAGAAGTCTGTAAACATTCGTGCGAAAGGCTCTCTGCCTTTCTTTATTTGTCTCAGAGGTTAGTTCGGCATCCGCTTTCAGCATGATGATAGTTTTTAACTCTGCTACTTCCAATGTCTCCTGTGAAAGTGCCGCTCGCAAATTTCTGATATTAGTGATTGATTCGGCGTCCATTGTTTCTGCATAAGGCTTATTTGGCTTCTCAAGGAGGGAAATAGCTTTTTCGGAATTATATTTCTCCACCCAGGAGCGTGCGCGTGGCAAGCGCCGATCAATGGATTGTTGATCGTACTTCATTTCGATTGATGCAAGGAGTTCGGATAGTTTCCCCGTATCCCAGCCAACTGTTTGTCCCAGTGCAACAGCTTGTCTGAATGGCATTGCAGGTAATGCATCTTCCGAAGGAAGACCCCCTGCCCATAGGAGTGCCTTTTTTGTGGCGCTGCACTGCTTCGCCATTTGAGACTGTGAATCTCTGTCATATTCGTCATATTGCCGGATAACATCTGTATCGAAGCTGATATTGAGATCGTGGAGAGGGCTGCGCCGAAGATACATCCATTGCAGAACGCGCGGTTCGTAGATCTCCAAAAGCTTATTGATCGAGAGTCCGCCCAAAAGTTCGTGAGCATGTCGTTCGGTACTTCCTTCTCGCAGTCGCACCGTACCGTACTGCTGATAAATCGGCGTTTGATTCCCAAGCATTTCTTTCGAAATCGCCTGCGCTACTTCATGGCTTCCTCCCCGTGCGGACTCAGCCACGCCGCCTGCTTCAAAAACGATGCCGTGAGCCTTCCAGCGGATCGGCCATTCCGCTCTCCATTTGAGTTTTGCTATCCGTTCGCGTGTGAGATCGACGGTCTCTTCGTTGCCCGTATCGAGGCATCGGTACATGATGTTCTTATCTCCGTCAAAATTGAGAATCGATGTATTCGATTTTCCCGTGAATCGGGAGTAGATCGAAACCGGATAATAATCCTGCCGGTATTTCTCGGGTTGAATCATTCTTCTTGTCATCGTCTTGGGTGACATATGCCTCAGCATCATTTCCGCATATTGTTCACGCCTCCGCAGAGCGTCCAAAATCCAAGCATCGTATTCTCCGGATTTGTAGCGTTCGGTTTGCGAACTAAACGTCAAATTCATGCCGAGTTTTTCCATCGCTTGTTCAAATTCTTCCTCGAAATGCCGCGCGTAAGAAGTCGTCTTGCCGAAGGGGTCCGGAATCTGGGACAGAGGCATGCCAACATATTTCTCCCATGAGGGATTCAGTCCAGTCGGAAGTTCCCGTAGACCGTCGAGGTCATCCCAAGAGAAGACAAATCGCGCATTCTTTTCTCGTTCTTGTAATTCGCGGACGATAGCGAATGCCGTCATGACATCGCGCATACAGCCGAAATGAATGGTGCGATACGGACTTGCGCCAGCCGCGACCGTGTATTCTTCTTTGTCCGGGAATTTTTTCAAAATGCTGTCGACGATGCGTGATCCCCAGTGCTCACGATCTTCGGTATTTACCCTCGATATCTCGTGAATCTGCTTCTTGGGTTCCTCTTCTTTTTTCTCCGCAATCTCCAGTGAGGGCTTCACGAGGAACTCATAGATGTCTCGCTGGGGAAGCGTAGGTTTCGCGATGATCCTGCCATGAATGGAGATGGAGGATGCCCCTCTCCCGTAACCGCCATAAGGCTTGGTTCCTCTTTCCACTCCGGGTGCGTGCAAATCTGTGTTACGAATGATCGTGGAAACATCGTGAAGAATGTTTTTGTCGTTCTCAGGATCGCCAATAAGGCTTTCCACGTAGGGACTGTTACCAAAGAGAGTGATATACATCGCATTTGCTTTATACTTGGGATCTTCGAAGTAACGCCCGAGTTCGTCGTCGCCCTCGTATCTTTGTATGAAGAAAATCGGCGCGAATTGTTCGGTGAAATTCCCACCGTCTTGCAGAGGCTTCTCGATAATCGTCGGTTCCACTATGCCGCTCCGAGTCCGGATGATCCCCTCGGTCGCTGCCGAGATGTACCGTCCATTTTCTTCGAGGAATCCTTGGATTCTGGGCAGATCTCCATCCCTACTGATCGGTCCGACCGTATTCTCTCTGTTCTGGTAGGAACCGACCTTTACCTGTCTGACTTGTTCAGCGAGCCGATGAACGAACACATCATATACACTTGTATGAACGAGTATCGCGTTCGGCGCGGAGCAATCCTGTCCTTGGTTATACAACTGAAGCCGCAACGCGCTGGCAATCGCCCGCTCGATATCTGCGCTCTCTGCGACGACCATCGGGTTGTGCCCCGCGCCGTTGATGATGAAAAGCACTCTTTGATGAAACTCGTTACGGACAAGAGATGCTTTTTCGGGGGTTCCGGTGAAGATGACCGCGTCTGTTGCTGTTTCCAATTCCCTCGTCTTCGGATGTATGCGTCTTGCCGCTCTTTTGTCGATAAAATCGGCGCGAGCACCTTGATGGACGTGCACGTTGGGGAAATGTTTCTTCAGCTCCAAGTCCTGCACCAGTGCAGGAAAGAATTTGCGCATTCCTTCTGGAGCTTTCACATGAGATTCACTCGCCATGAGAGACGGCACCACAGTGAAACACGTCGTTGCGTAAAGCGGCTGATTGCTTGGGAGGAAGGATGCCACTGGTCCGACCTCTCTCTGAAAATACTCGCTGTTTTCGCGCAGACTTATTAGTAGATCAACTGATCTGCGGATCTCATCGGAAGCCACTTCGTACGTTTCATACATAAGCAGCGTTTTGACTATTTTCTCCCTGTTTCTTTCGATAAATTCCGCGAACTCTGCCGCTCTGGCCGCCACGTCCTCAAAATGGATCTGCTTGATGTACTCCCTGTGTTGCAGATTTTTCTCAGGCATAAAAGGAGTGAAGTGTAGGTTACTTTACATTTTCTATCAAATGTATTTTAGAGCTATTATGGCTTTATTGCCTTCATATGAAAGAACTCGTGTGATTTTCCTCCGATCTATGCAATGACGACGAGTAATTACAAAGTGTCATCAAGCCCCAGCACTGTTCGGTTTGTTCGGATTACTCCATTCCCACGTGCATTCCCCTCGATCCAATTCGTATTCCAACAACCCCCCAAAAACCGCTATGGTGTTGTTGGACGACCCGCGTGTTCAGCCACTCATCTATCAAAGTATTCAGTTCGTGGCCATGGAAGGATCCCAATTATTTGGAGCGATGAGGGCAACCGGCCCAACAACAAGGCCTCCGCATTCCGCCTTTCATCTTGGAGAGCGCCTTCTCGATACGGATTCTTCTCGTCTCTGCCTTTTTCCCGGAGGTCACCCAACAAATCCACTCATTACGCGCAAGGGGCGTAATGTCCTCCCATACCGCCTTCGCTGCAGGAGTCGACAGAATGGCCTCTCGTAAATCTGCTGGCAATGGATGCACCGTCGCAGTGGATAACGTATTTTTGGTCATACGATAATTCTATTAAATCGATGAAGCTCATGCTGGTGATTTCCCTTCGAACGCCTTCTGTAACGCCGCAATATCAAATTTTTTCATCTTAAGGAATGCCTCTGTCACGCGCGCAAGTGCGGCTTCGTCTTTGGTTTGCATCATCTCATCCATGACGGTTGGAACAATCTGCCACGAAACACCGTATTTATCCTTCAGCCATCCACACTGTTCGGATTTGGGAACCGCGGAGAGTTTTTTCCAGTAGTCATCGATCTCTCTCTGATCCTTGCACCGTACGATCAGCGAGATGGCTTCGCTGAAACCGAATTTGTGCATGTGGCCGCTGTCCATGGCTGTGAACCACTGGCCTTCCAGCATGAACTCAGCGAACATGAGCTTCGCATCTTTCTCCGGTGCCGCGCCGGGTGGGTAGAGCGCGGACATTCCGCGCTTAGAGTCCTTGAACGTCGACACGTAGAAATCGATCGCTTCATCGGCCTTGCCGGTCAAGTCGCCCGTGAACATGAGCGAAGGGACGATGAACGGCCGCGGTTCACCTTCGGGTTTGGTGAGGATCAGCTGCCATGAAATACCGTACTTGTCCCTGATCCAGCCGTAGTGCTCGCTGAAGGGATATGTGTCGAGCGGCATGAGCGGGGTGCCGCCGTCTGCGAGCTTCTCCCACAGCGCATCCAGATTCTTGCGTGCGTTCGCATCTTTCGATGGATCAAAATTGAGCATGAACGATATCGA